>CAYGSU010000052.1:0-29716 GCA_964352715.1 uncultured Flavobacteriaceae bacterium | reverse complement strand
CCCCATCGACCAGAAATCGCCTTCCAGCCGTGTCGCGGTGGCGAAGGTGCGGCACAGATCCGGCCAGCGCGGCGAGGCCTTGTAATCCGGGCCGATCAGCCGCGCGGCGACGCGCTCGAACAGCCGCGCCGTCTCAAGGCACGGGTCCTGATATTCAGGCCCGGCATAGGCCTCGATCCAGTCACGATAGGGATGGTCTGCGGCATTTGTCAGTGCCGGGGCCAGCGACAGGCCGATTTCACCATAGCCGAACGAACACGGCATCAGCGCGGTCAGCAGGTCCAGCAGGTCGCCACTCAGCCCGGCATCGATGACGAACCTTGTATAGGCCAGGCATTCCGGCTCTTCCGTCAGCGCGCCCAGTTCGGCCTCGGTGACGCCGATATCGGCGCAGATACCGACATGCAGCCGCATTTCCTCGTCGATCAGCGACAGGGCGACCGATGCGGCCGCGCGCATCTCGTCGATCCGGTCCGATTTCACCACCGCCATCGACCAGGCGCGGGTGAAGTGGATCAGGAACAGGTAATCCTGCTTCAGATAAGCATGAAAAGCCTCGCGCGGCAGGGTTCCGTCGCGCATTCCCTCGACAAACGGGTGCGTGACATAACGCCGCCAGTCTTCGGCGCAGGCGGCTTTCAGGGCGGCATGGAGCGGGGATCCGTAGTCCGTCATGGTCTTCTCCGGGTCAAAAGCGAACTGATGCGGGGGTGTTGAAGCACAATTCGCCGGTTGCCGAAACGCCGGATGTTCTTATGATCCTGCGGCATTGGCGTTGAATGCCGGACAGGATAGACTATTGGTATGACCAATTCCGCCTCCCCCAAAACCAACCCGCTGCAGATCGGGCTGTTCGCAACCTGTCTGGTCGACATGTTCCGGCCGCGCGTCGGCTTCGCCGCCGTCGAGTTGCTGGAACGCAACGGCTGCATCGTTTCGGTGCCGAAGGACCAGCCGTGCTGCGGCCAGCCGGCCTACAATAGCGGCGACACCGACACCACGAAGGCGATCGCCAAAACCATCATTACCTCGTTCGATGCGTACGACTATGTGGTTGCGCCGTCCGGCTCGTGTACCGGCATGATCTCGCATCACTATCCGGCGCTGTTCGAGGGTGACCCGGAATGGCAGGCCAGAGCGCGCGATCTCGCCCGCCGTACGTTTGAACTTGTGGCGTTTCTGAGCGATGTCCTGAAGGTCGAGACAACCAACGCCGCGTATGACGGCACGGTCACCTATCACGATTCCTGTTCCGGCCTGCGCGAGCTGAAAATCAAGGACCAGCCGCGCAATCTTTTAAGCAAGGTCAACGGGTTAACATTGTCGGAAATGACCTTTCCGGAAACCTGTTGCGGCTTTGGCGGCACGTTCTGCGTCAAGTATCCCGATATTTCCAACAAGATGGTCAGCGACAAGACGGCGGATATCGATGCGACCGGCGCGGATACGCTGCTGGCCGGCGATATGGGCTGTCTGATGAACATGGCCGGCAAGCTGCACCGGGAAGGAAAAAGCGTACGCGTACGACATGTCGCGGAAGTGCTGGCCGGCATGGCTGACGGCCCGGCCATCGGCGAACGGGAAGGCTAGGCACGGACGATGCAATCGACGTCGAGACAATTCACCGAAAATTCCCGCGTTGCGCTGGACAACAAGAACCTGCAGCAGGCGCTGGGGGCGATGAAGGTCGGCTTTGTCGACCGCCGGGCCAAGGCCAAGGCGCAGCTGCCTGAATTCGAGACCCTGCGCGACGAGGCAAAGGCGATCAAGGATCACACGCTTGAGCATCTCGACCTTTATCTCGCGGAATACGAAAAACGCGTCGTTGAAACCGGCGGTATAGTCCACTGGGCGCGCGACGCGGCGGAAGCGCGGCGGATCATTCTTGATCTCGCAAAACAGAAGAACGCGAAAACCGTCACCAAGGGTAAAAGCATGGTGTCGGAGGAAATCGCCCTGAACGAGGCGATGGAGGCTGCCG
Source organism: uncultured Flavobacteriaceae bacterium (assembly GCA_964352715.1). Lineage (GTDB taxonomy): Bacteria > Pseudomonadota > Alphaproteobacteria > UBA8366 > Aestuariispiraceae > JAVKBW01. Next base: position 27,735 of record CAYGSU010000052.1, on the reverse strand, counting down.
GCCTGACGGTTGTCGAAACCGACCTTGGCGAATACATCATCCAGCTTCGCCATGAAGCGCCCAGCCACATCATCGCCCCGGCGGTGCATGTGCTGAAGGAACAGGTGGCCGACGATTTTCGCCGCGTGCACAAGAACCGCGACCCCAACCGTCCGCTGGTGGAACCGGAAACCCTGATCAACGAGGCGCGCGAGGAACTGCGCGACAAGTACCCGGTCGCCGATATCGGCATTACCGGCGCGAATTTCCTGATCGCCGAAACCGGCACCAGCGTCATTGTCACCAATGAAGGCAACGGCGACCTGACCCAGACGTTGGGCAAGATACATGTCGTGGTCGCCTCGCTGGAAAAGGTCGTGCCGACGCTGGAAGACGCATCGACAATCCTGCGGTTGCTGGCGCGGTCGGCGACGGGTCAGGACCTCTCCGCTTACACAACCTTCTCGACCGGCCCGCGCCGCGCCGACGATCTGGACGGGCCGTCGGAATATCATGTCGTGCTGATCGATAACGGCCGCACCGCCATGCTGGGCACCGAATTCCAGCACATGCTGCGCTGCATCCGCTGCGGCGCCTGCATGAATCACTGCCCGGTCTATGGCGCTGTCGGCGGTCATGCCTATGGCTGGGTCTATCCCGGCCCGATGGGTGCGGTGCTGACACCCAGCCTGATCGGCGTCGATGAAGCCGGCCATCTGCCCAATGCATCGACCTTCTGCGGCCGCTGCGCCGAAGTCTGCCCGATGAAGATCCCGCTGCCCGACATGATGCGGTCTTACCGGAAGCGCGAATTCGACACCAACCTGACGCCGCCGCGCATGCGCTTCGGCCTTGCCGCCTGGGGTTTCGTTGCGCGCCGGCCGCGGCTTTACCGTCTGCTTACCAGCCTTGCCGCCAGCACGCTGTTCCGCATGGTCAAGGGCCAGGGCCGGTTCCGATCGCTGCCGCTGGCCGAGGGCTGGACGAAACACCGCGACCTGCCGGCGCCGGTCGGCCGCACCTTCCAGGATCTGTGGTCGAGCCGCGAAGGTCGGCGCGCACCCGGCCCGGGAGCAGCGGAATGAGCGCGCGCAGCGATATTCTCGGCAAGGTGAAAACCTCCCTCGGTGTCGCTGCGGATGACGGCGCGCGCGAAAGGGCGGTCGCCGACCGGATCGCCGGCCATGCCCGCGGAACGGTTCCGCAGCGGGCGACGGGAACGGCGGCGGACATGGTCGACCGCTTCATAAAATACGCGAAGGGCGTATCGGCAACGGTGCAGCGGCTGGACAGTTTCGATGACGCCCCGGCGGCCATCGCCTCCTATCTGACGAAGGAAAACCTGCCGGCCGCCTTCCGCATGGCCCCGCAGGCCGATCTGCAGGCCATCGACTGGTCGGCCCAGCCGGCGCTGACGGTCAGCGAGGGGCCAAGCGACGGGCTCGATCAGGTCGGGTTGAACCGCGCCGTCTGCGGCGTGTCCGAAACCGGCACGCTGGTCATGGCATCCGGCAAGGAGGGCCCGACCACCCTGAACTTCCTGCCGGAAACCGAAGTGGTGATCCTTCGCGCCGATGAAATCGTCGGCGGCTATGAAGACGCCTGGGATGTCATCCGAAAGCGCACCGGCCCCGACGGCAAGCTGCCCCGCACCGTCAACATGATCACCGGTCCGTCCCGCACCGGCGATATCGAACAGACAATCTATCTCGGCGCGCATGGGCCCCGCCGGCTGCATATCCTGCTTGTCGGGGATGTCTGACAGCGACGAAGACGACCATCTGTGGAGCCGCGTGACGCAGGGCGTTACGCCGCTGAGATCCCGCAACCGCGTCGTCATGGGCGAAACGCCCGACACGGTACGTATCGAACAGAAACCGGCGAAGAAGAAGAAACCGTCGACAGTATCGCTGCAGGCGCTGAAAACCGGCGCGAATGTTCCACCGGCGGCCCCGCCCGGCCACCCGCCGCTTGAAATCGGCGCCAGTGCGGGCGTCGACAAGCGAACGGCGGAACGACTGCGGCGCGGCAAGATGGTGCTGGACGGCCGGCTCGATCTGCACGGCATGACCCAGGCCCGCGCCCATTCGGCGCTGACCCTGTTCGTCGACACCGCCTACCAGGCTGACAAACGATGCCTTCTGGTGATTACCGGCAAGGGCCAGGGTATTCTGAAACGCGCCGTGCCGATCTGGCTCGGCGACCCGTTCCTGCGCCCGAAAATCCTGTCGGTGATGACCGCACAGCGGGAACATGGCGGTGACGGCGCGCTGTATGTGCTGTTGCGCCGCCGTCGTCTCTAGAGCGATCCGATAAACCGAGACCCGTTCAGACGTCGTAATATTCCGGCTCGGCCAGCTTTTTTTGCCAGAACACCCGCCATTTTCGGATGTCTTCGGGCGGGATATCGCCCGTCATTTTCAGTTCCAGCCTGTTCGGCACCCCATACACGACGGATCGAGTGTCTTCGCGGTTTTCTTCCCGGCGGTCGGGGCCGACATAATGCTTGCTGTTGACGAACCGACGCTCGACGCTGGCGACGCTGGCAATCCGCGAATACAGGGCATCCAGCGAATACGGCTTCAGCAGCACGCCGTCCACACCGGCCAGTTTTTCCTTCTTCAAGGTATCCTCGCTGGCGGAAGACTGGGTCGCGAAAATGGCCAGAAAAGGGTCTGCTTCCATTTCGGCCCGCCGGATCCGCCGTACCAGCGTTTCGGCGGCTTCAAAATCGTCGTCATGATCAAGCAGCAGAATATCGGTTTTCCGGTTAAGAACCCGCGAATTGACCGCCTTGCAGGAGGCGACGCGCCTGAAAGAGGCGACGTTTTTCTGGTTCAACATGCCTTCCAGGGTTCTGCTGTAGGCGATACCGGGTTCGACCTGCAGAAAATGGCAACGGGCGATCAAGGCGTCGATGGCTCTGATCATCGCTGATCATCCTGATACGGCATCGAAACTCGCTCCCGTCACCAGCCCCCGACGCTGACCTTACGCCGACCTGCCCGGCCCTGACAATCCGCGTTGCATCAGTCCGGCTGCTTCATCAGGGGCAGCCGGCAGATAATGCTCAGCCCGCCTGTTTCCGGAATATCGGCCTGTACAGACCCGCCATGCAATTCGATCAGCGACCGGCTCAGCGCCAGACGCAGACCGATTGTTCCTTCGCCGGTTTCATGGGTCGGGGTGTTGAGAGTCTGGACGATCTGTTCGCGGTCATCGGCCGGCAGGCTGCCGAATTCATCGACAAACCGCACCACCGCAAACCCGTCTTCCTCGGTAACGGACAGGTCGATGACGCCGGATTCCGACGAATACTGCACCGCATTGGCGACGATATAGCCCAGCGCCCGGCGCAGCCGTTCGGTATCGCCGGCAATTGTCAATCCGCTGGCGCCGGAAACCGTGATCTCCGCCATGTCGGCCCAGCGTTCGCGCGCCTTGCGGGCGATATCGCCGATCAGGCCGAAGATATCCAGCGGCGTGAAATCGACGACGATGGTGCCGGCCTGAACCGCCGCCAGATCCAGTGTGTCGTTGATCAGTTCCGCCAGCATCATCGCTGCGGAAAGCTGGTTGTCGATATAGCCGGCCTGGCGCTCGCTGAGCGGGCCGAATATCTGCGACCGCAGCAATTCGCCGAAGCCGATAATCGCATTCAACGGTGTGCGGAATTCGTAGCTCATGGAGGCAACGAAGCGCGCCTTCACAAGGTCGGCGCGTTCCAGCGCCTGGTTTCGTTCCATCAGGGCGTTCTGTACCTGTGCGGCATCGGTGACATCGACATAGACGGCAAGGCAATCGCCATCCGGCAACGGCACAAAGGCGTAGTCGAGAACCCGGCCGTCACCGACGGTCATGCGGCCGCTGTCGGGGCTGGGTTCGGTGATCTTTTTCATCAGATCGGCGCGGAAGTCAGGCCAGTTGCCGGCATCCGGCTGCATTCGCTCGATCTTGTCGATCAGTTCCGATACATGCGGGTTGCCGTCAAGTTCAACGGTGTTCAGGCCCCAGAGCTCGCGGAAAATCCTGTTGTGCAGTTTCAGCCTGCCGTCGCTGCCGAACACGGCGACCGCTTCCAGCAGGTTGTTCAGTGTGGCGCGCTGAACCGCCGTTGCGGTGTTGTATGACCGTTCAAGCGCCAGCTTGTCGGTGACATCCTCCATCGTGAAAATCAGCCCGCCGCTGGGATGCGGGCTGGCCACCAGCCGCAGAACGCGCTCGTCAGGCAGAAACCACAAATCCTCGAATGGTTCGATAAGGCTGGTGAAGCGGCCGGTCCAGGCTTTCTTGAATGCAGGAAAATCAACCATTTCCGGCAATAACCTCTTGTCGCGCAGCAGGTCCAGCACGGCATTCAGCGGCGGTTCGCGGGCCAGTTCCTTCGCATCGAGGCGCCAGATCTGCCGGAAGGCGGCGTTGTAGAACCGCAGCCGGCGGTCCGCCCCGAAAATCGCGATCGCCGCCGTCATCATGTCGAGCACGGCGTCGTTGGCGGCGACATGGGCGCCAAGTTCGTCCTGCAGGGATACCAGCGCCGTCTGGTCGATGCCGACGCCGATCGTGCAGTCGCCGCCGGATGTGTCGGTATCGGAAAACAGCAACGGCCGTTCGACAATGTCGAAAAGCCGACGACTGCCGCCGATCGTCACGGTCTGGCTGGCGGTTTGCTCGCGCCCGGTTTCAAGCGCCCGCTGCGCCAGTTGGACATGATGGAACAGCGCATGATCCGGCGGGTTGTGCCCGTCCATGCGGTTTCGCAGACCGTCTTCCGGCGTATCCAGCAGAATATTCCGGCAGGCCGAATTGCAGTAGGCGACCGCAAGATCGGGACCCCGGCGCAACCAGACCGGCAGCGGCAGGGTATCGAGAATCGTCGTAACGGCGATATCGTCGGAGGGATCGGCAGCCGGTTCAGGCTCGGGCTCCGGCAACGGTTTCGGCGGTGGCGGCTCGACCTCGGGCGCGGCCGGAACAGCCGGACTGCGGCGGAAATACAGCGTGGCCGCGCCTGCGCCCGCAGCCAGCCCTGCGACAAATGCGATAATCCAAAACAACAGCGGCCCCGGCCCTTCCTAGGGTTCAGCGTAAACTACACTGTACTCAGGATAGGCCGGGGCGCGCGATGACTAAACGAAAAATGTCAGTCGGCCGTGATGGCAGGGTCTAGTAGCGATAGGCTTCCGGCTTGAACGGCCCTTTGACGCCGACGCCGATATAGTCCGCCTGTTGCTTGCTGAGCGTGGTGAGCTGCGCGCCGACCTTCGCCAGATGCAGGGCGGCAACCTTTTCGTCGAGGTGCTTCGGCAGCACATAGACCTTGTTTTCATACTCGCCGTGTTTCTTCCACAGCTCGATCTGCGCCAGCACCTGGTTGGTGAAGGAGGCGCTCATCACGAAGCTCGGATGGCCGGTCGCGCAGCCGAGGTTGACCAGACGGCCTTCGGCCAGAACCAGCAGTTTCTTGCCGTCCGGGAATTCGATTTCATCGACCTGCGGCTTGATGTTGTTCCACTTGAAGTTCCGCAGCGCGTTGATCTGAATTTCGCTGTCGAAGTGACCGATATTGCAGACAATCGCCCGGTCCTTCATGGCCCGCATGTGATCAATGGTGATGACGTCGATATTGCCCGTCGCCGTGCAGAAGATGTCGCCACGTTTTGCGGCGTCTTCCATCGTGGTGACCTCGTAGCCTTCCATTGCGGCCTGCAGCGCGCAGATCGGATCGGCCTCGGTGACCAGAACCCGGCAGCCGGCATTGCGCAGGCTGTCGGCCGAGCCCTTGCCGACATCACCGTAACCGGCGACAACGGCGACCTTGCCGGCCATCATCACGTCGGTCGCGCGGCGCACCGCATCGACAAGGCTTTCGCGGCAGCCGTACTTGTTGTCGAATTTCGACTTGGTGACGGAATCGTTGACGTTGATCGCCGGCGTCAGCAGCGTGCCGTCGCGTTCCATCTCGATCAGGCGGTGCACGCCGGTCGTGGTTTCTTCCGACAGGCCGCGAATGTCCTTCAGCATGTCGGGATAGTCGTCATGCATCAGCTTGGTCAGGTCGCCGCCGTCATCGAGAATCATGTTCAGCGCCCAGCCGTCCGGCCCGGTGATGGTTTCCTTGATGGCCCACCAGAATTCGTCTTCCGACATGCCCTTCCAGGCGAAGACCGGAATGCCGGCGGCGGCGATGGCCGCTGCAGCGTGGTCCTGGGTGGAGAAGATGTTGCAGGACGACCAGCGCACTTCGGCGCCGAGATCGACCAGGGTTTCGATCAGCACGGCGGTCTGAATGGTCATGTGAAGACACCCGGCGATCCGCGCACCCGCCAGCGGCTTCTTGCCGGCATATTCCTCGCGCAACGCCATCAAGCCCGGCATTTCAGTTTCCGCGATATCGATTTCCTTGCGGCCCCAATCGGCTAGCCCGATATCGGCAACTTTATAGTCCTGGCTTTTGCTCATTAATGAACTCCTGATTCTTTTCCATGCGTGCGATGTGATGGCGGATATAGCAAAGCCGGGAATGGTCAACAAGCCTGCCGAATAGCAGCCGGCCGGCTTCGTCTGTGACTTCATTGCAACATAGGGCGGCAAAGTTGCGGTCAGGGCCGTATCTGCCCACAGATAAATCGACAATCAGCCCCGATAGACGCTATACAACACTTTGAAATTCAACCAAATCGAATGGGAAATTCTAATATGGTTCGCGGTAGCGAGACTTTCTTGGGCAAGACGGCGACGCTTGCAGGCGCTTTCGCCATCATGGCGAGTGCGGCAATGGCGCAGTCGACCGAACGCACGGGTTATTATGTTGAAGGCAAGCTTGGCCTGAACATCCCGAGCGATACCGACCTTGAAGGAACCGGTTTCAACAACAGCGTTGAATTCGACAAGGACGCTGCCGGTTTCCTGGTGCTGGGTTACGACTATAGCGGTCTGTGGCGCGGCGAACTGGAACTTGGCCATCGTTTCAACGATGTTGACGAAGTCGCCGGCGCGAATGCTTCCGGTGACGCTGATGTAACGTCGCTGATGGCCAACGTGATCGCCGACTTCGATATCGGCGAACCGCTGGTCAAACCGTTCCTCGGCGCCGGTCTCGGTGTTGCCTATGTCGATGCCAACGGGGTCAACCCGGTGAACGGCAGCAGCATTTCCGATAGCGATTACGGCTTCGCCGCACAGGCATTGGCCGGCTTGAGCTTCCAGCTCTCCGATCAGATGGACCTGGTGGCACAGTATTCGTACATCTATGTACCGGATCTTGAATTCAGTGTGGCTGCCGGCGGCGACGCCGAAGCCGATTACGCCGCCCAGACAGTATCGCTGGGTCTGCGGTATCGTTTCTGGTCGCCTCCGCCGCCGCCTCCGCCGGCCCCGGAACCTGTCGTGGAGCCTGTTGTTCAGGCTGCGCCGGAACCGGAACCCGCTCCTCCGCCCCCGCCGCCCTCGATCGTGCGCAACTTCATCGTCTTCTTTGACTGGGATGAGTCGAACCTGACGGCCGAAGCCAGAGACATTATCCAGCAGGCCCGCGACTATGCGGCACAGGGTAACGTTGCGCGCATCGTCGCTACCGGCCATGCCGACAAATCCGGTGGTGCGCAGTATAACCTGGGCCTGTCCGAACGGCGTGCCAATGCAGTTCAGCTCGAACTGGCCCGCCTCGGCTTCCCGACAAGCGGCGTGACCGTTCAGGCGAAGGGTGAAGCTGACCCGTTGGTCGAAACCGACGACGGTGTTCGCGAACCTCAGAACCGCCGGGTGGAGATCGTCCTGCAGTAATACAGGGGAGGATACCGGCAACGGTCCTTCGGTCAGGGACCTCTATCGAAACGGCAGTCTTCGGGCTGCCGTTTCTTTTTGTGCGGCATGCTTCTTGTGATGTGGCGTGTTTCCCCTGTGTGGTGTTGGTCCTGCCACGCGCACAAGCAATTGCGCCGCGCCTGCGGGACGCCCAAGGGCGGCAGCGCGTCGCGACCGAAACGTAACGGCAGGTATCTGTGGTGGGTTAGGCCGGGATGTGCAGAATGCGGCCCGAAGCAGCGGGACGCGGGCGCCGGTTATTCCGCTGTGGACGCAACCCGTTCTGCGGTGTCGGCGCATTCCGTGCTGGTCGCGGCGGTCTGAACGACAACCGGGGTTGTCGGCATCATGCCGAGTTCCATCGCATACTGGGTCGAATACTGATCCAGCGCATCGACCGGCGCTGTCAGAAGCTGGTCAAACCGCGCCATCGCGGTCTGGCAGTAGCCGGGACCGAAGGACGCAATGCGCATCGAGGCCTCGTTGGCGAGACGGGTAACAAAGGTGTTGAGCTTCGTGAATCCGTCCGCTGCGCCGTATTCCGCATAATAGTGCTTCTTCAGACGGTCGCCGTTCTTGATCAGCGTCATCTTGTAACGTTTTGCGAATGCGTTGTAGGCGGGTTTTGCGCTGCAGGCGAGACCGGCAACCATCATTTCCGATTGCAGCATCCGCATGGCGTGGGCGCGGTCGACGGAAGAGAACGATTTTGCGGAAAGAGCCGATGCCGAGCTTGTTTCAAGACAGGCAGCCGATAGTGGCGACGCCGCGAGGCTCAGGGCGACGGCAGCAACCGTACTGCGCAAAGCCGTTTTCGCACGGGCCGAAAAAAACTGTCCGGCTCTGGTCGAAATCGTTCCCGTTGTGCTGGTCATCAGGCCCCCGATTTTCAGTGCAACCCACAAGGCGACCATCGTCCTGTCGCCTGTCTGCCGCGAAATCTCCACAATTGGTCGGACCATAACCGGTTTCGCTTTCAACAGCAAACTGAAACCGGTTCTTTTGCGCTGGATCAAACCAGCGCATCCATGTCGTCGAGCAGGGCGGCGATGCGCCCGGCATCGGAGATTTCCATCACCATCCGCGCCCGCGATGCGGCGCTTACCATGTCCAGTTTGCGGATCCGTTGCTTGATGCGCAGCAGCGACGGCGCCGAGGCCGAAAGGTCACGACAGCCCAGCCCCAGCAACAGTGCGGTAAAGCGCGGGTTGCCCGCCATTTCACCGCAGATGCTGACCGGTTTGCGCGCCCTGAGCGCCGCCTGGATGGAAAATTCGATCAACCGCAACACGGCGGGATGCAGCGGGTTGTACAGATGCGCCACCTGGTCGTCGGCCCGGTCGATCGCCAGCGTGTACATGGTCAGGTCGTTGGTGCCGATGGCGAAGAAATCCGCCGCCTGGGCCAGCGAATCGGCCGCCAAAGCCGCGCCGGGAACCTCGATCATCACGCCCAGCGGCGGCATCTCGTCCGGCAGCCTGACGCCGCGCCGTTTCAGCCGCCGCCACATCCGCGCCAGAATGTCGCGCGCCTGACGGACTTCGCCCGGCGTGGTGATCATCGGCAGCAGAATGCGCACCGGCCCGTAGGCGGCGGCGCGCAGCATGGCGCAAAATTGCGGTTCCAGCAGCGACGGCTGTTTCAGCGACAGCCGCACGCCGCGCACGCCGAGCGCCGGGTTCACCGACCCGCCGACATGATCGCCCAGCGAATAGGCCAGCTTTTCACCGCCGATATCGAGGGTGCGAAAGGTGACCGGACGGCCTTCCATGTTGTTGACCACCTGCAACAGTACTTCAAGCTGTTCGGCCTCGCTCGGCGGCTCCGGCCGGTTCATGTACAGAAACTCGGTGCGGAACAGGCCGACGCCCTCGGCGCCGGCTTCCAGCGCCGCGCCGACATCCTGCGGCCGGTCGAGATTGGCCTGCAGCCCGACAGCGATATTGTCGCGGGTGATGGCCGGCACAGACCGCAGCCGGCTCAGCTTCTGCACTTCACGCTCGGCGTCGTGTTTCTTCTTTTCGTAGGACCGCAGCGTCGCCTTGCCCGGATTGACGATGACCTTGCCACTGCGACCGTCGAGCAGCACGGTGTCGCCGGAGCGGATGCCGCTCATCAGGCCCGCTGCGCCGAGCACCGCCGGCACACCGAGCGACCGGGCGATGATCGCGGTATGGCCTTCCGCCCCGCCCAGCACCGCCGCGAACCCGGCGACCTTTTTCGGGTCCATCTGCACCGTGTCTGCGGGGGTCAGCTCCTCGGCGATAACGATGGTGTTTTCCGGCAGACCGGCGAAGTTGTCGACTGGCCGTTCCGACAGGTTGCGCAGAATGCGGCCACCGGCATCGCGCACATCGTCGGCCCGGGCGGCCAGATAGGCGTCTTCCATCGCCTCGAAACTGCGCACGATATCGGCGACCTGATGCTGTACCGCCGCTTCTGCGTTCAACCCGCTGCTTTCGATCAGGCCGCGCGCACCGCGCACCAGCCGCGACCCGTCGAGCATGGCGATATGGGCGTCGAGCAACTGGCCGAGATCGTCGGCGGCGGACTTGCCCGCGGTTTTCGTCTTCGCCTTCAGTGCGCGCAACTGGCGCATCGCCGTCTGCACGGCCTTGTCCAGACGGTCAGCCTCGGCATCCCGTTTCGAGGCGGCAACCGTATATTCCGGGTAGACGCCGGCCGCCGTATCGACGACATAGGCGATGCCGATGGCGATGCCGCCGGAAACACCGACGCCGCTCAGGATCGTTTCCCGCTTCGTGGTCATGTCCTCGCCTGTTCTTTTCCGCAATCCGTCGCCTGTTCTTTCCCGCAACCCGTCGCCGGATCCCGATACCGGTAGGCCTGTAGACGCTACTTGTCTTCGTCGAACCCGTTCGCGATCAGCATCTGCAGCGCCTGAAGCGCCTTTCCGGCGGACCGGCCCGCTGCTTCCAGCCGGATTGTCGACCCCTTGCTGGCGCCCAGCATCATCAGCCCCATGATCGAGGTTCCGACGACGCTCATGCCGTCCTTCGACACGGTAACGGCGGCGTCATACTGTTCGGCCGTTTTGACGAACTTGGCCGCCGCCCGGGCGTGCAGGCCGCGTTCGTTGCAGATCATCGCATCGACAGGGCCGGCATTTCCGGCAACGGGTTGATCCATTCTGCGCTCCCCGGCCGCGCCGCCGTCAGTCCGCCAGCAGCTTGCTGGCAACATTAATGTATTTGATTCCCGCCTCCTGTGCGGCGGTGACAGCGGAATCCAGATTTTCAGTCGACCGCACGCTGGCCAGTTTGATCAGCATCGGCAGGTTGACGCCGGCGATCACCTCCACCCTGGCCTTGTCCATGATCGAAATCGCCAGATTCGACGGCGTGCCGCCGAACATGTCGGTAAGGACAATCACCCCGTCGCCGGTATCGACCGATCGTGTACCCTCCAGAATATCCCGACGGCGCTTTTCCATGTCGTCGTCCGGGCCGATGGAAATCGTTTCGATCTGCTCCTGCGGGCCGACCACATGCTCCATCGCGGCGACGAACTCTTCCGCCAGCCGGCCATGGGTCACGAGTACCAAACCTATCATGTTCTGTTTCCTTTAAACGCTTGCGCGGCGATTTTAAGACGTCGGTTCAACGGCGTCATGAGTCTGTTGTCTCTTTCGGCATGTCCCGGTGAATAACCCGGATCGGATTCGACAGGCCGGAGACGCCGAAAATACCCGCCCGCTGCTGGTCCTGCAGCCAGCGATGCAGTTTCTCGGCAATGAACACCGACCGATGTCTTCCTCCCGTGCAGCCGACAGCCAGGGTCAGGTAACTTTTACCTTCGCGTTCGTAGCGCGGCAGGGTCAAGGTTAGCAGATCGGTCAAGCGCGTCCAGAACCCGCTGAAGTCCGGGTCGGCGGCGACCGCGTCGGCAACGGCGGCGTCGCGGCCAGTCAGCGGTCGCAGCGCGGGGTCGTAATGCGGGTTGGTCAGAAACCGGGCGTCGAAGACAAGATCGGCCTCGCGCGGCAGGCCCTTGCGATAGGAAAACGAAACCACGCTGACCGCCATGCCGGTCGATGCGCCATGTGCGAATTCGGTGGCCAGGCGCTGTTTCAGATCCCACACGGTCAGTTCGGTCGTGTCGATCACGATATCGGCGCGATTGCGCAAAGGCGCGATGACCCGCCGTTCCAGCGCCAGCCCGTCTTCCACCGGCCGGTCGGCGGCAAGCGGATGGCGGCGACGGGTTTCCGCATAGCGCCGGATCAGGGCTGTATCCTCGCAATCCAGAAACAGCAGGGTGACGTCCAGATGATCGGCGTGGATCAGCTTGTCGACCTCTTCCTGCAGGGCGACGGAGCCGAAATCGCGGCTGCGCACATCGATGCCGACGGCCAGCGGGCGCGACGCCTCGTCGTTCTTCGGGCCATCGGCCAGCCGCGCCAGCAGCGAGAGAGGCAGGTTGTCTACGGCCTCGAACCCCAGATCTTCCAGGACCTTCAGCGCGGTGGACCGGCCGGCCCCGCTCATGCCGGTCACCAGCAGCATCTGTCCCTGCTGCGCCTGTCGATCGGAACCGGGTCGGGTCATTCCGCCGCCTCTGCCCGGCCCGGTATCGCCAGATGGCGAACCGCTGCGCGCAGCTTGGCCGGGGCGCTGGCTTCAAACGGCGACAGGAACAGAACGGGCACAGCGTACCCCAATACCGCTTCCGTCCGGTTTTCCGGTAGCCGCTCGATCTTTTCCGGCAGCGCGAGGTCGACAATCAGGCGCAACGGTGCGGATGGTACGGTGGCGGTGGCGACGATGCCGACGCCCCGCACTTCCAGCAGGCCTTGCAAGGCGGGCGGCGCGGTCAGCACCGGTTCGCCTTTCCCGGGGCGGATTTCGCTCTGGTCGTCGGCGACAAGCAGGGCAAAGCCCGCCTCGATGAGCCGCAAGGCAAGGTCGGACTTGCCCGAACCGGACGGTCCGCGCAGCAGAACGCCAGCGCCGTCAACGGCAACTGCGGTGCCATGCACCCTGATGGATTTATCCGACAAACCGGTCCCCGCCCAAAGTTCCACGCGACCATAATACTCCGGATCGAAAATCGCGAGTCCTCAACCGATCAATTTCTCTATACAGGATTTTCACCGGCGTTTCGGTCAGGCCGCCATCGCCGGCAGAATGACGGTAAACCGTGCGCCGCAGATACCGGCCTGGCCGCTGATGCGGTTTTCGGCGTGAATTTCACCGCCATGCGCCTCGACGATCTGTTTTGAAATAGACAGGCCAAGGCCGGAATGGGTGCCGAACTTCTCGGCGCTGGGCCGTTCCGAATAGAACCGGTCGAAAATCGCGTTCAGCTTGCCTTCCGGAATGCCCGGCCCGTCATCCTCTACCGCCGCTTCGACAACCTCGCCGTTGCGCCGCACCGACAGGCGAATCACACTGTCTTCCGGGCTGAAGCTCTGGGCGTTGGTGATCAGGTTGCGGAAAACCTGAACCAGTCTTCCCTCGCTGCCGCTGACCATGAAGGGCCCGTCGCCGATGGTGTGGACCGCGACTGTCTGCGCGCCGGAACTGTGCAGTTCGGACAGCATGGACAGCATGTTGGACAGGTCGACCGGTTCCGCCTCGTCGCGGCTCAGCTCGGCATCCAGCCGCGAGGCGTCGGAAATATCGCTGATCAGCCGGTCCAGCCGGTCGACATCTTCCTTGATGATGGTCATCAACTGCTGCTGCTGTTCTGGGTTCTTGATGCGGGCGGCGGTTTCGACGGCGCTGCGCAGGCTGGTCAGCGGGTTCTTGATTTCATGCGCCACATCGGCGGCGAAGCGTTCGATGCCGACCATCCGCAAGCGCAGGGCATCGGTCATGTCACGCAGCATGCCCGACAGATCGCCGATTTCGTCGCCGCGCCCGGTCATGTCGGGGATGTTCACGTTATCCAGCGCGACATTGCGGCGGACCCGTTCCGCCGCCAGCGCCAGCCGGTTCAGCGGCCGGGCGATGGCGCTGGCCAGATAAACCGACAGCGCGACGGTGACAACCAGCGCGCCGGCGAAAACCATCAGAATGGTGCTGCGGACATTGCGCAGGGCGGCTTCGATTTCGGTGCCGTCCTTCGACAGGTTCAGCGCGCCGAAAACCTTGTAATACCGCTGCACCGGCAGCGCGACCGACAGGATCAGCCCGCCATCCTTGTATTGCCGCACCGCGCCGGCAATTTCGCCGTTCAGCGCGTGTTCGACTTCGGGCAGCGCACTGCCGCTCTGCCGCAGGGCATCGGAATAGACTTCGATATGCTGGTCGCCCAGCAGGGTGGTCATCTGTTCCATCACGTCGAGAATCGGGGCAACGACCGAGGTGCTGTCGGTATTCGGCGGCGGCAGATCCTCGACCCGCACGGCGGTGCCGGCCGCACCGAGCTGGCTGGAATCGGCAGCGACCTGCATGTCATGCAGATACAGCCTGGCGCGCACCTTGGTCGGTTCCGACAGCCGGCGGATAATGTGGCGGGCGGGAACGATGCTCAGAACCTCGTCGCCGGCAACCGTGATCTTGATCGCCCCTTCGCCCAGCGCTCCGGCGAAAATCTCGCCCTGGGTACGCAGCGCCTCCATTTCGGCCTGGATCAGGTTGTCGCGGTAGGGGCCAAGATACAACAGCCCGGCGATCGGAATCGCCAGGGCAATGACGTTGACGGCCAGAATCCGTCTGGTCAGCGGTGACAGAAGGCGATCGCGCCGGGGAAGACGGGGATCGGTCATGGGCGCAGCACCGCCGCGTTATTCTTCCTTGTAGCGGTAGCCAACGCCGTACAGCGTTTCAATATGGCCAAAATCATCATCGACCTGCCGAAGTTTCTTGCGCAGCCGCTTGATATGACTGTCGATGGTGCGGTCGTCGACATAAATGTTCTCGCCATAAGCCGCATCCATAAGCTGGTCCCTGTTTTTGACATGGCCCGGCCGGCTCGCCAACGCTTTCAGGATCAGAAACTCCGTCACGGTAAGCTGCACCGGCTTGTCTTTCCAGGTGCATTGGTGGCGGTCTGAATCCAGCACCATATGACCGCGGGTCAAAATGCCGCCCTCGGTTTTCGCCGCGCCCTTGTCGGCATCGACCCGGCGCAGCAGGGCGCGGATACGCTCGATCAGCAGGCGCTGGGTGAACGGCTTGCGGATGTAATCGTCCGCGCCCATCCGCAGCCCCATCAGCTCGTCGACCTCGTCGTCCTTGCTGGTCAGGAAAATGACCGGCAACTGGGTGGTGTTGCGCAGCTTCTGCAGCAGTTCCATGCCGTCCATGCGGGGCATCTTGATGTCCAGCACCGCCAGATCGGGCTGTTTGCTGTTCATGCCGTGCAGAGCGGCCTCGCCGTCCGTATAGGTGCGGACTTCGTAGCCTTCCGATTCAAGGGCCATCGATACCGATGTCAGGATGTTGCGGTCGTCATCGACCAGAGCGATTGAATTCTTGTGCATTTTTGGTACCCCTGTGACCTGACCCGCCGATTGCCTTTTACCACGAAATAACACGTCGATGGTCATCCGCGGATGTGGCGAAATTGCGGCAGCCGCGTGGAAACATCGCGGGATATGCGTCCTTGCAGACGCCCCGCCTGCCGCTTACATGGTCTGTGAAACGCATTTTCGCAAGACAGGGGACATTCCGGCATGACGGGCAGCAACAAACAGGCGGTGGTCATCGCCCTGATCGCCGCACTGGCGGCGCTCGCCGTAACAGGCTTCGTGGTCTGGCAATATACCGACCGGCAGGCAACCGGCAGCGCCGAAGGCCCCGGCCTGTCCTTCGTGCCGCAAAAGGCCGTCGGTGCGCCCTACAGCCTGATCGATTCGCGGGGCGAACAGGTCGACAGCAGCGCCTTTGCCGGCGAATACCAGCTTATCTATTTCGGCTATACCTATTGCCCCGATGTCTGCCCGACCGAATTGCTGGTCATGGGCCAGGCGGTGCAGAAGGTCGCCGAAACCGAGCCTGACATCGCCGCCCGCATTCAGCCGATCTTCATCACGGTCGATCCGGAACGCGATACGCCGTCGCTGATGGGCGAATATGTCGCCAATTTCCATGACCGGATGATCGGGCTGACCGGCTCGCCCGACGCCATCGCCAGGGTGGCGCATGACTTTCGTGTATTCTACGCCAAGGCCGAAGGCGACGACCCGGAAAACTACCTGATGGACCATTCGTCGTTTCTGTATCTGGTCGGGCCGGACGACACGCTGACGGCGATGCTGCGCACCAATGGCGATTCCGACGCGGTTGCGCGGGAACTCATCAAGCTGACTGACGGATAACGCCGATGACCGAGAAACAGGCCGCACCGGAAGCCCCGGAAACCCTCAGCCGCCATCTTATCAGGAGCCATGACCGCGCGGTGCTTTCAACCGCCCATCGCGGCGACGATAACGCCCCCGCCGGCCACGCGTACGGCTCGCTCGTGCTGTATGCGTGCGACCACGCGGCGCGGCCTTTGCTGCTGATCAGCGATCTGGCCGACCATACGAAAAACCTGCGTGCCGATCCACGCTGTTCACTGTTGATCGACGGTACGGCGGGCCTTGCCGAACCGCTGACCGGCCCGCGCGTGACCCTGATGGGCGCCGTTGAACCGGCCGATGACCTTGCGCTGTTGAACCGTTTCACCGCGCGCCATAAGGGCAGCGCCTTTTATGCCGGGTTCGGCGATTTCCATCTGTTCAGGATGACTGTCGACCGGGCGCATCTGGTGGCCGGGTTCGGCCGGATTCACTGGATGGACGGCAAGGCGGTGACGCTCGATGCGCCGGATGCGGCGGCATTGGCCGGCGAGGAAGCCGGCGTGGTGGCGCATATGAACGAAGACCATGCCGATGCGGTCGGCCTGTATGCGAATGTCATTCTGGGTCTGCCGGGGGTCGGCTGGCGGCTCACCGGCGTCGACCCGGAAGGCGCCGATCTGCAGCGTGACGGTACGGTTGCGCGGTTGCCGTTCGACAAAACGGTGACGGATGCGGAAACCGCGCGGGTGGAGCTGGTCAGGTTGGTAAAACGCGCCAGAAGCCGCGCCTGAACGTTACCCGCCGGGGATCAGGACCAGCTTGGGCGGGTCCTTTTCGATGGTCTCGAACACCCAGGCGTACAGGTCATACTCGCCGCCGAGACGGCTTTCATCCGCGTTATCCTCGATCGACCGCATCTTGCTGCGGATCAGGATCGTGCCGCGCGTGTCGAACCCCTTGGCGACCAGCTCGTCACGGTACTGTTTCGCCGGACGGCTGCCGGAAATCTCGACCGCGCCGTCCTCGCGCTGTTTCAGCAGCATGAAGGGAGACCGTCGGCTGACAAAGCTGAACATGCGGTTTTCGAGGATGTTGTTGCGTCGTTCATACACCACCCGGTAGCGCGCGTTGCCGATATAGGTGACGGTCTTGAACCCGGAATCGCGTTTCAGGTCATTGGCGTAGATATCGATCTGCTCCTGATCGTCGGCCGTGGCTTCGCCCTGGCCGATCTTCTTCAGGAAATTGTACGACATCAGCTCGCCGGAATAGGTGTAGAGATAGTCGCCGTTGGCCTCCATCGTCAGCTCGATCTTGAAGCGGTCAGGCAGGTAGCACCCGGTCAGAACAAGGCACAACGCCGCCGCGCCGATGACGCGGCCCGAGCGGATAAGGGCGGGAAGGCTTAAATACATCATCCCGAAGACATAAGACCCATGACGTCAGGCTGCAAGAAAAACGCGCACCGGTTCTGCCGGTCAGCCGGCGATGGCCATACCGCCAGGCCCGGCCAGCAGTGTCTGCAGCACGGCCTTTGCCCTGTCTGCGTCCGCGGCGCCCTCGACGGTCGCGGCATCGAACCACACGCCGTCGATCGCTCCGGCGATGACATCGCCGTACCAGCGCCGATAGCTGTCGTCGATCCGGCCGCGCAGGGCATGGCAGGCCGCGCCGGCGAGTCGTCGTCGCTGCGCCGCCCGCACCCGTCCGAAAGCGCTGACATGCGGTGCGGCGGCGGAAAAGGCAGTCCAGGCGGAAACCGTAACCGGTGAGAACACGGAAGGGTCGAAACAGGCGTCGATCAGCGCCTGCAGCCGGTCATGCTTTCCATCGGCCCCGGCGAGGCTGCGCGTGAACAGGCCCGGCAGCGGCGCGCGGATCGCCCGCATGGCGGCTTCCAGCAGGGCGGTCTTGTCGCGGAAGTAATGATGCACGATGCCGGGCGAGATGTCGGCCTCGGCGGCAATCACCGATACGGTGGCCTTTTCCAGCCCGTTGGCGGCGACGGCGCGGATTGCGGCGTCGACCAGCTCCCGCCGTCTGATATCGTCCAGCCTGATGCGCCCCATTTTCAGCCCGCCGGTTCAGGTTTCGTTAAATAAATAGTATAACCAATAAATAATCTGGTTAACCAATCAATTTATTGGGAGTCAATCAGGAAACGGTCGTGATCCTGCACCGCATTGGCTCTGACCATATGCTGCCGGCCTGTTCCAGCTTCGGTGCGGCTGGACGCTTCGGGGTAAGAAAGGGGCAGACACCGGGTTGGCGGCGTTTGCGAGGCGGCATGATTACCGCAACGGAACCTCGAAAACCCGGGCGGGTTCGGTCGTTCCAGCGACAGTCGCCCGGGAAACCGGGCCGGAGGCAATGAGTACGCCGACAATATGGTCGATGCCTTTTCTGACACCGTAGTTATAGGTGGCGAAAGGCGCCAGCAGCCGTTCGCCGCGAACATGGGCTCCGTCGGGGCGCAGCAAGTTGCCCTGCTCAAGCAGCATGCATTCGCCGTCCCGCACCCGGCGGATCTGGGCGTGCAGAGGTTTCATGGAGTTCTCCGGCAGGGCGTCTTCAATATTGCTGCCGGCCATCGTGCGCCCGAAAAACCGGTTCACTGCTTCGCCGGCGAGGCGGGAATGAAAGGTGTCGGTCGCGATATCGACGGTGATCAGCCAGATTCCGTTCAGAACCGAGGGAATCGCCAACGGATCAAGATCGCCGCGCTGCGGCAGATTCCGGTTGCCGCGTAACGCCATCCAGTAGGAAAGAAACCGGTGAATCCGGTCGGATTGGGGAAGCGTCACAAAAGAATGCAGGCTGTGCGTTTCGAACGACATTGCAAGCCCTTCGGAGAGTCCGGTCGGGCCGGCAGGCGAAACCGTTTGCCAACCTTGATGTGTCGCACCGAGCATTTCAATTCCTCAAACCAGTTGGCAAAGGACTATCGACTGAATCGATTAACGAAATGTTAATGGCGCTGCAGGGTGTGTAAAAAAATTCGAACCGTAATAGTTGCTGAAATCAGGGATGAACAAGCCCCAGAAGATCGCGCACCTCAGCCAGAATCGGGGCTGATATTTCCCGCGCCCGCGCCGCACCGACATGAAGGATTGAATCGATTTCCGCCGGATCGGCCATGAACCGGCGCATTTCGCCGGTAATCGTCGCCAGATGCGCGACCGCCGCATCGGCCAGCAGCGGCTTGAATTCGGAAAACTGCTTGCCGGCGACTTCCGCCAGCACCGCATCGACAGACCGGTCGGTCATCGCGGCGTAGATAGTGACAAGGTTCTGCGCTTCCGGCCGGCCTTCCAGCCCGTCCTTGCTGTCGGGCAGCGGATCCATATCGGTTTTCGCCTTGCGGATCTTCTTCGCGATGTCGTCCGACGTGTCTGTCAGGTTGATGCGGCTCATATCCGACGGATCGGATTTCGACATCTTGGCCGTGCCGTCGCGCAGGCTCATCACCCGCGTCGCCTCGCCCAGGATCAGCGGTTCGATGACCGGGAAGAAGTTATCGACCTTCCAGTCGTTGTTGAATTTCTGGGCGATGTCGCGGGCCAGCTCCAGATGCTGCTTCTGGTCGTCGCCGACCGGCACATGGGTGGCGCGGTAAGCCAGAATGTCAGCGGCCATCAGGTTCGGATAGACGAACAGGCCGGTCGAGGCGTTTTCCTTGTTCTTGCCGGCCTTTTCCTTGAACTGGGTCATCCGGTTCAGCCAGCCCATCCGGGCGACGCAGTTGAAATACCAGGCCAGTTCCGCATGGTCGGGATTCTGAGACTGGTTGAACAGGATATGCTTTGTCGGGTCGATGCCGCAGGCCATGATGCCGGCGGCGACTTCGCGGGTGTTGCGGCGCAGCGTTTCCGGTTCCTGAAACAGGGTGATCGCATGCAGGTCGACGAGACAGTAGATGCAGTCGTAGTCGTCCTGTAATTTGGCCCAGTTGCGGATCGCGCCCAGATAATTGCCCAGCGTCAGGTTGCCGGACGGCTGGATACCGGAAAAAATGCGATTCTTTGTTGATGCGCTCACGGAAGGTCACCCCTTAACTCAACATCCTGCGCGGCGGTTATGATGCGGTGTGCTTGCCGCGTCAAGCTGGCGGTGTGGCGGGAGCGGATTGAACGACCACCTGAAATACGAGTAGAGTGGGTGCTGCATCCAAAAATAGCAGCAGACGGAGCCGACCGATGGCCTATTCACCCGACGAACTGATCGCGTTTATCGCCATCGAAGGCGACCATTTCGAGGCGCTGACGGCGACGCCCGATCTGTACACGAAACGGATCGGCGATCCGATCCCGGACGATGAGGAGTCGGTCCATGCAAATCCCGCAACGTTCGACGACCTGGTCATGGCGTCAGGCGGGGGCGAACGGTCCGGCCCGTTTCTGATTGCTGTCGTCGACGGCTGGACTTTTCTCGCGACACCCTGGGAATTTCCGCTGTCCGATTACGGTTATACGATGCGGCTGGCGAAGCATTTCGGTGCGCGCGCGTTTCAGATCGATTTCGCGGGCAGCGGCTACGGCGACGGCTTTCTGGTGACGGACGCAGACGGTGCGGCCATTCGCTACGCCATGAGGACGGAATACGCCGAGGCGGCGGAATGTTTCGTCCTCGGCGCCCCGCTGCCCGAGGAATCGGAGATGCCGGCGATGTGGGATGTTGACGACGTCCTGAAGGTTTTCCGGAAGCTGGGCGGGCCGGATTTCGTGGGTTCGGAAGCCCTTGACCGCCCGTTCGAAAAGACAGCCTGGTTCGAAATGACGACCGATATCATTCCGCCGGATGAGCGGGAGGCTCTTGGCGCAATCCAGGGGCCGGCAAACAGGAAGGAGCGGAAAACCACGCCGAACGATCCTGCAGCATTCACGCAGGCGGCGGAACCGGCCGGCGGGGACGGCGAGGGCGATGACGATTCCTACGACAAATCCGCCTATTATAAAGAAAGAGACGCCCGCGAGAAACGCGGCAGGAAACTGTATTACCGGATTGTTTATGCGCTGTGGGCCGTCGGCATCGCCGGTGCCGTCGCCGCGTACTATCACTTCTTCTAGAGCGGCGTTCAGGAAGTTGGTTTCGCCGGCCGTTTAAGCATCCGCCCGAGTTCACGGAAATCCGCCGCGCCGGTGATCTGAACCAGAACGGCATAGACGATCATGCCGCCGACGATCAGCCCGGCCAGGGCTGCTATGCGGACCGCCTCGCCATCCTGCAGCAGCATGGCGGCCGCATCGGCACCAAAATACAGCGCGACGCCCATGCCGAAAGCGCTCAGCATCAGCCGCGGCATCACCCGCCGCAACCGCGCATCGATGCGGAACAGGCCGCGCCGGGCAAGGATGAAAGCCAGCAACCCGGCATTCATCCAGGCCGCGATGGCGGTCGCCAGCGCGATCCCGACATGGTCCAGGACCTGCATCAGGCTGATCGCCAGAACAAGGTTCAATGCCATCGAGGCAATCGCGACCCGGACCGGCGTCGTGGTATCTTCGCGCGCGAAGAATCCCGGCGCCAGCGCCTTCACCAGAACATAGGCAGGCAGGCCCAGCGCGAAGGCGCGTAGCGCGCCCGATGTCGCCGCGGTATCGCCGGCATCGAACGCACCGCGCTGGAACAGCACGGTCACGATAGCTTCCGGCATCGTGACCAGAGCCACAGCGGCGGGCACGGTGAGGATCATGCAGACTTCCAGAGCCCGGTTCATGCTGTCGGTGGCGGCGGCAACATCGCCGGCGCGAAACTGCCTCGACAATAGCGGCAGCAGCGCGATGCCCACGGCCGTGCCGACAACGCCCAGCGGCAGCTGATTTACCCGATCCGCGTAATACAGGAAGGAAACCGATCCTTCCCGCAGCATTGTGGCCAGCATGTCGCCGACCAATACGTTGATCTGCACCACGCCCGCGCCCAGAACCCCCGGCGCCATCAGCATCAGCAGCCGTTTGACGCCTTTTGTCAGTTTGGGGATTGGCAGTGACGGCATGATGCCTTGCTTGCGGCAGGCCATCACCAGCATCAGAAACTGCAACGCGCCCGATACCGCGACCGCATAGGCCAGGGTCTGGCCGGGCAGGGTGGCGTGGCCGAAATGGATCATCAGCAGGGCGGTGATGAAAACGATGTTCAGAATGACCGGCGCGGCGGCGGCGGCGGCGAACTTGCCGATGGAATTCAGCATGCCGGACAGGAAGGCCGCCAGCACCATGAACAGAAGATAGGGAAAGGTGATGCGCGCCAGTTCCACCGTCAGATCGAACTTGTCCGGCTGGTCGACGAAACCATGCGCCGTCACGGTCATCACCCAGGGCATCGCGGCCATCAGGGCGAGCGTCAGGAACAATGACCACGCGGTCAGCATGGCGGCGACATCGGCGGCAAAGGCGCGCGCGGCGTCCGCGCCCTCGCCTTCCAGCCGTCCGGCATAGAGCGGTACGAAGGCGGCGTTCATCGCGCCTTCGCCGAACAGCCGGCGGAACAGGTTGGGGAACTTGAAGGCGATGAAGAACGCATCGGCGATCATGCCCGCGCCCAGCACATTGGCGATCATCACGTCGCGCACGAAGCCCAGGACGCGGCTGATCATCGTCCAGCCGCCGACCGTTGCGATCGATCTGAGAAGTGATGTCATGAAAGGAACCGCCTACTACCAGACTGGTTCAATAGACGATTCTTGCGGCCAAAAGAAGGCGGCATCGCATTGCCGGGCCGGCGGTCTCTATTCCGCGGCTTCCACCGTGTCGGTCGGTGACGCCAGGTCGTCGCGGTGCGCCCATTCCTCGCGCACGGCCATGCGGGTGGCGCTGTCGCGCCGGTCGACCGGGCCTCCTGTCGCCTGCTGTTGCGACGGGTCGGACTCCTTCAGCACGTCCAGCAGCGTTTCCTGAATCTGGCGCAACTTGCCGGCATGGGTCACCTTCATGCCGAACACGTCCTTGATGTAGAACACGTCGACCACCTGTTCGCCGAAGGTGGAAATCTTCGCCGTTGAAATCTGCAGGCCGATCTTGAACAGCGCGTTGGTTACCCTGTACAGCAGGCCGGGCCGATCGCGGCCATTGACCTCGACCACGCTGTGGGTGTTCGACGCCTCGTTGTCGATGATCACCCGGGGCGGCACCAGAAAAACATCGGTGCGGCTCGGCAGGCTGCTGCGCTGTTTTTCCAGCTCCTCCAGCGGCTTCACCTTGCCGCCGAGTATCTGGTCGATGCGCACCGACAGCCGCGCGGTCTTGGCGGACGAGCGGAACGCACCGCCATCGATGTCCTGCACGGTGAACACGTCGAGCGCCAGGCCGTCGTTGAAGGTGGCGATCTTGGCATCGACAATCGTCGCGCCGCACACCGCCAGCGCGCCGGCCAGCCTTGAAAACAGGCCCGGATGGTCGGGCGCGGCGATGGTGACCTCGGTGACGTCCATGCCGTCGAGCACGCGGACATTCAGTCCCAGCGGTTGCTCATGGCGTTCCGCCTCGGCGACGATTTCCGCCTGATGCGCCAGATGCGGCAGGTCGTTGGCCAGCAGATAGCCGGCGGGCAGGCGGGCGATATGCCGGTCGCGGGCCTCCTCCGGCCATGTCGACAGTCGCGCCGCCAGATCTTCCCGCACAGCGGCCACCCGTTCTTCGTGCCCGCGTACGTCGAGACCCTGGCTCAGCACATCCTCCGCCGCGTCATACAGCTTGCGCAGCAGGGAGGCCTTCCAGTTGTTCCAGACATTCGGGCCGACGGCGCGGATATCGGCGACGGTGAGGCAGGTCAGCAACCGCAGCCGCTGCACCGACTGTACCAGCGAGGCGAAATCGACGATGGTTTTCGGGTCGTCGATATCGCGTTTGAAGGCCGCTTCCGACATCGCCAGATGATGCAGCACCAGCCAGGCGACGGTTTCCGTCTGTTCCTCGCTCAGGCCAAGGCGCGGGCACAGTTCGCGCGCCACATCGGCCCCGATCACCGAATGGTCGCCGCCGCGCCCCTTGGCGATATCGTGCAGCAGCACGGCGACATACAGAACCTCGCGCGATGAAATGGTCTTGATGATGCGGGTCGACAGCGGGTGGTCGGCTTCCAGCTCGCCGTTCTCGATGCGGCTGATGATGCCGATGGCGCGAATGGTGTGCTCGTCGGTCGTATAGACATGGTACATGTCGTATTGCATCTGCGCGACGACACGCCCGAAATCCGGCACGAAACGGCCGAACAGACCGCATTCATTCATCTTGCGCAACGTGCCTTCCGGGTTTTTCGGCGAAGACAGGATCGCCAGAAAATGGCGGTTCGCGTCCGGGTCGTCGCGGCACGCCTGGTTGATGCGCGACAGGTTGCGGGTGATCGACTTCAGGGCGTCGGGATGAATGCCGATGCCGGTGCGCTGGGCCACGTCGAACAGCCGGATCATATCGGCCGGCGTCTGTTTGAACTGGTCCTTCGTCGTCATTGTCAGCCAGCCGCTGCGGCCGACAAACCCCTCGACATCGCGGTCGCTGCGCAGCCGCGCCATGCTCAGAAGCGGGCGTTTCTTGTGCTGCGCCTCGATGGCGGCGCAGAAAATCCGCGTCAGATCGCCGACATCCTTGGCGATCAGGAAATAGTGTTTCATGAACCGTTCGACGCCCAGCGTGCCGGCATGGTCGGTATAGCCCATGCGCCGCGCCAGTTCCGGCTGCACATCGAAGGTCAGGCGTTCCTCGGCCCGGTCGGTCAGGTAATGCAGATGGCAGCGCAGGGTCCACAGATAACGCTGCGCCTTGGCGAAGCGTTTCACTTCCGCCGCCGTCAGCACGCCTTTGTCGACCAGCTCGGTGACGCTGCCAACCGCATACAGGTCCTTGGCGATCCAGAACAACGTGTGCAGATCGCGCAGACCGCCCTTGCCGTCCTTGATATTCGGTTCCAGCACATAACGGCTGTCGCCCATCCGTTCGTGCCGTTTGTCGCGTTCCGCCAGTTTGGCTTCCAGAAACCCGGTGCTGGCGCGGTCCTGCAGACCCTTGGTCAGCGCGGCGCCGAGTTCGGTGAAAAACGATTTCTGGCCCCAGATATAACGGCGCTCCAGCAGGGCGGTGCGGATCGTGTCGTCGGCTTTCGCCAGGCGCACGCAATCGGCGGCGCTGCGGGTTGCGTGGCCGACCTTCAGACCCAGATCCCACAGGGTGTACAGCATTTCCTCCACCACCTGTTCGACCCGGGCCGACAGCTTGTAGGAATACAGAAACAGCAGGTCGACATCGGATTTCGGCGCCAGTTCGCCGCGCCCGTAGCCGCCGACCGCGACAATGCACAGTTTTTCCGATTCCGTCGGGTTGGCCGACGGGTACATGTGGCGGGTCGAGAAATCGTAAAGGCAGCGGATCAGCTGATCGACGACAAAGGCGTTGCCGGTTGCCGCCGCCTCGCCGTCCTGGTCTTTCTTGAACCGGTGACGCACCTCGTCATAGCCGGCTTTCAGGGCCTGGCGGAACAGACGCACGCGCTCGGGCCGGCGGTCGCCTTCCGGCGTATCGCCAGTCATAAGCTCATCCAGCGCCACGGTCAGCGCGCGGCGGTCGATCAGTTTGCGGCGGTTCTTCAGATCGCGAAAATCCATGCCCACAAGATAGGTCATCACCGGTCGAATGGCGAGGGGGCGTCTCATGGTGCGCAAAACCGGCCAGAGCCGCCGCGCGATGCTTTTCCACGCGGAACTGAAGGCGGTAACATTTGTCGCGTTACCCGCCTTGCGCGCCCCGATTTATCGGCTTACCGTCATCGCGTTGCCAATTCGACGGATACGAATCGAAACGCAATGCAAACGGCACAAAGCCGATGGTGATAAAAATGAACAGGTATCAGGTCGATTGCCTCCGATGGGGGGACTTCGCAACATGACGGCAAACGGGGCCGCACTTGTCGTTGAGGATCTGCACAAGAGCTTCGGCGATCTGGAAGTTCTGAAAGGGATTTCGCTGTCGGCGTCATCCGGCGATGTGATTTCCATTCTGGGCTCCTCCGGGTCCGGCAAAAGCACCTTCCTGCGCTGCATCAATCTTCTGGAAACGCCGAATTCGGGCCGCGTCAGCGTCGGCGGCGAAACCATCGAGATGAAGCCGGACAAGGACGGCAACCCGCTGATCGGCAACGTGAAGCAGGTGGAACGGCTGCGCACCAAGCTTGGCATGGTGTTCCAGAACTTCTGTCTGTGGTCGCATCTGACGGTGCTGGAAAACATCATCGAAGCGCCGATCCATGTGCTCGGAAAATCGAAAGCCGAAGCAATGGAAAACGCCGAAGCGATCATGAACAAGGTCGGCATCTGGGAACGCCGCAGCTATTACCCGGCGCATCTGTCCGGCGGCCAGCAGCAGCGCGCGGCGATTGCCCGGGCGCTGGCGATGGACCCGGAAGTGCTGCTGTTCGACGAGCCGACATCGGCGCTCGACCCCGAACTGGTGGGCGAGGTGCTGAAGGTGATGCGCGATCTGGCAGAAGAGGGCCGCACCATGCTGGTGGTGACGCATGAAATGGGCTTTGCCCGTGATGTGTCGAACCGGGTGATCTTCCTGCATGAAGGGCTGGTCGAGGAAGACGGCGAACCGCAGCAGGTGTTCCAGAACCCGAAATCGGACCGGTTCAGACAGTTTCTGACCCGTGCGATGGATTAGGGGCGATTGATTGACAGAATAACCGGTGGTGCGACAGTCGCCGGCCAAGAAGGGAAGAAGGCGGCGAACGCCTCGATACAAACAAAGGCACGGCTTCGGCCGAAAGACCAAACACACGTAAAGTGAACATAAGGAGAGTTCCATGAAACTGCTAAAAACAATTCTCGCGACGGCGGCCCTGCTGACCGTTGCGGTCAGCGCCCAGGCAGCCGACAAGCTGCGGATCGGCGTCGAAGGCGCGTATCCTCCGTTTTCCTGGAAGGAAGCGGACGGCACGCTGAAGGGCTTCGATATCGATATCGCCTATGCGCTGTGTGAAAAGATGGGCGTCGAATGCGAGCTGGTCGAACAGGACTGGGACGGCATTATCCCGGCCCTGCTGGCCAAGAAGTACGATGCCATCGTGGCATCCATGTCGATCACGGAAGAGCGCAAGAAGCGCGTCGACTTCACCGGCAAGTACTACAACACGCCGGCCAAGTTCGTCGGACCGAAGAGTGCGACCTACGACCCGACGGCTGAAACCCTGGAAGGCAAGGTTGTCGGCCTGCAGCGCGGCACGATCCACCAGTGCTACATGGAAAAGGCTTTCCCGGATGTCGAGCTGAAGCTGTACGGCACGCAGGACGAAGTGTTCCTCGATCTCGCCAGCGGCCGGATCGACCTGCAGATTTCAGACAGCATCCAGGCGCTTGAAGGCTTCCTGAACACCGATGCCGGCGCCGACTATCACTTTGTCGGCGGCGACCAGTTCCTGCTGGAATGCCATGGCGAAGGCGCGGGCATCGCGGTTCGCAAGGGTGACGACAAACTGCTGGCGGACTTCAATGACGCCATCGCCGCCATCCGGGCGGACGGCACCTACGCCGAAATCAATTCGAAGTATTTCGACTTCGATATCTTTGGCGGTCAGTAAGACGTAACGGCGGGGGCTTCGGCCCCCGTCTTCCGTCTGGCTCCCGCATCAGAACAGGCCGATCATGGATGTCGTGATTGACTACCTGCCGCTGCTGCTGAAAGGCACGGCTTTGACGATCGCCGTTGCGATCG
>CAYGSU010000051.1:0-30022 GCA_964352715.1 uncultured Flavobacteriaceae bacterium | reverse complement strand
GGCGGCGTGCGAAAAAGCCCTGCCGGTCGATATCGCCGTCTGCGCGGCCGCCGTCGCCGACTGGCGCGTCGCCAGCGAAGCGAAGGGCAAAATCAAGAAAGACGGCGGCGCGCCGCCGACACTGGAAATGGCGGAAAACCCTGACATTCTGGCAACCCTTTCCCGGCACGAGACAGCCCGGCCCGGCCTTGTCGTCGGCTTTGCCGCCGAAACCGATACGGTGATCGAAAACGCCAAGTCAAAACGGTTGAAAAAGGGCTGCGACTGGATTCTGGCGAATGACGTCTCGCCCGCGACCGGCACCTTCGGCGGCGCGGCCAATACGATCCATTTTGTCGATGAAAAGGGCGATGTGGAAGACTGGCCGCAGATGGGCAAGGACGCCGTCGGCAAACGTCTCGCCGAACGGATCACGGATTACTTCACGCAAGGAAAACAGTAATGGCCAGCGCCGCACCGAAAATCGACGTCAAGGTTCAGCGCCTGCCGCATGGCGAAGGCCTCGACCTGCCGTCCTACCAGACGGGCGACAGCGCCGGCTGCGACCTGCTGGCGGCAATCGATGCGGATAGAATACTGCAGCCCGGCGAACGGGCGCTGATCCCGTCCGGTCTCGCCATCGCCCTGCCGCCCGGCTACGAGGCGCAGGTCAGGCCCCGGTCGGGTCTTGCCCTCAAACAGGGCATCACGGTTCTGAACACGCCCGGCACCATCGATTCGGATTATCGCGGCGAGGTTGGCGTCATCCTGATCAATCTGGGCGACGCGCCGGTGACGATCACGCGCGGCATGCGGATGGCGCAGATGGTCGTTGCGCCGGTAACCCAGGCGACATTCACCCTTGCCGACAGTCTCGACGAAACCGACCGGGGCGCCGGCGGTTTCGGGTCGACGGGAACCGGTTGACGCCATGGCCGCGATTTCACTTTCCGCAACACCTGCCGAAGATCTGACAGACGAACAGCTGGAGCGGTATGCCCGTCATGTCATTCTGGACGAGGTGAACGAGGAAGGGCAGTTACGGCTGCTGGCCTCGAAAGTCTGCGTCGTCGGCGCGGGCGGTCTGGGGTCGCCGGTTCTGCTGTATCTTGCCGCCGCCGGCGTCGGGACATTGGGCATCGTCGATTTCGATACGGTGGACGCCACAAACCTGCAGCGCCAGATCATCCACAGCGACGAGGATATCGGCGATGCGAAAACCGCCAGCGCGCGGGAAAAGATCAACCTGCTGAACCCGGAAATCACGGTCGAGACACACCGCACCCGGCTGACCGCCGACAATGCGCTGGATATCCTGTCCGGCTACGATCTGGTGGTGGACGGATCGGACACGTTCGAATCCCGCTATCTGGTGAACGACGCCTGTTTCTTCCTGAAAAAGCCGCTGGTCAGCGCCGCCATCCTGCGGTTCGAAGGCCAGTTATCGACCTTCAAACCGCACGAAGGAGGCCCGTGCTATCGCTGCCTGTTCCCGACGGCACCCGATCCGTCGGCGGTGCCGCGCTGCGACACAGTCGGTATTTTCGGCGCGATCGCCGGCGTTGTCGGGTCGATGCAGGCAACCGAGGTGCTGAAGGAACTGCTGGGGATCGGCAAGGGCATGACCGGCCGCCTGCTGCTTTACGATGCGCTGGATCAGGTAACGACGGTGATCAGCACCAAACGCGATCCAAACTGCGCCCTCTGCGGCGACAAGCCGACCATCACCAGCCTTTAGAGCGGGTCATTCAATCGGTTCCGGCAGGCCCCGCCCGTTGTTCCACCAGCGGTTAGGGTTGTCGCTGTTCGGGTTGTAGGCGGCCCGGCTGGCCCAGTCTTCGCGGATGAAAATCACCGGTTCCTCGTAGTGGTGCACCTCCAGAATCGCATCCATGACCTTTTGCAGCACCGCCAGATCGCGCTCGACCGAGATTTTCAGCTCAACCATCGGAAAGGTATGCGTCGTGCCGGCCTGAAACCCTTCGACATGCGTGGTCGTGGTGGAATTCGCTTCCGGCTGTGTGGTTTCGCGGCCCGCCGCCGAAATGCTGGCGTTGCGCTGATAGCGCCCGTAACCGAGCGGATGAACCGTCATCACGGCATCCAGGATCCTGTCCGTTTCGCTCGGAAGGGTCTGGATTTCCAGCGTCCAGACCGGCATGACAGTGCCGGAACCGGTATTGTAGTCTGCAAGATTGATGGCGGCGCTCATTTCCGTGTCTCCCGAGGTTTTACTGTCAGGAGACGGTATAGCGCAGGGTTCCTGACAGGGTTCTGTCAGCAGAGACTCACCCGAAGATCGTTCCCGCCGGCAACGGCAGGCCGCGCAGAAAATCGCTTGCGGCCATCGGCTTCTTGCCGGGCCGTTGCAAGCGGGTCAGCCGCAGGGCGCCGGTACCGCAGGCAACCGTCAGACGGTCGTCGAGCACGGTCCCCGGTGCGCCATTCCCTTCCGTCGGTTCGGCGGCCAGCACCTTGATGACCTCGCCATCATGCGAGAAGGACGATCCCGGCCACGGGGAGAACGCCCGGATCGTTCGGTCCAGCTCGCCAGCCGACCTTGTCCAGTCGATCCGCGCCTCGCTCTTGTCCAGCTTGCTTGCATAGGTCGCCGCACGGTCGTCCTGCGGTTCCGCAACGGCAGACCCGTCCGCTATCGCCGGCAGGGTTTTCATCAGCAGGTCCGCGCCGAGAGCGGACAGCGCATCATGCAGGCTTGCCCCGGTCGTCTCGCTAGTGATCGCAACGGCGGCTTTCGCCAACATCGGCCCGGTATCGAGACCGGCTTCCATCTGCATGATGGTGACACCGGATTCCGCATCGCCGGCCTGGATCGCCCGCTGGATCGGGGCGGCCCCGCGCCAGCGCGGCAGCAGCGAGGCATGGACATTGATGCAGCCGAGGCGCGGCGCATCCAGCACCGCCTGCGGCAGGATCAGGCCGTAGGCGACGACCACTGCCAGATCGGCAGAAAAATCCGCGAAACGATCGATTTCTTCCGAGGATTTGAAGGAAAGCGGCGTCAGCACGGTCAGACCGACGGCCAGCGCCGCCTCGTGAACAGGGGTGTTTTTCATCTTGCCGCCCCGGCCGGCCGGTCGGGGGGGCTGAGAATACACGGCGGCGATATCGTGCCCCGCATCGACCAAAGCGGTCAGGCACGGTACTGCGAAATCGGGCGACCCCATGAAAACGATGCGCATCGCCGGGTTTTCACTGGCGGGATTAAGCCGCCACACCTTTTTGCCGTTGCTGTTTTTTCAGACGCCGCATGATGATGCCGCGTTTCACGATCGAGATGTGATCGACGAAGACAATCCCTTCCAGATGGTCGATTTCATGCTGCACGCAGGTCGCCAGCAGGCCGTCCGCCTTCAGCAGCTGTTCCTCGTTGTTCTCGTCGAGGTATTTGACGTGGCATTCGGCGGGCCGGTTTACATCGGCATATTGTTCGGGGAAGGAAAGGCAGCCTTCCTCGTAGGTCGCAAGCTCTTCGCTTTCCCAGACGATTTCCGGATTCGCCATCATGATCGGCGAGGGATCTTCGTCCCGCCGCGCGCAATCGACCACCAGAATACGCTTGGAGACACCGACCTGCGGCGCGGCCAGACCAACACCCGGCGCGGCATACATGGTTTCCAGCATATCGGCCATCAGTGACTTCAATTCAGGGGTCACTGTCTCAACCGGTTCGCATTTCTTTTTCAGAACCGGATGCGGCGCGACAAGAATGGGTAAAACAGCCATACGGTTTCGTTCCAGTTTTTCGCTCGAATCAGTGATTACCTATGCAGCGAGCTGCGCGCCGTCAAGTCATGCGACGCAGGCAAGTAGCCAATCAGGGCTGGCCGGTGGCGGCCGAATCAGCACATGGTGCCTGGCTGTTTCGCGTTCATGTCTGTTCGAAAGGCAAAAAGATGGATCCCGTGCTTTTGGTTGTCGCTTCCGTCGTCGGGCTGCTGGCATTGGCTATGATATTGTTTTCGCGCCGCAAGCCGGAAAGCGTGGATGATCAGCTGTCCGATACCGTTTTCCGGCTGGCAGAAAACCAGGCGGAACTGGCGGGCCGCATCATGTCGATCGCCGATCAGACGGCGGCGGCGCAGACAGCGTACAATGAGCGCCTGCAGGCACAGGAACGCGCCATCACCAAAACGCTCGACGACCGACTGTCAGACATGACCCGTCGGGTCGGCGAAAGCCTGCACAAGCAGACCCTGACCGGCGAACAGTCGATGGGCGACCTGAAAGAGCGGCTGGCCGCCATCAACGCAGCCCAGAGCAAGATCACGCAACTCAGCGAACAGGTTGTGTCGCTGCAGGACGTGTTGACCAACAAACAGGCGCGCGGCGGTTTCGGGGAAACCCAGCTTGAAGACCTGATCCGCACCACCCTGCCGCCTTCGGCCTACGATTTTCAGGTTCAGATGGGTAACGGCAAGATGGTCGACTGCCTGTTGCGGCTGCCGAACCCGCCGGGTTCCATCGCCGTCGATTCCAAGTTTCCATTCGAAAGCTTCAACGTCATCCGGCAGACGCCGGACGGCGAAGACCGCACGAAAGCGCGCAAGGCCTTCGGCCGCGATGTGCTGAAGCATGTTCACGATATCCGCGAAAAATACATCATTCCCGGCGAAACCTCGGATTCCGCGCTGATGTTCATCCCGTCCGAAGCGGTTTATGCGGAACTGCATGCCGAATTGCAGGATGTGGTCGACAAATCGCACCGGGCGCGGGTCTACATCGTCTCCCCGACGACACTGATGGCGCTGCTGAACACCATCCGCGCGGTTCTCAAGGACGCCCAGATGAAGGAAGCAGCCGGCCTGATCCAGCAGGAAGTGCGCAAGATGTCCGACGATGTCGAGCGGCTGGATGACCGTGTTGGCAAGCTGCAGCGGCATTTCGATCACGCCAACGAAGACGTCCGGCAGATCCGGGTTTCCTGCGACAAGATCACCCGTCGCGCCAGCCTGATGGAGGAGATCGAGCTTGGCGAAGCGCCGACGGTCGATCCGTCGCTTGGCAAGGATGACGGCGCCTCGGAAAAGCCCGCCGCCAACAACGGCAAGCCTAACGGCAGCCCGAGCCAGGCCATCGCCGACCGGGCCCGCGTTGCACGGATGGAAATCGATCAGCGCACTGTTGTCGCCGGCGACGACTGACGCAGCGATCAATCGCCGTCCGGCAGTTCGATCTGGTCAGGCGATATCAGCGTCATGAACGCGCCGTTATAGGGCCGCATCCAGCCGCGCAGGCGAACCGTTCTGCCGGTCAGCGTATCGATATCCCAATCGGCCCAGGCATCGGTTTTCAGCAGCCGAGGTTCGATGGCGGCGGTGAAATCGGTTCGCCAGTCCGCACCGAAATTCAGATAGACCATCGACCGAGTGCGGGCGACCGCCAGCACGACGCCCTCGACAACGGCGAAACCGTCCCGTTGCGGCGCGGTTTCCGGCGTGAAAACCACAAAGCGCGGGTCAGCCCACAATCCCTTGCCGGCTGATCGCGCCTGCGCTTCCGCCTTCAGAAACAGGGCGCGTATTGCCGCGTCTCCCGCGCCGCTAAACCCGATGAAACGGGTCAGACCGGCTTCCAGCAACGGAAGCTGCGCCGGTTCGCCCTGTGTCAGAATGAGAAGCACCGGTTCGCGGCCATGCCGGTCCGGTACCGGCCCGTCCGGCGATACGCGGCTTATGGCGTAATCGCCCGGCGGCACAAGGCTTCTGAACAGCCCGGCCAACCGATATTCAAAACCGGTTCCCGGCATCGGATCGATACCGGCAAGGGTGATGCGCCGGGAATCCGAAAGAGTTGCCGAAATTGATTGTGTGGAGACCACCGTTACCCTTTCAGGTTGGCCCGCGTGGATGTCCGGTGACAACGAAAGAAGAATTGCGGCCACCGCTGTCAGGCCGATGACGGTTCGGCAAAGCCTCACACTGCTATCCTTGCATCAACACTCTTGTTGATCGTGGGTTGAAAGGGGTAACTGTAGCATCTCAACAAATCGAACGATCTCTCGCCACAGGAAAATACATGCCACGCAGCGATCTCTATCAGGCGATTGAGCCCTTCTCCAACGGCTATCTGGATGTCGATCCGGTGCACCAGATCTACTGGGAGCAGTGCGGAAACCCGGATGGCGTGCCGATCCTGTTCCTGCATGGCGGACCGGGCGCCGGCGCCTCGGCGGGGCATCGCCGGTTTTTCGATCCGCGCTTTTACCGCATCGTGCTGATCGACCAGCGAGGGGCCGGCCGGTCGCGCCCGTTTGCTGAAATCCGCAACAACACGACAACGGCGCTGGTCGAGGATATCGAAACGGTTCGACGGCATCTGAAGATCGAAAAATGGGTCCTCTTTGGCGGGTCCTGGGGGTCCAGCCTGGCGCTCGCCTATGCCGAAAAGCATGTCGAACGCTGTTTCGGGCTAATCCTGCGGGGTATCTTTTTGTGTACCCGCAACGAGGTCGACTGGTTCATGAACGGCATGGGCCGGTTTTTCCCCGAAGCCCACAACGCCTTCATCGAATTCCTGCCCGAACAGGAACGCGCAACGGCCCTTGAAAGCTACTACCGTCGTCTGTGTGACCGTGACCCGGAGATTCATCATGCCGCGGCAGCAGCCTGGAGCCGCTATGAAGCCGTCTGTTCGACCCTGCTGCCGAACCCGGAAACCGTCGACCAGCTAAGCGATCCGAAATCGTCGCTGGCGCTGTCCCGGCTGGAAGCCCACTACTTCGTCAACAACCTGTTTCTGGATGAGGACCAACTGATCCGTGATGCCAGGGTGATCGCCAACGTACCGGGCTTCATCATTCAGGGCCGGTATGACGTCGTGTGCCCGCCCTGTTCCGCCGACCGGCTCGCCGCCGCCTGGCCGAAGGCCGACTACCGCATCATTCCCGATGCCGGTCATTCAGCGACAGAACCCGGCATCACAAGAGCGCTGGTCGAAGCGGCCGAACGCTTCAAGTCATTTACTTCCCGATAAAGTCAGCCACCAGTGACCGCGCCGCGACCGTTGCCGGCAGGTCACCCGCCCTGACCTGCGCTTCCAGCGCCGGTATTTTCGCCGCGATCCCGTCATCGCACCGCAAGGCAGCGCCGAGCATGGCGTCGACTTCCGTCCACATCCAGTCGATGGCCTGTTTGGCGCGGCGCGAGGCGATGGCGTTATCGTCGCCCAACATATGAAAGAACCGGTCTATGGTTTCCCAGACATCCGCAATACCACTGCCTTCGATTGCCGAACAGGTCGATACGGAAACAGTCCAGTTCGCAGTCGCCGGCCTTAGCAGGCGCAGGGCTGTGCGGTATTCGTTCGCCGCGTGGGTGGCCTCCGTCGCCATGTCGCCATCGGCCTTGTTGACCAGAATAATGTCGGCCAGCTCAACAATGCCGCGTTTTATACCCTGCAGCTCATCGCCGCCGGCAGGCGCCAGCAGCAGCAGAAACATGTCGGTCATGGCGGAAACCGCCGTTTCGGACTGACCGACGCCAACCGTCTCGACGATGATCGTATCGAACCCTGCCGCTTCACAAAGCAGCAGGGCTTCGCGGGTCCGCCTTGCGACGCCGCCGAGCGACGTTCCCGCCGGCGACGGTCGGATGAACGCCTTCGGATGCCTCGACAGGGTTTCCATTCTTGTCTTGTCGCCAAGGATCGACCCGCCGCTGATCCGCGATGACGGATCGACGGCCAGAACCGCAAGCGTTCTGTCATGGTCGAGCAGATGCGTGCCCAGGGCTTCGATAAAGGTCGACTTGCCGACGCCCGGCGAGCCGGACAGACCGATCCGCCGCGCGCCGCCGGTTTTCGGCATCACCCGTTCCAGCAGCGCATCGGCCTGTGGCCGGTCGGACGCTTTGGTCGATTCAACGAGGGTGATGGCCCGGGCGAGCGCCCTTCTGTCGCCCGCGATCAAGCCATCCGCAAGACTTTCGGTCGCAGCATCACTCATCGCCGATTTATCGCTTGATGATCGGACGCAGCAAATGCGCCGCCATCAGGCGCAGCCGGGCCAGGGATTCAGGATCCAGATCCTGCAGAACCTTCTGCTTGTTCCGGTAGATTGTCATGGCAGAGCGCAGGGCTTCCGACCGTTCGGTCGTTTCAATGGGCGAGCCGTCCGGGTGTTCGTGCAGGATGAGTTCCTGATGCGCGCGGTCGATCGCCTCGCGGATCGTCGCTTCATCCAGCGCCGTTGCATTGGCATCGTTCCGCAAGGCGTCTTTCGGCGGGTTGGCGAGACCGGCAGGCGACGCCTTGGCCGCACCGGCTTTCGCACGCTGCGTTCGTTCCAACGCCGCGCGGCCTTCCTTGGTCAGAAACACCGATTTCAGAATCTTGCCGAACATGGGCGTACCCTACGCGATTTCAAGGCTGACGGAAATGCGTTACCTGCGTGTTTGCAGTGCCGCTGCCTGACCCCGGTCATCGCTTTTCCGCCAGATCGCCAAACAGCTTCGCCATCAGGAACTCGTCGACCCATTGACCGTCAATGCAGGCCGAACCGCGTTTCAGCCCTTCCTGCCTGTAGCCGAGCCGGTCGTAAAACTTTTTGGCCCGTTGATTATGCGTCATCACGGTCAGTTCGATCCGGGTGATGCCGCTGGCAACGGCCCAGTTTTCCATCCCCAGCATCAGTTTTTCACCAACGCCGGTGCCGTAGTAACCGGCCGCAATGCCGATACCAAGCGAGGCGGCATGCCGTGTCCGGTTCAACTGGCCACCGATCAGCACGCCCTCGCCAATCGGTTCACCATCCAGCCAGGCCCCCAGCATCAGACTGTTCGGTGAGATTCCGAATGCCTGAATGACCGACTTCATGTCGTCCACCGTGCGTGCGCGGTCGCCGGGCTCGTGCAGGAAGAAGCTGGTTTCAGCGAGTATCTTCTCGCCAAACAGCTTCAACACCAGCGCGTCGTCGACGGTCGGTTCCCGGTAGACAACCGAATCCAGCGGCAGCGTCTGTGTCATTATCTAACCCTTTCTAGGTCGGTTTACGCATCGGCAGCGGTTTGTCTTCAACGTAGGTGGACAGCACGATGGACGTCATCGTTTCACCCAGTTGACGGCAGCGTTCAACCGTCGCTTCCAGATGCTGCAAATCCCTTGCCACGACCTTCAGAAAAAACCCGTCCTCGCCGGCCGTATGATGGCATTCGAGAATCTCGGGGGTTTGCTCTGCCAGTTTCCGTACCGCCTGGTAGCGATCGGTCGTACAGTGAAGGCGCAGGAATGCCGTCACCGGCCAACCGATCAACCGGCGATTCAAAACCACACCGAAACGACGGATGCAGGTCTGCTCAACCAGTTTTCGAACCCGGTCGGAGACGGCCGGCGTAGACAGGCCCAGCCGCCGCGCCAAAGCATTCAGCGACAGACGCGAATCAGCCTGTAGGACTTCCAATAATTGAGTCGTTTTTTCGTCACCATCATCAATCATAATTAATTTTTACAATACTTATTACATTTGTAAATATTATTATAAATTATCGTCACATTCATGATCTTCGTAAAAGAATGAAGTGAGCAAGGGCTGGGTGCTATCTGTGGTTTTTAATCCGCATCGCCCCGGAACGGTTCCAGCAACCTCGGGCATATGCCAGGTGGCATGAGGAAACTTGTGTTTCAGTTTTGCCGCAAAAAACTGTAGTCTTTTGCAGAATATTTGCGTCTGTACTGCGGTGAGTGGCTGTTCGTAGCTTCCCGATCACGGGATACCGCTGGGAGATAGTCGGCACAGTAAGGTACGGGATGTTCCGATGCCCGAACGGGATACGAAACAAAGTGGAATGTTCCTGCCCGCGACATTTGCACAGCGTGGCGTGGCCGTCGCGTTCTCCACCCCTGTTCTGTCTTTCGCACGGCTGCGCAGAACCCGGGACGACACGTTGCAATATCTGGTGCCGGGGCTTTCCGGCGGCATCGAAACCTATGTGATCCCGGCGGTGAATATTGCCGATGTCGTGAACCTGACCGTCTACGACCGGCACATCATGGAATCGATCGACGGCGACAGGATAAATCTGTCGCCGCTGGCCATGCGGAACATCACCCTCAAGAAAGCCACCAGCGGCCTGGCCGGTGCAAAACGGGCGAAACGCGCGCGCGCCCTGATTCAGATGGACCGTGAGAACAATGTGCAGATGCTGTTGCTGCTGATTCAGACGGCTCTTGAACAGCTTGGTGATCAGACCGGCGCAGACGCTGCCGGCAATCTGACGGAAAATGCGCTTCAATCGGGCAAGGCGGTCACCTGTCTGCAGGACCATCTGGGCAGCTTTCTGGCTGAAACCGGCCTGACAGCAGAACAGGCGTTCGCGCGTTTCCAGAAATGGGCTGCCTGCACATCGATGGTCGGGTCGCCAGACGACAAGGTTGTCGGCGTGCTCAAACAGTTGATCCGCGATCTGGAGCGGATGGCCGACGAGCTGCTGTCGTGGCTGGTACCGGAACCGGTCGGCCCGGCGGAAATGGCGCAGCGGGTCGCCGTTGCGGCGAAGCAGGCCGTCGCCGAAGCACGGAAGGTGCAGGAATTCATCGATGATTCCTTCACCGATATCGGCCCGCCGCTGCACGACTGGACGGCGACCAAACCGGCACTTCGGGAAGCGGCTCGCCGCATGGCTGAAATCCTCGACGGCTGGCGGCGGATCGTCGACAGATGGGACCGGGTTTCAGACCGGGAACGGATCGACCAGCGCGAAATCGTTGAACTGTTTGGCCTCTATATGCCGGTTCTTCCGATCGAGGCCGTGGGACAGAACACGGCGTTCTGGGAAGACATCCGCGCGACGCAGAAGCGCTGGGAACGGGATGCCGCAAGCGCGGCCCGGTCGCTGCTTGATGTTGATGAAAAGGTTCAGGACAAGCTGCACAAGTACCAGAAGGAAGTTGCATGACCGGGACTTCCGAAAACGATGCGAAATCGCCGATGGATGCGCTTTTCGGCCAGTTGCCGGAAAAGGATTTGAAGAAACTCGCGGCGAAAATCGAACTCGACAGAACTGAAAACAGGTACGGCCTGCCACATCAGGCGATCATTTCCCTGATGCGGCCCTATCTGGCGGCCGCCCGTGCGCCGCGTGTCTATACGCCGCAGCGCATTTTGTGTCTGCCGTTCGAAGATCTGCTGGTTTTCACGGACACCGACCCGAAACTGGTCGCCGCGATTTCGCGCACCAGCATCGCGAACATGTGGACCTGGCTGACCGAGGATCTGATGGTCAATGCCTTCCCGCCGCTGGCGGAGCGTTATATCGAGGCGCAGAAGGAAGGCGACGATGACCTGGCGCGGAAATGTGCGTCGGAAATCTGGTCAGCGGCGGCGGAATCAATGCTGGGGCCGATCACCCGCGCTGAAGAGAACCAGGACGCCTGGTCGGAGCTCGCACGAAAGGTCGGCGGCACCCGGCGTCTGGAAGATATCAGGGAAATGGCGCGCGTGTTGCGGATCGCCGACGAGGTTGAGGATTGCAAGGATGCGCTGGCGCCGCGGCCCATTGTTTACCTGTCGAAGGAAGATGTGACGTCGATTCAGAGATTCTATCAGAAGATCGAACAGAAGCACCCGGGCCAGGAATTGTATTTGCTGCTGGTGATGATGAAGCGGCTGTACCAGCCCTTCCCCATTCTCAAGGTGTTCCGCGCCCTGTCGCGCAAGGGTGACGACACACTGATGCGCACGACCGACCTGTCAATTGCCGGTAACATGGTGATCAGCGCGCTCGAGAAAGACGGGCTGGAAGTCGCCGAACTGGCTGGCAAACCCGATGTGAAGGAAGATGAACTTGTGCGCAAGGCCGGTCGCTTTGCAAATGCGTTCAAGGGCATCACAACCGATATCGGCATCCGCCGGGACGGAGAATGGGGCCAACGCATGTACAAGGCGCGGAATGATGTCAGCGCCGTTATCGAACGCCATGTGCTGAACCGGGCGGAAAAAGTCATCATGGGCGCCTTGCCGGTCAAACGCGGCCGGGTCGCACCGTTGCTGGATTCCTTCCCCAACGAAAACGATTTTGAAAAGGCGGAAGAACGCGCCGAGGCGCTGGCCAACACGATGCGAATCGCCGACCAGATCGGCCTCGCATCTGCCTGCCTGTCGACCATCAACGAACTGAAGAAACAATTGTCGGCCCTTGGGTCGCAGATGCTTGAGGCGATGCCGAAAATCGACGACTCGCTGCAGGAACAGGCAACCGCCCATCTGCACACGCTGGTCCGGCTGATCGAGCTGATCGACAGCTCTGATGAGGCCGATCTTTTGCGCCGGCGCGGCAAGGCGTCTCTCAGCCACACCACGGTCGATTGACAATCAAAGGCAGGATTATCAACGGTTTTCGCTGCCATGTTGACAATGTGCACATACATTGACAACACGGATGCACATCTATCAACGATCTGTTGAGGTGTGTCCAGCTATTACCCTAGGTTGGCGATAGAAACTTGGCCTCGTATCCGTCGGATTACTGGGTCGGGTCGGGTCAACAACTCTTGGGAATATAAAGATGAAGAAGTTTTTAGCCGTATCGGCCATGGTGCTGGGAATGTTCGGCACAATGGAAGTCGCATCGGCGGCGAGCCTGCAGATTATCGGTTCTCCGAACACACGAACAATGCCAGGCAACTTCAATCCGGGCCCAAGCGGCGCGATTGGTGCGATCAATGATTTCATCAATGTCGGCGTTGCTGGAAATCCTTTCGAAGTCGATTCGGGCACGGGTGTTAACGTTGCCTCATTCACCGGAAACGCGAAGACTTCCAGCAACGGTCTTGCTATTGATTTCGGCGGCGCAAGCTCCGTTGACATCACCTTTACCTATTTCGGCAAGGAAGCCGGGTTCACCAACCTGGCGCTGGCGATCAACGGCGGCACCCATGCACTGTTCAACAACACGACATCGCAGATCGGCGACACGGCCACGCTGACCTTCCTCAACACCAACAGCTCCGGCCCGTTCTTCATTCCGTTCGTCTTCCAGACCAACCGCGGCACCAGCGGCACGAGTGACGACATGCAGATCGCGAACGATGGCGGTGTGACGAAAGTTGTTAGCGGCGATCCGGTCAACAATCTGGAACTCGGCTTCCTGCAGCAACTGAACGGCGACCTGTTCACCAACAGCATCGGCGTTGTTGAAGGCTCGACGATCGCTTTCTTCGGCGACGGCACAGGCGACAGCGATCTGGATGACATGGTCATCGGCATCGGCATCACCAGCGTTGTTCCGCTGCCGGCACCGGTTCTGCTTCTGGTAAGCGCGCTGGCTGGTCTGGGCTTCGTATCGCGGATGAAACGCCGCATCGCAGCCTGACCCGTTTCCCGACCAAATGAAAAGCCCCGCTTCGGCGGGGCTTTTTTATTGCGTTATGTTCCTGTTCGGCGACGGCAAACCGCTATCAGTTTGCCGTATCGCGGCCAATGGCGTGGTTCAGAATAACGAACAGCTTGCCGACATCGGCGGTCATGAAAGTTGAATGCAGCAGGTGTTCGGGGTCGCAGGTCTTGGTTTCCTCCAGCAGCTTGTCGAAGTGGTCGACATAGCGGGTCACATAATCCCGCATCTCCTTGTCCTGCTTCACCTTCTCGGCAATCCGGCGAACCAGGGTCGATTGTTTTCCACGCAGCAGTGACCGGGTGAAGATTGACCGGTCGCCCTTTACATAGCGGCGCCAGTCGGTTTCCGGCACATCCTGATACAGGCTGCGGGTCAGGTCGATGGAGATTGAGTTGAGATCCTCGATGACAAACCTGGCGGATTTCAGGAACACATCGCGGCGCAGTTCCAGCTCCTTCTTCTGGGCGATTTCGGACTGACTGGCGACCTGCTTCGACGCTTCGGTAAGTTTGTTGGCCTGTTCTTCGAACACGCCGGTGATGGTGCGCGCCGTCGATTCCGCCGCATGAACGGATGCCAGCAGCTTTTCTGAACTGGCATTCGCATCCGACCCGAGGCCGCTCAGCACCGCCTGGGTGTTTTCGGCAATGGCTGTCAGCTTCTTGGTCTGGTTGTTCAGGCTTTCGCCGACGCCGGAAATCTGCGCCTTCGCCAGATCGCTCGCTGCTGCAAGGTCGCCCGACTGGTTGCGCAACAGGGCGACCAGGGTTTCGACCCGTTCCGACACCGTATCCGTCGTGCCCTGAAGCCCGGCTGATTCCTGCGCAAAGGCATCGCTGACCAGCTTGACGGTGGCGACAGCCTTCTCCGCTGCTTCGGCGATCGCGTCTGCCTGTTCCTTCAGGTTCTCCCGGTGGTCGCGCACCTGCATGCCCGACCGCACGGAAACAGTCGTCAGTTTTTCGGCCTGTTCATCGAACGCCTTGCCGACATCGCCCATCAGCGCGAAGGCTTTTTCCAGCGCCGTATTGAGGTCGGATGACCCGTCGCGGAACGCCGACCCCGCCTCGCCAATTCTTTCCTTCACCAAATCGGCCGCTGATAGCAGGGCGGTTGTCTGGGCCTGCAGCTGTTCGTCGATGGCGGCCGCTTTCTCCGCTGCGTTGGTCGATGCCTCGCCGAGCGTGTTGGTCTGGCGGTCGACGGTTTCCTGAATTGCCGTTGCATTGTTGGCCAGAATGGAAACCAGCGATTCCAGCGCCGAGGCATCTTCCCTGAGGGTTTCACGGATGCGCCTTGCTTCCTGCCCCGCCTTGTCGGAAGCGGCATTCAGATCTGCCGTCTGGCGCTGCATGGTTTCGCGCATGTCGCGGATCTGCCCCGACGCCTGATCGGCTGCTGCGGAAAGATCCTTGCTTTGCTTCTGCAGAACCTCGCCGATGGTTTCGGTCTGCCCGCTTACCCAGTCCGCCGCCTCGCGTAATTCGCGGCTCTGCTGGCGCAGCATTTCGGCCATGCCGCGCGTCTGTGCAATCGCCGGATCGAATGTTTCGTCGAGTGTGGCCGCGCCGTCGGTGAAGGTGGTTCTTATTTCCGCCATCCGTGTGGCCAGAAGCGTCTCGATCTGTTTTGCCTGGGCCAGCGTCTTGTCCGATGCCTCGGCCAGTTCCCGCGACTGTGCCTGCATGGCGGTGCGAATGGTTTCAGCGCGCGACGCCGCAAGATCGGTGACCTTGGCGATTTCATCTGCCTGTTCATGCAGCGCACCGCTCATTTGGCCGACCTTTTCAACCGCGCTGTCCGATGCCTCTGTCAGATGTTTAACCTGCTGATCGACGGATGACTTCACGCTGTTCGCCCGGTCGGTCACGGTTTCCGCCGCCCCGCCCAGCGCGGCGGCCTGACCTTCCAGCGCGGTACGAATGCTTTCCGCCTGGGTTGCCGCGCGTTCCGACGCATGGGTCAGATCCTGGCTCTGCTGTTTCAGGGCAAGCGTGATTTCACGTACGGTTTCGCCATTGGCCTCGATGCCGCGATGCATGATCTCGCCGGCCGATTCCAGACCGGCGCCGACGGCGTCGACAAAGCTGTCGGCATTTTCGCCCAAGCGCTCCGCCAGAACCGCCAGCCGTTCTTCCGCCGTGTCGACCGTTTTCCCGACACCGGTTTCCACATCGCCCAATGCCGCCCG
The DNA here is from genome assembly GCA_964352715.1 of uncultured Flavobacteriaceae bacterium. Classification (GTDB taxonomy): domain Bacteria; phylum Pseudomonadota; class Alphaproteobacteria; order UBA8366; family Aestuariispiraceae; genus JAVKBW01. The sequence continues at coordinate 14,500 of CAYGSU010000051.1, read as the reverse complement.
CACGGTTTCGTCCAAAAGGGCGGTCTGCCGGTTCAGCACGGTGGTAATCTGGCCGATGCGGTCATTTGTTTTTTCGGTGAACCGGTCAAAAGCAGCGGTCTGCGCATCAAACGCCGCGGTCAGACGCTCGGCGACGCTGTCGGTCTGTTCACGCAGACGTTTGGCAACGCCGTCGACCTGTTCGGACACTGAATCGCTGACCGATTCCAGCGTCCGCGCGCCGGTCGACAGGGTTTCGGCGATCTCGTCGGCCTTGCGGCCGGCTTCCGCCCCTGCCGTGGTCATCTCGTCACGGTATCGGTCGAAGACGTCGCCGATCTTGCCGGCCTCATCTGACGCCTGCTGCGAGGCCTGCAGCAATTCGCTGGCCTGAATGCGCAACGCCGATCCGGCATGTTCGCTGGATTCCAGCACGGCGTCAGCCGCTTCGCCAAGCACCCTGGTCTGTTTTTCAATCGATGAATCGATGCGCTGCTGATGGCTGTCCAGCCGGTCGAGCAGGCCTTCCAGCTTGGTCGACTGTTCAGCCAGAGCGGCCCGCATTTCGGATGTCTGCCGCCCGGCGGACTCGCCATTGCTGCTCAACAGGGCAAGCTGGTCACGTAAGGCCGTACTGACTGAATCGAGGCCGGCGCTGGCGAACTGCGCCGCGTCGTTCAGTTCCTGCGTCTGCCGGCGCAGGCTTTCGGAAATCTTGTGAAACCGTTCGTCGCTGTCTTCCACCGGATAGGCCAGCAGGGCAAGCTGCTGGCGCAGCAGATCGGTATGCAGCCGGACATCATGATCGCGCCGGACATAAACGGCGACCAGCCAGAAAAACGCCAACGGCGCAAACACCCCGAAGATGCCGGCCGCCAGTTCATGCGGCAGCATCTGGTCGATCAGATCCCAGCCCAGCCAGACATGCGTGTACCAGAAGCACATCGAAAGCCAGCCGGCGCTGAGCGCCGCCGCGACAAGGGTAACGCCCAGGGACCATCGCCGTGCACGTACCGCCGCAACCTTCACCTGTTCCGGCGTTGGTGCGCCGGGACCACGGTCGGGTTGCGGAAATTTTGTGATTTCTGCTGTCATAACCACACAAGATACGGTGTTTCGCGCCGTTGACAAAGCTCAATTGAGGTACAGAAATCGCAGCGACATGCTTGGCGGCGGCGGCGGGATTCGCGTAGGGTAGCCTGCGCCGATTCGATACCCCAGTGACCGGAATTTACGATCCATGCCAAACGTCCCGCCAACGCATCCCGATTTTCCCAATCTTCAGGTTCTCGATCACCCGCTGATACAGCACAAGCTGACCTGGATGCGCCGCAAGGACACGCCGACTTCGATGTTCCGGGACCTGCTGCGCGAGATATCGGAACTGATGGGGTACGAAATCACCCGTGAAGTGCCGTTACGCTCCATGCATATCGAAACACCGGTCGCCCCCATGGAAGCGCCGGTGCTTGCCGGGCGAAAACCGGTCATCGTTTCCGTTCTGCGCGCCGGTCTGGGCATGGCAGAGGGATTGCGGTCGTTGATGCCATCCGCCCGTGAAGGGCACATTGGCCTGTACCGCGACCCGGAAACCAAGCGTCCGGTGGAATACTACCAGCGCCTGCCGGAACCCGGCGGACGGCTGTTCATTCTGTGCGACCCGATGCTGGCGACAGGGTATTCCGCCGCCAAGGCGCTGGACATTCTGAACGAACATGGTGTGGAAGATCAGAACATCCGGTTCATGGCGCTGGTCGCCGCGCCGGAAGGCGTGAAGGTTCTGGCCGACCAGCATCCCGATATTCGCATCTATGCCGCCGCGCTGGATAAGAAACTGAATGAAAGCGCCTATATCGTGCCCGGTCTGGGTGATGCCGGTGACCGGTTGTTCGGCACCAAATAACGACGCCACGAAATTGCCAAAGTTGCGGGTTAGACAGGTCCCCCCAAGGAGGCGTGGAACGATGCTCGCGACCGCCAGAGACAGATTCGTAAAACCGGACAGCCGTGACGGTTGCGTCGGCGACGGACGCTGATGCGCCGCCGCATCTTCCTTCTGTTCGGGCTTGTCGGCGCGATTCTGCTATCGCAGTTTCCGGCCTTTCATCAGCAGTACATGCAGCGGCTGGGCGGCCATGTCGACGAGCTGCGCCTGTCCGTTGCGGCGCTGGACGACCGCGCCGCAAATACCGGTCTTGGTCGATACGACTACATCCGCCGCTTGACCGGCAATGCCGATCCGGTCGTCGTTGGTGAGGGTGAAGCCCTGCTTGGCATGGTCAGCCGCTATGTCGATCTTTCCGCATCAATGGAAAGACTGTCCAACCTGCCGTCATATTACGTCGCCGGGGCGATGATCATGGAAATGGATCGCGAGATCGGCATGGCGACGATTCGGACCTTTCAGCCGGCCCTCCCTCTCACTCTCAATGGTATCGGGCACGTTCTGGCCGGGTTTTTCATCGGATATCTTGGCTGCATGGGGCTGGCGTCTCTGGTAACGTGGCGACGGGTGCCCGTGAAACCACAAGGTGAGACATGACAGACACAGCGAAAACCGCCATTCCCCCGTCAATCGGTCTGATGGACGATATAGACGCCTTCGCAACACAGGCCGAAATTTCAGGATCGGTGCTGGTCGATATCGGTTGCGGCAATGGCGCACCGGCACAGAAACTTGCCGACCGGGGCGCAACGGTTACGGCACTCGACCCCGACCTGCGGCGTGATGCAGCCCCTTATGGCCCGACCGAAGCCGGCGGCAGCGCGACCTTCCAGATCGGGTCCGCGCTTGACCTGCCGCTTGACGACAACACGGCAGATGCGGCGTTGTTCATCTATTCAATGCACCACATTCCGGTTGAAAAGATGGCTGATGCCCTTGCCGAAGCGGCCCGTGTCGTAAAACCGGGCGGGCTGATCTATGTCGCCGAACCAATGCTGGAAGGGTCGTCCGAAGAGGTCTGCCGTAGCTTCCATGACGAAACCAAGGTGCGGCTGGCCGCTCAGGAAGCCCTCGACAAGGCAGCGTCGGGTTACGCATCGCGTCACCGGTTCGTCTATGACACCGAATACACTTATGCCGATTTCGAGGAATACCTGAAGGACTTCGACCACTACGATTTTCCGGACCACCTGTTGCGGTCACCGACTGTAATCGCCGCCTTCGATGCCTGTCGCACCGATATGGGCTATGTTCTGGAACAGCCTATTCTGGTGGATGTGTTCAAGCTTCAGGCCTAGCATTACCAGCCTTACCAGCACCCCTGCATGCCGGGACAAACAAGAGACTGTTTCGCCTTGTACAGCTCAAACCGCGTCCGATATCCGGCAACATCCGCTTCGCCCGACGCTTCCGCCAGTTTCAGCGCCTCATACTGCGCCCTGACCGCCGTATCGAACTGCCGGTCGGTGGCATAGGCGGCGGCGACCGCTTCCAGCACTGTCGGGTCATCAAGCGCAATCGGTTCGCTTTCCTCGATCAACCGCAGCGCCAGTTCACCATTCCGATGCGGCTCGGCCGTCGTTGCAAGCTCGCGCACCACGGCTGAAAACGAGAACGCATCACCTTCAGGGGCCCCGGTCATCAACGGCAATAATTCACGCTGGGCGCGGCGCACCCGGCCAAGCGCAACAAACGCATAGGCGCGATAGCCAACGGCAGTCCGTGATGCGGGATCAATCTGCATCGCTGCGTCGAAATCCCTGGTCGCACCACTGAAATCCCGTCCGGCGTACCGCGCCTGGCCGCGATGCAGGTATGCCGCCAGCCGGGTTTCGGCAGGCTGGTTCTCTGCCGCCAGCATCGACGTGCAGGCGTCGGCGACGGTTGAAGCGTTTTCGCTGGTAACTGAAACACTACACGCTTGCGCCGGGTCATCCGCAACCGCAACGGCGGGTCCAAGTGACGCCACCGCAACAAGCGCTGCCAAGCCCGCCATAATCCCGGAAAAATATTTTGAACGCCGCATCGGGATAACCTTAGCGGATAAACAGATGCCGCCTCAACCGCAGCCTAACCGGCGCGGCGCCGGGGCGCCTTGTGCTTCTTGCCCGCTCTGCTGTCGTCTTCAAACAGGTCGGCCAGTTGTTCCATCATTGTCCCGCCCAACTGTTCGACATCGACAATGGTGACCGCGCGGCGATAATAGCGGGTGACGTCATGACCGATGCCGATGGCGACGATTTCGACCGGCGAGCGGGTTTCTATGTAATCGATCACATCCCGCAGATGACGTTCCAGATAGTTGCCGGCATTGACCGAAAGCGTGCTGTCATCGACAGGCGCACCGTCGGAAATCACCATCAGGATGCGGCGTTCTTCCGGCCGGCCCAGCAACCGGTCATGCGCCCATAGCAGCGCCTCGCCGTCGATGTTTTCCTTCAACAGGCCTTCGCGCAGCATCAGACCGAGATTGCGGCGGCCGCGGCGATAGGGCTGATCCGCCCCTTTATAGATAATGTGGCGCAGGTCGTTCAGTCGGCCCGGCTCCTGCGGTTTTCCGTCGGCAATCCATTGTTCGCGCGATTTGCCGCCTTTCCAGGCCCGGGTCGTGAAGCCCAGAATTTCGACCTTAACGCCGCAGCGCTCCAGTGTCCGGGTCAGAATATCAGCGCTCATCGCCGCAATGGAGATCGGCCGGCCACGCATCGACCCCGAATTGTCGATCAGCAGGGTCACAACGGTATCGCGGAATTCGGTATCGGATTCCTGTTTGAACGACAGCGGATGGGTCGGGTTTGTCACGACGCGGCCAAGTCGGCCGGTATCGAGAACCCCTTCCTCGAGATCGAAATGCCACGACCGCAACTGCTGCGCCATCAGACGGCGCTGCATGCGGTTGGCGAGTTTGCCGATGATGCCCTGAAGATGCACAAGCTGCTGGTCCAGCATCTGCCGAAGACGGCTCAGTTCCTCGGAATCGCATAATTCCTCAGCCGGCGTCACTTCATCGAACCCGGTCGTGAAGGCGTGGTAGAACGGCTGGCGCGGCATGTTCGAAAGATCATGTTCCGGCCGCCAGCGGCGGTTGGCGTCGCCCGGATCTTCCGACCCGGCCTGCTGCATCATTTCGTCAGCCAGCTCTTCGTCGAGCGCGTCGGACATGTCCTGGTCGCCCTCCTCGCCTTCCGCCGTATCGGAAGCGGATTGCGACTGTTCGCCGTCTTCGTCCTCGCCTTCGCCCTGATCCTGACCCCGAACCTGGCTGTCATCTTCGGGATCCTGATCCTCGCCGCTTTCTTCGCCCGGCTCGGTATTTTCTTCCTCGCCGAGTTCGATATCCATGTCCTGGATCAACGTTCGCGCCGCTTCGGCAAACGCCTTCTGGTCACCGACAAGCGGTTTCAGCCGTTCCAGCGCATTGGAAATCTGCGGCTCAAGATGCTCTTCCCACAATTCATAGACCCGGGCTGCCGATGGCGGCGGCGGTTCGCCGGTCAGCCGGTTCCGCGCCATCAGGCGCAGCACTTCCGGCATCGCGGTTTCAGTTCTGTCGTTGATGCGGTGGAACCCCAGCCGGTGGTATTTCTGCTCCAGAGACGCCGCCATGTTCTGTCGTACACCCGCCATATGGCGAGATCCGACGGCTTCGACGCGCGCGTCTTCAAGCGCATTGAAGAGCGCCGGCGCGACTTCACCGGTCGGGCAGAGCCGGCGGTGCAGGCCAACATCGTGATGCCGCAGACGGATCGCCAGCGAATCGCCTTCGCCACGCGACCGGGCAATATCGTCCTTACCCAACGCGCGGTCAGGCGCCGGCAGGCGCGCGCGGTCACCCGTCATCATGGCGTTTTCAGAACCGTAAACGACCTCGATTTCCGGCAGATCGCCGACAGCCCGAAAGGCGCACGCATTGGCGCGCTTGAAATCCTCGAACCTGTCGGTTTCTTTGGTCATCTGGATACGGTATCGGGTCCGTGTATCAGCGCATCTGAACCGATGCAGCGGAATCCGGCAGTTCTTCACCGAAGCAACGCTGATAGTATTCAGACACGATGGTCCGCTCTGTCTCGTCGCACTTGTTCAGGAACGTTACCCGGAAGGCGAAGCCGAGATCGCCGAAGATTTCGGCGTTTTCAGCCCAGGTCAGCACCGTGCGGGGGCTCATCACCGTCGAGATATCACCGGACATGAAACCGGTACGGGTCATATCCGCCAGTTGAACCATGGCGTTGACCTGGTCCTGACCTTCCTTGGTATCATACTGCTTGGCCTTGGCCAGAACGATGGCGACTTCCTCTTCATGCGGCAGATAGTTCAGGGTCGTGACGATCGACCAGCGATCCATCTGACCCTGGTTGATCGGCTGCGTGCCGTGATACAGGCCGGTCGTATCGCCCAGACCGACCGTGTTGGCGGTCGCGAACAGCCGAAAATACGGGTTCGGGCGAATAACCTTGCTCTGGTCGAGCAGGGTCAGCTTGCCTTCGCGTTCCAGCACGCGCTGGATCACGAACATGACGTCCGGGCGGCCGGCATCGTATTCGTCGAAACAGATGGCGACCGGGTTCTGCAACGCCCAGGGAAGGATGCCTTCGCGGAATTCGGTTACCTGCATGCCATCCTTCAGCACAATCGCATCCTTGCCGACCAGATCGATACGGCTGATATGAGAATCCAGGTTCACGCGAACGCAAGGCCAGTTCAGACGTGCTGCGACCTGTTCGATATGGGTCGACTTGCCGGTGCCGTGATAGCCCTGAATCATCACCCGGCGGTTATGGGCGAAGCCGGCCAGGATCGCGAGCGTGGTTTCTCGGTCGAACAGATAATCGGGGTCCGTATCCGGCACATGTTCTGACGTCTCGGAAAAGGCCGGCACCGTCATATCGGTATCGATGTCGAAGACATCGCGCACGGAAACGGTAATATCCGGCGCTTCCAGTTCGTGTGCGTGTTCGGCCTTTATCACTTGCGCAGTCATCGTTTTTCACCCGGTGTTCGTGGTTTTCGGCCAGTGTCGGCATATGCCGTCCGCCGGCCCAAGGACTCAGTTAGACGGAAAGAGTTTTTTTCAAGGCCGTATAAGCCAGATTGATACGTTTCAGGCGATCCTCTGCCTGTCTGTCACCCCCGTTCACATCCGGGTGTAACTGTTTTGCCAATTCCTTATAGCGCGCTTTCAGCGCGGTCAAGGTAACCGGTGGGAACAAAGCCAGCGCGCGGTAATGTGCCGCTTCCGACCCATCGTCATGGACCGGGCCGTGATTGTCACGGCCGGAGGGTCCGTTGTCAGTAAAGAACTCGAAAGGGTCGCTGAAACCGGGTCGCTGACCCGGCGATTTCGGCTTTTTGGCACCCATCGGCCAGGTCGGCCGGTTCCAGACCACGTCCGATTTGATCTGCGCGTCGATATCGTCCTGCTGCCGGCCCGAATGATAATTCCAGGCCGCGTTATAGGCGCGGACATGATCCTTGCAGAACCAGTAGTATTCCCGCAGACGGTCGGGGGAAACCGGGGCCCGATAATCGCCGGTTTCCCGGCAACCGGGGTGGTCGCACAGCCTGATGCCTAGGTCCGGTTCCATCGTATGCAGATTCATTCGTATTCCACAGTCCTGTGTCGTCAGTCTTTGCCCGAGAATACCGTCTGACGGCATACGTTCAAAGCCCGGAATTGCAAAAACCCGCGCCATTTACGATGCCATTCGCCGCAGTCGGAAACGCGCATCGGGCGGGGCTGTTAACCCCGCCCGATGCTTTCCTGAGCGCCGGATCGTCTAACTGATCCCTATACAAGGTCGAAGCGGTTCAGCGTCATGACCTTGGCCCAGGCGTCGACGAAGTCCTTAACGAACTTCTTCTTGCCATCCTTGCAGCCATAGACCTCGGCAATCGCCCGAAGCTGCGAGTTCGACCCGAAGATCAGGTCAACCCGCGTCCCGGTCCACTTGACCTCGCCGGTCTTGCGGTCCCGTCCTTCGTATACGTCAGCATCCTTCGAGACCGGTTTCCAGTCCGTATCCAGGTCGAGCAGATTGACGAAGAAGTCATTGGTAAGGGTCTCCGGCGCATCGGTGAAGACACCATGCTTTGTGTCGCCGAAGTTTGCGCCGAGCACCCGCAGCCCGCCGACCAGAACCGTCATTTCCGGGGCCGACAGGGTCAGAAGCTGGGCCCGGTCGATCAGCAGTTCTTCCGGTCTGACCGTATACTTTGCTTTCTGGTAGTTGCGGAACCCGTCCGCAATCGGCTCCAGATACGCAATCGAGTCGACTTCTGTCTGCTTTTGAGAGGCATCCGTGCAGCCCGGCGTAAACGGGACCGAAATCTTGCGGCCCGCTTTTTTCGCCGCCGCTTCCACGGCTGCGCACCCGCCGAGCACGATCAGATCGGCCAGCGAAACTTTCTTGCCGCCGGACGCCTTTTCATTGAACGCCTTCTGGATCGACTTCAGCTTTCGCAGAACCTTGGCCAGCTTTTCAGGCTGGTTGACCTCCCAATCCTTCATCGGGGCAAGCCGGATCCGCGCGCCGTTCGTACCGCCGCGCATGTCGGAGCCGCGATAGGTAGACGCAGACGCCCAGGCCGTCGTGACCAGCTGGGAAATCGACAGGCCGGACGAGAGAATCTGCTTCTTCAGGAGCTCGATATCCTTCTTGCCGATCAGCTTGTGGTCGACATCGGGAACCGGATCCTGCCAGATCAGGTCTTCTTTCGGCACTTCCTTGCCGAGGTAGCGCGCCTTCGGCCCCATATCGCGGTGGGTCAGCTTGAACCACGCCCGGGCGAATGCATCGGCGAATTCTTTCGGATTCCTGTGGAACCGCCGGGCGATCTTCTCGTAGGCCGGGTCCATCTTCATCGCCATATCGGCTGTGGACATCATGATCTTGGCCTTGCCCTTGCCGTCCGCTGTCGGGGCATGGTCCTTCTCCGCCAGATTGATCGGTTGCCACTGATGCGCACCGGCCGGGCTTTTTGTCAGTTCCCATTCATAGCCGAACAGAACATCGAAATAGCTCATATCCCACTTGGTCGGCGTCGGGGTCCAGGCGCCCTCAAGCCCGCTGGTGATCGCATCGATACCCTTGCCGCTCTTGTAGCTGCTGAGCCAGCCTTTGCCCTGCGCCTCGATCGGCGCGCCTTCCGGCTCGGGACCGACATGTTTCGCGTCGCCCGCACCATGGGTTTTACCGAAGGTGTGGCCGCCGGCGGTGAGCGCCACCGTTTCCTCGTCGTTCATCGCCATGCGGGCGAAGGTCTCGCGGATGTCGCGGGCCGAGCCCAACGGGTCCGGTTCGCCGTTCGGGCCTTCCGGGTTCACATAGATCAGGCCCATCTGAACTGCCGCAAGCGGGGTTTCCAGCTCCCGGTCACCATAGTAACGCTCGTCTTCGAGCCATTCGTTTTCCGGGCCCCAGTAAACGTCTTCCTCCGGCTCCCAGACATCCTTGCGGCCACCGCCGAAACCGAATGTCTTCAGGCCCATCGATTCCAGCGCGCAGTTGCCGGTCAGGATCAGCAGGTCGGCCCAGGAAATCGCCTTGCCGTATTTCTGCTTGATCGGCCACAGCAGCAGTCTTGCCTTGTCGAGGTTGCCGTTATCGGGCCAGCTGTTGAGCGGCGCAAACCGCTGCTGGCCGGAGCCCGCGCCGCCGCGCCCATCGGAAACCCTGTAGGTACCGGCTGCGTGCCACGCCATGCGAATGAAAAACGGACCGTAATGACCGTAATCGGCCGGCCACCAGTCCTGCGAATCCGTCATCAGCGCATAGAGATCTTTCTTCACCGCATCTAGGTCAAGCTTCGAGAACTCTTTCGCATAATCAAAATCTTCGCCCATCGGATCGCCTGCCGGCGGGTTCTGATGCAGCATCTTGAGGTTCAACTGGTTCGGCCACCATTTGCGGTTGGACACGGAACCGTTCGACGTTGGCAACTGATGCCCGTGAACAACCGGACATTTGCCTGCGCCTGCTCCAACATTACCGTCCATAACTTTATCCTCCAAAATCGTTTGTGATTAGAAATCGGTCGGGCGCGTCTGCCGTCAAGCGGTTCGCTTACCCTTTGTTCAACGCTTACTGTACACCCTGCGCTTAAATAACAGAAATGGTTTAAAGAGTTTGATCTTATCGGTATTACCGATTTATCATGGTGGTCGTTCCCACTTGTAGCAAGCCCGGATCATGAACACGCGAGACCTGGAATATCTGATCGCCGTTGCAGAAGAATTGCATTTCGGTCGGGCGGCCAACCGGTGCAATGCCAGCCAGTCGGCGTTGAGCGGCCAGATCGGCAAGCTGGAAGAACGGCTGGGCGTGACGATTTTCGAACGCACGAAACGGCATGTACAGGTGACCGAGATCGGCCGGCGCATCATTGAAAAATCCAGGGATGTCCTGTTGTCGGTCGATGCCCTGCAGCGTCTTGCCGCCGCCCATACCGACCCCTATGCCGGCGCCTGCACCATCGGCATGCCGCCGACAATCGGTCCGTATCTGACGCCGTTGCTGCTTCGCGTCATGAAACAGTATCTGCCTGATGTGCAGCTCGACCTGGTTGAGGATTTCACCGACCATCTTGAAGACCAGCTTGCCGAGGGTGCGATGGATCTGGCGATCCTCGCCACCAGCCCGACCCGGTCGACCCTGACGGAGATCGAGCTTTACAAGGAACCGTTCTGGATCGCCATGCCGACCGGTCACAAGCTGGCCGCAGAGGATGCCGTCGATGTGGAAAAGATCGACGCTGCCGAATTGCTGCTGCTGTCGGACGGTCACTGCCTGCGCGACCAGATCTACGAAGCCTGCAAGCTCGGCAGAAACGGCAAGGCCGGCGAACGGAAGGCGCGAACCCAGAAAACCAGCCTTTCTACCATCCTGTCGCTGGTCGGGTCCGGCTATGGCGTCACGCTGGTGCCGGCGATGAGCCTTGCGGATGCCTGGGTTACCGATGCCGGCATTGCTGTTCGGCGGGAAAAGAGCGGCAAGGCGGGCCGCACGGTTCGGCTGACCTACCGGAAGGAATATCCCCGCATCGCCCTTGTCGAAAAACTGGCGGATATCATCGCCGGCATCGTGCCCGATACGGTCTACCCCGTCAGACGGTAGAGAGGGGTTACCGATGGCGCGTCCGATCTTCCTGTTCACCGATTTTGGCCTGTCCGGCTTCTATGTCGGGCAGATGCATGCCGCGATCCTGTCGGCACCAGGGTCATCCGGCCCGATCATTGACCTGATGCATGACGCGCCGGCGCAGGATGTGAAATCCGCCGCCTATCTGCTGGCGGCGCTGGTCGATCGCACACCGGAAGACGCTGTGATTGTCGGCGTCGTCGATCCCGGTGTTGGCGGCAACCGGCCGGCCGTGGTGGTCGAGACGGACGGACGCTGCCTTGTCGGCCCTGGCAATGGTCTGTTTGAAATGGCTGCTCGGCAGGCCGAAAATGCCGTTACGCATCGGCTGGTCTGGCAACCGGAAAACCTGTCGGCGAGCTTTCATGGGCGGGACCTGTTCGCCCCGGCTGCGGCGCAGATCGCCGCCGGCGGTGACTCGTGGCGGCAAAGGCTCGTCGTCCCCTTGCCGGCTTCCGCCGAACGACCCGGCAGCGACTGGCCGGATGACCTGCCTTCCGTGATTCATATCGACGGCTTCGGCAATGCGATGACCGGTCTGCGCGCTGCAAAGCTGGCGCCCGGCCTGTCAGTTGCCGTCGGCGGGCGACGCCTCCAGCGGGCGACCACCTTTTCCGACGTTCCGGCGGGCGAGGCATTCTGGTACGAAAACTCGATCGGGCTTATTGAAATCGCCGTCAACAAGGGGCGCGCGTCGGACAGTCTTTCGCTCGCGGTCGGGTCCGCCATCGGCGTGGTGTGACGCCCCGACCTACCGCGTCGGCAACCGTTCGCGGCGCACGGCCGGCCCTTCCGCCGGTGTGAACGGTGAAATACCCCTGATATGTTCATCGATGGGCGCGCGAATATGGATCGGCGCGCGGGTGCGGTGCGAACAATCCATCCGGTCGCAGATCCGGCAATGCACCCCGATCGGCTGGGCCGGTGCATTCGGCGCAAGACCGATGCCGTCAGCGTAAACCATCTGCGCGGCGTAGCGGCCCTCGCAGCCCAGCCCGATCGACACATAGCGCGGATCGACCCCGTTGATCGCGCCGCCCTTCTGGATCGCCTTGGCGATGCAGAAAAACCGGGACCCGTCAGGCAGTTCGGACAATTGCGCCGTCAGCGTGCCGGGCCGCAGGAAGGCGGCATAGACATTCCAGCGCGAGCAAGCTTCGCCATGCCGGGGGATCGGCAGGCCGGACAGGCTGAACCGTTTCGACACGTTGCCGGCCATGTCGACCCGCAGCATATGCATCGGAATGCCCGCCTTGCCGGGTTTGTTGAGGCTGGTGAGCCGGTGGCAGACCTGTTCGAATTCCGCCGCGAAACGATTCTGCAGCAATTCGATATCATAGCGGGCTTCGACCGCGCTTTCGAGAAACCGGTCATACGGCATCAGCAGGGCGGCGGCGAAATAGTTCGCCAGCGCCACCCTGCCCAGCACCAGTGCATCGGGGTCCTTGATATGCGCTTCGCGCAGCAGCATGTCGATCACCGGGCGGGCCTGAACCAGACCGATCTGCTGCGCCATCTGGAACCGTTTGCTGCCGATGGTCAGCCGTTCCGACAGGCGCAGAACCCGGCGTTCGGAATCGTAGTGCCGCAGAAACGGAAAGTCCGGGCCGCTCGGCGCCAGCGCCACGTCGATCCGCAGACTGTCCTTCAGATAGGCCGACAATGTGGCGCGGTTACGCTGTTCCAGCGGGCCGATGTCGTAGCCGACCCGTTCGGCCTCGACTTCCAGATCATCGAAATAGTTGGAGCGGTCCTGGATCATGTCGGAAATCTGGTCGGACGGCGCAATCGCGCTCAAGTGCAGCGGTTCTGTATCGTCGGCCACCGAGCGGGCCGCCAGACTGCGCACATCGGTCTGCGCCTTCAGATACGCATCGTACAGCAACAGCAGGGCGCGACCGGCATTCGGACTGGAGGTCACCAGTTCCCGCGCATCGGTGTTGGTCAGGTCGATCTCCTCGAACAGGTCGTCGCCCAGCACTTCCATGACATCGACGAAAAGCTGCCCTTCATCGTTTTCCGCCAGCGACGGCAGATCGACATCGAACAGGTCAGCCAGCGTCAGCAGCAGGCCGACCGTGACCTTGCGCTTGTTATGTTCGATCAGGTTGAGGTAACTGGCTGAAATGCCAAGCCGTTCGGCCAGAGCCGCCTGGGTCAGGCCGCCTTCGCGCCGTAACCGGCGGATTTTCGCGCCGATCTTTACATCCGTATCAACACCCGTCTTTTTCGCCACAACCCTGATCCCGCGCCTGTTCCATGTTTGTAAATTATATTTACAGACATGACGTTTTGTAAACTATTTTCAGTTTTGAGCGGTCTGGTTGTTGAATTTGAAATTCTTGTAACGAAACCTGTCCGGGCCTATTACAGGCTCAGCCTAACACTCCCCGCACTGGCGGGACACCTGCAGTCGAAAGGATCAGGATAATGGACGGACTGAACATGAACTACGAATGGACCGGCGGCGAAGGCGGCGGCGAGGAATTTCCGGCACCGGACTACGCGCCGAACCGCTGGGCGACGACCCGCCGCAATTACACGATGGATGAAGTCCGCAAGCTGCGCGGCTCTGTTCATATCCGCAACACGCTGGCCGAAATGGGCGCCGAGAAGCTGTGGAAGCTGATCACCGAAACGCCGTATGTGAACACGCTTGGCGCATTCACCGGCAACCAGGCGGTGCAGCATGTGCGCGCCGGCCTGAAGGCGATCTATCTGTCGGGCTGGCAGGTTGCCGCCGACGCCAACTCCACCGGCCAGATGTACCCGGACCAGAGCCTGTATCCGGTAAACTCCGTGCCGGCCGTGATCGAGCGCATCAACAACGCGTTCATCCGCCAGGACCAGATCCAGCACATGGAACAGGCCGAAGGCACCGAAACCAGCGACATCGACTGGTTCGCACCGATCGTGGCCGATGCCGAAGCCGGTTTCGGCGGTCCGCTGAACGCCTACGAACTGATGAAAGCCATGATCAAGGCAGGCGCCGCCGGCGTTCACTTTGAAGACCAGCTGGCCTCGGAAAAGAAATGCGGCCATCTCGGCGGCAAGGTGCTGATCCCGATCAAGACGATGATCCGCAACCTGACGGCGGCCCGTCTGGCGGCCGACACGATGGGTGTGCCGACCATCATCATGGCGCGCACGGACGCGGAATCGGCCCGTCTCATCACCTCCGATGTCGACGAGCGTGACCAGCCGTTCCTGACCGGCGAACGCACGGAAGAAGGCTTCTTCCGCATCACCGGCGAGATCGACATGTGCATTTCGCGCGGCCTGGCCTATGCGCCGTATGCCGACCTGCTGTGGATGGAAACCTCCACCCCCAGCCTGGAGCAGGCCAAGACCTTCGCCGATGCGATCCGCAAGGAACACCCGGAACAGATGCTGGCCTACAACTGCTCGCCGTCGTTCAACTGGGCGAAGCACCTGACGG
>CAYGSU010000050.1:20859-30773 GCA_964352715.1 uncultured Flavobacteriaceae bacterium | reverse complement strand
TCGCTGAAGTTGTCGAACCATGCTTCACGACCCATGCCTTCCGGGTCCTGCGGCAGCGTATCATCAGACAGCAACGGCGAAAGGTCGGCATAGTAGTCAGCGAACGGCGCACCGATCGGCTTGTCCTGCACGTAGTTCAGGACAAAGTCGGAGTTACCGCTTCGCAGATCAATCCCGACCTTCTGCTGCACGACCGGCAGGTTATCGGTGATGATTTCGACCTCGATACCGGTCTTGTCATAGAAAGTTTTCATGTTGTCGCGGATCGCGAAGGACGGCGGCGTGTTTTCGGACATGAAAACCAGCTTTGTGCCTTCGTACTGACGCCATTTTGCCTCCTCGGACGAAGCTGCATAGGCAGGACGGCGTGAAACAACGCTGTTGAGGCCAACAGCGAGTGACCCGGCGCCCAGAGCAGTGGCTGCGCCACCACCGAGTTCCAGAAACTTGCGCCGGGATACCGGACGATAGATCGCGTTCTTTGGGATACTAAACATTTTTTCCTCCCTAATGCTTAGACATTTCAACGTTTGAAATGATTCTTTCAGCAGCGATCGGCAGATACATTTTTACGTTCTGCCGTTATGGTGGAAATTTTCAACAGAAAGAAAGTGGCATGTCAACAAGTAACAAGCCGCGATGAAAAAAAGATGAAACAATTCTGTCGCATGGCTTCGCGACCCCGAGCGCGCGCCATGACAGGGCCGCAACTGCCGGGACAAGACAGGGCTTTCGGCCAACATCACCCATCTGAACCGATGGTTCGGAACAGGGCTGGTCTAGCGGTGACACATTACACGGGAGAGGCGGCCGACATTCGATTCGGACCGATGTCCGGTCAGGTCCGCATGTAGTGTTTCTTGAGGCTTTCCGCCGTAGCGTCGAGACATTTCTGCGCTTCGCCGCCGGACTGAAACAGGACACCCAGATAAATAAGGTAGATAATATACAACTGGCAGATCCGCCCTTCCAGATAGTCACCGTAGAGCGGCACATCCGGTGCATCCGGTTTCGACGTTACCAGCGAACAGGCCGCCGACTTTGCCACGATCGAATTGGCGTCGCTCGTGATGGCGATGGTTTTGGCGCCCAGTTCGCGCGCCAGAACCAGCGACCGGGCAACGGTTCCCGTCGTGCCGGTATGGGATATTCCGAACACCGTGAAATTCTCATTCACGGTCGCCGCCTGAACCAGTTGCGAATAGCCGTCACGGTGGCCTGAGGCCTGGATTCCGGCCTTTAACAACAGGTGGGCCGCCTCGTCACAGACAGCCGCTGCGCCGCCGACACCGAAGAAGATCACTTTCTGCGCATTGAGAACATGGCTGACCGCCTCCTGGATGTCGCCGAAATTCAACGCTTTCTGGGTTTCGCCGATACTGGAGCTCAACGCGCCATACAGCTTGCGGCTGACCTCGATCAGCGAATCGGTTTCCAGCATCGTGCCGGGAATATTGATGTACTTGTTGCCGACATTCAGTTCCGACGCCAGCGCCAGCTTGATTTCCGGATACCCCTTGTAGCCGAGCGCCCGGGTGAACCGACTGACCGTTGCCTCGCTGACGCCGAGCGTTCGCGCGAAATCGGTAATCGACATATCGAGCAGCTGATTGGAATGATTGCGAATATAGTCTGCAACGAGCTTCTCGGACTTTCTGAGCCCGTCATATCGTTCCTGTATGCGGTCTATCACACCTAGATCCGGCATCATGTACGTATCCCCCATACGATCCCTCGGTCGATATTATTCTGTGCAGGCTATGGGCCAAGGCGGATTCCGTCCTGTCCGATATTGCGGCGCACGCTCCCCCTACGGCGCCGCAATCGCAGGCATTATAATCTCAATACCATTCATTTGTAAGTTTTTTCCAGAATTACGTCCCGGCAGGGCCGATTCTTCAAGTTACTTTCACTATTATGGCATAGCGCGGGAAGCGGGACACAACAGGTGTCCGCGTGAATATCGGCATGTAAGAATATTTCAGGCTCTCACCTCAAATCCGGGAAAAATTGTTGAAAAGTGGCGGTTCCGGCCAGATTTCCTGAAAACTCTTGCGAATACCAGGGTGGTAATTTTCAGATTTAGTGACTTTTTTCGAGTCTACGATGATCGAAAAACGCAGTTTTCCTTCGTAAATTTTCCTATTTTAGTTAATATTTTCAACACTTTAATATTATACTCAGATAAGGGGACAATTACTCAAACCGCAAATGGTGGAAATTATTTACATAACCGGATTTGATGATATAGCTTACGCACTCAAACAGTCGGATCGAAACTCGACTGAAGATTATAGAGGAGGAGCAGCGTGACCCAAAAAGCGGCCGCACGGCAACGGCAGAATGTACCGCCGAAAGAGCTACTGAAAGATCTGTTCACGACAGCGTACAAGATCCGCACCTTCGAAAGCGAAGGCATCAAGCTTTATCGCCAGGGTCTGATCCGGGGGTATTTCCACCCCTATCTCGGCCAGGAAGGCATCGCGACCGGCGCCTGCGCGGCGCTTGAAGATCGCGACTATATTGCATCGACCCACCGTGGCCATGGCCATTGTATCGCCCGTGGCGCATCAATCGACAGAATGGTTGCCGAACTGCTGCAGAAGCGTACCGGGTACTGCAAGGGTTACGGCGGCTCCATGCACATTGCCGACATTACAAAGAACAATCTGGGCGCGAACGGCATTGTTGGCGCTGGCACGCCGCTTGGCGTCGGCGCTGCCCTGGCAAACCAGGTGCGCGGGTCCGATGCGGTGACGATTACCTTCACCACCGACGGCGCTACCAACAACGGTACGTTCCAGGAAGCCCTGAACCTTGCGGCGATCTGGGATCTGAACTTCATCCTGATCATCGAGAACAACCAGTACGCGGTTTCTACCACGATCGAGGAATCAACCCGGGAAACCGATCTTTACAAACGCGGCAAGGCGATTGGCGTCGACAGCGTACAGATTGACGGCAACGATTCTCTGCTCGTCTACGAAACCGTGACCGATGCCGTGCGCAAGTGCCGCGCCGGAAAAGGACCGGTTCTTATCGAGGCAAAAACCTATCGCCACAGCGGACACCACGTGAACGACCCCGGCAAGTATATGCCGGAAGACCGGATGAAGTATTACAAGGATCGTGATCCGGTCGATCGCGCCCGCGATAACCTGATCTCAATGGGCAAGATGTCGGCAAAAGCCGTGCGCGCCATTGAGGTAGCGGTTGAAAAAGAATTCGCCGATGCGGTTGAGGCCGCAAAATCCGCAGGGGAAATCACTGTCGACGAATTCCGGGAATTCGTCAGCGGTTACTAAAAAATCGGGCGGGCCGCAGAGCCCTTCAAGAGGCTCGGGTAAGCACCAGGAGGAAAAACATGTCTGACCGGGAAATCATGTACAGGGACGCCTTGCGCGAAGCCCTCTTCGAGGAAATGGAACTCAACCCGGATGTCTTCATCATCGGTGAAGGCATTGCCGAGCGCGGCGGTTCCTACAAGGTTACCGAAGGGCTGCTGGCGAAGTTCGGCAAGAACAGGGTGCGCGACACGCCGATTTCCGAAGCGAGCATGATCGGTGTCGGTGTCGGCGCGGCAATTGCCGGCGCCCGCCCCGTGGTTGAAATTCTCTATATCGACTTCGCCATGCTGGGCATGGACCAGATCGTCAACCAGGCTGCAAAGTTTCGGCTGATGACCGGCGGTGATGGCCGGGTGCCATTCATTATGCGTACCCAGGGCGGAACCGGCGGCGGCGTCGCCGCCCAGCATTCGCAGAGCCTCGAAGCCCTGTTCTATCATATTCCCGGTCTTCGGGTGGTGATGCCGTCGACCCCCGTCGATGCAAAGGGGTTGTTGAAATACGCCCTGCGCCAGCCGGACCCGGTCATGTTCCTCGAACACAAGCACTTGTACATGACCAAGGGGTATGTGCCCGAGGGCGAGGTCATCATCGAATTCGGCAAGGCCGACATCAAGCGCGAGGGCACGGATATTACCCTCATTGCATGGTCGAACATGGTTCCGCGTACGCTCGAAGCAGCAGAAGAAGCGGCCAAGGACGGCATTTCATGCGAGGTCATCGACCTCAGAACCCTGATGCCGATGGACAAGGAATGCATTCTGAAATCCGTGGCGAAGACAAATCGCTGCATGATCGTTCAGGAGGCCGTCCGACGCGGCGGTGTTGCATCCGACATCTGCTCGATCATTCAGGAAGAGGCGTTTTACGACCTTGATGCGCCGGTGGAAATTATTGCCGGCATGGACACGCCGATCCCCTTCAACCTGGCACTGGAACAGGCATCCGTTCCGCAGAAGGACGATATTGCAGACGCCATCAAGCGCGTCGCATCAGCCTGATCGCCGGTCGAAATACGGAAAGAGAGCAAGCAATGTCACTACATGTGCTGGAGAAACTGGCAGCCACGAACCCCGAATGTGAAGTCTGGTGGGATAGTTCGCCGCTGGTGTATGAAAGCTGGGCGAAGAAAACAGTGGCAGCCGCACCGGCCGGCAAGGAAAGCGACTGGCAGGACCAGGTGACCCGGCTATTCGACCCCGCAACGGTGGCCGATACAGGCAAAGCCGGCATCAGGGGCGTCACCACAAACCCGCCTTTGAGCCTGCAGGCCATTCTCGACAACCCGACCTACTGGACGGAACAGATTCGCCAGATCATGGCGGACAATCCGCGCGCCAGCGTCGAGGAAATCTACTGGAAAACCTATATGGAAACCGTGCGCCAGGGTTGCGCAATGGTTCAGCCTGTTTTTGAAAAGTCAGGTGGGAAATACGGACTGCTTTCGGGTCAGGTCGATCCACGCTTCGTGACCGACAAAGAGCGCATGCGCGAACAGGCCTTCGAAATTTCCAAAATTGCACCGAATATCATGGTCAAGATCCCGGGGTCCAAGGAAGGCTATGAGATCATCGAAGAGCTGACGGCGAACGGGATTTCCACCAACAACACGACGTCGTTCACGGTGCCGCAGTACATGGCCTGCATGAATGCCGTATCCCGCGGGTTGGAAACGGCCCGCAAGAACAATGTCGATCTGTCGAACTGGCGGTCTGTCATCACCCATATGTCGGCCCGTCTGGGCAGCCTGGGCGATCTTGCCTATCAGGCAGAGATGCGTGGCATCGAGCTGACACCGGAAGAAATTCAGCTTGGTGAAATTGCCGTGATGAAACGCGCCTACCGCTACATTCAGGAAAATGACCATCCGTCGAAAATGCTGATGTGTTCGATGCGGGTCAAAAAAGATGAAGCGACCGGCAAGGCGTCAAGCTGGCATATCCAGAAACTTGCCGGCGGCGATTTTGTCTATACCTGCCCGCCGAGCTATATCGCCGGGCTGATGGAAGTCGAGGACCGGCTGGAAGATTTCGATCCGAACGCGATCAACGAAGACATTTCGGATGAAAGCCTCTCCAAACTGCTGGAAATTCCATATTTCCGGAAAGCCTACGAATTCGACGGTATGGAGCCGGAGGAATTCAGCTACTTCGGCGCGTTTGTCGCCACAGCGGCCGAATTCGCCCAGGCAACCCGGAAGACCATCGACTTCGTTGAACAAACCTATGCGAACAACTTGAAGATCGCTGTCTGAGGAGAACTGAACGATGGCCAAATCAGTATTGATGCCGCAAGTCGGACAGGACCTCACCGAAGGCGTGCTGGTCGAATGGAATGTGAAAGTCGGCGATCCGGTCAAGAAAGGCGACATCGTCGCCCTGGTCGAATCCGAGAAGGCCAGCTTCGAGGTCGAAGCCTTCGAGGACGGTACCGTTACCGAACTGCTGTACAAGGAAGGGGATCTCGCCACCGTGCTTGAGCCCATCCTCTACCTGGACGGTGCAGGCGGTGAATCGGGCAAAGCCGAGGAAAAGCCGGCGCCCGCCGCCAACGATTCCAAACCGGCCGACGAACCGGAAAAAGCAACCGAACCCGAGAAAACCGCGCCGGCACCTGCAACCGCGGATGCGGGAACGAAGAAATCCGGCAAATCATCTTCGCCACTGGCCCGACGGTTGGCGCAGAAGCACGGCCTCGATATCAGCAAGGTTACCGGCACCGGCCCGAAAGGCGCGGTTGTGAAACGCGATATTGAAGCGGCAGTCGCTTCCGGCGCTTCGGCTTCCGCACCTGCTGCCGGTGCTCCTGCGGCGGCCCGCCCTGCCCCGGCCACGCTGCCGATGCAGCAGCCCGAAGACCGCGAGGAACCGTTCAACAGGATGCGGCAGGTCATTGCCGACCGGTTGTTGCTGTCGAAACAGACGATCCCGCATTTCTATCTGCGCAGCGAAGTCGATGTGACCGATCTTCTGATTCGCCGCCAGGCGCATCTCGACATGGGTGGCGAAAAGGTTTCGGTCAACGATGTGATCGTCCATGCGACGGCGCTGACCCTGCTTGAATATCCACGCATGAACGCGCATGTCGGAACCGACAAGGTCATCCTGAAAGGCAGCGTCAATGTCGGCGTGGCAGTTTCGGTTGAAAACGGGCTGGTGGTTCCGGTCATCGAAAACACGCCGTATCGCAGCGTCGTCGAGATATCCGAGATGATCCGCGACTACGCCGCTGCCGCCCGACGCGGCATGCAGAAATCTGTCGCGCCCGGAACCTTCTCGATTTCCAATCTGGGCATGTTCGGCGTTGAAGTGCAGCCGATCATCAACCCGCCGGAAGCCGGCATCCTGGGTGTCGGACCGATCAAGCGGACGGTTTGCGAACATCGCGGCGGCATTCAGATGCGCGATATCATGACCCTGACCCTGTCGGGCGATCACCGCGCGGTCGATGGTGCGTACGGGGCTCAATTCCTGCAGGCGCTGGGCGAAACAATCAGCACCTACGCCATGTTCGCGGATCCGGCACCGACGCCGGCATCCTGACGGCAGGCGTTTCAACAACGGTTGCGAGAGGCCTACAAGTGACGAAAACCAATACGTTCGACCTCATCGTCATCGGCGCCGGACCCGGCGGCTATGTCGCGGCGATCCGGGCGGCTCAGCTGGGCCTGAAAACAGTCATCGTCGAACGCACGCATATGGGCGGTATCTGCCTGAACTGGGGCTGCATTCCGACCAAGGCGATGCTGCGATCGGCCGAGGTCTTTCACCTGATGCAACGGGCCGGCGATTTCGGGCTGACGACCAAGGGCTTCGGCTATGATCTCGATGCCGTGGTGAAACGGTCGCGCGGCATCGCGAATCAGCTATCGGGTGGCATCGCCCATCTGATGAAGAAGAACAAGATCGAGACGGTCGTCGGCGAAGCCACGGTGACCGGCAAGGGCAAGGTGCGGGTCAAAACGAAGGACGGAGAGCAGGATCTTTCCGCCAAAAACATCGTACTGGCGACCGGCGCGCGGGCGCGCGAATTGCCCGGCCTGGAAAGCGACAGCAATCTGGTATGGACCTACAAGGATGCGCTGGTGCCGAACCGGATGCCGAAAGACCTTCTGGTCATCGGCTCAGGTGCGATCGGTGTCGAATTCGCGAGCTTCTACAACACGCTGGGTGCGAAGACGACCGTTGTCGAGGTGATGGACCGCATCCTGCCGGTTGAAGATGCCGAGATCAGCGCCTTTGCCAAAAAGCAGTTTTCGAAGCAGGGCATGACGATCATGGAGAAAGCCACGGTAAAGAAACTCGACCGTGGCAAAAACAGCGTGACCGCGCATATCGAATCCGGCGGCAAGACTGAAAAGCACACTTTCGACACCGTCATTTCCGCGGTCGGTATCGTCGGGAATACCGAAGGTCTTGGTCTGGAAACACTCGGCATCAAGGTTGAAAAGACCCACGTCGTAACGGATGAATACTGCCGGACAGGTGTTGACGGGATATACGCCATCGGCGATCTGGCCGGCGCACCGTGGCTGGCCCACAAAGCGAGCCATGAAGGCGTTATGGTCGCTGAACTTATCGCCGGCAAATGTGACGTACATCCGGTTCGCCCGGAAGCCATAGCCGGCTGTACCTACTGTTATCCGCAGGTCGCCAGCGTCGGCCTGACCGAAGAGAAAGCAAAGGAAAAGGGTTACAAGCTGAGAATCGGTCATTTCCCGTTTATTGGCAATGGAAAGGCCATTGCGCTTGGCGAGCCTGAAGGCATGGTGAAGACCATCTTCGATGCAGAAAGCGGCGAATTGCTGGGCGCGCATATGATCGGCGCGGAAGTCACCGAACTGATACAGGGTTATGTGGTCGGGCGAACCCTGGAAACCACAGAGGAAGAACTGATCGAGACGGTCTTCCCGCACCCGACGCTGAGTGAAATGATGCACGAATCCGTGCTGGAAGCGTACGGCCGCGCGATCCACATTTAACATATGTGATGACGGGCGTTATCGCCGTACGAATAATCGAGAACAGGGAAACCAGACAATGCCATTAGCCTATATGAAACCGATGCTGAAAACGGCACAGGCCGAAAAATACGGCATCGCGGCGTTCAATATGATCGACTACAACAGCGCGCGCGCAATCGTTGACGGCGCCCGGGAACTGGATGCGCCGATCATCGTTCAGGTGTCAGTGAAAACTGTTAAACTGTGGGGGGCGCCGATTGTCGGCTCCTGGGTTCACTCGCTGGCCGCGAATTCGGATGCACCGGTTGCGTTGCATCTTGACCATTGCAAGGACCTTGATGTCATCAAAGCCTGCATCGACGGCGGCTGGACATCGGTGATGTTCGACGGTTCCGCCCTGCCCTTCGAAGAAAACGTCAAGGCGACCCGTGAAGCCTATGACCTGTCGCGCGCTGCGGGTATCGGCCTGGAAGCGGAAATCGGCGCGATCGGCGGCACAGAAGACGACAAGTTCGTCGCCGAAGACGCAGCGATCCTTGCCAATGTCGACGAATGCATCGCCTTCTGTAAGGAAATGCCTGAATTGGGCGCGTTCGCCCCGGCCATCGGCACCGCCCACGGTTTCTACAAGGGTGAACCGAAGATCGCCTATGACCGCCTCGAGAAAATTACCTCGTTGGTTGACATCCCCATCGCCCTGCACGGCGGTACCGGCCTGACGCAGGAACAGTTCAGCCGCTGCATCGCTTCCGGCTGTGCGAAGGTCAACATTTCGACCATGCACAAGAAGCAGTTCATCGAAGGCTTTACGAAGCTGCGGGAAGCGGAACCGAACAACAACGAGCCGATTCCCTATATCAACGCCCAGTACGAAGCGATGAAGGCCGACGTCCATCATGTCATCGGACAGTTCGGGTCGAAAGGCAAAGCCTCCGGCATCGATGTCAGTGCGCGCTGAGGAGACAATCAGTGCAAGCATTGATTTTCGATTGCGACGGTGTGCTGGTGGATACCGAGCGCGATGGTCACCGGGTAGCGTTCAACCAGGCATTCTCAGAAATGGGGCTGGACACGGAATGGTCCGAAGACCGCTACGGCGTGCTGCTGGGCACAGCCGGCGGCAAGGAGCGGATGCGCGTTCATTTCGATGAAATGGGCTGGCCTGTCGAGGAGGATAAGCGTGATGCGCTGATCCTTGATCTGCACAAGCGCAAGACCGCGATTTTCATGAAGCTTATCGAATCCGGCGCGTTGCCGCTGCGACCGGGCGTCGCCGACAAGGTGGATGCCGCCATCGCCGAAGGCTGCAAGCTTGCCGTCTGTTCAACATCGAACGAGAAAGCAGTTCAGACAATCGTCGATGTGTTGCTTGGCCCGGAACGCGCGCCGCACATGCCGGTGTTTGCCGGCGATATGGTTTCAGCGAAAAAGCCTGACCCCGCCGTCTATCTTCTGGCGCAGGATACGCTTGGGCTTGATCCTTCGAAGTGCCTTGTGGTCGAAGACAGCGCCATCGGTCTAAGGGCGGCGGTCAGCGCCCGCATGAATTGCCTTGTTACCCTGTCGACCTACACAAAGACCGAGAGCTTCCCCGGTGCGAAAAA
>CAYGSU010000050.1:0-20759 GCA_964352715.1 uncultured Flavobacteriaceae bacterium | reverse complement strand
CTTCCGGAACCAGGCCGGCGATCGTCCGTGCAGCGGCAAGACACATTTCCCGGCTTATCCGTTTCGCCTTCACATCCAGCGCCCCCCGCATCAGCGAGGGAAAGGCCAGCACATTGTTGCAGTGGTTCGGGAAGTCGAACCGCCCGCTGGCGGTTACCACTGCGCCGGCCGCCATTGCTTCATCGGGCATGATTTCCGGTTCAGGATTGGCAAGCCCGAACACAATCGGGTCCCGGGCCATTGATTGCACCATCGCCGGAGAAACAATTCCCGCCACACTGACACCGATAAAGACGTCGGCACCGTTCATGGCCACGGCCAGATCGCCCCGCAGCCTCAACCTGTTGGTCCGTTCGGCAATGTCACGCCAGTGCGGATGCGCCAGCGTTTCATCCGGATGCAGAATGCCCTGTTTATCTACCGCCGTGATGTCTCCGATGCCCAGCCCTTCCAGCATATCGATGGTCGCCGCCCCCGCCGCACCGATGCCGTTGACCACAACACGGACATCGCCGACAGCTTTTCCGACGACACGCAGGGCATTCGACAGGGCCGCGGTTATCACCGTCGCGGTTCCATACTGGTCGTCGTGAATGACCGGCACCGGAAGAGATTGCTCAAGCCGCTTCATGATGTTGAAGCAGGACGGTGCCGCCACATCTTCCAGGTTGAACCCGCCGAAAGACGGCTCAAGCGCGTTGACCGCATCGACAAAGGCGTCTTCACCCTTTGTTTTCAGGCACAACGGCATGCAATCAATGCCGACCAGCATCTTGAACATGGTCGCCTTGCCTTCCATGACCGGAACCGCCGCATGCGGACCGGCATTGCCGAGCCCGAGAACAGCGGTTCCATCCGTCACGATAGCGACAAGATTGTCTTTCGACGATTGGCGGGACAGGTCTTCGGGATGTTCCAGCAAATGCCGGACGACATGGCCAACGCCCGGCGTATACGCGGCCGCAAGATCATCCATGCCCCGGACAAGAACCTTGGGGAGGATCTCGATCTTGCCGTGGCCATAGTAAACGTCCCGACCGAACGCCAGCGCCCGTTCCGGGAGGGATTTTCCTGATGTCATGCGGCCGCGTCTTCCGGCTCAGGCTGCAACAAGACGGTTGATGGTCTTCCGGGCGGCATCCTGACCTTCACGGATCAGGATTTCGTACAGCGTGATCTGCCCAAGCTGCGACCAGACGTAGTTCTTCAACTGGTTGAACGGCCGGCCTGACAAGTCATCACCCTTGATGCCCAGATCATTTTCGGCGACCGTTTTCAACAGCGGCCATGTGTACAATTGAGCACCACCCATCGCATACGGCCAGTTCATGTCCGCAAGATGCGTTACCCATTGTTCAGCAGGCTGGGGCGCCAGAACCATGTCGCCGCCCTTGCGTTCCAGCAGGCCGTAATCGACCGGATCAACCTGCGCCATCACGGCAGCCGCCTTGATGAAATGCGCGACCCGGTCGAGACCGATCCAGTTCGCCACAACAGCCCTGCCATCCATCGACGCATCAAGCATCGACATCTGATGCGCCGCCGCCATCGCCATCACGATCCGTGAATCGTAACGACGATACATCAGTTCCGCCGTCACATAGATACAATGCGCATGCCAGGTATCATCATAGACAGTTCGCGGCTCTTCCAGCCATGACCCGTCTTTCTGCCACTGGTACAACCAGACTTTCGGATATTCATGCACCAGCAACGATGCCACCGGCAGATCGCGGTTGATCGGCAGGCCGTACATTTGGCGGTAGTTTTCGGTATAGGCGTCGGCCATGCGGATGTTGTAGGCCACTGTTACCGCCAGACCGCCGGGATGGGCATTGTAGAAATCGTTGTGGCTGGACGGCGCTGTCAGATATGTCTGCGGGTTCATGTGTCCGCTTGGCCAGACATGATCAGGATCGTCTTCCGGGTTGAAGAATCCCAGCTTGACCATTTCATCGAACATTTTCCGACGATCTTCATCGGTCTTGTACATTTCAAGGAAGCCGACTTTCGGGCGCGTAATGCATTCCGTCATCAGTTCCCGGTAGGCGGGGTCTTCCAGGCTGGCCGCCGTTTGCACGAGTTCGTTATAGGTGCCCATGACCAGCCGCGATGCCCGGGACATGTCTTCGGGCGACATCGCCACGATATCCTCGAGCTTGCGGGTCTCGGCCAGATCGAGGCCTTCCGAAAAATGTGAATAGGCAAACTTACCCGGCAGGGCACCGTTAATACCGCCTGGACCGTGACAAATACACATGGTTACCTCCCTAATCTCTCGGCTTATGTTTATGAGAAGAACACGCCGCTCTCACGATCGAGCAGGTGTTCGGGACGGGGCGTGAAGCCGAACCACGCCGGTCCCTCTGATTGTACAGGATGATCGGGGCGAACGACGACCTTGATCAAGGCCTTGCCCAACTGAACATCGAGAACGTGTTTGGCGCCCAGCCTTTCGATCCAGACCACCTTGCCGGGTATCGCCGTATGTTCCGATTGTTCAGGCGATGCCTCGATTGTCTCCGGCCGAATGCCGAACGATACGGTTTTCGGAATTCTTGACGCCGATTTCAGCGTGCCGATGTTTCCTAGCGGCACATCGAAGCCATCGCCATGAACCCGTACACTGTCGTCGGCCCCAACAATCTCGCCATCCAGGATATTCATCGGCGGCTGGCCCATGAACTGCGCGACAAACCGGTTGGCCGGCTTGTGGTAGATTTCGTCCGGCGTGCCGATCTGCTGAAACTTGCCTTCATGCAGAACGGCAATCCGGTCGGACAGCGACATGGCCTCGACCTGATCATGCGTCACATACAACATCGACTGCCCGGTATCTCGATGCAGCGCCTTGAATTCGATCCGCAGGGCGATACGGATACGGGCGTCAAGATTTGTCAGCGGCTCGTCCAGCATCAGAATATGCGACCGGTAAGCGATTGCCCGACCGATCGCCACACGCTGCTGCTCGCCGCCTGAGAACGTTCGCGGATACCGGCCCAGAATGTGAGAAACCTTCAGCATCTCCGCCACTTTTTCGACCCGCTCGGCGATTTCCGCATCGCCCAAACCCGCCGTTCGGAGAGGAAAGGCAATATTGTCGAACCCGGTCAGGGTCGGAAACAGCGCAATATTCTGGAACAGCAGACTCACCTGTCGATCCTTTGGCTGCAAAGCGGTCACATCGACATCGCTCAGCATCACGCGGCCGCCATCGGGCCGATACAGCCCGGCGATGATCTTCAGCAGGGTCGATTTCCCGGCATTGGTCGGGCCCACAACGCAGAAGAATTCACCTTGCTTCATCGAGAACGAAATGTCGTTCAGCGCCGTTACGTCTTCGAAAGTCTTGCGCAGGTTTTCGACAGAAAGCCAGCTCATGCGAACCTCCTGTTTTTCTGCTCAGACGGCCGGTCCAGCACGATCACATCGTCGGACCGCCGGTCAATCAGATGCACCCGGTGTGCGTTGAAGGCATAGTGGACGGTATCGCCCACGCCTGCGAAATGCGGCTCCGCAACGGCGGCAATAACATCGTCGCCGTGGTCGATATGCAGGATGTGCTCCGACCCCAGATTTTCAACAAACCGGACGACGGATGGCGAAAGACCCGGCTTTGAATCAGCCGACAGAATGACATCGTGCGGCCGGATGCCCAGCAATTGATGACCGGGCGCGCAGTCGCCGCTGCCCAGTTCCGTCGCTTCGAGTGCGGCCGTCTTAACCGCGATTTTTCCTGCCGAAACGGAAACATCGCAATCGACGATATTGATCGGTGGATCACCGATGAACTCGGCAATGAATCGATTGACCGGATGATTGTATATCTCTTCCGGAGACCCGGTTTGAAGCAGCGATCCTCCCTGCATGACGGCGATACGGTCTGACATCGACATCGCTTCCACCTGATCATGCGTTACATACAGGACGGTCTGATTGAGGTCTTTCTGTATCTGTTTCAATTCGCCGCGCAGCGAGGCGCGCAACGAAGCATCGAGATTTGACATGGGTTCGTCCAGCAACAGCAATTCCGGTTGCGTAACCAGAACGCGGGCGATCGCAACGCGCTGCATTTCGCTCATGTTCAGGCTGCCGCCGCGCCGGGACCACATCTGCTGCAGATCAAGTTTTGCTGAAATATCCTCGATGCGGCGATCTCTTTCAGCCCGGTTGACCTTCTGCGCCTCCAGCCCGAAGGACAGGTTCTGGCGAACGCTCAACCGGCTGAAGATCGCGTAATCCTGAAACACCAGTCCGATCCGGCGTTTTTGCGGTGGTATATTGTTCACAACCGTGTCGTCGACACGGATTTCGCCGCTGTCGGGTGTCAGAAACCCGGCAACCATCGACAATGTCGTCGACTTGCCGCAGCCGGACGGGCCAAGCAGCGACAGGAATTCACCCCGGTTGACGGCAAGATTGCTGCCCTTCACGGCTTCAACATCGTCGAAGCTTTTCCGCACGTCCCGAAGTTCCAGACGCGGTGTCTGATCGCCATCCGTCATCGTTTTACCGCCCCGAACGTCAGACCCCGCACAAGGTGCTTCTGAATAATGTAACCGAAGATAATGACCGGCAGGGTTGAAACCGTGCCCATTGCGGCCTGTACGCCATAAAGCTTGCCAGAGGACGCCGACACATAATTTGCGACCTGCAATGTCACGGTGGTTACATCGCCGGATGTCAGAACAAGCGCAAACAGAAATTCCGACCAGTTGAGGATAAAGATGAACAGCGCGGTCGACAGAATGCCGCCTTTCACCAGCGGCAGGGTCACCGTCAGGAAGGCGCGGAACTGGCTCATCCCGTGCACCATGGCCGCCCCTTCCAGCTCTTCCGGTACTTCTTCGATGAAGGATCGGATCATCCAAAGCGAAAACGGCAGGGTGAACGCCGTATAAGCTAGGATCATCCCGAAATAGGTATCGGAAAGCTTGAGGATGGAAAACAGGGCGACCATCGGCACCACGACCGCAATCGGCGGCACCATACGAACGGTGAGAAACTGGAACGGATAGTTTTCACCGCCGGTCCGGAACCGCACCACCGAATAGGCGGCAAGGGTTCCAAACACCACGGAAAACAGCGTGGCGAAGGTCGAGATGATAGCTGAATCCTGAAACGCCTTCCAGGCGCTGCCCGAGACCTTGTAATCAAGCGACCCCTGCTGATCGGCGGCGAATTCACGCGCCGCTTCGGGGAAAAACACAATCCGGTAGTTTTGCAGCGTCGGGTTTTCAGTCAGCCAGATCGGCGGCCAGGATGCCCATTCCTCGAACGGTTTGAACGACGTAGCGATAAGCCAGTAGATCGGCAGAAAGGCGAAAATCATCGCCATGATCACGGCGGTTCGTTTGATGATGGTTGCCCATAGGCTGTCGGTCAGCATTCCTGGCTCCCTAACTGTGCCGCTTGAGCGGTTTGGAGAGAGCAAGGCAGATCGAGACGACAACGACCAGAACGATCAGAGCAGCCGATGCGATGTATCCCATGCGGAAATACACAAACGCGCCATTGTACATGTACATCGAAATCGTTTCCGTGGCGCCGCCGGGTTGCCCTCTGGTCAGGATGTAGACCGGATCGAAAATCTTGAAGGTTTCGATGGACCGGATCAGCACCGCGATACCGATGACCGGCGTCAGCAGCGGCAGCATGATCTTG
This sequence comes from uncultured Flavobacteriaceae bacterium, assembly GCA_964352715.1. GTDB lineage: Bacteria > Pseudomonadota > Alphaproteobacteria > UBA8366 > Aestuariispiraceae > JAVKBW01. The sequence goes on along the minus strand of CAYGSU010000050.1, from coordinate 15,095 downwards.
AAGAATATCCGCACCGGCGAGGCCCCCAGAATGATCGCCGCGCGGATCTGGTTTTGCGGCAGCGCGACCAAACCGGTGAGGACCAGCAGGAACATCAGCGGCGTCCACTGCCAGATTTCCGCCAGCATGATCGGCAGCATGGCCCAGGTCGGATGAGACAGCCAAGAGAACTCGTAAGGCTGGCCTATGACCAGCGACACCAGATGATTGATCGGCCCGCGTTCGTTGAACAGCATGAAGAAAGCATTCGCGGCATCGACCGGAATGATCATCATCGGCAGGATAACGACGCTGACGGCCAGTTTTTTCCAGGCCCATTCCTCGATAAACAACAAGGCGAGGCCAAGCGCCAGAAGCAGTTCTATCGCGATGCAGAAGCCAACCACGAACAGGGTCCGCAATACGGAATTGACGAAACGGTCGTCGTACCAGAGATCATAGAAGTTCCAGTACCAGACAAATTCGGCCTCGAACCACTGGATCGCCTGTGTCGGTTGCCAGTCGGTCAGCGCAAGCCAGATCAGAATGATCGTCGGCACAACGACAATCGCCATCACCGAAAGCTGCGCCGGCAACACAAGCGCTATCGGCAGCGGAATGCCGAGTACCGTCGCCTTTTTCGCCTGTCTGAGATGGTTCGGTTGGGTCTCTGTCATTTTATCGATCTATCAATCGTCGTGTCTCGGCGCCATAAACGAAAACAGGGGGAAACCATACTGAAACCCGGTTTCCCCCTTGGCTTTCAAAATGGCCTAGCTCAGGCGATTCCGGATATCGGCCGGATAAATCGACTTCAGGAATGCCCATTGTACTGCCTGACTGCGCTTGCCCATGCGCCGGGTAATCCGTTCCCAGCTGCTTGCTGTATCATCCAGCGCTTCCTTTGCCGACTTGGAGCCGGCATCGGCGGCAGCAATGTTGACCCGCAATTCATCGAAATATTCGCCCTGTCCCTTGAGGTAGAGGTCAGGAATGGAATTTTCCATGGACTCCTTGTGCGCGACAAGAAATTCCGGCGTATAGGTCTTTGAAATTTCCGAGTCCTTGTAATGTGCGCCGCGGAACGGATCGAAATACCCACCCGGATCGCGAACGGCGATGGTCGACATCGTCGGGCTGCAGGCGAACAGGGTGTAAAGGTATGCGATTTCCGGATCCGGCGTGACAGTGGAAACCACATAGTTCCAGCCCCAGTTGAAGTACGGCGTGCGAAGAAGTTCGCCGTTCACCATACCGCCCGGCATGCTGCCGAAGGCCAGCTTGCCCTTGATCTTCGACTTGTCGGAGTTGAGAAACTTCTGGGTTCCGCCCCAGCCGATATTCGCGAACTTGTCACCGGCGCCGTAAGCCTCGAAGTTTTCGAACAGGCCATTGGTCCGGGCGCCGGGATACTGATGCGCCGACGCGGCGATCAGTTCTTCCAACGCCGCAACGCCGGCGTCGTTGTTGATTTGCGGATTCAGGTCATCATCCAGCGGAAAGAACCCCTTGGCGTGGAACCGGCCCCACCATTCCCAGGCTGCAAAATACTGGGTGCGGAACATCGCACCGCCATACATGCCGTCATCCGGGCGATGGAAGAAGGCCATCATGGCATCCAGCTCTTCCCAGGTATCAGGCACCTTCAGTTCCCAGCCGTGCTTGTCGGCAAAGGCCTTGCCCTCGTCGGCATTGTCAAGCCAGGGCTTGTTGTAGAACATCAGATAGGTGTCGCCATCTGTCTGATAGCCGTACAGGCTGCCCTTGTAGTAATCGCCGATGGAATACAGTGCGTCTTCCTGGAAGTTTTCCGGCTCGTACTTCGCCGCATACTGATCGAGATTGACCAGGATGCCGGATTCCACCAGATCGGGCATGCCGAACGTTGCCGGCAGCGCGATGTCGAAGGAACCGGTTCTGGACACGGATTCCAGCAGCACCTTCTGGCTGATTTCGCCGAGCGGCACTTCCAGATATTCGAATTTCACACCGGTCTTTTCGGTAAAGATATCGGCAACCGGCTTGACGTTGCCGAGCGAACCGGACGGCTGCAGAACGGTCAGCGTCAGATCACGGCCGGCAGCCAGTTCCTTGGCCTTTGCCGCCGCGACCTCATGCACATCAGCCAATGTCGATTCAGCCGCACTGCCGGGCTTCGCAAGCAACGGCGACATGGCGAACGCCGTGGCCCCTGCTGCTGTGCCTTTCATGAAACTGCGTCGTGAAGGCGTTGAACCTGTTTTCTTGTCAGTCATAACATCTTCCTCCCTAGAGTTTCTTTCGTTTTGGGGTTTTTCATCTATGCAGATGGCGCGTCGGTTTTTCCCGCCGCTTGTTGTTCGTTTGGTGGTGCATACCGGCCGAAACGCACGTCACAGGTGATCCCGTGGGCGATCAGGCCTTCGACTTCACACATTCTGGCCAGCGGCGGCGCCAGCTTGCGGCTGGCTTCGCGGGTCAACCGCTGATAGGTGACCGTCTTGATGAACTTGCCGACCCAGAGGCCGCCGGTATACCGGGCCGCCCTGCCCGTCGGCAGTGTATGGTTGGTGCCGACACCCTTGTCGCCGTAAGCAACTGTGCTTTCCTCGCCGACAAACAGACTGCCGTAGTTTGTCAGTCTGTCGAGATAGTAGTCGTCACGGGCCGTCTGGACTTCCAGATGCTCCGGCGCGTATTCGTCGCTGACCTCGATCGCTTCGTCATCGGAATCGACAACGATGACTTCGCCATAGTCGCGCCAGGCCGGTTCCGCCATGTCGCGCGTCGCCAGTGTTTCCAGCTGTTCCTCGACCTTTTCGATAACAGCCTTGCCCAGCTCTTCCGATGTCGTAATGAGCCAGGCGGGGCTTTCCGGCCCGTGTTCGGCCTGGCCCAGAAGATCAGTCGCAACCAGATCGGCATCCGCTGTCTCATCCGCGATCACACAGATTTCCGTCGGACCCGCCAGAAGGTCGATCCCGACCATACCATAGAGCTGGCGTTTCGCTTCCGCGACATAGGCATTGCCCGGGCCGGTCACCATGTCGACCTGTTTCATGCCGACACGACCATAGGCCATCGCAGCCAGCGCCTGGACGCCGCCGATGCAGTAGATTTCGTCTGCCCCGGCCGCATGCAAACCGTACAGGGTTGGTGGATAGATCGCCTTGCCGTCGCGCGGCGGCGCACAGCCGATGACATGCTTAACGCCGGCGACCTTCGCGGTGCCAACCGACATGATTGCGGCGGAAACCAGAGGATACTTGCCGCCGGGAATGTAACAGCCGACCGCATTCACCGGAATCAGCTTCTGGCCAAGCGTGACGCCAGGCAGAATATCGTCCTCGAACTCGACCATCGACGCCAACTGGCGCTTCGCAAACTCCTCCACATTGTGCTGACAGATCGCAAAGTCTTCCTTGAAGGTTTCTGGCATTTTTCGGCCGACCTCCGCGATTTCATCTTCCGATACCCGGAAAGTTTCCTGGTCCCAATTGTCGAGTTTCTTTGCGAAATCGATAACGGCGGCGTCGCCTTCCTCCGCGATCCGGGCAATCATGTCGCGCACCGTTACTTCAACGCTGGCCCTGGTTCTCGATGCGAGCGCCGAATCCGCCTGCTTGAGGTATCGCCGCATTTTTGTCTCCCCCGAATTCTGTTATGTAAACGTTTACATTACAGTTTAAATTATTGGGCGCTCTGCGCACCCGTCGAACAGGCTATGGCCATTCAATATTCCATGTCAACAGAAACGGCAGTATTATTGCAAAAATCAACGGGAAGAAATCGTTCCTGACAAGACCGGAAAGCTTGCAAACAACCCCGCTTGCGCGCAATCTTTATACCAGTTTCACTGGTTGCGGCGCAGAATAATGTAAAGGTTTGCATCGCGACCGCATCCAGTTCAATTGAAAAGACATGTCGTATTATTCATGGCTGAAAAAACCACGAGAACCCGACGGCATCCCAACCGCCTGACCATCATCGACATCGCCAAAAGCGCCGGCGTATCAACAGCCACCGTGTCCCGGGTACTCAATTCCCCGGAACAGGTAAACGCTGAAACTAAACAGTTGGTGCAATCGGTCATCGACCGGACAGGCTATGTTTCCGACGGCATCGCGATGTCGCTTGCATCGAACAAGTCATCCACGATTGGCCTCGTCATCCCGACGATCACGAACTCGATCTATGCCTCGTCGACACAGGCCATCCAGGAGGTCGCACAGAAGGCAGGATATACCGTGCTGTTGGGCGTTTCGAACTTTTCTCATGAGGAAGAGGAACGGCTGATCCGCCAGCTTCTGACGCGGCGGGTCGATGGTCTGATTCTGACCGGTGGCGACCGGCCCAATGCCCTGTATCAGCTTATCGAATCAAACCGTGTACCCTATATCGTCACCTGGAAACTGATTAATGATGAAGCGTCCCGCCCGAGTGTGTCGTTCGACAATTATATGGCCGGTTGCCTGGCGGTGCGTCACCTGACTGACCTGGGCCATCGGCGTATCGGGCTGATCTGCGGCCGCAGCAATGTTAACGACCGGGCCCGTGAGCGGCGGCGCGCCTATGAGGATATTCTGCAGCAGAATGGCATTGAGATCGATAACAACCTTATTTTCGAGCGGGACTTTGAATTTGTGGAAGGTCGCGCGGCGATGCATCGCATGCTCGCCGACCCGAACCCGCCGACGGCCGTCTTCTGCGCCAACGATATTCAGGCGATTGGCGCGCTGAAGGAATGCCAGAGTGTGGGCCTGAACGTGCCTGCCGATGTTTCTATTATCGGTTTCGACGACCTGCCCGTTGCGCAATATACCGAACCGCAACTGACAACCGTTCGAGTGCCCGCGAAGAAAATGGGTCATGAGGCCGCGACAAAACTGATTGCCTGGATCAACCGCAACGAGCATCCGGGAACAACCGAATTCTCGGTCGAACTGGTTATCCGGAATACCACCGCAAAAGTTTCCTAGACCAGGGCGTGACGGGCCATAGACGTCACGAAATCCTGCTATTTGACGACCATGGCTTTCGCCCGGTCCTGGCTTACCAGCACCGCGGCGATCACGACGGCGCCCTTGACCATCATCTGCGCGTACTGGTTCACCCCCATCAGGTTCAGACCATTATCGAGCAGCACGATGATCAAAACGCCGAGCATGGTTCTGTGAACGCCGCCGATACCGCCGGACAGTGACGTGCCTCCGACGACGATGGCCGCCAGTGTGTTCAGCAAAAGGTCCTGCCCGAGCGTCGGTCCTGCCGTACCAAGTCGTGCGACTGCCAGCGCACCGGCAACGCCGGCCATCGCCCCGGACAGCATGAAGGCGAGGATCTTGTTTCTGCGGACCGCAATACCAGCGGTGATGGCCACGGCCTCGCCCCCGCCGATGATGTACATCGACCGGCCGAACCGGGTTGAAAAGCACAACGCCACCATCACCACCCATATGATGATTGCGATCAAGGCTATATTCGGAAATCGCGGGATCAGCTGGCCAATCGCCAGTTCCTCGAACGACAGGGCGTCGAAACGAATAGCGCGGCCTTCGAGGATCTGCCAGGCGATGCCGGTAAACACCGATAGCGACCCCAGCGTCACCACAAAGGATGGAATTCGACCGAAGGCGAATATCGCTCCGTTGATCCAGCCCAGAAACGCCCCGGCAACCAGCCCCACCAGCACCGCATCCATGCCGAGCCCGAACGCATTGATCGCCTTTACCGTTATTGCGCCGACAAGCAGCACGATCGCGCCGACCGAGAGGTCGATACTGCCCATAAGAATGACAAAGGTTGCGCCAAGACAGGCAATCAGCAGGGTGCTGGCCTGACCCGAAACCGCCGTCAGGTTTCGCAGGCTCAGGAACGCATCGGAAGCCAATCCGAAAAACACGACCAACCCGATAACGACAACGATCGGCAGGAACAGGCCGGCGCCTACTGTTTTCTTCACCAAGCTATTCATTATTGCATCTCATTCATCAGGCGGTTTGTTTGCCTTGTTGGTCTGAGCCGGGTAGCGGCGGCGACACTTCTGTCAACATCGCTTCGATTAGCTGCCGCTCAGTCGGTTTCGATTTTGCCGGCGCATCTATAATTTTTGCGATACGGCCATGCTGCATGATGATAACGCGGTTGGACAGGCCGATCAGTTCCAGCAAATCATCGGTGATCAGCAGGATACCGACCTTTGTGGCGCACAGTTCTCTGATCAGTGCATAGATTTCTTCTTTCGCGCCGGCATCGACGCCGCGCGTCGGGTTATCCAGGATCAGACATTTAGGATTGCGGCACAGCCACCGCGACAGAACGACTTTCTGCTGGTTGCCCCCGGAAAGGGTTGAACAGATCGCTGTAGGCCCTGGCGCCCTGATCGAGAGACTTTCGATATACTCTTCCGCAACATCCTGTTCATGCCGATGACGCCACAGGCCAAACCGGTTCACGAAGTTTTCCATACGACCGGCCAAGGAAAGATTCCAGGTGACCGGGAACGAGTTGATCATCCCCTCCGTCAGACGTTCCGCCGGTACATAGGCAAGGCCGTCACTGACCAGCTTGTGAATTGAGGGATATTCCGACGGCCCGTCGCTAAGCGTCACCTCGCCCCTATCCGGTAGCACGATGCCGGCAGCGCCCTTGCCGAATTCGGATTTGCCGGAATTCATCAATCCGCCAAGACCGACCACTTCGCCCTGCCGCACGTCGAATGTTACATCGTGATATTCCTTCGCCCGGCTCAACCCCTTTACCGCAAAAGCGGTCGCCCCGGCGAAAGCATCGATCTGCAGGGCTTCGTGATAGTAGTCGGATTCCCGGTCGCGCCCGACCATAAGACCATGCAATGTGCGTTCATCGGCCTCGGCAGAGTTCAGCCGTTCGACAAGTTGCCCATCCTTCAGGACATAAATGCTGTCGGTCAGCTCAAGCACCTCGGTCAGCCGATGGGAAACGAAGACAATTGAAGAACGGGTCCGCAGTTTGGAAATCAGCTTTCTGAAGTTTTCCTCATCCCCCTTCTCAAGCGCGGAGGTTGGTTCATCGAGCAGAACGATGGGATGATCAATACCAAGCAGTTCGGTCGGAACGAGACAGGCCCGCGCGATTTCTATCAACTGCCGTTTGGAGAAACTGTAGTCCGACGTCGGCCGCCGAACATCGATATCCAGGCCGACTGGCTCTACAATCCGTTCGGCCATTTCGACCATTTTCTTCTTGTCGAGAATCTCACCCCATCGGGTGAACATCGCCTCGTAGGACAAAAGCAGGTTTTCATAGACAAGAATATTCGGGATAAGCGCCTGTTCCTGAAAGACGCGGGAAATGCCAGATGCCTTGGCGCCGAGATAGTTCCTAGGTTTGAACGGCTGACCCCGCAACGTCATGTCGCCAGCATCCGGCCTTACAATTCCGGATATGATATTGAACAGAGTCGTCTTGCCGGCGCCGTTTTCACCGACGATGCCGACCACCTCGTTTTCGCCGATATCGAGACTGACATCACTGATGACCTGAGCGCCGCCGAAACTTTTCGACAGGCCCGTTGCCTGGAAATATGCCGCCTCATCACTCATCGCTGATTACTTCGCGACCCAAAGAAAAGATGCCCTGCGGATGCACGCCGCCATTCCGGGAGACGCGCATCCGACAGCAACAATGTCCTTATGCCTTCATCGGCGAAGGGCCGAAGAAGTCGATCTTGTAGTGATCTGCGTACATTTTCCTTACCGCATCCGCTTCGCCGCTTTCTCGCGATTTGGTATAGGCTTCCGGATAGTTCCAGCCGGACGGCTTGTCGATACCGCCCCATTCCAGATCGATATCCATCGGGAAGAGTTCGGCCTGCGGGTCCCAGTCATCCGGATGCAGAACCTTCGACATTTTCTTGTAGTCGAAGGGTTCGACATCGCCATTGTTGACGTAACGTTCAAGATATGGCCCGACATTTTCTTTTGTCATGGCAATCGATCGCCAGTTCATCATCCGTTCGGCCGCCTTGGGCTGCCAACCGTTCATGACGTCATACAGCCGCGTCGTCAAAAGCGCACCCATATACTGGGGCACGTTGGCACTGGTTGTAAGCAGTCTTCCCTGCTGGATCATTTCCGCCCCCAGGGTCGTTCCGTCCGCGCCGGAAACGAAGACATCGGTGCCGGGCCGCAGCCCCGCAGCCCGCAAGGCGGCGATGCAGCCGTCGGCAACGTCGTCGTTCTGCCCGATCACGCCGACAATGTTTTCATGGCGGGAGATCAGGTCTTCCATCGCTTTCTGCGAATCTTCCCGGTTCCACTTGCCGGGTAATTCACCCACCAGTTGGATTTCAGGAAACTGCGATATAGCCTCGTCGCGACCGCGCGAGCGGATGAGGTCCGTCGAGTTGCCTTCGACCCCGGTCACGCCAACGACATTACCGCCGCCGTGTTTTTCCATGATCGCCTTGCAGACTTCGATGGTTACGTCACGGTGCGCTGAAAACTCCTCCGGCACGGCATACATGGTGTAGTACTCGCCGGCATCGAACGGTGTGAACCAGGGCAGCGTTCCCCAGGTATTTGTCAGCCAGACCTTGTTTTCATTCGCAAGCTGCGCGATTCGCTTGATCGATCCGCCGCCCGGCGCATGCAGCATCACTGCCTGCGTGCCGCTGGCGATCTGCTGTTCAAACTGATTGAGCTGACGCGCGGAATCGAACTGCCCGTCTGCCGATGTGATCGAAAGGCCCAGCGTATTCGCCGCGCCCGCCGCGCCGGTCTGGGCATTGTTCGTGTATTCCATTCTCATCGTCATCATCAGATGAGCCATTTTTCCGTTCGTCGCCGCCACGGCGAGACCGGGTATGTTCATAGCCGCCGCGGATGCGCCGGCAATCGCGCTGAAGGTAGCCAGTTCAAGAAACTGACGTCGCGACACGCCATGCGTATCCAGCCGTTCCATATGGGAATCAATAACCGACTTTTGCGTGAAGTCGGGAAAATCTCTCGGGTTCAGTTTCTTTGCCATGTGTTGGTTCCTCCCAGGTTGCTTTATTGTTCTGTATTGTTCCGTCGCGCGGCTGTTGAATTTACTCTCTGCTTTCAAACGCGATTTTTCCCTTTTCCTCGACGCGGGCCACCTTGCCCTGCTCCATCAGCCACAAGAGGTGGGTATGGATGCAGCATTCGGCATAGCACCGGCGTTCGCCGATGCCGGTCGAGACCGGGTAATCGAGTTCGGATTTCACCGGCAGCACTTCCGGCACCAGATCCTGCGTGGTCAGCGGCCGTTTTTCGCGGTGCAGAACGAAGCGGATTCGATCCGCCGTGTCCTTTTGCTGCTGTTGCATGTGCAGAAGCCTGCGTTTGGAACTGTCTTCCGAATAGGCTGACAGCCCATGACCTTCGAGAAGCAGTTGCGGCTTCAGGTCGAGGCATTTCTGAATCGATTCCGAATGCGCCTTGGCGTCGCCGATGGGCGACGGGCCAAGCGGGGTGGGATAATGCAGCAGATCAGCGGAATACAGCGACCCTGTATGCGGATTCCAGATACCGATCTGACCCGGACAGTGCCCTGGCAAATGGATGACTTCCACCTTCAGACCGCCGACATCGAGTATATCGCCATGATTGGCCTCGACATCGACCTCCACCGGGAAGTTCCAGTACTTCTCGATGATGCTCGGATCGGAAAGACCCAGGCTCTCGCCCTCCTTCAGATTGTAGTCGCGCACGACTTCTTCCGGGGTGACGCCGAACCGGGTGATGTTTTCTTCACGGGTTACAATGAGAGGATCTTCAATGATCGGCTTGTCGGCCGGGTGGCATACGACCATCGCGCCATAGCGTTCCTTCAGCATCTTGGCGTTGCCGGTGTGATCGTAGTGGAAATGGGTAAGAACGATGTATTTGAGATCGTTCTTTTCCTTATCCAGAAGATTGATCAGAAAGTCGCCCATGCCGTTGTTGAATTCCGGCAGGGTCCAGTTGCCGGTATCAATCAGCATGTTCTCGCCCTGGCCGCGGATCAGATAGACACCACTTTGGACATAGCCGTCGAGTTCGTCCTCGGGCCATGGTCCATGGATGCCGGGAATGCCCCATCCGTCGGGGGTTTCCGCCCAAAAGAATATCATCGAGTAATCCTCCTCCCTTTGGCCGGTCACCGCTTGTCGGGTGCTCTTGAGGCCATATTGTCTTCACCCATCGCCACATGGCTTAGCATCGAGGCGTAACAGGGCACCGCACGTTCAAAGCCCAACCCTTGCTGGGTGGTTCCGGAAACTCGATCCCTCTAGCTGAAAACCGTCCGACGGACTGGTTTTTCAACCTGACAAAATTCCGAAACTCGATCTCCATTCATTATGTAAACGTTTACATTTCAACACGAAAAGTCGACACGAATAATAACATCATTCCAAATTTCGCGGACAAAAAACGATACGACTAATTATTTTTCAAGTCAACAATACCAGAGCTGGCGATGCGTGCTCAGTCTACGTGATTGATAAAAAACAAGTATTTACAGTACGTAGTCTGCTGCATGCATAAAAATTTCGAATTGAAGAGGCAACATCCAAAATACCCGACTCAGACCAAACGTAAAAAGAACCGTGTAACTGTTTACATTACATCAGCACCGCTTCCGGCTTCCGTCTCGAAACCGCAGAACGAACAGGTTGCCGCTAGCCGTCTTCGGTAAGCGCTGACCGCGCCTGCAAACGCTCCAGCCACTTATACGCCGCCATACCGGCGATCATCGCCACACAGAACACAAGGGCCTCGGTTGCGCCGCTGCTCAGCACAACCAGAGCCGGACCGGGACACAGACCCGCCAAACCCCATCCGACGCCGAAGACGGACGCGCCGCCGATCAACCGGATATCGAGATCGTTTCTGCCCGGCTTCTGGAAAATATCGGAGAACAGCGGTTTATGTCGGCGGTCCAGCACCTTGTAGCCGATGGCCGTCACGGCCAACGCACCGCCCATGACCAGGGCAAGGCTCGGGTCCCAGTCTCCGGCGACATCGAGGAACGCCAGGACTTTGGCCGGGTTGATCATCTGTGAGATGATCAGGCCAAGACCGAAAATCAGTCCGACGATGAAGGAGGTTAAAATATGCATCGGTTCACCCTCCCACCACATGCCGAACAATGAAGACGGTCACAGCTGCGGTGACCATGAATGTCATCGTTGCGGCAATCGACCGTTTTGACAGACGCGCCATACCGCAAACGCCATGACCGCTGGTGCAACCATTCCCGACCTGGCTTCCGAAGCCGACAAGCAGGCCTGCGACTATCAGCGGCCCCGTCGATACCTGGAAGACGGTCGGCGGTATTTGTCCGCCAAGAAGCAGATAGCAGGCCGGTGCAGCGATAAGCCCGACAGTGAAAGCCAGTCGCCAGGCGATATCACCAGATGTCGGCACGGTCAGATTGCCAACAATGCCACTGATACCGGCAATTCGGCCATTCAGGGTCATGAACAGCACCGCGGCAACGCCGATGAGGGCACCTCCCGCCAGCGCCGAATACGGTGTAAAGTTTTCCATCTGCAGTCTCCGGCAATACTGAAACTCGAACCGGAACTCTAGGCTACACGCCGCCGAAACTCACCCGGTTTCTGCCCTCCTTCTGTTCAAGGGAGGTGACAATTGACCGCAGGCGCCAGCCGCGTGCCGGGTGCAGGCAATTCGCCAGGCATTGCCGGACTGAACCCATTGCTTTTTGTGTGTTACTGGGCCCAAATCACGGTGCCCCAAGATCAACGTCATCGGGGCCGGCACAATCCGGATTTCCTCCGATCGAGAGCCTAGGCAATGCCAGACGACCCGCATTCAATTCCGAACCCGAAAATTCATCCGGCCCGCCGCCCGCCTGCCGGAACGCCGATGAAACCGGACAATACGCCAGATTATGAAGACCGGGTGGAAATCGGTCCGACGCGGCGTGCGTTCATGGAATGGGCGACGGCCGGGATCGATCCGCCCGATCTGCAGGTGATGCGGCGGTACCGGAAGGACAGGCTGATCAAGGCTATTGCAGAACGGGGCTATGCCGGAGTGCTGCTGTTTGACCCGTTATCGATTCGCTATGCGACCGACACGACCAACATGCAGGTCTGGAACACGCATAATCCGTTCCGGGCCTGCCTTGTCACCGCCGACGGGAATATCGTTCTGTGGGAATACGGCGGATATGGCTATTTTTCCGAATACAGTGACATGGTGGATGAAGTGCGGACAGGCGCCTCGTTCTTCTACTTCGCGACAGGGAAGCGCACCGAAGAAAAAGCGCATCTGTTTGCCCATCAAATCAACGATCTGTTGCGGGACCACTGCGGCGACAACCGGCGCCTTGCCGTTGACAAGATCCAGATCGAGGGGTTCCGGGCGCTCGATTCCCTGAACATCCGGATCATGGACGGTGAGGAACTGATGGAGCATACGCGCGCCATCAAGGGACCGGACGAAATCAAGGCCATGCGCTGCGCGATGCATGCCTGTGAAGCATCGATTGCCGAAATGCGGGAGAAAACGCAGCCCGGCATGAGCGAGAACGATATCTGGGCAGAGCTTCACGCCTCGAACATCCGGCGCGGTGGCGAATGGATCGAGACCCGCATCCTTTCTACCGGCCAGCGCACCAATCCGTGGTTTCAGGAATCCGGGCCGCGCCTTCTGAAGAACAATGAAATCCTGTCATTCGATACGGACCTGATCGGCTGTTACGGCATGTGCGCCGATATCTCCCGGAGCTGGTTCATCGGTGACGGCAAACCAACCGACCGTCAGCGGAAAATGCACGATGTGGCGCTTGAACACATCACGATCAATACAGACATCATCAAGCCGGGCATGACGTTCAAGGAGATCAGTCTCGGGGGGCATCACTTGCCGGACATCTATATACCGCAGCGCTACGGGTCGAAGATGCACGGTGTCGGCTTGTGCGATGAATATCCTGCGATCAAGTATCCGGTTGACTGGGAAGAGCGCGGCTACGACGGAGTGCTTGAACCCGGCATGATGCTGTGTGTCGAAGCCTATATTGGCGAGGTCGGCGGCCCGGACGGCATCAAGCTGGAAGATCAGGTGCTGGTCACGGAAACCGGTGTCGAGAACCTGACAGCCTGCCCGTTTGATCCACTACTGCTCGGCTAAAAACCACCAAAGTCAATGAAGGATCTGTCAGGTCGCCATACCGGACAGCTGATATTGATAGACGGGTGCTGGCGCTGTACATCCTGCTGGCGCAACAACCGGCAGGCGACAAGCTGCATTACATGGATCAGGCAAAAAAGGCAGAGGGCACACGATGAACGCAACCCGTCAGGAATTCGCAATTGTAACAGGGGCGGCATCCGGTATCGGCCGCGCTATCGCCCTTCGGCTTTCCGGGCGCGGCGCGGTTGTCGGGCTTCTTGATCTCGATGAAGACGGTTTACGCGAGACAAGAACAATGATCGTCGATCAGGGCGGTGAAGCCGATTGCCTGGTATGCAATGTCACGAAATCCGACAATGTAAAGCGCGCCGTTACCGGTTTCGTCTCTTCCCGGGGCGGTCTGGATACAATCGTTACCGCAGCCGGCGTCGCGCGGGAAGGATACCTTCACGACATCACGGAAGATGACTGGGACCTCGTGATCGACGTGAACCTGAAGGGAACCTTTCTTCTGGCCCATCACGCGATGCCGCATCTTCTGGCCCGGGGCGGCGGGAGCTTCGTTGCCATCGGTTCCGATGCCGGGGTGGCCGGCGGTGTCGGATACGGCGTCTACTGCGCATCCAAACACGGCGTCATCGGACTGGTGCGCTGCATGGCGCTCGACTACGGCAGCAAGGGTATCCGGTGCAATATCGTTTGTCCGACATTTGTGGATACGCCAATGGCGAGCGAGATATTTTCACGCGCTCCGGCCGGCACACGGGAATACTACGAAAAGGTTGTGCCGATCGGTCGTCTGGCGCGACCGGAAGAAGTCGCGAATGCCGTAGCGCATCTGTCTTCCGACGAAGCGACCTATGTAAACGGCATGGTTTACATGATCGATGGCGGCGTCACGGCAGGACCGTATACCGGCGACCTGTAGAAGCCGGTCCTCCGTGCTTTGATATCCGGCCATTCCGTTGCGCCTTTTGCGGGGCAAAGCTTTTATAAAATTACGTCAACGACGGTTCACATTATGACTATGGACTCTCTTCGGGCAGCATTCATCAACAGTCATGTAACAATGCGGATCACCCAGTGACACACCGGTTAATTAACTGAGTATGGTAAGGCATCTGAATTGGAGAATGAATAACATGCTTACCAAAATTCTGAGTGCAGCTATCGTCATCGCTTTTTCGGCAACCGGCGCAATGGCGTCGTCGACCTTCAGCTTCACGTCCACAACGCAGGGAACGCTTGGCACCAAGCATGCGAACGGCACGTTGAGCTTTACCGAAGATGGCGGCGGCTCCGGCCAGACGGCGACCTTTTACGGTTTCGATTACGAATATGCCGGTTCACGCCAGGGCTGGGGTGCAGCGAACCAGTCGGTTGGCTGGACTGACGGCGGCATCGGCGTGTGGTCGCGCGAAGAGGAAATTCGCGATCTCACACACCCGCTCGCGCCTTTTACCGACAGCTACACCTCGTTCGAAGTGCTTGTCATGAAGCTTCCGACGAATCTGTGGAACCCGATAAGCGCCACGTTCACCACCAGCGGCGTCAGCGAAAACTTCTCGGTCTGGGGCTATAACTCAGCGGATGAAGACTTTCTGGCGAGCGGCACCGCATTCGGCGCCGTTTTTGACGCTCTGACCGCCAGCACGTCGAACCTTCTCGCGGCAAGCCCGGGTGATACGGCCATTCCGGTGCTTGAGTTCACGACCTCGGAAACCTTCCAGTACATTTTCTTCGCCAACCAGCTCGACAGCCCGGAAAACAGTGATAACCGCTTCAAGCTTTCCAGCTTCGTCGGTGAGGTTTCGGCTGTGCCTGTTCCGGCAGCCCTGCCGCTTCTGGCAATGGCTCTCAGCGGGTTCGGATTACTGTCCTGGCGCCGCAAGCGGATGCTTGCCGCCTGATACAGCAACAACGACATCAGCTAATATCTTCAAAGCCTCGCCTCGTGCGGGGCTTTGTCGTTCCGGAGGGGCCGCC
>CAYGSU010000049.1:0-31149 GCA_964352715.1 uncultured Flavobacteriaceae bacterium | reverse complement strand
ATCCAGGCCGCCGCCGGCAGCGCCGGGGTGGTGCTGATCCGCGGGTTCGACATCGACACGCCGGAGGCCTTCCGCGCCGTCTGCCAGGCCATGGAGCCGGATCTGCGCGCCTATACCGGCGGGGATTCGCCGCGCACCGGCGTGACCGACAAGGTCTATACCTCCACCGAATACGACCCGTCGCTGGAAGTGTTTCTGCACAACGAGCTGTCCTATGCCGGCTGGTCGCCGCGCCTGGTGTTTTTCTGCTGCCTGCTGCCGGCGCCGGAAGGCGGTGAAACGCCGGTCGCCGACGGAAGGCTGATCTACCGCACCCTGCCCGCCGACCTGCGCGAGCGGTTCGAGAAACGCGGCATCACCTATCTGCAACATCTGTGGGATGAGGACGGCGCGCCCGGCATCGGCAAAAGCTGGCAGCAGACATTCGAGACGACGGACCGGCAGGCGGTGGAAGATTACCTGCGCCGGTCGAACATGACCTGGGACTGGACGGATTTCGGCATCCGCACCCGCGCGCCGCACCCCGCCGTCATCGCCCACCCGCAAACCGGCGAGGCCTGCTGGCGCAACCAGGCCGACCAGTGGCACCGGGGATTCGCCGGGGTGAAGACATCCTTCGGCGGGGCCGACGACCCGCGCTTCGATGCGGCAACAGCGGGCGAGGAAACGCTGGGCAACCATGTCACCTATGGCGACGGCGGCGAAATCGACATCGCCGATCTGCAGACGATCCGGCAGGTCAACCAGTCGGTCGAGGTGGCGTTTCCGTGGCAGGCCGGCGATATCATGGTGATCGACAACGTTCTTGCCATGCACGGCCGCAAGCCGTATCGGGGACCCAGGCGCGTTGTCGTCGCCATGGCCTGACCGGAAAAGGAACGCTGACATGAATGACATCAAAACCCTGCGCCGCGACCTTGCCGCCGCTTTTGTTCTCGCCGACCGGTTCGGCCTGTCGGAAGGCATCTGCAATCATTTTTCCGCCGTTGTGCCGGGCACCGAGGAACGCTACCTGATCAACCCGTTCGGCCTGCACTGGTCGGAAATGACGCCGGACAGCCTGCTGGTGATGGACGGTGACGGACGGGTTGTCGAGGGCGACGGCACGGTCGAGACCACGGCGCGGTTCATTCACATTGCCGGCCACCGCGCCAACCCGCGCCACAAGGCGCTGATGCACACGCATATGCCGCACGCAACCGCGCTGACCATGCTGCAGGGCGGGGAACTGGCGATGGCGCATCAGACGGCGGCGCGGTTTTACGAGCGCATGGCGCATCACCCGTTCGGCGGCATCGCGCTGGACGATGCCGAAGGATCGCGGATCGCCGAGGCGCAGCGCGCCAACCCGGATGCCGATGTTCTGTTTCTCGACAATCACGGGGTGACGGTGGGCGGCGAAAGCATCGCCGTCGCCTTCGACGACCTGTATTATCTGGAACGCGCCTGCCGGCAGCAGATTCTGGCGCAATCCACCGGCCTGCCGCTGAAGCTGATCAAGGGCGCGGTGCTGAATGAAACAAAGCGCCAGAGCGAACAGGTGCGCATGCCGCTGTCCGAAGGCCATTTCGCCGCCCTGCTGCGGGTTCACGGCCTGGCCTGAAACGACGGAAACGGACCGGGCCCGATCATGCCCCTGACCTATCGCGAAATCACCGTCGACGATATTCCCGCCGTCTTTCACGTACGGGTCTCCACCGTCGAAAACGCCATTACGGCGGCTGAACTGGAAGCCGGGTACGGGGTGACGCCGGCCTCGCTGGCCGGGGCTTTGCGCGGCCCCGTTCGGGGCTGGCTGTGCGAGGATGACGGGGCAGTCGTCGGTTTCGCCATGGGCGACAGGGAAACCGGCGAGGTGGGCGTGGTGGCGGTTCTGCCATCGCATGAAAGGCGCGGCATCGGCATCGCGGTTCTGTCACGCGTGCGCGACTGGCTGTTTTCCGAAGGGCATGACCGGGTCTGGCTGAAGGCCAATCCCGACACCGGAATCCGGGCGACCGGCTTCTATGCTTCGCAGGGCTGGGAACCGACCGGCGAAAAGGCGGGAGACGACATTGTTCTGACGCTGCACCGCCAGACTTCAGGCTGATGGCCGACCCGGCGGCCTAGCTCTCTTCGGCCCAGCTTGAGATACCGGCATGAGTCAACAGCCGCTCATCGGGTTTCAGCTCGACCACGCTGAACACAAGCACCTTGTCGACCACTCTTCCGTCGAATGCCAGGGGAAGAAACACCGCCTCAACCTGCGCCAGATTGCCAAGGGTTGTCGGTTCCGGCGTTGAATCAAACAAAGGTTTGGCGTTTTCAACCACATATCGGTAGTTGCCGTCGCAATAGCCGCCATCGAGGCCGGAATAGGCGTCTTCCAGATACATGCCTGTCGGGTCCCTGCCCCGGTTGCCGACTTCGCCCGTGCCGACAAGACGGTAGCGGAATCGCGGGCCGGGCTGTTCAACATCGACCAGCATGACATATGGCAGATATTCCTTCATTTCGGCCGGATCGATATCATGCCGTCCGGGAAGCTTTCCGTCGTCGCATTTCGCCTTCCACAGGGCATAGACCGCCGCTATGTCCGGGTGGCATGACTGCAGAAATCCTTCGTCGTAAGACCGATTTTCCATGTCTGACGCCTGATAAAATTAAATCTTTCGCAGGCGACAAGGAAAGCACAAAAAAATGAACAATCGGTTAACCGGCACAACCAGTCAGTGTTTTCGGCTTTAGAAAGCCAACCCGGCTATCGCGCCGCAATGGCGGTGCCGGCGGCCCAGCCTGATGACCACGCCCACTGGAAATTGTAGCCACCCAGCCAGCCGGTAACATCGACGACCTCGCCGATGAAATACAGGCCGGGAACGGTCCGCGATTCCATGGTTTTTGAGGTCAACCCGGCGGTATCGACGCCGCCCAGTGTCACCTCGGCCGTGCGGTACCCTTCGGTACCGGCCGGGTGCAATGTCCAGTCATTGACCGATGCGCTGACGGCCTCAAGCGTGGCGTCATTCAGATCCGCAAGGTTGCCGCCGGTGCCGGGTTGCGCCGCAATATCGGCGGCAAGACGCCGGGGCATAAAGTCCGCCAGAACGGTCGCCAGCGCCTTTTTTCCCTGGCTTTTGCGTCTGTCTTTCAGCACGGCGAACAGGTCCGTCCCGGGTGACAGCGAAACGGTGATCGGCCGGGTTTCGCGCCAGTAGGACGATATCTGCAGGATCGCGGGGCCCGACAGGCCGCGATGGGTGAACAGAAGCGCTTCGTCAAACCGGGTCGGGCCGCAGCTGACGGCAGCATCGACCGCGACACCGGACAACGCCTTGAACCGGGAAGACAGGTCATCGGTAAAGGTCAGCGGCACCAGGGCCGGCCGGGTTTCCGTCACCGTATGGCCGAACTGTTCGGCAACCTGATAGCCGTAGCCGCTCGCACCCATTTTGGGGATGGACTTGCCGCCGCAGGCAACCACGACATGGCGGCAGGCAAGCGTCTGCGGTTTTCCCTGATGGGACAGATCCACCGAAAACCCGCTTTCCGTTTTGGCTACGGAAGCAACACTGGTTTCAAGCTGCAATGTTGCGCCGGTCTTTTCCATCTCGGCCAGCAGCAGGGCGATGATGTCCTTCGCCGAGGTATCGCAGAACAGCTGGCCCAGCTTTTTCTCGTGATAGGGAATTCCGTACCGCGAAACGAGGTCAATGAAGTCAAACTGCGTGTATCGATTCAATGCCGATTTCGCAAAATGCGGATTGCCGGAGATAAAATTCTCGGGACCGGCGTGAAGGTTGGTGAAATTGCAGCGCCCGCCGCCCGATATGCGAATTTTCTCGCCCGGCGCTTTCGCGTGATCGATAACCAGCACGCTCCCGCCCTGTGCTGCGGCATGGGCGGCGCACATCATGCCGGCGGCGCCGGCGCCGATGACAAGCGTATCGATGGGGCGGTGGTCTGGCGACACGAGCAGGGTATCTTCCGGGCTTTTCGGAACAGCGATTGCCGGTTTCTACACCGCAGCGGGCCTGCAAACCAGACATTCGGAGACGCCATCTAGATATTGCGGTGCAGCAAATATGCTTTATGACTGACCGGTCCTATCCGCCAGCCGACTGGAGCAGTTCCGTGCCAAAGCAGATTTTCGATTCCTTTTCAAACAGTCTCGCCCTGTCTGACTGGACCGGCGCGGATGAAGACGGCTTTACGCCGCGCCGTCTGTGGATCGAACTGCTGTCGGGCCTTACCGTCGCCCTGGCCCTTGTGCCCGAAGCCGTCGCCTTTGCCTTTGTCGCCGGCGTACACCCGCTTGTCGGCCTGTATGCCGCCTTTATCGTCGGCCTGATCACCGCACTGATCGGCGGTCGGCCCGGCATGATTTCCGGTGCGACCGGCGCGCTGGCGGTGGTGATGGTCGCGCTCGTTGCGACCCACGGCGTTCAATATCTTTTCGCCACCGTGATTCTGATGGGCATCATGCAGGTGCTGGCCGGGGTTTTTCATCTCGGTAAATTCATCCGCCTGGTGCCGCATCCGGTGATGCTGGGTTTTGTGAACGGCCTGGCGATTGTGATTTTTCTGGCACAGCTCAGCCAGTTTCAGATTCATGACGCCGAAGGTGGCAAGGTCTGGATGAGCGGCTGGCCGCTTGTAAACATGCTGGGCCTTGTCGCCCTGACCATGGCAATCATCTGGGTGGTTCCGAAAATCACCAGGCTGATCCCCGCGCCGCTGGCCGGGATCGGTGTGGTAGCCGCCCTCGTGATTTTCTTCGGCATCGACGTTCCGCGTGTCGGCGATCTGGCGTCGATCAAGGGCGGCCTGCCCGATTTCAGCATTCCAATGGTGCCGCTGACATTCGAGACACTGGAAATTATCTTTCCCTATGCCGGCATTCTGGCGATGATCGGCCTGATTGAAAGCCTGCTGACGCTGAACCTTGTCGGCGAGATCACCGGCAAACGCGGCGGTGCATCGCAGGAATGTATCGGTCAGGGCATTGCCAACACCGTTACCGGGTTCTTCGGCGGCATGGGTGGCTGCGCGATGATCGGCCAGTCCATGATCAACGTGAAATCCGGCGGCCGCACCCGCCTTTCCGGCATTTCCGCAGCGCTGTTCCTTCTTGCCTTTATTCTCGTCGGTTCAGCCCTGATTGAACAGATTCCGCTCGCCGCGCTTGTCGGTGTGATGTTCATGGTGGTTATCGGCACCTTCGCCTGGCGCAGCATCGTGGTGCTGCGCCGTATCCCTCTGACAGATGCTTTAGTTATCGGCCTGGTAACGGCCGTGACGGTCATGACAGACCTGGCGATCGCCGTTGTTGTCGGCGTCATCGTTTCGGCGCTCGCCTATGCCTGGAACAATGCCACGCGGATCAGGGCCTATACGGAATTCTCGCCCGAAGGATCGAAGGTCTACCGTATCGAAGGTCCGCTGTTTTTCGGATCGACCGACGGTTTTGCCGAACTGTTCATGATTGATGATGATCCCGATACGGTGGTTGTCGATTTCAAGAACAGCCGCGTTGTCGACCAGTCGGCGCTTCAGGCCATCGAAGATCTCGCCATAAAGTATGAAGCCGTTGGCAAGGCGCTGCAGTTGCGGCACCTGTCGCATGACTGCCACCGCCTGCTGAACAGGGCCGGGCAACTGATGGTGGATTCAGATGACGATCCCGATTATGGGCTGGCGGTCGATTACTCCGTCAGGACCGGCATGTTGAGTGGCGGCCACTAGGCCGGTCCGGGGCCGAACTTGCGGTCCATAACGTCATCCAGCGCACCCTGCCACGAAGGCGGCGCAACCCCGAACATGTCCGTAAGCCGTGTTGTATCCAGCACGCTATAGGCCGGCCTTGCCGCCGGTGTCGGATAATCGGCCGTCGTGATCGGGTTGATCTTGCGACAGGCAAGGGTTTCACCCCGGGTTTTCGCACCATCAACAATCGCACTGGCGAAATCGAACCAGGAACACTGCCCGGCGCATACGGCATGTACCGTCGCCTGCAGGCTTTCCTCCATCAGGGCGGGGCTGCCCAGGATCGCCGCTGTTGCGTCGGCAAGCCACAGGGTGCTGGTCGGACAGCCGATCTGGTCTCCGACGATGCCGAGTTCTTCTCGTTCGGCGGCCAGCCGCAGGATCGTCAGGAAGAAGTTCTTGCCCGTCGGTCCGTAGACCCAGGCGGTGCGCAAGATCAGATGCCGGCATCCGCTATCCCGGATCGCCTGTTCGCCCGCCAGTTTGGAGGCGCCATACACATTGGCCGGCGAAACAGGATCGTCCTCCCGGTAGGGTTTGTCGCCTTTGCCATCGAACACATAGTCCGTCGAATAATGCAGCAGAACAGCATCAAGTGCTTTGGCCGCTCTGGCCATTTCGCCAACCGACGCGGCATTCGCGGCATGCGCTGCATCCGGCTCCTTCTCCGCAAGATCGACCGCTGTATAGGCTGCAGCATTGACGATGATATCAGGTTTTTCCGATTGCACGAATGCGCCGACCCGCGACGGATCCGACAGATCGCAGTCGGTGCGGGTGGCAACAACAGGCTCGCCACGGTCCGGCAGGCGCGCCTGCAACGCCGTTCCCAATTGTCCGTTCCCGCCCAGCAACAGAATTCGCATGTCTATTCCCTAATCGTAGTAACCGGCTCGCACCGTCGCGCCGATGAAATTGCTGATCAGTCTTTCGGCGTAGATCATTGTCAGGCCTCGCACATCGTAAGAGGGCGCGATCTCTACCAGATCCATTCCAAGAACACGGCCTTTGTTGGCCAGACCATGTATCAGCTTGTGGGTTTCCCGCCAACTCAGCCCGCCCGGGCTTGGCGCCATCACGCCGGGCATGATGGTCGGGTCGATACCGTCGGCATCGATGGTCAGGTAGTACGGTCCGCCATCCGGTATCCGATCCAGCACGCCCTGCATGCCGATACTGTCCAGTTCATAGGCGGTGATCAGATCCGCGCCATAAGCGCGGGCATCGGCCACTTCCTCGTCCCGTGCACTGCCCGTGCCCCGCAATCCGATCTGGATGATATCGCCGAACCAGTCCATTTCAGACGCCCGGCGGATCGGGCTGGAATACCCTTCTGTGACACCGTTCACATTGTCCCGCCAGTCCAGATGCGCGTCGATATGCACCAGCGTGATCTTTTCCGGACGTTCCAGGGCGCGCATGATCGGGATGGGAATGCCGTGATCGCCGCCCAGCGTGATCAGCACGGCACCGGCATCCAGTATCTTCCGGGCCGCCGCTTCGGCACGCCGATAATGCTCCTGTGGATCGCCCAGCGCGGCGGTGACATTGCCGCAATCAACCACACGTATGGTTTTGCCGTCGAGCAGCGGACCGCCGAGGTCCCAGTCAAAATGGTTGCGGGTTTCCCAGGGCCACAAACCGGCCCGGCGGATGGCATCGGGCGCCAGGCTCTGGTCGTTGGCCTGTTCACCGACCGTATAAGGCAAGCCATACGGAACACCCAGAATGGCGATATCCGCCTCCAGCGCCTCAAGGTCATTCGCCAGTGGAAAATCGAGAAACGTTACAGGCGCGCCTTTCGGCGGTTCGGTTAACCGGGTCAATGATTTGCTTCCCTAGATTTAAAATTAGGCATGGAAAATCGCCTCCACAGCTAATACTTAACCAAAAGACCTGTCCATGACCGATTTTTTCGATATTGAGAAGACCGGAACATCGGCTTTACTGGCGCTTGCCGGATATATGATCGCCCGATGACCATGATGGTCTTGGCCAGCAGGCATCCACCTGTGTTATGCAGAGCAACGGACAAGAAAGAACGGACCGCATGATGAAAAAAATCGCCCTGATCCTATTCGGCCTTCTGATGCTGCCGGTTACCGGTTTCGCGCAGACAGCGCCGGATGCAGCCTTTGAACAACGCGTTTCACAAATACTTCAGGAGCGGTTGAACCTTCGTTCCAATATTCAGGCGCTTGATGCCGGCGGCACCGACTTGGCGGTCAAGACCCTGATCGAAGGGACACCGCAGGTTGCCCTGATCGGCAATGCCCGAATCGCCGGCAACCGGGAAGACGGCTCGCCGTCGCAGCTATCCTTTTCCGTGATCCTGTTGCCGGATGCCAAATCCATGGCCGACCGCCAAACGGTTCTGGAATTCGCCAACCGCTGGAATGGCCAGATCTTGCCGCTTCGGATTGTCGCACAACCCGACACCGTCGCCATGGTGTCGTCGCGCCTGATCGACCTCAACCATCCGATGCAGGAAGACGAAGTCGTCGGCATGTACATTTTCATGATGCAAACCTGGCAGACCGTGCTGAACGATCTAAAGGCCAACGCCATTCTACCCTAGAGCGTTTCAGTCGGCGGATGTCGATGTCAGCCTGACCGGTCGCCGGCCGAACTTCAGGTCGCTTTTGGTGATTCCGGCCAGCCCACCGGTTTCCTTCAGCATCTGAAGGATGGTATTTTGCACGGAAGCAATCGGTATGCCGTTATTCGTACCGTCGCCGTATGAGGCGCTCTGCAGAGCGATCACACTGAGATGCCCTTTGTAGTAGACCGCAATCGGCCCGCCTGAATCGCCTGGAACGACCTCGCATTCGTACTTGATGATGTCGGCGACATCAGACCAGCCCTTCAAAAGGCAGGTATCGTCAACCGACAGGACGAACTTCCGGTCGGTCGGGTAACCGGCGAGGGTCAGCACCTTGCCATAGGCCGCAGCCTCGCGAATCCTGTTCTTGCCAAAGGCGCTCCAGCCCAGAAAGCCGGTCTGGCGGCCAATCGGCTTTTCAAGCTCGATAACCGCCCAGTCATTCGGCAGGTTGTCGGCATGAGACCATTTCTCGCCATCGAAATCGGGCGATGCGATGTAGCGTTTCGCCTTCGAATGGGCGACCCAGCTATCCCTTTGCAGGCCAGCGACAAAATGAATGTATTGCGGTTCGATCCACCGTTTTGCTTCGCGGAAATACAGGCAATGCGCCGCCGTCAGAACCAGATTTTCCGCGATCATCGCTCCGGAACAATGACCTTTGGTCGACACCGCCCGTTGGATCTTGCCAACAGCGCTCCACGGATACTGTGTGGCATCGACGATCCTGCGGTCTGTCGACTGCGCAAAGGCATTGCTGCAAAAAAACGCAAGCACGGTCACCGCCAGAAAGGCGGTCAGGTGTAAAACCCTGTCTGAGGCCGTCGCCAACACTGTTTTTTCATCCCTTTGCATACGGGCGGTCTGCAAGATCGCACCGGCAGGATACTGAGTCACGCAAACACCGCACGAAGGTCAATCGAAGAAATATCGAAATTGCTGTTCAGTGACCGGACCTCGACCTGAATATTGCTTCCCGAGACTCCGTTTCTGGTCGGTGCAAACGGAAAGACGCCGATAATCCGGTCGCCGCTGGATTGAAACAGATCGGTCACCGCTTCGTTTCTTGTGCCGTCCGACCGGTTCTCGAAAATCCGTACCCGCAGATCGCCGCCCTGGATCGCCGATAACGCATCTGAAAAACCGTTGCTGTTCACGCCCGAAAAGTCGAGGGCGAGAAATACCTGCGACGTACCGCTTTCCGCCCCGAAGAAAAAGTCGGTGATGTCTTCATCCAGATCCTGGCGAGACTGGGCCGCCCCGGCAAAGCTGACAACGGCAGTCTGGAAACTGCCGCGTGAATCGAACGTGCCGTCATCGCCCGGATCGCTGAGTTCGATGAAACTGATATTGTCGAGTCCGACCCCCGATGTCGGCGCAACGAATGTCAGG
Source organism: uncultured Flavobacteriaceae bacterium (assembly GCA_964352715.1). Classification (GTDB taxonomy): domain Bacteria; phylum Pseudomonadota; class Alphaproteobacteria; order UBA8366; family Aestuariispiraceae; genus JAVKBW01. The sequence continues at coordinate 21,410 of CAYGSU010000049.1, read as the reverse complement.
TCTGCCAATTCCGAAATATCGACAACGGCGCTGGTTCCGATCGACGTGCCTGTTCCATCCCGAATTTCCCCCAGGGCGCCGCCGCCATTCTCGCCTGTCAGGCTGATCGCAATGTCAGTCGCACTGCTGGTTGCGTCGAACTGGATAAGATCGGTTAGCGCGACGGATGAATTTGAGGGAATGCCGATCCGTTGCGCAAACTGCGTGTTCAGCGACCCGTCATTCGCAACACCTGAAAAGGTCGTGCCGAACGCTTTCGTCTCTGAGGGCCGCTGCCTGAAGTCCGAGAATTTCAGCGTCGGCCCGGCAACCTGTGTGTCTTCCTGGGCCTGCACCAGCACGATGGTCGATACCGCTTCCGGGAAAGCGGCATTGCGGAATGCTGATTCCACCGCATTCTGAAGCGGCGGTGCCGGGTCGTTCAGCGCGGCATCCAGCCGGCTGAATCGCCGCTGGAAAAAATCACCTGCATCGATACCGAACGCGGCTTCAGCCAGCAGCACGATATTGCTGATGCTAAGCTGTATCGGCTGAAAGATTGATCCGGAGAAATCCGCCGACTGCCCGACAATCGATATTTGCTGACCGAAAAGTCCATTGAACTCGGCGGGATCAACAACCTGCTGCAGTCCGCGCGCCTGCACGGCCTCACGCTGAAACTGCACAGCCAGTGCGGAAAACACACTCGACTGCGAAAATATGCTGATATCGGACATGTCTGCCCCGCCTTCTCCTCAGCCGGCATTGTACTACCAGCGGAAAAAAAGGCGACTCAGAACAGATGCGGTATCATTTTCTCCCTAGAGAAGCGATCCGACCCGGTCGAGAGATTTCGGCATGGCATGGCCATAGGTTTTCACGACGAAGGACACGATCCGTTCGACTTCCGCTTTGCCCAGGCTGTCCATCAGGGCGCAGGGCGCCTTTCCAAAGCGCAGGGCAAGACCGGCGCCCATATCGATATCGGCCGCCGAGGCGACGTCTTCATCCAGCTCCTGAAGAACCGGGAAGAACACCGATGCCATCAACCGGTCGGCGATCACCGCATCGCTTTCCGCCGTGCCGGATGCATCGTCACCGATCTCGAATTCGTAATCGCTGTCGCCTTTTTCAGCGAGGCCTTTCGACAGGGCATAGAAAGCGCCATGCGGTTTCAGGTTCTGCTGTGCGTGGAACATGATCTTCGGCTTCACCAGATTCATGACCATGAACGGACCCGCTGCGATTTCCATGCATTCACGCGCAACCCGGTCGATCTGCGCGGTCGTTCCCAGACCTTCGTCGATCAGGCGAACCGCTTCGTTACCGTAAGGCACAAAGAACCGGTTGATGGCGAAACCAAAACTGTCCTTGCAGGCGATCGGCTTCTTGCGGGTATCTCGGCAGAACTGCAGCGCGCGGTCATAGATATCCTGATCTGTCTTTTCACCCTTCACGACTTCAACAATCGGGTTGATCGCAGCCGGGTTGAAATAGTGCAGGCCGAGGAAGCGGCTGGGGTCGTTGACGGTCTCAGCCAGATCGGAAACGCGCAGGGCAGACGTATTGGTCGCCACAACGGTTTCGGTTCCAAGCACCGGGTTCAACCGGCTGAACAGGTCTTTCTTGACCGACAGTTCCTCGAAAATCGCCTCAATGACAAGATCGCAACCGTCTAGCGACTGAAGATCGGTCGAGGCCGAAATCCGGCCGATGGCGGCGGCGGCGTCGTCGGCGCTCATCTTACCCTTTTCAGCCGCCCGGTCGTAGAATTTCTTGGCGGCAGCGACCCCGCGATTGACAGACTCTTCCGTCGTATCCACCAGTCGTACGGTAACGCCCTGCTGGCCCAGAGTGGTCGCGATGCCGGATCCCATGGTTCCGGCGCCAATAATTCCGACTGTTTTGAACGACATTGTTATCTCCGATCCCTGAATTCAGTGTCTCTCAAGCAATGATTGGCCGCGAAAATAGGCGACAGGCCGGGCTTTGTCGATGCGAAATGTTGCATCTGCGAAGGCAGGTAGCCGAGGCTGGCCGTTGCCGGCCGAATCCGGCATAGGTTGCTGCCCTGGTCATTGGCAGAGGAAATGTCCTTCGTGTCCCGCTCGCCGTTTGAACGTCTTTTTCACAAGGCCCTCGAATATCAGGCTAAAGGCATGTTCGAACAGGCAGTGTCGGCATGGCGCGCCATACTGCTGAGCCAGCCGGATTATCTGCCGGCCCTGAACAATCTTGGCATTGCTCTGCGGCATCTGGGCCGGATCGCGGAATCCGAAGCGGTTCTTCGTACCGGCATTGAACGGCACCCCGACAACGCCGACCTGCATGTCAGCCTGGGCCAGACACTGAAAAGCTGGGGCCTTGAGGACGCCGCCATCGAGGCGCTGAAAACAGCCATATCGCTCAACCCATCAAACACGGCGGCCCATTACGATCTGGGGGCGATGTATGTCGACCGAGGGGAAACAGCATCAGCCGAAACGGCCTTTCAGTCGGTTCTGGCGCTCGATCACAACCACGCCCTCGCCCTCGCTGCACTGGGCGATATCAGGAAAGCGGGCGGCGACCTTTCTTCCGCCATCGACCTGTATTCCCGCGCCCACAATGCCGAACCCGACAATGCCTCCATCGAAACCCGCTTGGGCATCGCATTGCTCACGGCGGGTGACCGGCCGGCAGGGTTGCCGCATTACGACGCGCGTTGGCGAACCGGTCTGTTGCCGCAATGCGACCCCGGATATCCGCTATGGGAAGGCGGGCCGCTCAATGGCCGGACCCTGCTGATTCGATGCGAACAGGGGTTGAGCATGACCCTGCATCTGGTCCGCCTGCTCAAGCTGATCCTGGATGCGGAAGACAGCGACGGAACGGTTATACTGGAATGTCAGCCGGAACTGTTGGAAATCCTGAACGGTGCGCGCTGGCTCGGTTCAGTGATCACCGCGAGCGACGCCCCGCCCGAGGCCGATATCTGGGCACCGCTCGGCAGCCTTTTACGCCTGATGGGTACCCGCCTACTCGGTGAAAACCTGTCTTCGGTCGGCAACCCTGTGCCGTATCTACGACCGGACCCGTCGGCTCTGGCGCCGTGGCGACAGAAACTGCCGAAAGACGGCTTGCCGATCGGCATCGCCTGGTCCGGCGGCGTGCCGCTGTTGCAGACATCGCGGAACGCGATACCGTTGCGGGCGTTTGCCCCGCTGGCGGCTTTGCCCGGCGTGACCCTTGTTTCGCTCCAGAAGGGCGAAGGCCGACGCGAGCTTTCGACCTGCGGCTTTCCGGTGATTGATTTCGATACGGAACTGGATTCCTATGGCGGCGCCTTCGTCGATTCCGCCGCGCTGATCGCTGCTCTGCCGCTTGTCATCAGCGCCGATACGCCAATTGCCCATCTGGCCGGTGCCCTGGGTAAGCCGGTCTGGACGGCACTGTCGCCATCGCCTGACTGGATGTGGGGGCTTGAGGGTGAAGATACCTGCTGGTACCCCTCGATGACGCTGTTCCGGCGCATCCGGGGCAGCGACTGGACCGATGTTTTTTCGGCAATGGCCGCGCATTTGCAGCAAATGCGTGCAAGGGCGGGACGACCGCCGGGAGGAACGGAATGACAGCTGAATGGACGGGCGGCTGCCAATGCGGTGAAATCCGATACGCGCTGAACCCCGACGCGGTTGAAACCATGTATGCCTGCCACTGCACCGATTGCCAGCGACAATCCGCCAGCGCGTTCGGCATTTCGGTCATTGTGAAACGGTCAGGATTCACGCTTGTCGATGGCACGGTCAAAACCTGGCTAACCCGTGCCGAAAGCGGCAATACGAAACGGGCCAATTTCTGCCCGACCTGCGGCGTGCGCATTTTTCATGACGACGGTGATGGCAGCCCCTGGGTCAGCGTCAAAGGCGGCTCGCTTGACGACACGGCGAACCTGAAACCCGGCGCGCATCTGTGGGTCAAGCGTCAGCAGCCCTGGCTTCAGCTTGACGACACGCTAACGCGCCATCAGGAAGAGCCACCTGAATAATGAATACGCCTTGAAATTCATCGCGATGTCTTTAAATGACACGAAGCGTCACCTGCCGACGCCACTCCTGAAGTTTTGCGACAAAGACCGCATCGAACCGGATCACAATGCCTGACGCTATGATCGAACTGGACAAGCTAACCAAAACCTTTGGGGCGCATACCGTTGTCGATGGCCTGACATTCACCGTACCGCGCGGTGAAGTGCTGGGCTTTCTCGGACCGAACGGCGCTGGCAAGTCCACAACCATGAAAATGCTGACCGGTTACCTGAACCCGACATCGGGCACGGCCCGCGTCGCCGGCTTCGATATCCAGAAAGACCCGGTCTCCGTAAAATCCCGTGTCGGCTACCTGCCGGAAGGCGCGCCTGTCTGGCCCGACATGACGCCAAAGGCCTTTCTGGAATTCATCGCTGCTGTGCGCGGGTTCCGATCAGGCGATGCCAGAAGCGCAATTGACCGCGCTGCCGCATCGGCAAACCTGAACGAGGTCATGCGGCAACCCATCGGCACCCTGTCGAAAGGCTTCAAGCGACGGGTCGGCCTGGCGCAGGCCCTGCTGCACGACCCCGACGTTCTGATCCTCGACGAACCGACCGACGGGCTGGACCCGAACCAGAAGCAGGAAGTGCGGAACCTGATACAGGGCATCGCTGCCGAAAAGGCCATCGTCATCTCGACCCATATTCTCGAGGAAGTGGAGGCGATCTGCAGCCGAGCGATTATCATCGCCGACGGCCGCATCGTGGCCGATGCAACGCCCGGCGCACTGGAAGCCCGTTCCCGGCGTCACAACGGTGTACGGATTGAAATTCACGGCTCCAGCGAAGCCGCCCAGACCGCGCTTTCCGGGGTAACCGGCATCGCTTCAATTGATATTGAAGCCGATGACGCCCTGTTCTGCTACGCCCGCGATGGCGCACCGATTGCCGGTGCGATTTCCGACGCCCTGATTTCCGCCGGCATCCAGATACACGATATCCGCACCGAGCGAGGACGCCTGGACGATGTGTTTCGGGCGATCACGGTCAACGGCGCGGCACAGCCGGAGAAAGCGCAGGCCGCCCATGGGTAATATCGCAGCAGTCTTCCGGCGTGAAATGAGCGCCTATTTTTCCACGCCGGTCGCCTATGTATTCATTGTGATCTTTCTGCTGATGGCCGGTGCGTTCACGTTTTTTCTTGGGGCATTCTTCGACCGCGGTCAGGCCGACCTGAACTCGCTGTTTCAGTTCCTGCCGTGGTTGTTCGTGATTCTCGTACCCGCCATCGCCATGCGCCTATGGGCGGAAGAAATCGACAGCGGTACGGTTGAGCTGCTGATGACCCTTCCCATGACCACGACGCAAATCGTGATCGGGAAGTTTCTGGCGGCCTGGGCGTTCACGATCGTCGCCCTGGCATTGACCTTCCCGCTGTGGATCACAATCAACGTTCTAGGCAACCCGGACAATGGCGCGGTTCTGGCCGGCTATATCGGCGCGGTCTTCATGGCGGGCGGGTATCTGGCCGTCGGTGCGTTCGTTTCGGCATTGACGCGCAGCCAGGTGATCGCCTTCGTGATCGGCGTTGCCTTATGCTTCGCATTGACCGCTGCCGGCACGCCGCTTGTACTGAATTTCTTTTCAGGCTGGGCAGGTGACGCCGTTCTCGATTTCGTTCGGTCGATGAGCTTCCTGAGCCATTTCGAGGCGATCACCAAAGGCGTCGTTGATCTGCGGGATGCCGTGTTCTTCCTGTCGCTGATCGGCGTGTTCCTGATCGGCAACGTGCTTGCCGTCAACCGTTTCAAGGACGCGTAGGATGACCGGCAGAAAAAACATCGGCTGGATCGGCGTCTTCGTCCTCGCTGTGCTGGTTTTCATCGGCGTGAATACCGGCATCCACTATGTTGGCAATGCGCGGCTGGACCTGACGGAAGAAAAGCTTTTCACCTTGTCCGACGGCACAAGGTCGATCCTGAAATCGCTCGATAAGCCGGTTCATCTGGAATTTTACTACTCGACATCGCTGGGCAAGGAAATTCCGGGATACGCCGTGTTCGCATCGCGTGTGCGCGATCTTCTTGAAGAGTACAAGGCGGTCGCCGGCGACAAGCTGATTATCGACACGTTCGACCCGGAACCGTTTTCGGAAACCGAGGACCAGGCGGTCGAAGCCGGCATGCAGGGCGTTCCGCTGGATCAGACCGGCGATGAAGTCTATTTCGGGCTGGTCGGTTTCGCGTCCAGTGAACGGGAAGAAGGAAGCGCCATTCCGTTCTTTCAGACCGAACGCGGAAACTTCCTTGAATACGATATCACCAAGCTGATCTACCGGGTCGCCAACCCGGAATTGCCGGTTGTCGGCGTGATCTCGAACAAGCCGGTATTCGGCGATCCGATGGCGCAAATGCGCGGCGGTTCCAGCGACCCCTGGACCATCGTGACCCAGATGCAGGACTTCTTCGATGTCCGGTATGTATACGACGCCAAGACCCTGCTTGAAGATACGCCTGACATTCTGCTGATCATCCATCCGAATGATATCGCCCCTGATTTCGCCTATGCCATTGACCAGCACCTGTTGCGCGGCGGCCGGGCAGCAATTTTCTACGACCCGTGGAACGAAACGGCCGCCAATACACCGGCGCGTGGACCAGGCGGCGCGCCCGTTGAATCCAGCTTCCAGCCGTTCTTCGATACCTGGGGCGTTCACGTAACAGAAGAAACCGTTGTCGGTGACAGGGGCTCCGCCCAGATGGTGAATGCCGGCGACGGATCAAACTTCGTGCCGGTTCCCTACGTGGTGTGGGTAAAGCCGACCGCGAGCCAGCTCAACAAGGATGACGCCATTCTGTCATCCATCAACAACCTGTTGATCCCGAGCGCCGGAACGATTGTTGTCAGCGACGACAGCCAGCTGTCGGTGCAGCCGATGATCGAAAGCACCACCGATGCGACTCTGATTCCGATCCAGCGGCTGGCGACCCCCGATCCGACGGGTCTGCTTGAAGACTACGCCCCGACCGGCGAGACCTACATGCTGGCGGCCCGGTTGTCGGGCAGCGTCTCAACCGCCTTTCCTGACGGCCCGCCGCCACCGCCCGAACCCGAAGCCGTCGAAGAACCGGACACCGGTTCGGATCAGGCCGATACGGAAGATACCGCCCAGGCTGAGCCTGAACCGGAACCCGTGGAACGTCCCGCCTTCCTGCCGCACCTTTCTGCGTCCGAAGCGCCGATGAATGTCGTACTTGTTGCGGATGCCGACATGCTTGAAGACAGGTTCTGGGTACGGGTTCAGAACTTTTTCGGACAGCGGGTGGCTGTACCGCAAGCAGATAACGGCGCCTTCCTCGTAAACGCGCTCGACAATCTGCACGGCTCTACCGACCTTCTGTCCCTGCGGTCTCGCGGCACCGGCAACCGACCCTTCGTCGCTGTCGATGCACTGCGCAAACAGGCTGAAACGGACTATCGTGCGGAAGAACGCGCGTTGCAGAAGAAGATGACGGAAACCGAGGAAAAGCTGTCCAACCTGCAATCCGGAGCCGGCGCAGACGGCGCCGCGCTGGATACGGCAGAGACCGATGCCGAGATCGAACAGTTCACCCGCGAGCTTATCGATACGCGGCGCAAGCTGCGGGAAGTCAATCTTTCCCTGCGCCGGGATATCGAAGCATTGCAGGACCGGATACAGCTCATCAATATCGGCCTGATGCCTGTTTTGGTCTGCGTCTTCGCCATTGCGCTGGGATATTTCCGCGCCCGCCGTCGTCACAGCGCCCGTGAAAAAGCGCTGACGTAACTGTTCTCTCTATCGGTTGACCCGGTCTCATCCCGCAATAACCATATTCCAATCAAGGCAATTTGCCTTGCCGTTTTCCGGCAATACCGTACGGTAACGATACCGGCGGTGCGGGTCTGTACAGCGCGCGCTTCGGTGTCCTGGTACTGTCGGAACAATGCGGTTGATCCTTGCCGGGTTTCGGTGTTCAACCTGCGTCTGCCCACACCGTAAAATGAAACAATCGAGAACCGTCATGGCTGTCCGCACGGATAACATCAATATCGTTCCCTTCGTCAGTGTCGACAACATGATGAAGATTGTCCTGTCCGTCGGCGTCGAACCGTTTCTGCTCGGCCTCGCGGACTATATTGAGGAAGACTTCAAACGCTGGGAGCTTTTTGACAAGACGCCGCGCGTGGCGTCGCATTCCCTGGAAGGCGTTATCGAGCTGATGCCGACCAGCGATGGTGAGGAATACGGCTTCAAATACGTCAACGGTCACCCCAAGAACACCAGAGACGGCCTGCAGACCGTTACGGCTTTCGGGGTGCTCGCGAAGGTCGACAGCGGCTACCCTGTTCTGTTGACCGAAATGACAATTCTGACCGCCTTGCGCACGGCGGCGACATCCGCGCTGGTGGGCAAATATCTGGCGCCCGGCAATGCGACCTGCATGGCGCTGATCGGCAACGGAGCACAATCCGAATTTCAGGCCCTGGCGTTCAAGGCCCTGCTTGGCGTATCCGAACTGCGCCTTTTCGATATCGACTCATCGGCGACAGCGCGCTGTGCGCGTAATCTGGCCGATTGGGGTTTCAGCATTACCGCCTGCGATACCGCCCAGGATGCGGTCGAAGGAGCGCATATCATCACCACGGCAACCGCCGACAAACAGAACGCAACCATTCTGACCGACAACATGGTCGGTGCGGGACAGCATATCAACGCGGTCGGCGGTGACTGTCCCGGCAAAACCGAGCTTCACAAGGATATCCTGCTGCGATCGGATATTTTTGTCGAATATCCGCCGCAGACACGCATCGAGGGTGAAATTCAGCAGCTCGACGATAACTATCCTGTTACTGAAATGTGGAAAGTCATCACCGCCGCCGCAGCCGGCCGCACCAGCGCCGGACAGATCACCTTGTTCGATTCCGTCGGGTTTGCGACCGAAGATTTTTCCGCTTTACGCTATCTTCGCGATCAACTGGAAAAAACCGGTCATTTTCAAGAACTTGATCTTCTGGCAGACCCCGATGACCCACGCGACCTGTTCGGCATGATCATGCGGTCGAAAACCGCATAAGGTTGACAGTCCTGGAGCCGGTGCACGTTTTCTGCCGATCCGACGTATTTATTGCAGGCCAAAAACGACCAAAAATGCGTCGGATTCACCCCTTCTTACGTTGCAAGGATGGTACAGTCTCGAGAAATTTATCGCAGAAAACTACACTACAGCTTGCATTCGGCTCAGTATTTTGTAATTTCGCAACACGTTACGAAGTCGTTGGCGCTATCTATAATACCTGCTTGCGCGGTTAAACAGAGCATTCTTCCGGCATTGTGAACGTTATAAGATGCATCACATTGGGTGGTGTCTCGAAATGTAATGTCGTGAAAGGACAAGATCATGGCTAAAGGTACAGTCAAGTGGTTCAACGCCACAAAGGGTTACGGTTTCATTGAACCAGAAGATGGTTCAAAGGATGCTTTCGTCCATATCAGCGCAGTAGAGCGCTCCGGCCTGTCCGGTCTGAACGATGGCCAGAAGGTCACGTTCGATCTGGTTTCGGGTCGGGACGGTAAGATGGCAGCTGAAAATCTGGTCGTCGTCGACTGATTTTGCTTTGGGGCGGTCTTTGACCGCCCCACTGCTTTCTGGCCGGGCTTTTCCCCGCCTTACAACAGCCTGAATATTCTCGCGAGGCCGGGCAGGTTATTTCTGCGAGCAGGTTTTAGGGTGGCCGTTGCCTGACGGCATGCCGTCGGTTCCAAACATGCCCAATTGCAGACTGCGTGCGATAAGCGCCGCCCGGTCGATAAAGGCCTCTGCGACATCGGGCTCGAACAGGTCTCTGGCGCTTTCACCGAACATCGCGAGCCACCGCCGGAAATGCTCCGGCCGCACATCCGAAAGCGCCACATGCTTGCGCATCGGCTGGCCGGAATACCGCCCGGTCATCAGCATCACCGAAGACCAGAAATCGATGATCCTCAGCAGATGAGGCTCCCAATCGTCACCGATCGCCTTGGCGAAGATCGGCCCGAGCTGCTCATCCTGACGCACCCGGCCGTAAAAGTGCCGGACAAGGTCGTTGATCTTCTGCTCGTCTATCGCCGGATGGACCGGTATCCGTTTTGCCTGAGCCGGTTTTGCACGAAGGTCTGGCGGCATGGGCTTGAACCTTTCGGGACAGAATGGCAGAAGTCGTTTTCTTGCCGGCCCGTATCTGCATAACTTCTACCGTCACATTTGGGGATTGCCGATGTCTTATGCAAACATTGACCAGCGACTGAAATCCGGCGGTGTCGTCATTCTGGACGGCGGAACCGGGACAGAACTGGAAAAGCGCGGCGCCCAGATGGACGAGAACGCCTGGTGCGGCCCGGCCACGCTAAGCAATCTTGATATTCTGACCGAAATCCATCGCGATTATATCGCAGCCGGGGCCGATATCATTACCACCAATACCTATGCGTCGTCCCGGCTGATGCTGGGGCCGGCCGGGTTCGACGACAAGTTCAGCGAAATCAACAAGGCCGCCGTCGCCGCCGCCCACAAGGCCCGCGCCGATAGTGGCCAGGCCGGTATTCTGGTCGCCGGCTCGCTTTCCCATATGTGTCCGCAGGTTCCCAATACGACGCAGACCGATCTTTCCCGGCTTCCCCCGGCAGCGGAAATCGCCGCCGCCATCGAAGAGTTGGCGATGCTGCTGAAGGAAGAAGGCTGCGAACTGCTGCTGCTGGAAATGATGTATGACCCGGACCGCATGAAGTTCACCTTCGACGCTGCAAAGAAAACCGGGTTGCCGGTATGGGCCGGTTTTTCCGCCCGACGAGGCGACCAGGGCAGCGTGCTGGCCATGAAGGATAGCGACACACCGTTCAGCGAGCTTCTGGCGATCCTGAAAGACTATGACGTGCAGGCAGCCGGCGTCATGCATTCCGAGGCGAATGTAACCGGCGACGCATTGGCGATGCTGCGTGAAGTCTATGACGGTCCGTTAACCGCGTATCCGGATTCAGGGTATTTCGCGATGCCCTACTGGAAATTCGAAAACATCATTCCCCCGGCGGAACTTCACCGTTACGCCGTTGGCTGGGTTGAGCAGGGGGTACAGGTCCTGGGCGGCTGTTGCGGCCTTTCAATCGACCACATTGCCGCCCTGGCACCCTTGAAAAGATAGAAATTCCGCAGAATTCCAGGTCAGAGATAACCAAACGGCTTGGTTTTCGTCATCTCTTTCTTCTGGCGCTTCGCAACGCGCTTCATCAGACGTCCACCGTCTTTGGAAATCCCCAGTTGGTCAGGGAACGGAGGACCTTTGCTGGTGCGGTCAACCAGCCCGACTTCGGACAATTGAATAAGCAGGCGGCGAATGGATTCCCTGGACAGGCCAAGATTTCCAAAAATTTCGAAAAGTGCCGACTGGCTCAGCAGCGGGTAGGTTTTCAGATTGCCAGCGGTATCCACATTGAATTTCCGCAGAAGGCTCAGATGCTTTTTCTCATTCATTTCTTCGGCGTCGTATTCGGTGAGAAACAGCAGAATAGAATAGGCGGGGTATCCGTAAAGTTGCGTCGCTTCACCATCAGCGACATTGGCTTTTTCCAAGGTTTTCCCCAATTCAGTTTGATAGCTACGCATAGCAAGAGCCCCTGCTGCGAGCACTGAAAAATCTGTGTCGTCTGTCGTTTTGGCCACCCTGCGACCTCCCTTACCTGATCAAATTAATCTTTTTCTATTCCAGGCGCCATTTCCAGAACAGGGTGTTAAACCTGCTCCCCTCCCCCAAGGGGCTCCCGATAACGCCTAATACTACCCCGTAACCTCTAAAGTGTGAACAATCGATCAAAAAAACCGGATCACACGTAATATTGAATAACTGGTAAAGTATAGCGTCATACCTACATACACTGACGAAATATGCTGAGAAATCAATACTGGTCGTAGTATTTGTGGCCTTTTAGGTCGTGAAAAGGCAAAAAGGCGACACAGATTAAACGCTTTCACCAATTGGACGTCGAAATGAAAAAAACTTTCCCGCAGATCACGGGCCCGGTCGTACTCTGTATCCTCGATGGATGGGGCGATCGTTCAGGCGGAGACGATAACGCCATTGCTGCTGCCGAGACGCCGGTTCTGGATCGTTTGCTGGCATCCTCCACACGCTCGCAACTGGATGCATCGGAGGGATTTGTCGGGTTGCCGGATGGCCAGATGGGTAATTCCGAAGTCGGTCACATGAATATCGGCGCAGGCCGCGTCGTGTTGCAGGATCTGCCACAAATCAATCAGGCGATCGCATCCGGCGCCTTTCAGAAATTACCCGCTTTACGCGAAACAATCAGCGATCTGAAGGCCAGCAGAGGCACAGTCCATATTGCCGGCCTGCTTTCGCCAGGCGGGGTTCATTCGCACCAGGACCACATCGCAGCTCTTGTGCAATTGCTGCAATCGGAAAGCATACCAATTGCGGTTCATGCCTTTCTCGACGGACGGGATTGCCCGCCATCAAGCGCCAATAAGTATATCGAACAATTCAATACCAAGTATCCCGGCGTCATCAAAACCGTGTGCGGCCGATATTTCGCCATGGACCGGGACAACAAATGGGACCGCACGAAACGCGCCTATGACGTGATGGTGGCAGGCAAGGGCAATCGGCAGGCGAAAAGCCCCGCCGATGCGGTTGTGCAAGCTTATGACGCCGGCGAAACAGACGAATTTGTCCAGCCGACGACAATCGTCGGCTATGACGGCATGAAAAACGGCGACGCTCTGGTAATGATGAATTTCCGGGCCGACCGGACGCGTCAGATCATGGCAGCCCTGATCGACCCGTCACTCGACAGGTTTGACAGAAAGCAGTTTCCGGAATTTAGCCATAGGCTAAGCCTTACCGAATACTCGGAAGCCCTGTCGAAACAAAGCGAGGTGCTGTTTCCACCCGCCGACATCGTGAACACGCTCGGCGACGTCGTTTCCCGGCAGGGTCTGAACCAGCTCAGGATCGCCGAGACGGAAAAATATGCTCATGTGACATTCTTTCTGAACGGCGGCCGGGAAGATTCGCTGCCCGGCGAAGACCGGGTGCTGATCCCCTCGCCGAATGTGGCGACCTACGACCTGCAGCCTGAAATGTCGGCCAACGAACTGACCGATGAACTGGTCCAACGGATCAGATCGGGCCGCTACGCCCTTGTCGTCGTGAACTACGCCAATCCGGACATGGTTGGGCATACCGGTGTGTTCGACGCTGCCGTGAAAGCCGTGGAAACCGTCGATGCCTGCGTTGGCCGGGTTCTCGAAGCGCTGGAGGAAATGCATGGCGTTCTGCTGGTTACCGCCGATCACGGCAACATCGAGGTGATGAAAGACCCGGATACCGGCGCGCCGCACACCGCACACACGGTCAACCGGGTTCCGTTTGCAGTCGCCGGCATACCGGCGGAAACACAGGTCCAGGACGGAAGGCTGGCCGATCTGGCGCCGACCGTGCTGACCCTCATGGGCTTGCCGATCCCCGATGAAATGACGGGCAATCCGCTGGTCGGCGAGGTTTCCGGTCGACAGGCCGCCGAATAGCGCTAGGATTCCGCCCATGGCGGGACGCATACATCACGGAAAGGGCTTGGCGATCGCAGTGGCTTTCGCCCTGTGCTGGACCGCTGCCATGGCCCAGGACAGCAATGTTTCGGAAAAAACTCTTGAAGAGACCGAAGCCGCGCTCGGTCAAACACGGGAAGAGCGCGCGAAACTGGCCGAGCAACGCGAAGCTGTCGCCCGGGAACTGAAGCAATTGCGGCAGGAGATGATCCTCGCTGCCCGCGATACACAGGAACGCGAAGGCATCGTCTCCCGCCTGGAAAGCCAGTTGAAAGCGCTGGAAAGCGAGAAGGCCGACAGGCGTCGGGCCCTGATCGAGCGCCAGACGAGCCTGTCCGGCACGCTCGGGGCGTTGATGCGGCTGTCACGCACGCCTGCAACCGCAATCCTGCTTCGGCCCGACCCGCCGCTTGATACGGTGCGCAGCGCTGTCCTGATGAAAGCCGCCGTGCCGTCCCTGCGCGATCAGGCGGATATCCTGCATGAGGAACTCGCCGCTCTGGAAGCCGTTGAGCAGGATATCGGCACTAAACTCGCGACCCTGACGCGCGCCGAAGACGAACTGGCTGACCAGCGAAACCGTCTCGAGGACTTGATCGCCCGAAAACGCCAGATTCTCGATGAAACAACTGCGGCTGTCGATTCAGCACAGCAACGGGTGCAGGCGCTCGCATCGAAAGCCGAATCCCTGCGTGACCTGCTGGCAAGCCTGTCGCAGGAAGAAGCGCCCAGGGCGCCAAAGGCCCCGGAAACGGAAACCGCTGGTGAAGAGCCTGACGTCGCCGTCATTGTCGCCTCGAAACCGGACGGATTACGACCGTTTCCGACTAACGGACACATAACGCGCCCGGTCAACGGAGACATTATCAGCCGCTATGGCGACGACACCGGGTTCGGGCAGACCAGTAAAGGAATTGTTATCAGGCCCCGCGCCGGCGCGCAGATCGTCGCACCGTTCGACGGACGGGTGGTTTTCGCCGGCGCCTTCCAGACCCTCGGCAACATATTGATCATCGAACATTCAGGAGGCTATCATACTGTTCTGGCAGGGTTTTCACGAATTGACAGCGTCGCTGGACAATGGTTGCTTGCCGGCGAGCCGGTTGGCATTGCGGCCCAAACATTTACGGCCGTTGCCGGATCGGAGAACAGGCCCGGCGTTTATATCGAGTTACGGCGTGATGGACAGCCCGTCAATCCGCTAAAGTGGTTGTCTTAATAAACGATTAGGTACACGTTATTTGCAACACACGCCCGTACCGTATTTGGTTATAATTTGGGCAATATGTCAGGTATTGCGGGACTTTCTATCGGTCGACGCATCCGGATGACGAAACAAGGAAATCAAAGATGAAGCGATTGAACAGGGTTTTTCTGGGGCTCGGCACGGCCACACTGTTGATGGCAAGTGCGCCCGCCTTTTCGGCGACCGATGAAGAACCGGATACATATGAACTACTGGACTTGTTCGGCGAAGTATTCGAGCTGGTTCGCGACGAATACGTTGAAGGCGTGACCGATCGTCAGCTTATCGAAGCGGCGATTCAGGGCATGCTGAGCAACCTTGATCCGCATTCGGTGTACCTGAATGACGAACATTTCAAATCGATGCGCCAGCAAACGCGGGGCGAGTTCGGCGGGCTGGGCATTGAGGTGACCATGGATGAAACGGGCTATGTCCGCGTGGTTGCACCGATTGACGATACACCGGCCTTCCGCGCCGGCATCGAATCCGGCGACATGATCACCCATATCGACGATGAATCGGTTCAGGGGCTGACCCTGGACAAGGCGGTTGAAAAGATGCGCGGCAAGGTCGGCAGCGAGATTCGCCTGACCATCAGCCGCGGTGAAACAGAACCCTTCGACGTGACGATCGTTCGCGACCGGATCAAGATCCAGTCAGTCAGAAGCCGCCTTGAGGACGATATCGCCTATATCCGCATTTCGAGCTTTTCCGGCCAGACCCAGGACGGTCTGGACAAGGAAATCGCCAAGCTGCGGGAAGAAAAACCGGAATTGCGCGGCCTCGTTCTAGATCTGCGGAACAACCCCGGTGGACTGCTTGATCAGGCAATTTCCGTTTCGGATACATTCCTCGAAAAGGGTGAGATTGTCTCGACGCGAGGTCGGGATACTGAAAACGCCCAGCGTTTCCAGGCAACGCCGGGCGACGAATTCTCGAGCCTGCCGATCGTTGTTCTGATCAATGGCGGTTCGGCGAGTGCTTCGGAAATCGTGGCCGGCGCACTGCAGGATCATGGGCGCGCCATCATCATGGGCACGCCGTCCTTCGGCAAAGGATCGGTGCAGACGATCATGCCGCTCAGCCGGGGCTCTGCCGCGATCAAGCTGACCACTCAGCGGTACTATACGCCGAGCGGCCGGTCGATCCAGCAATTGGGTATCAACCCCGACATTCTGGTCGAACGTGCGAAGGTGGAACTGCTGGAGCGGGTGACGAACCGTACGGAGGCATCCCTGCGTGGATCACTGCAGAACGACCAGGTGCCGGAGGAAAACGAAACCGGCGATGCCGATGCGAATAAAGACGAAGACAGTGTGGACACCCCGGAAATCACAACCGATGTTGACGATTACCAGCTCGCCCGGGCCATCGATCTTATTCGTGGTATTTCGCTTTATACCGCCCGCGCGGTAAACTGACCGGATAGTATATCCTCCGGACGGCACATGCCGTCCGGAGGAGATGGCAACAGGCGATAGGGGGAACAGCCCTGAAACTCCCGAAGATCAAGGCGCCAAAGATCCCTTTTCTTCGCAAAAAGGATTCAGGGACGGATGACCCGGCCAATCAGCCGGAAGCGTCCGAAGCGTCCGAAGCCTCATCAGAACTTGACTATCTGGAGCCAACGCCCCTCCAGAAGAAACTGCCCCTGATTGCGATAATCGCGGCTTGGATCGTAACTATCGGCACCATCAGCGGCATTGCCGGCTATGTCATCGTCAGTGAAGACGAGATCCTGCAGTCGATGATTGAAGAGCGGCCAATCGCCGAAGTGGATGAAATCGCCATCGTCCGCGAGGAGCCAAGCGAAACAACCGGTGAAGAACATCAGGCATCTGGCGACCATGAGACAGATACGGCGTCCGATTCCGAACCGACGAAGTCTGAACCGAGCAACGACGCCTATGCCGGGCTGCTGCAGCCGCATCCTGATCTCGGTCTGATCGAACAGGACCCTGTCGGCCCGCTGCCGATTACAGGGTCCGACGGCCGCGTGCCATGGCGGGTGTATTCCCGGCCCTCCAACCCGATCGAAACCCGGCCGCAAATCGCAATCGTCATTGCCGGTCTTGGCATCAACAAGAAGGAAACCCAGGCCGCCGTGGATCTTTCCGGTGACATCTCGCTCGCATTTGTTCCCTATGCGCCTGGTCTGTCCGACTGGATCAGCACGGCGCGGGAAAATGGTCACGAGACGCTGCTGACGCTGCCAATGGAACCGTCCGACTTTCCGAAAAGCGACCCCGGCCCGCTCGCGCTGATGTCGACGCTGGACACGGAACAGAACACCAAACGCCTTGAATGGATACTGAGCCGCGCAACCGGGTATATCGGCCTGATCAGCTATCAGGGCAGCGGCTTCTCAGCCAATAACAAGGCCGTGCGGCCGTTGATGGGGGACCTTAAGAGTCGCGGTCTGCTCTATATCGATGCCAAGCAGACCCTGGCCAGCACGGCCCCGGCAATCGCCCGTGCAGCCGGCGTGCCGAATGCCCAGGCCGACATCGTGCTGGACCAGAAGCTCAGTCGTGCGGAAATACTGAAACAGTTGAAACTGGCTGAATCGCTTGCCCGCGCGAATGGTACGGTCATCGCGGTCGGCCACCCCTACCCGGTAACGCTGGACCGAATACGGGTGTGGATCGGCGAACTGGCAGAGAACGGATTCGTCCTTGCGCCGGTCTCGGGAATTGTCGAAAAACGACAGCAGCAACAGTAAAAGGAATACCGGCCATTGATAGATGACGATCCCCAAGGCAGCAGCGACGAGGATCCAAGACCCTACCGACCCTGTGTCGGCATCATGCTGCTGAACAAACAGGGATGGGTCTTTGTCGGTAACCGGATTGATGTTCCCGGCGATCACTGGCAGATGCCGCAGGGTGGTATCGACGATGGCGAAGACCCGGTCGATGCGGCCTTTCGTGAGGTCAACGAGGAAACCGGAATTGACCCTTCCAAAATTGAACTGATCTGCCAGAGCAAGACCTGGCATTCCTATGATCTGCCGAAACCACTGTCGCGAAAAATCTGGCGCGGCAAGTACCGGGGTCAGACCCAATGCTGGTTCGCCATGCGGTTTACCGGCGAGAATGGCGATATCAACCTGAACACTCACAAGGCCGAATTCGCCCAGTGGCGATGGGTCAAGCTGAACGACCTGACGGCGCTGATCGTGCCGTTCAAACGGCACACCTATCAGCAGGTGATCGACGAATTCAAGGATGTCGTCTAGGTGGAAAGCCGTGTTTTCTGATGCCTTGGCGTTTGTTCCCTATGCGTCCGCAACCTGAAACACACAAAATATAGTGTATGCTTCGTGCAGGATTATCCAATTTTATCAATACGTTTGCGGAAAATTCAGGATTTGGTGATAAGATCACCCCGGCTATAGACATGCCGCAACCGGCGGAACGCAACTGATGCTCGACACAGCCATCGCGGCGTCACTCGTTACGACGTTTGGCGCCGGTCTGAACGGGCCTGGTCAAAGACCAGGCGGACAGTCGCCACCCCCCGGAACCACGTCTGCGGGGCAACAGACGGGCTTTGCCGTCAGTGGGCAGACCTTTTCCTCCGCTGTCACCGTTTCGCTGTCATCCGCGGCAACCACATTTCTGCAGACGCCGGATTCCGTGCAGGCGGCATTGGGCGCCGATCAGGCGCAGGGTAACACAGCGGACCTGACGCAACGACTGACCGAAAGCGTCGTCGACCCGGATTCCGAAGAGCCGCCGGCAGCAACCAGCGCTGAAGGACAGGCCACCGATGCGCAGGCTGCGCGGGAAACAATCAGCCGGGCCAACGAAGAAGGCCCCGATGGCCTGACCGACGCCGAACGGCAGCAGGTCCAAAGCCTTCGCCAGACCGATGCGGAGATCCGGCGTCATGAACAGGCGCACGCCATGGTCGGTGGCCCGTATGCGGGCGCGCCACGCTATCAGTTTACATCAGGGCCGGACGGAAAACAGTATGCTGTCAGCGGGCAGGTCTCGATCGATGCATCTTCCATTCCCGGCGATCCACAGGCCACAATCCAGAAACTGCGTATTGTCAGACGCGCCGCCCTTGCTCCAAGCGACCCGAGCGGGCAGGACCAGCAGGTCGCCGCAACAGCGCAACGCGGGATCATTGAGGCGCGACGCGAACTGGCCGAGGAACAGGCCGCCGAGCGCGACGAAGCCGCCGCTGAGGCTGGGCGCGAGGTGATTGGTGAGAATACCGGGCCGTTCCGGAACGACACTCTGGCCAGCCCGGTCATTGAGGCCGCTCTCAATTCAGCGCCCGGCGCGACTTCGGGTATCAGTGCGGCCGGGGCAACCCTGGCTTTTCAACAGACCGCGTCGCTGACTGTGCGGCAAGCGCCACAACAATCTCTGTCGGTTTAAAATTTCCAAGAAGAAGCCGTTGCCGCAACTGTCGCGGTTCGGCAGGTCACAAGGATACGGGAATGCCCGTTTTCGACCGGCGATATTGCATAAACCGCCAACCGAGGTAACCGATAACCGATCTCGTACGATCCGAAATCGAAAGACCTGCCGCTTTCAGGATCATTGATGCAGCTCTTTGAACATGGCGGGGCTTGTAATAGCCGTAGGCTATCCAGAGATGCCGCGCACCGTGAGTGTTTTGAACATACACATCATCCGGCGCGGCATTGGCCGCATAGTAGGCATAGGACAGTTCGTCGTCTTCTGTTTCGCCAAGGCGGCCCCAGGCAACGCGCAGCCGCCCCAGCTTGCCAAGGTCTTCCTTTTCGACATAACGGTCGAGCGTTGTATAGAAAAGTTTGTAATGCCGGAACTCATCGCTCGCGATCCGCCGGCAGATATCTTCCAGCACCGGTTCCTCGGCAGCATCGGCCAGCGCGGAATAGTAGGAGCTTGTACCGGATTCGACGATACACCGCGCCACCAGTTCGCTGGCCTGCGATCCGCGCACGGAAACATCTGTATCCTCAGGCAATCCATTGTAACCCGCATTGAAACGGGTCATGGCCGCATTGAAACTGAAATCCGGGTCAGCCAGTTCAGCCCAGCGCGCGAGCGCCTGCCCATGGCGGATTTCTTCTTCGCCCCACTGGCGGGCGGCCTGCTTGAATTGCTCGTCGCTACTGAAGACCCGGCACAGATAGTCGGTATAGGCACCGCCGTTGTGTTCAACCAGGGACGCGGCTTTTACGACCCGAAGCAGGTTCGCATCGACTTTCCGCCGGTCGAAACGCGACCAATCTATATCATCTAGAGACCATGCACCCGGCATATATTCCCCTTTAAGCTAGCAACGGCTAGTAGACGGGGTTGCTTACCGCTTCCAATTTGGCGCGGGCGACGTCAATCGCCTGGCCAATTGTCCGTTTCGCAACATCATCACCTGCCAAGGACAAATCGTCCTGCAGATCCTTAATTTGTTGCTCAACAACGGAAGTTTCAATATCACCGACCGAAATTGCTTCTTCGGCAAGAACGGTACAGCGATCAGGTGTCACTTCGGCAAAACCGCCGGCCACAAACAGGCGCTGCGACACATTTTTGCCGTCAAAGACACAAATCGTACCGGGCCGGATTGTCGTGATAACCGGAGAATGGCCTTTCAGCACGCCCATATCCCCTTCCGCGCCGGGAAGGACGACCATATCGACTTCTTCGGACAGCAGAAGCGCTTCCGGCGAAACCAAATCAAATTCGAGCTTGTCAGCCATACTGTCGTGCCTCTGTCAGCGGGAATTAGCCGTCGAATAACCGGGTGAAGCCTTACGCGGCTTCAGCCGCCATCCGCTGTGCCTTTTCCTTCGCTTCTTCGATCGTACCGACCATGTAGAACGCGGCTTCCGGCAGATCGTCGTATTCGCCTTCCGAAATCGCGCTGAACCCTTTGATCGTGTCTTCAAGTTCAACATACTTACCCGGTGAGCCGGTAAAGACTTCCGCGACATGGAACGGCTGCGACAGGAAGCGCTGGATCTTGCGCGCGCGCGCAACCGTCAGCTTGTCGTCTTCCGACAGTTCGTCCATGCCCAGAATGGCGATGATTTCCTGAAGACCCTTATACTGCTGCAGGGTTTCCTGAACCTTACGGGCCGTCTTGTAGTGTTCTTCGGTAACCGAACCAGGCTGCAGGATGCGGGACGTTGAATCGAGCGGATCAACCGCAGGATAGATACCCAGTTCCGCAATCTGACGCGACAGAACGGTCGTCGCGTCAAGGTGGGCAAAGGTTGTTGCAGGCGCCGGATCGGTCAAGTCATCGGCCGGCACATATACGGCCTGAACCGACGTGATCGAGCCCTTCTTGGTCGAGGTGATGCGTTCCTGCATCGCGCCCATATCCGTACCCAGTGTCGGCTGATAACCAACCGCCGACGGGATACGGCCCAGCAAAGCCGACACTTCCGACCCTGCCTGCGTGAAACGGAAAATGTTATCAACGAAGAACAGCACGTCCTGGCCTTCTTCATCGCGGAAGTATTCCGCCTGGGTCAGACCGGTCAGCGCGACACGGGCGCGCGCGCCCGGGGGTTCATTCATCTGGCCGTAGACCAGCGCAACCTTGC
>CAYGSU010000048.1:0-31871 GCA_964352715.1 uncultured Flavobacteriaceae bacterium | reverse complement strand
CGGTTCTTGATCCGGTCCACGATCTCATCCCGGAAATGCCGGATAAGCCCCTGGATCGGCCACGCCGCCGCATCGCCAAGCGCACAGATCGTATGGCCTTCAACCTGCTTGGTCACATCCCACAGCATGTCGATTTCCTCGACCGTCGCCCGGCCTTCAACCAGCCGTTCCATCACACGCCACATCCAGCCGGTGCCTTCGCGGCACGGCGTGCACTGGCCGCAGCTTTCATGCTTGTAGAAGTAGCTGAGGCGGGCAATTGCCTTCACGATATCGGTCGACTTGTCCATGACGATAACCGCCGCCGTACCGAGACCGGACTTGACCTCTTTAAGCGCATCGAAATCCATCAGCACGTCGTCGCAGATATCTTTCGGAATAAGCGGTACAGATGAACCGCCCGGAATGACCGCCAGTAGGTTGTCCCAGCCGCCGCGAACGCCGCCGCAATGGGTTTCCAGCAGTTCCCGCATCGGGATCGACATCGCCTCTTCGACATTGCAGGGCGTGTTCACATGACCGGAGACGCAGAACAGCTTGGTGCCGGCGTTGTTTTCGCGACCGAAGGATTTGAACCATGCCGCGCCACGCCGCAGGATCGTCGGCGCGACCGCGATGCTTTCCACGTTGTTTACCGTGCTCGGACAGCCGTACAGGCCAGCCATCGCCGGAAACGGTGGCTTCAGTCGTGGCTGGCCCTTCTTGCCTTCCAGGCTTTCGATCAGGGCCGTTTCCTCGCCGCAGATATAGGCCCCGGCGCCGTGATGAACGTAGATATCGATATCAAGACCTGACTTGCAGGCGTTCTTGCCTACCAGCCCGTCTTCGTAAGCCTCTTTAACAGCAGCTTCCAACACTTTGTATTCATGACGAAATTCGCCGCGGATATAGATGTAGGCGGCGCACGCGCCCATGCCGGCGCAGGCGACAATGCAGCCTTCGATCAGCTTGTGCGGATCGTTGCGCATGATTTCCCGGTCCTTGCAGGTGCCGGGTTCGGATTCGTCAGCGTTCACGACCAGATAGGATGGCTTGCCGCCGGTATCCTTCGGCATGAACGACCATTTCATGCCGGTCGGGAAACCCGCCCCGCCGCGCCCGCGCAGGCCGGATGCTTTCATTTCCTCGACGATCTTGTCGCGGCCAAGATCGATCAGCGCCTTGGTATTGTCCCAGTCGCCGCGTTTCTTCGCAGCCGCCAGGTTCCAGGCGTGATAGCCATGCAGGTTGGTGAAGATGCGATCTTTATCTTCAAGCATACTGTCAGTCTCCCCCCGCCTGGGACGGGGCATTCGGGGCATCCGCTGTTTGCGGTGACGGACCGGATTGCAGGGTTGTAGGGCCGGTGGCCGGTTCGGACGTGATACGGCCGATTTGCGAGCCGGCCTTGACCTTCTTTCCGCTCTTCAGCCCTTCCAGCACCTCGATGATGCTGTCCGGTGTCAGGTCTTCATAGAAGTCATCGTTGATCTGCACCATCGGCGCATTGCAGCACGCGCCAAGGCATTCGACTTCGAGCAGGGTAAACACGCCGTCGTCGGTCGTTTCGCCGCTGTGAATGCCGTACTTCTTGGTGATTGCAGCAGAAATGTCTTCCGCACCGCGCAGCATGCAGGGTGTGGTGCCGCAAAGCTGGATATGGAACTTCCCGACCGGCTCAAGATTGACCATGGTGAAGAAGGTCGCGACTTCCATCACCCGGATATACGGCATGTCGAGCATCTCGCTGATCGTCTCGATCGCCTCGCCTGTCACGTAATGGCCGTTGTCGTGGTTCTGTTCCTGCGCCTGAAAAAGTAACGCAAGAACGGCGGACTGCTTACGGTCGGCCGGATACTTTGCAATATTTCGTTCCACTTCCTTCAGGAACTCGCCTTCGAACGCAAACTTACCGCTCATCGGTCAATCTCCCCGAACACGACATCGAACCCGCCGAGAACGGCAACCGAGTCGGCCAGCATGTGGCCCTTGCAGAAATGATCCATCGACGCCAGATGCGCGAACCCGGGCGCGCGGATCTTGCAGCGATACGGTTTGTTCGTGCCGTCGGCAACCAGATACACGCCGAATTCGCCCTTCGGCGCCTCGACCGCCGTGTATGTCTCGCCTTCCGGCACGTGAAATCCTTCGGTGTAGAGCTTGAAGTGGTGGATCAGCGCTTCCATCGAATGTTTCATGTCGCCCCGGCGTGGCGGCGCGATCTTGGTATCCGTTGTCATGACCGGTCCTTCCGGCATCTGTTCGATGCACTGGCGGATGATCCGCAGCGATTGCCGCATTTCCTCGACGCGCACCAGATATCGGCTGTAACAGTCGCCGTGCTTGCCGACGGGAATATCAAAATCCATCTTGCCGTAGACATCGTAGGGTTCCGCCTTGCGCAGATCCCACGCCAGGCCGGACCCGCGCAGTGTCGGGCCGGTGCAGCCCCAGGCCAGCGCGTCTTCCGGCGAAATGATGCCGATATCGACCGACCGCTGTTTGAAAATGCGGTTGTCCGTCAGCAGACTTTCCATGTCGTCGATGAATTTCGGGAACTGGTCCGCCCACTCCAGAATCTGGTCTGCCATCCCGACGGGCATGTCCTGATGAACGCCGCCGACGCGGTAATAGGCTGCATGCAACCTCGCCCCGCAGACGCCCTCATGGAATTCCATCAGCTTTTCACGTTCTTCGAAGGCCCACAGCATCGGGGTCATCGCGCCGACATCCAGCGCGTAGGCAGGAACGTTGAGAAGGTGGTTCAGGATCCGGCTGATTTCAGCAAACAGTACCCGAATATACTGGCCGCGTTCCGGCACTTCGAGACCGAGCAGTTTTTCCGTCGCCAGACAGAACGCATGTTCCTGGCACATCGGCGACACGTAGTCCAACCGGTCGAAATACGGAATCGCCTGCAGATAGGTTTTGTATTCGATCAGCTTTTCAGTACCGCGATGCAAGAGGCCGATATGCGGGTCGATTCGTTCGACTACCTCGCCGTCCATCTCCATCACCATGCGCAGCACGCCGTGCGCAGCCGGGTGCTGTGGACCGAAGTTGATCGTCATGGTTTTGATCGTCGGGTCTTCCGATGCCGGAACCGGAGACTGCAGGGATGTCGTATCCGGGCTCATGCGCCGCCCTCCTTCGTATCTTCCGCCGCGGCATCGGCCTTTTCATCACCCGGCAGATGCGGGGTCATGCCTTCCCACGGGCTCAGGAAGTCAAAGGATCGGAAATCCTGCCGAAGCTTGACCGGTTCATAGATTACCCGGCGCTGTTCGTCGTCATAGCGAACCTCGACATAGCCGGTCAGCGGAAAATCCTTGCGCTGCGGATGTCCCTCGAACCCGTAATCGGTGAGGATGCGCCGCAGATCCGGATGATCGGTGAAAAATACGCCATACATGTCCCACACTTCACGCTCGAACCAGTTTGCCGACGGCCAGATCGACGTCACGCTCGGCACCGCCTTTTCGTCGTCGGTCTGCACTTTCAGGCGCAGGCGGAAGTTATGCTTCAGGCTCAAAAGATTATAGACAACTTCGAACCGGGGATCGCGGTCAGGAAAATCGACGCCACAGACATCGACACAGGTCTTGAACTGGCAGTTGGCGTCGTCGCGAGCGAATTTGCAGATTTTCAGCAGGCCCGCCGCCAGCACGACAATCGACAATTCGCCGTTGGCAATTGTACGGGAAACGATATCGGTCGGAAACTTCTCGGCCAGATACTGACCAAGGTCCTGCAATGCTTCCAGTTTTTCGTCCGCTATCAACGATACGTCCTCTTCGATTCCGCGCCAATGCGCCCTAGCGGGCGATGGTGCCGGTTCGTTTGATTTTCTTCTGTAGCTGCAAGATGCCGTAAACAAGGGCTTCAGCCGTTGGCGGGCAACCCGGCACGTAGATATCGACCGGCACAACCCGGTCGCATCCGCGAACGACGGAGTAGGAATAGTGATAGTATCCGCCGCCATTGGCGCAGGAGCCCATGGAGATGACCCAGCGCGGCTCCGCCATCTGGTCGTAGACCTTGCGCAGGGCCGGCGCCATCTTGTTGGTCAGCGTACCGGCGACGATCATGACATCAGACTGGCGTGGGCTGGCCCGGACCACGACGCCGAACCTGTCGAGGTCGTAGCGCGGCATATAGGCGTGGATCATTTCAACTGCGCAGCAGGCCAGACCGAACGTCATCGGCCACATTGACCCTGTACGCGCCCAGTTGACCACCTTGTCGACATTGGCAATTACGAACCCCTTGTCCTGCAGCTCGTCTGTGACGGCTGCAAGGGCGTTGTCCTGTGCCGCTCCGGGTGGCAACGGGGCCTGTGTCAGATCGGTTGTGCTCATTCTGTCACTCCCATTCCAGCGCACCTTTGCGCCATTCGTAAACAAACCCGACGGTCAGAATGCCGAGAAACACGATCATCGACCAGAAACCGAACATGCCGATATCGCCAAGCGCGACCGTCCATGGGAAGACGAAAGCCAGCTCAAGGTCGAAAATGATGAACAGCAGGGTTACGAGATAAAACCGGACATCGAACCGCGACCGGGCGTCATCGAAAGCTTCGAAGCCGCATTCATAGGCAGAGAGCTTTTCCGAATCGGGACGCTGGGTCGCGACGATCATACTTGCGAAGACCATAATCGCAGCGAGGCCGATTGCGATCCCCAGAAACACCAGGATCGCAAAATATTCGCGCAGCAAATCTTCCATGACTACCCCACTCGTCGACATAGAGACTTCGGCCCCGAATCGCCAGTACAGCGACCGAAGCCATCACCTGCGTTCAGGCTAACATCAACGCAGGCCTTCACGCCATTGGCTTGATAGCGCCCATTCGACGCATTTCCCCCAAACCATCGGCTGCCAAACGGTTAAACCATTCCGCCGATTATTGAAAACAATAAAGAACTTCGTTTATGCCGCAAAGCAATAAAACCGTCTGAACAGCCAAAAAACAAAACAATCATAAAGACCTAGCATCCGGTCTTGACCGCGACGGCCTCAATCGCCGTGTTGAATAAAGACTTTGAAAGGCGTTGTGTCTGCGACGCATTTACCTGCTAGTTTAGCTGTTCGGGTGCGTGGCCGATGCCGTTACCGGCAGGCGCCCTTCCCGCTCTCCGGGGAAGTGGCGCGAGTGACGGGGCTCGAACCCGCGACCTCCGGCGTGACAGGCCGGCGCTCTAACCAACTGAGCTACACCCGCTTAAGGCGGTCTGAAAGGCGTTTCGTGAACCCCTCAGAGCGCGCTTGTGTACTTTGGCCAACAGGGCCTGTCAAGCAATCGAACCCCTGACAAATCTGGAAAAAATGGTGGGCGGTAACGGGATCGAACCGCTGACCCTCTGGGTGTAAACCAGATGCTCTCCCAGCTGAGCTAACCGCCCTCATTTTCGACAATCGGCAGCGTAATACGCCGCAGCACCGGTTACGTCAAATGCTAGCTGACCAACCCGGCCCTGAAAAAGAAAAACGACCGCCATTTCTGCCGGTCGTCTTTCTCAAAACCTGTCAGTACGGTCTTAGTTGACCGCATCCTTGAGGCCTTTGCCTGCTTTGAATTTCGGCTGTTTTGATGCCGGAATTTTGATTTTTTCGCCGGTGCGTGGATTACGGCCTTCCGATGCAGCGCGATTTGCCACGCTGAATGTACCGAAACCGACGAGGCGAACTTCATCGCCGCCCTTCAGCGAACCGGTAATTGAATCGAATACGGCGTCGACTGCCTTCGTTGCATCGGCTTTGGAAAGTTCGGCCGAGGATGCAACCGCAGCTACGAGATCGTTCTTATTCACTGCAAGCCCCCTTCTGACTATACGCGGGTGTTTTGTTACGCGACATGCGCAACCGGGATATCAACAACACACTATTGCACGACCGGATCGTGATGGCCGAATGCCTCATTGATGTCCGGATAGTATGAAGATTCCCGAAATCGCGTCAATCTATATCCCCTAAAAATCCGCAGAAAACTGCTGATTTCAGGTTAATTCAGCGCACATTCCTGTGGATAAGACGCGGCCCGGGCTATTAACCCGGGCCGCTGCATACGCGTCATTAGAAATTCGCCGAAATCAGTGCGTGGTGATTCCGGACAGTTCATCATCGTCCGTCGCCGGCTGTACGGCCTTTGAGGCGGCTTCCTGATCTTCCGGGGTCCACTCGATCGGCGTCAGCTCGCCGGCAAGGGCCCAATGCAACACTTCATCGACGGTCGAAACCGGCAGGATTTCAAGATTTTTCTTAACGTTATCAGGAATATCCTCGAGGTCTTTCTCGTTATCCTTCGGGATAAGGACCGTCTTGATCCGGCCGCGCAATGCCGCCAGAAGCTTTTCCTTCAGACCACCGATCGGCAGAATTCGTCCCCGCAGCGTGATCTCACCGGTCATGGCGACATCGCGTTTCACCGGAATGCCGGTCAACACGGAAACGATGGAGGTCACCATGGCGACACCGGCTGAAGGGCCGTCTTTCGGGGTCGCCCCTTCCGGAACGTGAACGTGAATATCGCTCTTTTCGAACGTCGTCGGCTTTACACCGAAGGACGGCGCCCGGCTTTTCACGTAGTATTCGGCTGCCATGATCGATTCGAGCATGACATCACCCAGTTTACCGGTTTTGGTGACCTTGCCCTTGCCCGGCACCAGAACGGATTCGATGGACAGCAATTCACCACCAACTTCCGTCCAGGCCAGTCCGGTCACGACGCCCAGCAGGTCCTTGTCTTCCATTTCGCCGTAACGGAACTTGGTGACGCCGGCATAATTCGACAGGTTGCCGCTGGTGATCTGCACCCGTTTCTTGCCGTCCTTAACGATATCCTTGATCGCCTTGCGACCTAGATTTGCGATTTCGCGTTCCAGGCTACGAACACCGGCTTCGCGTGTGTAGTGCCGGATCAACTGACGCATCGCATTTTCCGACAACGAGAACTCTTCCTCGGTCAGGCCGTTTTCCTTCATCTGTTTCGGCAGCAGATGACGTTTGGCGATCTCGATCTTTTCGTCTTCCGTGTATCCCGGAATGCGAATGATTTCCATCCGGTCCATCAACGGCTGTGGCATGTTGAGCGTGTTGGCCGTGGTCACGAACATCACGTCAGACAGATCGTAATCGACTTCCAGATAGTGATCGTTGAACGTGCTGTTCTGTTCCGGATCAAGCACTTCCAGCAAAGCCGATGACGGATCGCCCCGCCAATCTGCACCCAGCTTGTCGATTTCATCCAGCAGGAACAGCGGGTTCGATTTCTTCGCCTTCTTCATGCCCTGGATCACCCGGCCAGGCATCGAGCCGATATAGGTGCGCCGGTGGCCGCGGATTTCCGATTCATCGCGGACGCCGCCAAGAGACATGCGGACAAATTCGCGACCGGTCGCCCGTGCGATGGATTTGCCAAGCGAGGTCTTGCCGACACCAGGAGGCCCGACGAGGCACAGGATCGGTCCCTTGACCTTTTTCATCCGCACCTGAACGGCGAGATATTCGAGTATCCGGTCCTTCACCTTGACCAGGCCGAAATGGTCAGCATCAAGGATGTCCTTGGCTTCATTCAGGTCGGTTTTTACCCGGCTGCGCTTTTTCCAGGGAATGGACAGCATCCAATCGAGGTAATTCCGCACGACCGTTGCTTCGGCCGACATCGGGCTCATCGTCCGCAGCTTTTTCATTTCAGCCAGCGCTTTTTCGCGCGCTTCCTTGGAAAGCTTGGTCTTGGCGATCTTTTCTTCCAGTTCGGCAAGCTCGTCCTTGCCCTCGTCGGTCTCGCCGAGCTCTTTCTGAATCGCCTTCATCTGTTCATTCAGATAGTACTCGCGCTGGGTCTTCTCCATCTGCCGTTTCACACGGTTGCGGATACGCTTTTCGACCTGCAGAACGCTGATCTCGCCTTCCATCAGCGAGTAAATCTTCTCCAGTCGTTCGGTAACGCTGTCTATCTCAAGCAGTTCCTGCTTTTCGGCGATTTTCAGGGTCAGATGCTGGGCAACCGTATCAGCCAGTTTCGACGGCTCGTCGATCTGGTTGATCGAAACCAGCACTTCCGCCGGCACCTTCTTGTTCAGCTTGATGTACTGTTCAAACTGGGTCACGACAGCCCGGCTCAGCGCTTCCATTTCATCAGCGCTGGCACGCTCGTCATCCAGTTCCACAGCCTCGGCGCGGAAGAAGCTTTCATGCTCGACAAACGTGTCGATACGCGCGCGTCTGGTGCCTTCAACCAGGACTTTCACCGTCCCGTCCGGCAGCTTCAGTAACTGCAGAACCGTGCCGATGGTGCCGATTGAGTAAATATCCTCCGGCGACGGATCGTCCTCGCCGGCGTTCTTTTGCGTTACAAGCAGGATCTGCTTGTCATCTTTCATCACATCTTCAAGCGCCCGGACGGATTTGTCGCGGCCGACGAACAACGGCACGATCATGTGTGGAAAAACCACTATATCGCGCAGCGGCAATACGGAATAAACAGCGGACGGCCCGCGGTCGCCCGTCGAAGTGATGTCTGAAGATTCTGTCATATTTCTATCTTTCGGTTCACGCGGCACATTTAGCCACCGCTTGATTTGTCAAAGCGCCAACCCGGTTCTCAGCACCAGCGCCTTGTAGAATCTGGCGCACAGCGCCGATGGTTCAAGCTGAATCTTCCAGTATTTTTATACGGGCGCGCCAATTTATCCGCCAAAACCTGTAGATAAGGCTGCTAAAACACCAGAATTAAAGGGAAAAACCGCTCTAGGCGCTACTCTCGACGTCGCCTCGGCGTTCCGCGTAAATGTACAGCGGTTCTGCCCTGCCTTCGACAACTTCGCGGTTTATCACCACTTCCTCGACCGATTCGAGCGACGGCATGTCGTACATCGGCTCCAGAAGAATGCTTTCCATGATCGACCGAAGACCCCGGGCGCCGGTTTTCCGCTCGATCGCACGGGCGGCAACAGACCGCAGCGCATCGTCGGTAAATTCCAGCCGGACGTTTTCCATCTCGAACAGACGCTGATACTGCTTCAACAGCGCATTACGCGGCGCTGTCAGAATTTCGACCAGTGCGTCCTCATCGAGATCGGTCAGTGTCGCCAGAACTGGGACACGACCAACGAATTCCGGGATCAGGCCGAATTTCAGCAGATCTTCGGGCTCGATTGCCCGCAGGATTTCGCCGACATTGCGGTCTTCTTCGGACCGGACATCGGCGCCGAAGCCAATCGACGACCCTTTGCCGCGCTGCGAAATGATCTTTTCAAGACCGGCGAAGGCGCCACCGCAGATAAAGAGGATGTTTGTCGTATCGACCTGCAGGAATTCCTGCTGCGGATGCTTCCGGCCACCCTGCGGCGGAACACTGGCGACCGTGCCTTCCATGATTTTCAGAAGCGCCTGCTGGACCCCCTCGCCCGACACGTCCCGGGTGATCGACGGGTTGTCCGACTTGCGGCTGATCTTGTCGACCTCATCGATATAGACAATGCCGCGCTGCGCACGTTCGACATTGTAGTCGGCGGATTGCAGCAGTTTCAGGATGATGTTTTCGACATCTTCGCCGACATAGCCGGCTTCCGTCAGCGTCGTCGCATCCGCCATCGTGAAAGGAACATCGAGAATCCGCGCGAGCGTCTGCGCAAGCAGGGTCTTGCCGCACCCTGTCGGCCCGATCAGCAGGATGTTCGACTTGGTGAGTTCGACATCGTTGTTCTTGGCGGCATGGCTCAGCCGTTTGTAGTGATTGTGGACCGCAACCGCGAGAACCCGCTTGGCGAAATCCTGGCCGATCACATAGTCGTCCAGCACTTCGCGGATTTCCAGCGGTGTCGGAACGCCCTCGGAATTCTTGGAAATGGTCGTCTTGTGATCTTCACGGATGATATCCATGCAGAGTTCGACGCATTCGTCGCAGATGAATACCGTCGGCCCTGCAATCAGCTTGCGAACCTCGTGCTGGCTTTTGCCACAGAACGAACAGTAGAGGGTATTCTTGCTATCGCCGTTGTTGGATTTGCTCATCGCGCGATTCCACTTTCATCTCTCGTAGCGGTGTCAGCCGGCCTGTTCACCGTTCAGGGCCACCGCACCGTCGGCCCATCGGACCACCTTGCCCTTGCTTATATGATGGCCCAGTAGACCGGACGCCTCAATACGCAATTGTCACGATCGGCGATCAAACGTCAGAGAGCGCAGATTTCAGCCGGTTCAAGCAAAGCATGGATCGTGCCAGAAGCGGGCTGTTATCCGGTTCAATTCTTCTTGCCGCCACCGTCACCGTTTTCCGCGTCAGGCAGAACGCGATGGGACACAACTTCGTCAATTAGCCCAAATTCCTTGGCTTCTTCAGGGCTCATGAACTTGTCACGCTCCATCGCATCTTCAATGGTCGCCAGATCGCGGCCGGTATGCGCCACGTAAATCTGGTTCAGCCGTTCACGGGTGCGGAGGATTTCCTTGGCCTGAATCTCGATATCGGTGGCCTGGCCCTGCGCGCCGCCTGATGGCTGGTGCACCATGATGCGGCTGTTCGGCAGCGCGAATCGCTTGTCTTTCGCACCGGCTGTCAGCAGCAACGAACCCATTGATGAGGCCTGACCGAGACAGACCGTTGAAACGTCCGGCTTGATGTACTGCATGGTATCATAAATCGACAGGCCCGAGGTCACGACACCACCCGGCGAATTGATGTAAAATGAAATGTCCTTCGCCGGGTTTTCCGATTCGAGGAACAAAAGCTGCGCGCACAGCAGGCTTGCAACATAGTCGTTCACTTCACCGGTCAGGAAAATGATCCGTTCTTTCAACAGGCGTGAGTAAATGTCGTAGGACCGTTCGCCGCGGTTGGTCTGTTCAACGACCATGGGCACAAGGTTGTTCATAACGATATCTGTGGGGTGGCTCATTCTCGGTCCTCGCCTGCGAAGGTCTGTTTTTGTCAGATACGGCAGCCCTGAGGCCGGTCCGTAAAGAAATGCACAGCCGATATCGACTGTGCATTCTCATTACTTAGTCATTCACCACCCGGTGCTGCAAGACCGCAGCCGGCATGAATCGCCGCAAACCTGTCAAACGGTCTATTTGGCTTCGTCTTTTTTCGCCGCGGCCTTCTTGGCGCCAGCTTTTTTGGCTGACGACTTTTTGGCTGAAGCCTTCTTGGCGGCTGATTTTTTGGCAGGTTTTCCGGAAGCGCCGGTCTCTTCGTCGAACAATTCGGAGACAGGCACTTCGTTATCGGTGATTTTCGCCATTTCGAGAATGAAGTCGACGACCTTGTCTTCCATCAGCGGCGCACGCAGGCTTGCCTGAGCTTCCTGATTCGACTGATAGAATTCCATCACCTGGCGTTCCTGACCCGGATATTTCTGCGCTTCCGTGATGGCCGCCCGCTGGATGTCTTCCTGCGACACTTCGATCGCATTCATCCGACCTACTTCCGACAACAGCATGCCGAGTTTGACCCGGCGAACCGCGATATCGCGATAATCGGCCTTAAGTTCGTCTTCCGACTTTTCCTTGTCTTCCTCGTCCAGGCTGTCGGCTTCCATCGCCTGTTTGACCTGCGACCAGATCTGTTCGAATTCACTGTCCACCAGCGACGGTGGCACGTCGAAATCATGACCGTCGGCAAGCACGTCCAGCAGGTCCTTCTTCAAGCGGCTGCGTGACACATTGCCATAGTCGGCTTCCAGACGCTCGCGAACCTGTCCGCGCAACTGGTCGAGCGATTCCAGACCGAGGGTCTTGGCGAAATCCTCATTGATCTCGTTGTCGGCGTAAACCTGAACGTCCTGCACGGTAACGTCGAACACGGCATCCTTGCCAGCCAGTTCCTTTGAGCCGTAATCCTCAGGGAACGTTACCTTGACCTGCCGTTCTTCACCCTTCTTGGCGCCGACAAGCTGATCTTCGAAGCCCGGGATGAACCGGTTGGAACCGAGTTCAAGGCTGTGGCCTTCCGCTGTCCCGCCATCAAAGGCGACATCATCAACCTTGCCGACGAAATCGATCACGGTGACATCGCCGCTTTCCGCCGCCTTACCGTCCGGTGCGGATTCCGTCTTGCGGAAGTCCTTCGCCAGGCGTTCGAGAGCTTCATCGACTTCGGATTCTTCGATCTTCGGTTTCATCCGGGTCAGTGCGATGCTCGAAAAGTCCATCGGCGTAATGTCCGGCATCAGGTCGACACCAATCGTGTAGACCAGGTCAGAGCCTTTGTCGAAACTGCTGATTTCGATCTTCGGCTGCCCGGCGGGCCGGATTTCGCGCTCTTCAAGCACTTCCTGCGATGTCTCGGTAACGGCCTTCTCGATCACCTCGCCGAGCACCGAGCTGGCATAGCGTTGACGCAGCACCGCAAGCGGCACCTTGCCGGGACGGAACCCGGGTACGCGAATATCGCCGGCTACTTCCGTCAAACGCGCGTCTACCCGCGCATCAAGATCGGAGCCGGTGATCGTCACGCTATATTCGCGCGATAAGCCGTCGTTCTTTGTTTCTGTGACCTGCATGAATTTCCTACCATCAAAATCGTTACGACACGGCCGCCCGTGACCGGCGGATGAACCTCAAAATCGGGCGCGAGCCCAGTTGGTGCGGGCGAAGGGACTTGAACCCCCACGGACTTACATCCACCAGAACCTAAATCTGGCGCGTCTACCAATTTCGCCACGCCCGCCCGGACTGGTCTGAACACACCGCATTCCGGCAGTGCCCCGCGCCAAAGCCGCGGTTCTATAGCAACAGGGACCGGACGCGTCAAAAGAGAAGAAGTATGGGAGAGCCGTAATGTTTCAGCCGCTTCCGCTACACGAAGTCACGTCTGCTGATAGGTTTCCAGAAATGTCGACAGGGCAAGCACACGGGGACCGTCAAAAAACTTCGATGGCGCGCTCGGCCTTTTGATCTCGAGCTCGTAGCGAATATGCGGAATACCAAAACTGTCCGAAGACACGGCCAGCACCCGCGCGGTCTCGACCATCTTGTCCTTGCGATTACGCGTAAACTCGGTACCCGCCTTCAAAAACCGGGTTTCCTTGCCGGCACGGCAGAAAAAACTCGATCGCTGACGCCCGCGAAACGATAGAAAGGACGAGTTGTTGTTACCGCCTAAATTGAGAGCAACCATGATATATCCTCAGGGCGTATCAGACAGGTTTACTGTCAATGTTAAAGTAAATCCCGTATCTACTTGGATATGAAGCGAATTATGTTAATAAATCTTTAAGAAGCAGTGCAACAGATAAACATCTGCGCGTCAGACAAGTCGGCTGGACGGGAAGGTCACACACGCGGTAGTTCCGGCGCCGGGCGCGCTTTTCAGAATCAGGTCACCGCCGTGAAGCCGCATCAGTTCGCGCGATACGGATAGACCCAGACCGGTCCCGGTTGATTTCCTGCCTTTGTTGCCGACCGGGTCGGCCTGAACAAAGGGCGAGAAAACCCGATCCAGATCCTGCTTGCTGATACCGATGCCGCTGTCTTCCACCTCGATGCTCAGGCCGCTTTTGTTGTGGAACGCCCGCACCACAACTTCGGCGCCGTTGGAAAACTTCGCCGCGTTCGACAGCAGGTTGATAAGCACCTGCCGCACCCGCAATTCATCGGCCCGCACATTCGGCAGGTCCTTCTCGATATCGTACCGCACCAGCAGACGCGTCTGTTCACCGCTAGCGGTATCGGTGTCCCAGGTCGAACTGGTAATCGCCGGAAGGCGCAGGATCAGATCCTCGATGTCGATTTTGGTTTCCCGCAGGTTCAGCTCGCCGGACTCGACTTTCGCGAAATCCAGAACATCGCCGATAATGCCCTGCAAATGCTTGGCGCTTCGGTGAATGTCCGACGCATATTCCCGGTAGGCCTCCGGCACGGGGCCGCGCAACTGGCTCATAATGACCTCGGCAAAGCCGATGATCGGATTTAGCGGTGTCCGCAATTCATGGCTCATTTTGGCGAGAAACTGCGCCTTGGCTTCATTGGCGGCGGATACCGATCTGGACCACATGACGAAAACCAGCAGCGCTGTGGCTGCCAGCGCAACGGTTACCATTGCGATTTTCGGAAACAGATCACTCAGCAACGCATCGCCGGGCTTAACCGGTTGCCAGCATATCCAATAGACAGTCTCGTTCGATATGTTTTTCAATGGGACATGGGCGATACTGTCCGCCACCGGAGAAAGCCTTAGATCGTTCAACATGAACTGCTGCGATACCCGCTCCAGTAATTCCGAATCCAGCTCCCGATAGAATATCAGGATAGGACGCGGCGATTGCGCCATTGGATACTCATCAAGCTCTTCGTAGGTAATCAGGCTGCCAACCACCAGATAGACCTTGCCACCGTATTTCAGGTAGGTGTGGAAGGGTTCCGGTTCGGAGATGCTGCTTTCCTTGATCGTCATCAGAAAGGCATTCGCATTGGCACCGAGGAAATCGATTGCATCCAATGGCAATTCCTCGTCCACGGACGAATGGTATAACGTTTTCATTCCGGCGTTCAGTCCGTATGTGCCGGTATAACCGAACTGGTCCTGAAGATAGCTGCCAATATTATCGTCAGCCCAGTCGTTCTCGATCGTCCCGTCGAACTGCAGAGCGATATCGTCCCACCAGGCATAATCGACAAGCCGGTTGGTCATTTCATCCTGCAGACCCCGCAACGCTGTCTCTGCCAGATGCACCTGTGTGTTGACGGCGGCGGAATTCTCGCGGTCGGCTGTAACGCTTAGCAGATACCCGATCGCGCCAATCGCGGCGATGAAAAATAGGAAACTAACCAATATTGCCTGGACGACGCCACTACCGGCACTTGATGACCGACGGTTAACCAACGAATCCAATTCCCTATTCGAAAGCGCCCCCCAGCTTGTCGCACCCTATCCCAAGAATCACCCGGGTCAAGCCATGTAAACAGGCTAACCGGGTAATTCCGTCATCAGGGTCTCAGGCAAATTGTCTATTATGTCTTCAGGGATAAGCCCGAAAGCCGGTCTTTTACCCGCCTCGGCATGCAACCAGACCGCGGCGGCGGCTGCGGCAAGTTCGGGAACACCCTGCGCCAGAAGCGATGCAGTCATGCCGGCAAGCACATCGCCGCTTCCCGCCGTCGCCAGCGCAGGCGTCGCATTAGCGTTGATGAAACAGCGCCCGTCCGGCGCCGCAATGACCGTATCCGACCCCTTCAGCACTATCACCGCACCGGATCTTTTTGATGCCTCACGCACCGCCGCCGGCTTGCTGAGCCCGGCCGCGCTTGGCGCAAGATCAGGGAAAAGTCGCCGGAATTCCCCCAGATGCGGCGTCATCACACAGGGTCCCTCAAGCGCCTGAAACAGAATTTCCGACCCGCCCTCGAAAACACTGATGCCGTCAGC
Source organism: uncultured Flavobacteriaceae bacterium (assembly GCA_964352715.1). Lineage (GTDB taxonomy): Bacteria > Pseudomonadota > Alphaproteobacteria > UBA8366 > Aestuariispiraceae > JAVKBW01. Next base: position 16,522 of record CAYGSU010000048.1, on the reverse strand, counting down.
ATCGATTACTGTCGGCTTTTTCTGTTGCAGAATAGCGATCACCCGCTCCCGCAACTGTCCGACCAGGCCACCGCCGGGTCCGATCAGAAAGGCGCCGGCCCGAACGGTTTCAGCCAGTTCCCGAAGACCTGCCGTATCTCGAAATGGATGGATCACCACACTTTCCAGTGCCACCTTGTAGACCGTCTGCGCCTCCTGCGGCACCGCAAGGGTTACGATCCCTGCACCCGACCGCTGCGCCGCCCGCGCCGCCAGCCTCGCTGCACCGGTCATTACAGCGCCACCTGCAATAATTACATGGCCACGGGAATATTTGTGATCATCCACGGAAGGCCAGCGCAGAAAATGTCGCCAGAGACCAGGTTCGTTTTGCCATGCCGGCCCGGCAACGGTCTCCACCGTTTCATCCGAAATGCCGATATCCGCAACCGTGACCTTGCCGCAATGCTGACGCCCCGGCTGTAGCAGGTGGCCCGGCTTCAGCCGGCAGAACGTGACCGTCCGTTCAGCAAGCGCGGCATACCCCTTTACCGCTCCGCTGTCGCCGTCGATGCCCGTAGGCACATCAACCGCCAGAACCGGAAATGCCGCGGACTTCTCCAGGGTTTCCCGCACCACGCCGTCAATCGGCCGGTTCAGACCCGCACCGAAAATGGCATCGATCACAAGGTCCGCATTGTCGACAGCCGCCGGTGATAGCGGTTCCGCTTCGCCGTTCCATAAAGCAGCATGATGCGCCGCATCGCCGGTAAGTGCCGATCGGTCGCCAAGCAGGGCCAGACGGACGCGCCAGCCCCTGTCTGCCAGATGACGGGCCGCAACGAACCCGTCACCACCATTGTTTCCCGGTCCGCACAGTACGGTCACGGCGCCCGGCGCCTTCATGTCGGACGCGCAATCCGCAACGGCGAACCCCGCCCGTTCCATCAGATCAGCGCCGCTGGTGCCGGCATCTATGGTGCGACGGTCAGCCGCCCCCGTTTCCTCAACTGTCAGCAGGCGCAGGCCGGTTGCGCGAGCATCCGGCATGGTAACGGGAAATTGGTTGGGCGTTTTCGTCATGAGGGCACCATACTAGGCCTTTATCCTGGTCTTTGTCATGCCGGTATGGAGCCCCGCCCCGATGCGTTACCTGATGCCACTGCTGCTGGCTGTCGTTCTGCTGACCGGTTGTGACGAAACGGGGGAGACCGCCACCGAATATCGCCACAAGGCGTTGCATGCGATCCTTTCCGGGCCACCGTCAACGATCCCCGTCGTGTTCCAGGCAAGCCCGGGCGCAACTGTCGATGCCTACCTTTTGCAGGCCCTGTCCGGGCAGGCTGAAAAGGCGGGTCTCGGCGGGCTACGGTTTTCCTCATCGGAAAGACGAGCACTTGGCGATCTGACCGTCGAAGTCGCCTACCAGCCAGACCGCGCCCTGACAGGCATTTCCCTGTGTCAGCACAGACAAGTAGGCGGAGGAGAACCTTCAGACAGGTCCGTGACACTTGCCATCGCCTTGTGCCGCGACGGACGCCGGTTGTCTTCCGTTCGGGGTGGCGCGCCACTGCCGGGTGATCGAGACGGCAATGCACAGGTCATGACATCGCTGATCGACGATCTGGCAAAAGCGCTGATCGGCCGATAGCGAATTAACCGAACCGATACAATTCGGTCTCGGTGTTGTCACATACCTCTTCTATCAAGACCGAACGACCAACCGCCCGTCCCTTCGGGCACTTGCGGAGAGCGCCAGCCGATGAGAATAAGGTAGGCTGGCGCTCGCCGCTCTTTTTTGCCTGCAATCCGACGCGTTTATTCCACCGGCAGAACTGTTTTGCCGATGGCCGTGCCGCTTTCCTGAATTTCGTGCGCTTCTCTCAGCGTCGCAGCGGTCAGTGGCGGCAGGGTGCGCTGGGTGGTTGACCTGACGCGACCCTGATCGACCAGTTCTGCGACCCGGTTCAAAAGATCCGACTGCACCTTCTGGTCCTCGGTCTGGAACATCGACCGGGCGAACATGAATTCCCAGTGGAACGAAAGCGCCTTCTGCTTCATCGGCGCGACATTCACTGTGCCCGGATCGTCGATGACGCACAATTCGCCGCGCGGTTTGATCAATTGCACAATGCTGTCGAAATGGTCGGCGGTGCGCGTCAGCGCCGCCACATAACGAGGCTCAATACCAAGCCGCGCCATTTCCTTTTCCAGCGGTTGGGAATGATCGACAACATCATCCGCGCCCATGTCCATGCACCAGTCCCGTGTCTCCGGCCGAGACGCCGTTGCGATAACACGAAGGCCAGTCAAGGCCTTGACGAGCTGAATCAGGATCGATCCGACACCGCCTGCCCCGCCAATAATCAGGATCGTCTCTCCCGCCCCTGCACCTTCCTTCAGCTTGAAACAGTCGAACAGCATTTCCCAGGCGGTGATCGATGTAAGCGGCAGTGAGGCCGCATCAGTTGCCGACAGCGATTCCGGGTGGCGACCGACCAGCCGGGCATCGACCGCATGATACTGCGCATTCGTGCCGGGCCGGGTGATGTCGCCGGCGTAGAATACCTTGTCTCCCTTGGAAAACCCGGTGACGGCATCGCCGGTTTCCTCGACAATACCGGCGGCGTCGAAGCCCAGAATCGCATGCCCGGTTTCCGGCTCCTTGCGCATCCGCACCTTCACATCGACCGGATTTACAGAGACAGCCTCGATCCGAACCAGCAGATCGTTGCTGCCGATTTTCGGCTTCGGAACTTCGATATCTTCAAGCGCCTTGCTCTCGGTCAGCGGCAGGCTCTTCGTGTAGCCGACGGCTTTCATCAATGCTGTTCTCCCGTATCGATTTCATGATTGAAACGTGCTGGGGCTTTAGTATCAATGAATGGTGACCAATAAAAACGAATATCGCCCAACACACCTGTTACCGAATACATCCTATTCCGGATACCGCATGAAAACGGCATCGCCATGAGTCTGGATATCGCCATCATCGCAGCCGTTACCCTGGCTGCGCTGGTGCTGTGGTCGCGCCCGTTACACCGATCGACGACATGGCAGGCAATGGTGACGCCGCTCGCCTCGATCATCGGCAGCGGTTTTCTGGTTCTGGGACCGATCCTCGATAGCGCCTATGGAAAATACGCGCCGCTGATCATGGCCGCGCTCTGCATTGTCTCGTTCGGATACGGCATGGCGATCCGCTACAACATGACATTCATTTCCGCATCCGGCCGGCATGAACAGGCACTGCTGAACAGTCTGGAAACCGTCTCTTCCTGGGCACTGGGTTTCGCCTATATCATTTCGGTGGCGTATTACCTGAACCTGTTCGGGGCCTTCGGCGTCAGCCTGACCTCGGTCGATGACCGCGCCCATGCCCAGCTTCTGACATCGGCGATCTTCATCCTGATCCTTTTCGTTGGCTGGACCCGTGGGTTCAGGTCGCTCGAACGGATGGAATATATTGCCGTTTCCATAAAGCTTGCGGTGATCGCCGGACTGCTGATGGGGCTGACCTTCTACTTCTATAAACAGGCTTCTGAAACCGATCTGATCCTGAATCCGGTGAAACAGACCGGCTGGTCGGCGGTAACAATGGCGTTCGGTCTGATCGTGACGGTTCAGGGCTTCGAGACATCGCGCTACCTGTTGAAAAACTACGACGTCAAAACCTGCATCCGGTCGATGCGCTGGGCACAGTTTCTCTCTGCCGCGATATACATGCTCTATATCCTGCTGCTGGCCTATGTGTTCGAGCCCGGCGAACTGAAACTCACGGAAACGGCGATTGTCGACATGATGGCGATTGTCGCGCCCATTCTGCCGGGCATGCTGGTGGCTGCCGCCCTGGCGGCGCAGTTCAGTGCCGCGGTTGCCGATACAAGCGGTGCTGGCGGATTGTTCAATGAATTGACGGCCGACAGAATGTCGCCGCGCATGGCTTATGCCCTGCTGACAGCCATCGGCCTTGTGCTGACATGGACCGCAGATGTTTTCGACATCATCAGCTACGCTTCACGCGCTTTCGCTGCCTATTACGCGATACAGGCCGCCATCGCCGCCCTGACAGCCTGGCGTGCGGGCTCCCTGCCCCGCTGTGCCCTGTTCAGCGGCCTTGCCGTTCTCGGTATTCTGATCGTCGTGTTCGGCCAGGCCGTCGAAGGCTGAGGCATTTGAGGACAACACATAAGGAAGATGGGGTGGCTGATGGGACTTGAACCCACGACCTCTAGAATCACAATCTAGCGTTCTAACCAGCTGAACTACAGCCACCGTCGCGTCCATGAAAACGCAGCCGGGCTTGTACGCTTTCAGCCAACACCCGTCAAGCAATCCACGGCCATTGCCGCGCGGCTTTCCGGTCGATAAAACGGCAGGATGGTTTCAGCCCCTAAAACGTCCGCTATGCCTGTTGCCGCCGCCGACCGTCTGGCGACGGAAAGCGCCTTTGCGGTTTCCGCCCGTGCCGCCCAACTGGCGGCCGAGGGTCGCGATATCATCAATCTGGGAATCGGCCAGCCGGACTTCCCGACCCCGCCGCATATCGTCGAGGCCGGCATCAAGGCGATGCAGGACGGTCACCATGGCTATACCGCGCCGGAAGGTATTCCGGCTGTGCGCGACGCCGTCGCCGCCGACCTGCACCGTCGGTATGGCGTCGAGGTCTCGCCGGGCCGGGTGACCATCGTGCCCGGCGGCAAGGTCACCATGCATCAGGCGATCCTGTTATGCGGCGAACCGGGTGTCGAAATCCTCTATCCCGATCCCGGATTCCCGATCTACCGGTCGATGATCGCCTATACCGGCGCAACACCCGTCCCCTACCCCGTCGGGGCGGCGGACGGATTCGCCATGAAGGCCGATGCCGTTCTCGGCAGAACAACCAGCCGGACCCGTCTGGTGATCCTGAACAGCCCCGGCAATCCGACCGGCGGCGTTACCCCGAAACAGGAAATCGATCGGCTGGTTGCCGGTCTGGAAGACCGATCGGATATCGCCATCCTGTCTGACGAGATCTACGGTCATCTGGTCTATGACGGTGCGGAACACACCTCCCTGCTGTCCTATCCGTCGATTGCCGACCGGCTGATCCTGCTGGACGGGTGGTCAAAGGCCTATGCCATGACCGGCTGGCGGATGGGGTATGCGGTCTGGCCGCAAGCCTGGATGAGCGCCGTAACGCGGCTATCGGTGAACAGTTTTTCCTGTGTCAACGCACCGGCCCAGTATGCAGGCATGGCCGCCCTGACCGGTCCGCAGGACTGTGTCGAAACCATGCGACAGGCGTTCGACGAGCGTCGGCGATACCTGATCCCGGCCCTGAACACCCTGCCCGGTCTTGCCTGTGCGGAAAGCCGGGGCGCGTTCTATGCCTTTCCCTCGGTAAAAGGTACCGGCCTGACCGCGTCGCAGTTTCAGACCGACCTGATCGAAACTTGCGGTGTCGCGACGCTGGCCGGATCGGGCTTCGGTGCGAATGGAGAGGGCTTTGTGCGGTTTTCCTACGCCAACAGTCTCGAGCGGATTGAAGAAGCCGTTTCCCGGATTCGCGACCATCTGAATGCTCTTTAATAGCACTGCGATTGCATAATAATTAAGCAAGTGTTCATTAATAAAGCATTCCGCATCCGGGCGCTATTTTGCCAACTCTCATAATCCATTGTTTTCATTGATATTAATTCGCCAATTGAACTGGCACGGCACATGCTATTCGGAACCCTGAACAGTCAACACCACCCATGAACGACTGCCAGCCTTCGCGTGTAACGGGGATGGCGTCGGTCCGGGTGCAGGGCAAGGAACCAGACCGTGAAAAAGATCGAAGCCGTCATCAAGCCATTCAAACTGGATGAAGTTAAGGAAGCGCTGCACGAAATTGGCATTCAGGGCATTACTGTAACCGAAGCCAAGGGTTTCGGCAGACAGAAAGGTCATACTGAACTGTATCGCGGCGCCGAATACGTTGTCGATTTTCTCCCGAAGGTGAAACTCGAGATCATCCTCGAGGACGGTCTCACGGAGCGTGCTGTCGAGGCGATCCAGAATGCCGCCCAGACCGGCCGGATCGGCGACGGCAAGATTTTCGTTTCAAGCATCGAAGAAGTTATCCGAATCCGCACCGGTGAACGGGGGCCGGACGCGGTCTAGTCAGGACGTCGTGCCGCTTCGGCAGGGCCGAAACAACAATAGCTTACCCTAAGCAATCTAAGGAGAGAGTATCCCATGTCAGACGCCAGCAATGTGATGAAGATGATCGAGGAAAACGACGTTAAATACGTCGACTTCCGGTTCACGGACCCGCGCGGCAAGTGGCAGCACACCGCGCAGCATATTTCCACGATCGACGAGGAAATCTTCAAGGACGGTATCATGTTCGACGGCTCGTCGATCGCCGGCTGGAAAGCGATCAACGAAAGCGACATGATCCTGATGCCGGATCCGTCGACCGCCTGTATCGACCCGTTCACGGCGCAGCCGCAGCTTATCCTGTTCTGCGACATCATCGAACCCTCGACCGGCCAGCCCTATGACCGCGACCCGCGGTCGATCGCCAAGAAGGCGCTTGCCTATGCGGCATCCGCCGGCATCGCCGACACCGCCTATTTCGGTCCTGAAGCCGAATTTTTCGTGTTTGACGACGTTCGGTGGAACATCGAACAGAACAACATGGGCTACAGGATCGACTCCGAAGAAGGCCCGTATAACAGCGGCTCGGAATTTGAAGAAGGCAACTTCGGCCACCGTCCGGGTCCGAAGGGCGGCTATTTCCCGGTTCCACCGGTCGACAGCGGTACCGATCTTCGCGCCGAAATGGTGACGGTGATGACCGAAATGGGCATCAACATGGAAAAGCACCACCATGAAGTCGCCCCGTCGCAGCATGAACTGGGCATGAAGTTCGGCACGCTGATCGAAATGGCCGACGCCATGCAGAAGTACAAGTATGTCGTCCACATGGTCGCTCATGCCTATGGCAAGACGGCAACCTTCATGCCGAAGCCGATCATCGGCGACAACGGTTCGGGCATGCATGTTCACCAGTCTCTGTGGAAAGACGGCAAGCCGCTTTTCGCCGGATCCGGGTATGCCGATCTGTCGGAAATGTGCCTCTACTACATCGGTGGCATTATCAAGCACGCCAAGGCTATCAATGCCTTCACCAACCCGTCGACCAACAGCTACAAGCGGCTGATCCCCGGCTTTGAAGCCCCGGTCCTGCTGGCCTATTCCGCCCGCAACCGCTCGGCTTCCTGCCGTATCCCGTATGTGGCGAGCCCGAAGGGCAAGCGCGTTGAAGTGCGCTTCCCGGACGCGACGGCCAACCCGTATCTGGCCTACACGGCCATGATGATGGCCGGGCTCGACGGTATCGAAAACAAGATCCATCCCGGCGAACCGATGGACAAGGACCTGTACGATCTTCCTCCGGAAGAACTGGCCAGCGTCCCGACCGTCTGCGGCTCCCTGCGCGAAGCGCTTGAAAGCCTGGATGCGGATCGCGGCTTCCTGACCAAGGGCGACGTCATGACCGACGGCATGATCGACGCCTATCTCGACCTGAAATGGGAAGAAGTCTACAAGGTCGAGCACACAACGCACCCGATGGAATTTGCGATGTACTATTCCTCCTGATCTGTCAGGTAACGGAATTGGGAAGGGCCCGGCAATGCCGGGCCCTTTTCTTGTTCGCCTCCCCAACGGCTTCGCGCTATGGTTCTGGTCCCTACCGATCCGATGCGCTGGAGCAGGCCCGCATGTCTGAAATGGACAAAGCACAAGCGTCGACAGAAGCGTTCCGGTTCTTTGACAACCGGGAAAAGTATCTGCTGTTCGTGACAACCTGTTCTGAAAAATGGGCGGTTGCCGATCGGGTCGGAAAAGAAATCAAGCATATCAAGCCGTCGCAACCGGCCTTGAAGGTGTTCGACGCCGGCATGGGCGATGCCAGCGTTCTGACGCTTGTGATGCGTGAACTGCACTGCCGGCACCCGACCACGCCATTTCTGGTCGTCGGAAAGGAAATCAGCCTGGAAGATGTGCGACTCAGCCTCGACAAGATGGCGGACCGGTTTTGCGAACATCCGGAAACCGTGTTCGTCATGTCCAACCTGTATTATGCTGATGCCCCGCATCTTCGACCGGCCCGGCCGGAGGAAATCGCCCGCCTGAACTGGTATGACGTGCCGTTAAAGGGTACCACTGCGCATGAATTCGACGAGCAGATCAAGGCGCTGCAACCCACACTGACGGAAGGCTGGCAAACACGGGTCAGCGAAAAGACCGGCAACCCGCATTACGTCAATCCATCGGTGATGGTGCTGTACCGCGAAGATCACAAGTTTCTGCTGGACCGGGTGATCCCGCGCCAGGAGGACTGTATCGGCGAAGGCCCTACCAGCCCCGGCTCATACGATCTGGTGATGGCTAGTCAGCCCTACCGGGCCCGGCAACCGGCCTCGTTCAAGGTAAACAAAATTCTTGCGCCGCTGGCCCGCTGTCTGCGCAAGGGCGGACGGATGATCGTTGTGCAATCGACCGGGCGTGACCCAGGCATGGAAATCGTCAACCGGATCTGGCCCGATGAGCACCCTTTCGAAACACCTGCGCCTTTGCTGGTCGATGAACTGCGGAAAAGCCTGAAGAACGACGGGACCGACTTCCGGTTTCTTGAAAACCCGAGTGACGGAGCCCTGTTTCGGTACAACCTGCACGCCATGCCAAATGAACTGGGCAGCAGCATCGGTACATCGACCCTGCTTGCTGCCTGGAATGCCGCCGTGTATGTCGCACAGATTGAAGACGCCCGCCTGACCGAGGCGATGCGGCAAGGTGAATTTCTTGAAGTAACCGCTGATGTGTTACGCAAGAATGGCGGTTTGTGGTTTCTTGACGAGGCCTTCGTGGTGCACCGGTAGGCCGGACAGCGTTCGAACGTTTGGTCGTTAGTCAGGGGCCTCGTTCGGTTGTTCATCCAAGCTTTCAATGCCTTCCGGCGGCATGACCCAGGAATGTTTGTGCAGGTTCCAGACGGCATATTCCGGTGGCGGGAATGCAGGGTCGGCAAAACTGCCGATGGCGATATTGATCATGTCAGGCGCAAATTCGCCGTAACTGAAAACGGTTGATCCGCAATCCTTGCAGAAATGCTGTTCAAACCATCGGCCGGATTGGGCATGGCGTCGCCAGGACCGGTGATCGCCTGAAATTTCCTTTACGGCCGATTTGAGCCAATAGCCTGAATAGTCGAAGGCACTGCCGGTCATGCGCTGGCACGCAAGGCAGCTACACATTCCGTGAAATTCGGGATCACCCGCCACTACGACCGACAACTGGCCGCAGGCACACTGTGCAACGCGTTCCATCGTCGCCTCCTCCTACTCTGTTAAAACCGAGTGCCGATTACTTCGGCACGTCAACCTGAACTTCCGCGCCGCCCCATTCGTGAACACTGTCATGGGCACGAACGATGACAGTATCGACACTGTTCGGAATATCGACACCTGACAGTGACCGGGTGAACGGTTGTTCGTTGACATGGGGATGCAGCAGAACCCGCTCGCCCAGCACCGTACCGCTGCCGTCCTCGACCACCCACTTGTCGGCATAATGATCCCAGCCCTCGTCATCATGCCGAACCGTTACATCGAAGCGATAGGCGCCATCGCCCTGCCGGTTTATGTCGACACCAACAACATCCGCCTCGCCGGCCTGTGCCGTTCCGGCAACGAACGGGACGATCGCAACAGCAATGGATGCGATTAAAACAACGGGTCCCTTCGTCATATTCGTCTCCCTGATGTTGTTTCCCGCCACCATCACCACGTGAGAACAGATGCGTCAGCGCAGCGGATGAAGCGGCGCGGTCCAGGTCGCATACAATAACAGCAAACCGGCCAGAAGAATGACGAGCCCGCCGATAATCGCGACACCGTCAACAATAACGGACACAACCCCGTTTCCGTCCGGCAGCAATCGGGCAAGGCGCAAGGCTCCCTTGCGGGAATAGACCGAAAGCGTAGCAACGGCGCACACCGTTATTGCCGTCCCTACCGACATCGCCAGAACTGCTGCGACACCGGCCCACCGAAGATCCAGACTGTAGGCGACCAGCAAGGTCAGAATGCCGCCGCTGCAGGGCCGGATGCCGATTGAAAGGACCATCGCCGTCAACCCACCAATGGAAAGCGGCGTCTCCAGATCGGCTCGGGACGGACCATGGGCGTGCCCGCAATGAGAACAAGATCCCTCGCCGTCATGATCGTGCGCGGGATCATGGTCCTGATCTGAATGACCACCGTAACGGCTCTTGAGCCGGCGGATGCGCGAGATCAGCAACAACAGGCCTACCAGCGCGACCAGTGCGTAGCTGACAGTTTCGAGGTTGGTCGCAACCCCCTGAGCCTGACGAAGCGTCAGTTGCAGTATGGCGACTGTCGCCGTAACAGCGACAACGGCCGTTATCCCCTGCACAAGGGATGACAGCGCCGCCAGGATCAGCCCCCGGCGCAGCTGGCTTTCCTGGGTCAGCAGGTAAGTGGAGATAACAACTTTTCCGTGGCCCGGCCCGGCGGCATGTAAAACGCCATAGAAAAAGCTGAGACTGATCAAAGTCCAGGCAGCGGCGACGCCTTCCTGCTGAATCATTCTCAAGGATGATGCGAGTTGTTGGTGCAGATCGCGTTGCACCGCCTGAATGTCAGTAACGAGGCCGGAAAACGTCAGCGACTGGATTGCGCCGGAATCCAGGGCAATGACGCCTAACCCGATGGCAAGCAGAAGCACCGCCCCTACGGGCACGGCAATCCGCAGACCTATCGGCATTCGATATCAACCTTTTCTGCAAAAAGCCGACCCAGAGACTCATCGGGCACGGCATCCGGTGGCAGAGATTGCGCCAGCGATACGGCCTCCATTGTTGGTGTCGGCGCAGAAAGAATACCTTTGCACTGACCGGCATCACCGCCACGGAATGCAACAACATCGCCCTTCGCATGCAAAATTTCGATATAATAGGTCGGGTCGAACACCTGGTACGAAACATTTTTGGAAACCATATCAAGCGGCGTTTCCAGCGGGGCGACAAATCGCATCCAGATGCGGCCGTTCCGAAATTCCGTCTCGAACTCGGTTACCGGACCGAGCGACTGCTGTTCACCGTCGGCCAAAAGCTCCGTGAAATAGTTATAGGCCCTTAGGTTTTCGAGATTTCCGCGGGCAAGGTCCGTCAGGGCCTGCTTTCCGGCAGCAGACCCCATGTCCCATCCATCGGTTGCGAAGACAGAGTAGAATTCATCGAACAGCCATTCCTGCTCGAAGGCGACAAGACGACCGTCATTGTCAAGAACCAGGGTACTCCTCAGATCGATCCAGCCGTGAGGATGCGCAAAAGCCCGCCCGGAAAATCCGAGCGTCAGAATGGCCAGTACCGTCGCCGATAAAATTAACTGTCGCATGATCTTATATCTCTGCCGCCGTTGGTCGATTTCAACTGTCCGCTTCAAGGAATTCGATTATCTCCTGCAGCGCATGAATGACTGTGGCGCCCTCGGCAGCAAGTTCGGACCCGTCCCCATGTTGTGCGAACCCGAAGCATGGCATTCCGGCATTCTTTGCAGCTCTCGCACCACTGACACTGTCTTCGACCACAATGACGTCTGATACGGCGATATTGAATTGATCCGCAGCGGCGAGAAATATGGTCGGGTCGGGTTTTCTCGGTCCATATCGATGCGCTGAAAAGCACCTGTCTGCAAACCTTTCCCAAAGGTCGTTCTGACCGAGTGTGATCCGCATCTTTTCTTCGCTGCCGTTCGAAGCAACGCAGTAAGGGATTCCCACCTTGTCGAGTGTGTCGAGCACGTCGCGTATGCCTTCGACTACAGGTACACCTGTCTCAAAAACCGTGTAAACGGATTTGTAAAAACTGTCAGTCCACCCTTCGGGGAGGACAATGCCACGCCCTGCGGCAAAATCGGTCACATCGAACATCGATCCGCCTTTGAAATGGATCAGGCATTCTTCCGGGCTCAGCAACAGACCATATTCGGCAAGGTTGTCCGAAAGATGTCGGTTCATGATCGGCTCGCTGTCGACCAGCACCCCGTCACAATCGAAAATGAACAACTTCGGGCGCATGCTGGACTAAACCTCGATTCCATTCGATTTGGTGATTTCACGCGGCCGACCGTTGGCGTCAACCGCGACAAAAGTGAAAACACCCTCGGTCACCTTGACCCGGGGCTTCTGTCCCTGCCGCAGAACCCAGGCTTGCAGGCGCAACGCGATCGACGTTCGCCCGATTCGCTCGACACCGCCGAAGCAGGCAATCACATCGCCGACCTTTACCGGTTGATGGAAGGTCATGGAATCAATTGAAACCGTGACAGCGCGGCCTTCCGTCACCGATCGCGCCAGAATGCCGCCGGCCATATCCATTTGCGATACAAGCCAGCCGCCGAAGATATCGCCAGCCGGATTCGTGTCCGCCGGCATCGTCAGCGTGCGCAGTTGCAACTCGCCGAACGGCTGTTCCTCGCCGTTTCCAACCGTCTCAGCGTCATTCATTCAAAGCCCCTATATCTGGTATATGAAAGTTAGAATGCACACCGTATAGGCTTGTTGACCCCTGGGCTGCAAAGTATAATGACGGCATGTCAGATTTGTTCCAAGCCGCGCTGCCGGATGATCCCGGCGGCTATTCAGCAAAAGATATCGAAGTTCTGGAGGGGTTGGAACCCGTCCGGAGGCGTCCCGGCATGTATGTCGGCGGGACCGATGAGAACGCCCTGCATCACCTTGTCGCTGAAATTCTCGACAACGCGATGGATGAGGCTGTCGCCGGTCATGCCAACCGCATCGAAATCAGCCTGCTGGAAGACGGGTCTGTGCTGCTGCGCGACAATGGCCGCGGCATTCCGGTCGATCCGCATCCGAAATACAAGGACAAGTCCGCGCTGGAAGTCATCATGACGACACTGCATTCCGGCGGAAAGTTCTCCAGCAAGGCGTATGAGACATCCGGCGGTCTGCACGGGGTCGGTATTTCGGTGGTGAACGCGCTTTCGGAAACCATGACCGTCGAGGTCGCGCGCGACAAGAAACTCTATCGGCAGACCTTTTCGCGCGGCAATCCGACCAGCAAACTTGAAGATCTGGGCGAAATCAACAACCGGCGTGGCACCACCGTTTCGTTCCGCCCGGACACGCAAATTTTCGGAACATCGGCGCGTTTGCGGCCGCACCGTTTGTTCCGTCTCGCCCGCTCGAAAGCCTATCTGTTCCGGGGCGTCGAGGTACGATGGGCCTGCGACCCTTCCCTGCTGCGCGACAAGGCCGAAGCCTCTATCCCGGAAAAGGAAGTTCTGCATTTCCCCGGCGGATTGAAGGACTATCTGTCGGCATCGCTTGGCGCACGCCCCACGATCACACCGCGCGCCTTTGCCGGCGAAATGAAGGAAAAGGACGGTGTTGGCCGAGTCGAATGGGCTATTCACTGGCCGTATGACGGCGACGGCTTCGTCAGCTCCTACTGCAACACAATCCCGACGGCCCAGGGCGGCAGCCACGAATCGGCCATGCGCTCGGCGCTGGCGAAATCGCTGCGCACCTATGGCGAGCTGACCAGCAACAAGAAAGCGGCCCAGATTACCGCCGACGATGCCGTGGGTGAATGCTGCGCCCTGCTGTCCGTCTTTATTCGCGAACCGCAGTTCCAGGGTCAGACCAAGGACAGACTGGCATCACCGGAAGCCGGCAAGCTGGTTGAGAACGCGCTGAAAGACCGGTTCGATCACTGGCTGTCGGAAGATCCGGCATCGGCCCGGGATCTGATGGAACGGATTCTGGAAAAGGTCGATGAGCGGCTGAAACGGCGGCAGCAAAAGGAATTGCAGCGCAAGTCGCCGACACGAAAACTGCGCCTGCCCGGCAAGCTGGCCGATTGCACCGACAGCGGTTCTGACGGGACAGAGATTTTTCTGGTTGAGGGTGATTCCGCCGGCGGTTCGGCGAAACAGGCGCGCAACCGGCGTACCCAGGCAATTCTGCCCTTGCGCGGGAAAATCCTGAACGTCGCCAGCGCCAGTACCGAAAAGCTGCAGAGCAACCAGGAAATCAAGGACATGACCCAGGCGCTCGGCTGCGGCGTGCGCGGGGACTTCGACCTCGACAAGCTGCGCTATGAGCGGGTCGTCATCATGACGGATGCCGATGTCGATGGTGCGCATATTGCCTCGCTGCTGATGACCTTCTTCTATCGGGAAATGCCGGGTCTGGTGGAATCCGGCCGACTGTTCCTCGCCTTGCCACCGCTTTACCGGCTGACCCAGGGCGGCAAAACCGTCTACGCCCGTGACGACGCTCACAAGGATGAACTGCTGGAAACCGTCTTCAAGTCGAAGTCGAAAGTCGATGTCAGCAGGTTCAAGGGCCTCGGTGAAATGCCGCCGGCTCAGTTGAAGGAAACCACGATGGATCCGGCAAAACGAACCCTGATGCGGGTGACCCTGCCGGACCGCAAGCGGGATGACGAATTGGAAGACGCGAGAAACACAGCCAATCTCGTCGATGCCCTGATGGGAAAGAAAGCTGAAAAACGCTTTGATTTCATTCAGGAAAACGCTGTCTTCGTCAAGGAAATCGATATCTGACGAATTGGTGAGCGATCAGACCGTTCACATCGGGCCCGCCCGCGCTATATAATAGAGTATTGGGACGGCGATATTTCACATGAGGAGATTTATCATGGTCCGGTTTTTATTCGCTAAATCAGTGGCGCTCTGCGCCATGGGTTTTTTAACCGCCTGCGCCGGCAATTACACTGTCAGCAGGCTGCACCACGAAAGCACCTATCAGCACCCGCAGCTTGCCTACTTGAACGCAAACAAGGAAATGCGGGTCGAATTCTACAATATTCCGGCCGATATCGATCAGGAAGCTTTCATGACGGTCGTTACGGAAGAAATGCGAAAGGGTAAGGAAATCATCGATATCGATTTCACCCCGGCACCGGCGCCGGATGCCCCCCAGCATACAAGGGTAATGATCGCAGCGAACATTGCCGATAACGTGCATGTTCGCGGCAGTTGCGCCAAACCGGAATTGCTCAGCAATCCGCTGGCAGGCCCTGTAAAGGATCTGACATTCGTTTTCTGCTATGATGAAGATTACCGCTCCTCGCTGCGGCTGGATGCGCCGCCTATTGCGGCTTTCCAGTCGGATTCATATCGAGAGGCCATTCGCATGGCTACGCGCCAATTGCTGCCGATTGTTCCGCGCGATAATCAACCCGGAGACAACTGTAACAACACGCTGCTCTGCTAGAACGGAGAGCCGCTATTTCAGCAACGGCGCGATGGACTTGAAGGCCGGCGTACCGGCCTTCTCCATCCATTCGAAAGCGACCATCTCGGCCGATGCGATGGTCACGCCGGCAGACCGCAGCCGGGCGATACCCAGGGCATGGTTTTCCGGAGTGCGGCTGGCGACCGCATCCGCGACGACAACCGGTTTCAGCCCGCTCTCCAGGGCACCAAGCGCTGTCTGAAGAACGCAGACATGGGCTTCTATGCCGGCAATAATCAGGATGTCCCGCCCTGCGTCGGACAACCTTTCCGATAATGTTGGATCACCAAAACACGAAAAGTGGAGTTTTTCATAGCGCGGGGCATTGCCAACCATGTCAGCAACGTTTTCCGCGGTGGGACCGAGCCCCTTCGGATACTGTTCAGACACGGTTATCGGCACGGACACAGCCCTTGCGGCGCTTGTCAGCAGGCCGATCGACTTCGTGACAGCCGCCAGACCGTGCATTGCCGGGGCAAGCTTTTCCTGCACATCGACGATCAACAACTGTGACAGGTTTGCACCGATGAGCATGAATTCGTTCCTTTCCTTAGGTGTTCCGCGGCAAAGAGCCTCGTTGCGATTGACTCTCAGGGTTTCCACCATATTATCCGCGCCAGCGATAGAAGCTGACAACCATTCAGTTGTAATTAGCGAAGAGTACAGGAATTACAAAATCGCTACACGGAACCGATACTATCCCTGATTTTACCGAAATGGTTCCAAACACAAGTTCAAAGGAACGCATGCCTACAACATTTACCGATCTCGGCCTGGGCGACGACGTTTTGCGCGCCGTCCACGACGCGGGCTATGAAACCCCGACACCGATCCAGGAAAAGGCGATTCCGCTTATCCTGATGAACCGCGATATTCTGGCATGCGCTCAGACGGGCACGGGCAAGACCGCCGCTTTCACCCTTCCAATGATCGATATTCTCGCAGAAGGCCGCGCCCGTGCGCGGATGCCACGCTCTGTCATTCTTGAACCGACCCGCGAACTCGCCGCCCAGGTCGCCGAGAATTTCGAAACCTATGGCAAATACCACAAGCTTAGCATGGCTCTGCTGATCGGTGGTGTGTCCTTCAGCGAACAGGAAAAGAAGCTCGACCGTGGCGTCGATGTTCTGATCGCGACGCCGGGCCGCCTGCTGGACCATTGCGAGCGCGGCAAGGTGTTGCTGACGGATACCAAGAT
>CAYGSU010000047.1:17864-32098 GCA_964352715.1 uncultured Flavobacteriaceae bacterium | reverse complement strand
CCTTCCTGCTTTTTCTGTTCCATCGAGGCGCCGGCATCCTTGTCGATCATCCGGCCCTGCCGTTCCGATGTCTTGGTCAGCAGCATTTCCTGAATGATGCCGGTCAGGGTGGTCGCTTCGGATTCGATCGCCCCGGTCAGCGGGTAGCAGCCGAGCGTTCTGAACCGCACCATCTTCTCGACCGGCTTTTCGCCCGGCTCCAGCGGCATACGGTCGTCATCCACCATGATCAGCGTGCCGTCGCGTTCGACGACCGGGCGTTTTGCCGCGAAATACAGTGACGGCAGGGGAATGTTCTCCAGATAGATGTACTGCCAGATATCAAGTTCAGTCCAGTTGGACAGCGGAAACACGCGAATGGATTCGCCGGGTTTCTTGCGGGCGTTGTACAGGCTCCACAATTCCGGGCGCTGGTTCTTCGGGTCCCAGCGATGTTGTGTCGAACGGAACGAAAAAATGCGTTCCTTGGCGCGGGATTTTTCCTCGTCGCGCCGCGCACCACCGAAAGCGGCGTCGTACTTGTACTGGTTGAGCGCCATTTTCAGGGCCTGTGTTTTCATTATGTCGGTGTGTTCCGCCGACCCGTTGTCGAACGGGTTCACGCCCTGTTTCACGCCTTCCTGATTGATGAAGACTTTCAGGTCGAGGCCATAGCGCTTGGCGGTTTCCTCGCGAAATTCGATCATTTCGCGAAACTTCCAGGTCGTATCGACATGCAGGAACGGGAAGGGCGGCTTCGACGGGTAGAACGCCTTCAGCGCCAGATGCAGCATCACCGAGCTGTCCTTGCCGATGGAATACAGCATGACCGGGTTTTCGGCCTCAGCGGCAACCTCGCGCATGATGTGGATGGCTTCTGCTTCGAGCCGCTGCAAATGGGTCAGTTTGATCATGTATCGGTTTCCGGCGCAGGTCGGGTGTGAGCCTGATTTCGCCGGGTTTTTACGCTGTGACCGATGAATTTACAACCAGCCGGTGCCGGTGCATTTCAAGATAGAGCGGCATGAACAAATCGTACCATTTCTTCACCTTGCCCGGAGCCTCTGAAATATCGACCTGATCCCGTCTCGGCTGCGGTTTCAACCCGTCGGAATTGCTCAGCGCGTCGTGCCAGGAGCCGCCGTCGTACCAGCTTACTTCCGCGCGGGCGCCTGGTTCCCAAGATAAGGCTTCAGGGATGAAAGGTATGCCGACGGATTGGCAATAGGCGTCGACCATTGCGTGCGGGTTTTCCAGCAGATCATCGCTGTCGATGGTGATCGGTGGTGCGCCGGATTTCTGCATTAACCGCATGAACAGCGTGTGCTGCTGGGCGAAGCCGCATTCCGCCGTCGTCCATTCCGGTTCCCTGGCGTAGATCGACGTCAGCACCTTCCCCGGATCGCGGATGATGAAGGTATGGTTGTATGGCGCAAGGAATTCGTCCGTCCAAAGATGATCCGTATGCAACGGCATGTCCTTGACGAACACCGGGCTTTTGACCGCCGCCGACAGGATCCGTTCGGTAACCACGGTGGGGGTCAGGCCGGGCGCGCGTGGGCTGTCGGCTTTCAGACGGGGCCATCGCGCCTCGTCGCCCTTGTACCAGGACTCGCCGTAAGGTTCGTGAAAGCAGATCATGTCGCCGCGCATCCGCATCATCCACTCGAAAGCGGTTGATGTGGACCGGGGCGTCGCCCAGAGCATGACAATCTTGTTCAAAACCACATTACTCCCCGGCTTACGAAAGGGTGCGCATCAACCGGCCGCAATCACGCATCGGCTTGATGCCGAGTGTTTTCATGATGCGCCAGTACAGCGCGAAATCGGAGGAAACGATCGGCTTTCCGATATCGTTTTCCAGACCCGGCATGAAGCTGACCGGACGCTGCGGCAGGCCGTCAGCGCGGCGAAAGTTCGGCATGCCATTGATGACATAGGCATCGACCCTGGGCGCCTTTTCAGCGACCCGCCGCATCGATTCCTGCAGCATGCCTTCACGGAAAATCCAGGTCTGGTCGTTGCATTCCTCCTGGGTGTCGAAGAAACCCTGATCGACGAAATTGCCTGACCAGACCATGTCGAACCCGGCCTCTTTCAGGAAACGGGTGATGCCGTCGCGCCAGTCCGGCCAGTAGTAGACGGAATTCAGGGCGATTTTTTCCGCACCCAGTTCCCGCAATCCTTCGACAAGACAATAGCCGGCCATGTGCAGGGGCGTCTCGTAGGTATCGGTCACCCGATCTAGAAATTCCCTGATCTGTTCAGGGGTTCTGCCACCGGCATGAACCCAGTTGGAGCCGACCTGGCCGACGACGTCTACGCCGTTGTTCGCCATGCATTCAACGACTTCCTCCAAAAGGTGGAAGTTGTCGACCCGCTGGGTCAGTTCATGGGCGTAATTCGGCACGTGCATCATGCGGCCATGCACACCGACGGTTTCCGGCGAAATTTTCAGGAAATCGGTCGGGGCGCCGTCAAAATCATGCGGCGGACAGGTGAATCCGACACTGTGTGGGAACAGCTTGTTCTTCGGGTCTTTCCAGCGTTCAGGTTTCCTGTAATCGCCCATGCTTCTTGCCTGCCTTCTGCCTGATAATGACTTGAAGCTATATCCTGATACGATTGACCATTGGTGTACATTGCTGATTAGTTCTATCGATGATACCGGAATTGATATGACAGTCCGCAGATATTCCCCACCGTCTTCAAGCGCGCTCGTGGCGTTCGAGAGCGCCGCGCGCCTGTGCAACTTCAGCCGTGCTGCCGAGGAACTGAACACATCCCAATCCGCCGTCAGTCGTCACATCGCCGGGCTTGAGGACCGGTTCGGGACACTTCTGTTTCTGCGCCGGAAAAAGGGACTGCGCCTGACTGACCACGGCAGTCAGTTTTATCAGGCTGTGCTGGCTTCTCTGGAGACATTACAGACTGTTGAACGGGTGATCGGCACAACGGCGGACAAGGACCAGGTGACCATCGCCTGTACGCATTCGACATCGCATCTGTTCGTGATGCCGCGTTTCGAGGCCCTGCAGGCGGCAACGGGGCCGGACATCGATGTCAGAATCATGACGACGGAATACGAACAACATGCCCTGCTATCGGATGACGACATGGATATCCGGTTTGTCTTCGGCGACGGCAAGGGGGCTGCGAGTGGCATGCAGAAGATTTTCGGCGAGGCTGTTACGCCGGTCTGTTCGCCCGAATTTTTAGAACGGCATCGCGACCAGTTGCTCGGCCCTGTAACCGGCTGGGCGGGGCTGCCACTGCTGGATATTTCGAAGCGAAATCTTGGTTGGGCGACATGGTCGGGCGTGGCGGCAGCGGTCGGCATGACAGAGCCCAAACCGGGCGATATTCGCTCTTTCACCAATTACGTTTATCTGCTGGAGGCGGCGGCTTCGGGCAAGGGTGTCGCGCTGGGCTGGGCCGGGCTGGTCGAGCGTTATATCGAAACCGGCGCGCTGACAGTGGTGCCGTCTTTCGTTCACAGAACGGATCGGGGGTTGTTTGCGGCGCTGACCCGGCGGGAAAACAAGCACGACCTTTGCAAGAAGGTTTTATCCGTACTCATCGATAAAGATGCGAAACCGTTTCTAGTGCCCGATATGGAAGAAGTGCGAAATCCTGTCGAACAGATGCTGTGACAGAGAGGCGGTCGCGCTTTCCTTGTCCTTCTGGCTCTGGTCCTGCTTGTTCTGATTGGCCATCTGGCGCTCCGCCAGCGTGCGGCTGAGATGTTCAACAAGTTTCGGCCGGGCCTTCAGCATGGGTTCGATTTCGTCCTTGGTGATTTCGTAAACCACGGAATCCAGCGCCGGTACCACGGTCGCGGCCCGGTTGGCGCCGGTCAGCAGCGACATTTCGCCGAAAAACGAGCCGGCGGATAACTGACCGACGACGGATTCGGTACCGCTGCTGTCGCGGATCACGACATTCAGCACGCCTTCCTTGACGATAAACAGTGACTGGCCGGGTTCGTCCTGCGTTACCACCGCCTGGCCGGTTTTGCAGAAGGTGCTCTTGATCCGGTCGGTGATGCGCTTGATCTCGTCTTCCTGCAGGGCGTCGAACAGACCAATACCAGTAACGAATTGCCGTTTCGCGCCTTCCTCGTCGTCCCAGGCGGCGATATGGGCCGGCCGCGACAGTTCCACCCTTTGCGCCGGTACGTCGAGACCGGCGTAGTTCAGGTTGCGTTGCACGTTCCGCAGCACCTGGTTGACGATCTGTCTTTCGCGGTTGACGTCCGCAATCCAGAACCGCATCAGCCATTTTATGCCGCGTTCGGTAAACTCGCCGGCCATGACGTCGGGCGAACGCGGTATCGAGCGAAGTTCCGGTATTTCGCGAACCGCGGCCAGCAGCACCCGCTCCGCCTGTGCCGCCGGCACCCTGTAGTCGAGCGTGAATTCCGCCGATACCCGGTAGAACCGTTTCGGCTGGCTGTAATTGCGGAAAGCCTGCACCCCCAACTGGCTGTTCGGCACCACGACCATGACTTCATCGAGTGTAAGGATGCGCGTGGCCCGCCAGTTCATGTCGATCACGCGGCCCGGCGGGTGGCCGTCCACCTCGATCCAGTCGCCGGGATTGATCGGCCGTTCGACACCGATGGCGATGCCGGTGAAGATATCGGAAATCATGCCGCGCAGCGCGAAACCGATGATCGCAATGGCAACGCCGGAGGTTGTGACCAGGCCTGACAGCGGCAGGTCGAAAACCGACCCGGCAATGATGCAGAAGGCGACGATCCAGACGAAACCGGATGTCAGGTCTTCCAGCAGCCGGGGCACGGGATGGCCGGTGCGGTGGCGAATCCAGCCTTCCCAGACGAACAGGGTCAGCGACCGCGACACCAGCAGGGCGGCGCCCATCCAGAACAGTACATTGACGGCGTGGTGCAGGTGGCTGGCATGATCGGTATGCAGGGTGATGCCGACCCAGTTCAGAAATTCCGGCCAGAATTCCTCGATCGCCGCCATTGCTATGACGAACCCTGTCGGCGGCAGGATGCGCACGACGCGGCTTGCCATCGTGCCGTGGTCGAGGCCGATTTGCGGATCCGGGTTTTCGTTACTGCGATTCATATCGATACGGTACTGTCCGCGCCGTGTGCCGGGCGTTCGTTGTTATGCGTTGCGATAGGTGCGGTTTCCTCCCCGCGCGCCGCCCGGCGTTGGCCGAAATCCGGCGATGGCCAATAGAACCGGCATTAGGGGTCAAAAGGCAAGCGGGGAATTCCCCGGCTCAACCGGCATACAACCTAGGTCAGCGGCCCGGAACAGGTTTCACCGAGATGATTAACCGTCACGGTCGTGCGCTTCGCCATTTCCAGCCCGACATTGCTCGCGCTGTTGGTTTCGACACCGCGATGCAGGAAGGCATAGCCCATGATCAGCCCGGCGGCTTCGGTGCGGTCGATGCCTTCGTCGAGGTTGAGGAACTTGGCGACTACCGCCTCACGCACGGTCTCGCAGCTCTTGTCATCCAGAACACCGACAGTTTGCACGGTGATGTTCAGGTCGATCTTGCCTGCCGACAGTTCCGGATTCACGAAGCCGTTCAGGATGGCGTTATTGCGAAACCCGTAGCGGTCGACCACCCGGTCCAATCGCTGGCGCAGGTAAACGATGCCGAGGTCGTAGAGCGTGGCTTCCTCGGTCCGAAGCGCATCGATGACATTGTAGGAGGCGGCGCTGGCGGGCATCGCGGCGCCGGTTGCGAGGAAAAGGCTGCCGGAAACGGCGAGCGCCAGGGTGAATGGTCTGTAATTCATAAGGTGTCCCTCAATCCGGTGTGGTCGGAACCGGTTTCGGTTACTGGCTCTTTGCCAGTTGTGCCGCCGCTTCCGGCGAAACGGTCACACAGGGCATGTCGGCGCGGCTCAACATGCGGCAGGCGCGGGTTGCGGATTCCTGCGACAGACCGATCAGGCGGGCCCTGTACAGCAGCGGGTCTGCGCCCTTGGTGGGGATGATGGCGACGGTCGCCTTGTAGGCGGCCGAACCGATGCGCGACCGGGCCTGGTGCGCCGCCGTGCGGGCGCGGATCATGTTCGAAAACGCGCCGACCTGGATGCTCCAGCCGTCCCCAAAGCTTTCGGCAACGGGCGTTTCCGCTGCTTTCGGGGCGGCAGCGACAAGGCTTTCCGACTGATTATCGAACGGGTTGAGCGCTGCCGCCGCTTCGTCGGTCGCTGCGATGTTGACAGGCAGATCGGCCAGCGGCCGTAGCGGGGCGCGGATCACCAGAAGTTCGGTCTTGCGGAAGGCGGCATCGAGAAGCTTCATCATGTGATTGTCGCGGCGTTTCGCGGTCTTGCCGCCGAACACGACGCCGATCAGGCGGCGGCCGTGCCGTTCAACCGTTGCCACCAGATTGAATCCGGAGGCGTTGATGTAGCCGGTCTTGATACCGTCCGTGCCGGAATACTGAGACAGCAGGTTGTTGTGGTTTTTGTAGCTGCGGCCGTTATAGGTGAAGCTTTTTGTCTTGAAGAGCTCAAAATAGCCGGGAAAATCCTGCCGGATACGGGTCGCAAGCTTGGCCATGTCGCGTGCGGTGGTCTGTTGCTGGCGATTCGGCAGACCCGAGGCGTTGCGGAAGGTGGTACGGGTCATGCCCAGTTGTCGGGCGACCCGGGTCATGTCCTGGGCGAAGCGGATTTCGGTACCGCCGAGCGCCTCGGCCAGGACAACGGCGGCGTCATTGGCCGATTTGGTAACCAGCGCCATAATGGCGTCCTTCACCGTTATCGTCGACCCGCGCCTCAGGCCCAGCTTGCTGGGTGACATGCCTTCGGCCCGCCGTGATACCGGCAGTTTCTGCGTCAGGGCCAGACGACCGTGCTTGAGCGCATCGAATGCCATATATAGGGTCATGATCTTGGTCAGCGAGGCCGGGTATTTGCGATCGTCCGCGTTTCTGGCATGCAGCACCTGGCCGGTCTGTTCATCGACGATCAGGGAAGCGTATTTTGCCTGTACGGAGGAAGTTGCGGCGCTGGCCATGAATATGCTGGCGCTTACAAGTAAAAGCGAAATAAATCTTCCAATTTTTACTTTAGCGACCATGTGTAGTTCGGCATTCCGTAGTTAATTATACTGTATTTTACTGTCTGACTGTCGAAAAACCCATCTTTTATAAACGAATGGTGTGAGGGCGTCCATGAAAACCGCAAAACTATCCGGATTAAAAACAGGGTTCGCCGTTTCCCGTGCAAAAGCCGTGCTAACGCGCGGGACAGTCCTGGCCTTTGGCGTGATCCTGCTGGTCGCCTGCCAGTCGACCGGCAATATCGGCGATCCGATCAGCCGACGGTCGGGATGGATCGACTTCATTGGCGGCGGAGATATCCGGCGGGCCTGTACCGCAGGCTCGCAGAACACCTACCGGCTGGTCTACAACGCCAATCGCGAGGATCAGGTGCGAATCTACGACCTGACCGAAACAGCGGCGGGCGGCACGCTGCGGGTGCGGGTGCTGACCGGCAAGGTGCGGCTGGACGGGGCCACGCTGGGGTCGGATTTCCTGCGCAGCTTCCAGCCGGAAGACACGGTGACGCAGCTGGAGCCGCGCAATGTCGAGCTGATCCTGCAGGCGATGCAGGCGGACGAAGTTTTCGAGACACCGCCGGAAGAACAGAAAGTGCTGTCGGAATGGCATTTCTGGGTGATCTCGGCCTGCCGCAACGGCCGGTACCTGTTCGATGTGCGGGTCGACCCGACGCCGCCGCTGGAAACCCTGGCGTTTCCTGAGGCGCTGAAGGCGGTCGATTTTGCCTCGGCGCCCTATCCGGCCCCGCCGCCGGAAAAGCGCCGCGAACGGTATGAAATCCGCACCACAGAGGATTTCACCTTCCGGCATTACGAACTGGATGTGTATCCCGACCATATCCGACAGGGCTATGTCTACGGCATTCAGCGGCCGTAGATGGGTGCTGTGAGCAGGCAGAGCGCCGCCGCTTCCAAGAAAACCCTATCTGGATTCGGATACGGCGGCCGCGGCCTTCTGTCTCAGCAGGTATTTCTGGATTTTTCCGGTCGATGTTCTGGGGATTTCGGAAAAAACGTAATGCCCCGGAACCTTGTAGGCGGCAAGTCGCTCCCGGCACCAGGCGCGCAGCTCTTCGGCGCTTGCCTCCCTGCCTTTCCGTAGCTCGACGAAGGCACAGGGTGTTTCGCCCCATTTGGGATGCGGCATGGCGACAACGGCGGCGACGGCGACCGAAGGATGCCGCAGAAGGGTCTCCTCGACTTCGATGGAGGAAATGTTCTCGCCGCCCGAAATGATGATGTCCTTCGACCGGTCTTTCAGTTCCAGATAGCCGTCCGGATGCGTCACCGCCAGATCGCCGGAATGGAACCAGCCGCCGTCGAAGGCTTTCTGCGTTGCGTCCGGATTGCGGAAGTAACCCTTCATCACGACATTGCCGCGGAACATGACTTCCCCCAGGGTTTCGCCGTCATGCGGTGTCGGCGCCAGGGTTTCCGGGTCGAGAACCTCCAGCTCTTCCAGCGGCAGATACCGAACGCCCTGACGGGCCTTCAGCGCGGCCTGCTCGTCGGATGGCAGGTCTGACCAGTCCCGGTGCCAGTCATTCACCACCGCCGGCCCATACGTTTCGGTCAGGCCGTAGAGGTGGGTCACGTCGAAGCCGGCGGCATTCATCTCTGTCAGCAGGGTCTGCGGCGGCGGCGCGGCCGCCGTAAAGAACTGAACCTTTTTGTCGAGAGTGCGCTTCTCGGTTTCGGGTGCGGATATCATCAGAGACATGACGATCGGCGCGCCGCACAGATGCGTCACATCGTGGTCGGCCAGCGCGCTCCAGATCGGTTCGGCACGCACTTGGCGCAGGCAGACATGCGTTCCGACAATGGCCGACATCGTCCACGGAAAGCACCAGCCGTTGCAATGAAACATCGGCAGGGTCCACAGATAGACGCTGTGTTTCGCCATCGAGGTTGTCAGCGCATTGCCCTGCGCCAGAAGGTAGGCGCCGCGATGGTGCGAAACGACGCCTTTCGGATCACCCGTCGTGCCGGATGTGTAATTTATTGAAATCGCATCCCATTCATGCTCCGGCATCAGCCAGTCGAAGGCCGCATCGCCCTGCGCCAGAAAGTCTTCGTAATCCTGCGCATCGGTTGGGCTTGCCGGGCCGGAAAATTCCGGGTCGTCGTACAGAATCAGAAACGGCTTCACTGTTGCCAGCGACAGCGCCTCCTGCATCAGCGGCAGGAATTCGCGGTCTACGATTGCAAGCGCGGAATAGGCATGATCGAGCTGAAAGGCGACCGTCGCTGCATCAAGCCGCGTGTTGATCGAATGCAGCACCGCCCCGCACATCGGCACGCCGTAATGGCATTCCAGCATCGCCGGCGTGTTGGCCAGCAGGACGGACACCGTATGGCCACGCCCGATGCCCTGCTGCGCCAGGGCCGAGGCGAGCTGCCGGGACCGGCTGTAGAAGTCGGCATAGCTGCGGCGCAGAGGCCCGTGAATGATCGCGGTATGGTCCGGATAGACGCTGGCCGCGCGTTCAAGGAACGTAAGGGGCGTCAGCGGTTGATAGTTCGCCGGGTTGCGGTCCAGCCCGATATTGTAGGGATTGCTCATGAGGCGTTACCTGTCCGTCCATTGCGGCGCGCGCTTTTCGATGAAGGCGCCGATGCCTTCCTCTGCATCCAGGGTCAGCATGTTTTCGACCATCACATTCGACGTATATTCATAGGCGTCCGCCAGAGCCATGTCGCGCTGTTCGTAAAAGGCGCGTTTGCCTGTGGCGAGGGTCAGGCTGGATTTTCCGGCGATTTTGCCGGCCAGCGCCATTGTCGCCGCGCGCAATTCATCGGCCGGGACGACCCGGTTGACCAGACCGATTTCGGCAGCATGCTCGGCGCTTATCATGTCACCGGTCAACAGCATTTCCATCGCGTGTTTGTTGGACACGTTGCGGGACAGCGCGACCATCGGGGTGGAACAGAACAACCCGATATTGACACCCGGCGTGCCGAACTTTGCCGTTTCCGAAGCTACTGCCAGATCACAACTCGCCACAAGCTGGCAGCCGGCGGCCGTTGCCACGCCTGCGACTTCGGCGATAACCGGTTTCGGGCAGGTGACGACGGACTGCATGACGCCGGAACACATCGCCATGACTTTCGTGAAATACGCCCGGCCGTGATCCGGTCCTGTGCGACCGGCAGTCATTTCCTTCAGGTCGTGACCGGCACTGAACGCCGGTCCGTTCGCTGCGAGAACGACGACCCGAGTTGCTGTATCGTCGGACGCCGCCGTCAGGGCATTCTGCAGCTCGGTCAGCATCGCCTCGGACAAAGCATTGCGTCGCCCGGAATCATTCAGGGTAAGCCGACGGATGCCGCTCGCATCAATTTCGCTTAACAGAATTTCGCTGGCGTTCTGGGGCATGGCGATACCTTGTGGCCGGTTACAGAATGTTGATTTCAACGCTATCCGCCAGGGTGCTGGCGATAAAACAATAGCGATGGGCACGATGGTGCATCTCTTCCAGTTTACTCGATTCAACTGAAAATCCGGTGTCGAAACGCACGACAGGATGCAGGTCGATCCTTGTTACAGACATCTGACCTTTCGGATTCTTCCCCAGATGCGCCGTGGCCTGATCCTGATAACTCGACACCGGCCAACCCGCCTTCGCGGCCAGGGCAAGGAATGTCATCATTTGGCAACTGGAAAGCGCCGCGGCGAGGGCCTGTTCCGGGTTCGTGTTTTCCGCACTTCCGCCCCAGTCGGGCGCAGCATCTGCTGTCAGCTCGCAATTGTCGTTGTATCGGACCGTATGAGCGTTGGAATACTCGCCGGGCCGTAAGGCGGGGGTCGTGCGCTGCCAGGTCAGGTCGATTGAAAGGTCTGACATTGTTTTGTTGCTCCAGATCAGCCGGTTGTCGCAATCGACTTTTTGGGATCGTAGAAAGGCTTCTCGACAACCGTCGCCGTTGTAACCCCTGCCGGGGCATCAATGCTCAGGACCGTAGCGATTTCATCGTGTCCGACCGAAACCATGGCCAATGCGATGTTCTGTTCCAGACGGGGCGAATAGATCGCCGACGTTACCTTGCCGACAATATTTCCTTCGCTTTTGATCGGCCAGAACGTGGTGTTCGGCCCGCTCAGGGGGGGGCCATCAATACGCAGTCCAACCTGTTTCCGTTTTACGCCCGCGGCCCGGATTTTCTGCAACGCGGCCTTGCCGATGAAGTCCGCTTCCATGTCGGGGTTAACCAGACGGTCCATGCCCAGTTCGTAGGGGTTTGTGTGGATGTCTGCATCGGCATGGTAGGACAGCATGCCGCCCTCGATCCGACGGATTGATGACGTATGGCCGGGCTTCAGACCGAATGGTTGTCCTGCCGCCATGATGGTTTCCCACAGTTCATCACCGCGCGAACCATCCCGCAGGTAAAGTTCGTAGCCCAGTTCGCTGGACCACCCGGTGCGTGAAACAATAAGGGGAATGCCGTTCAGGTCGAATTCGCGCAGCCAGTAATAGCGCAGGTCCCTGACCGTCTCGCCAAACAGCGCTTCCATCACTTCGCCCGATTTCGGGCCCTGCAACTGCAAGGGCGAGACATCGGGTTCGCCAATGCTGACATCGAGGCCGCTATGCACGGCGACGCCCTGCGCCCACAGAAGAATGTCGCTGTCGGCCAGCGATATCCAGTAATGGTTTTCCGCCAGGCGCAGCAGGATCGGGTCGTTCAGGATACCGCCATCCGCATTGGTGATCAGGATGTACTTGCATTGTCCGACCGCCAGTTTCGACAGATCGCGTGGCGTCAGCATCTGAACGAATTTCGTCGCGTCCGGCCCGGTTATTTCAACCTGACGCTCGACGGCGACATCGCACAGGATTGCGTCATTGACGAGGTTCCAGAAGTTCTGCTCGGGGTCGCCGAAATCGCGCGGGATGTACATGTGGTTGTAGACGGAAAAGGCCTGCGCGCCCCAACGAACCGTCGCGTCGAAGTACGGCGATTTCCGGATCTGTGTTCCGAAACCGAATTTTTCCGAATCTGTCACTGTTTCCATCCTTTTGTTGGAACGCCCGGCTGTCGGGCGGAATGGCGGATATTTATCATCACCACCGGTATTCGGCAGACCAAAGATCGGCCAAAACCGGAACGAACGGTCTTAAAGAGGGGGTAAAGCAGTCCGATTGGTCCTGAGCCGGAAACAGGCGCCGGTCGGCCTACGGATCGATCAGTTTTTCGAGGTTCGGTTGAGACGATTTGATGACCCGGGTAACGATGTAGGTCATGAACCGGTCGATGCCCAGTTCCTCGGCAAGCAGCCTGTCGATAAGGCTCTGGAAGGCCGGCAGGTTCGATGCAACGACGGTCATGACATAGTCCATGCCGCCGCCGGTTGAGACGCATTCGGTGATTTCGTCCAGTGCCTTGATCCTGGCCTCAAAGCGCTCGAAATCGGATTTGTGGTGGCTCTTGAGCGATACCGTCACGATTACCTGGCTGACATCGACGATCGCGTTGAGGGCGATATCCGCGTGATAGCCGCGGATCAATCCGGCTTTCTTCAGCCTGTCCAGTCGCGTCCAGCAGGGGGTGGGCGACAGATTGACCATGTCGGCGAGCCGGGACTTGCTCAGAGGCCCGTGTTTCTGGACCGCACTGAGAATTCTGATGTCGGTGGAGTCCAGGGCTGCTTTCTTCATTTCCTGTTACTTTCCCGAAGGTTCCGACATTGCGCCACAATAGGCGGCTAAGTCTAATCGGAAGCAGGTCCAGTTTCCAAACCTGCACGACGTGCCGTGGCTAAAGTCCGACATTGCGAAGAAACCGGTCCAGGTCTTTCCTGACCATCCGCAGGGTGGTCTGGCGGCGACGCCAGATACCATGCTGTACCGGACCGTTCAGCAGGCTGACGCGGGTGTTGGCCAGGATGCCGCATTGAATGGCGAATCCCCGGTCTCTCTCGCTGTTTTCAGACGCAACGATCAATCGGCGGGACCACGCATCGTCACTGAAGGTCTGGCAATTGCAGACCCAGTCATAGGCAAGCGACAGATTTGCGGCGGATCGGTTGTTTTTGGGCCGGGCGGACAGCATCGGTGCCGGCGAAATCGCTATGACATGCGCGCGGGGGTGGAAACAGTGAAACTCCAGCGCGGGGACCGCACCGCCCGAATGGCCGGCGGACAGGACGTGTTCGTATTGCTCTGCAAGCGATCCCAACTCCTGAAACAGCGGCACGCGCCCTTCCAGCCCGTCCGGTCCCATGCGCCAGCAGGCGCGCGTTTGGTCGAAAATGAACGCGAAGTCGTAGCCAAGTCTCGGAAAGATCGAAGCCAAAAGCACCGGGGCGACGCCGAACCGCAACGCAGACCCGGTGAATGCAATGCACAGGCCTTTCGCGGTGCGGTTCCGTTGCTTGAACAGGAGGCCGCAATCGAGCCGTTCCGAATACCACGGTCTCGGGTCGTTCATGACGGCGCTGAAACTGTCCAGCCCGGTCAGCCTGCTGCGGATCGTGGCCGGCAAGGCCTCGACAAAGCGGCGAAATTCACTGGGCGGCAGACGTTCTGCCGCGCGCGCAGCCCGAAAAGTGTCGCGCCGCATTACCGGCTTTTTCTTTAGGTGCTGCCACCACAGATCGGCCGGCCCTTCCGTCGGGTCGGTTGGTGCCGTGTCGTTCAGATCAGGACGGACATAGAAGCCCAGAGTCATAAAAGCGCCCTCTCAAAACGATCCAGGATTTCTCCCACCGTGTCGGATTCCGGGAAGAATTCGACCTCGGTGGTGAAAGAGAAACGATCGTGCAGGTCGATTTCCCATTCGACGAAATCCAGGCTGTCTATTTCCAGATCGTCGATCTTTATCGCAAGCAGGCTTTCCTTCGGCGTCGGAAATTCAAGGCGGGAAGAAAGCGACTCGATCGCAAACCGTCGGAAATCAGCCTTCCTGTCCTGATCTGCTGTCATCGACTATTTTTCCTTCAAGCGCTTTCGGTGTTGAAAATACCGACAGGGGTTCCGATGCATCAAAACGCGTGATGTCTACGCGCAGCCTGCATTTTTCGAGGGCCATATCTAGAGACTTCACCGCCTGCAGCGCAATGGCCTTTCCGAGGCACTGGTGCCGGCCCTGCCCAAACGCGAGATGGTCGGAGGTGCTTAGCATCAATCGGTACCAAACGTCTGAATCCGGCTTTTCCTGTTCCGCTGGCTTGATCCGCAAGATCCACTG
>CAYGSU010000047.1:11650-17764 GCA_964352715.1 uncultured Flavobacteriaceae bacterium | reverse complement strand
AAACGTCTGAATCCGGCTTTTCCTGTTCCGCTGGCTTGATCCGCAAGATCCACTGGACCCCGCCCGGATACGGACAGCCGGTCTGTGGTCCATCGGTTTCTTGCGAGGACATCCAGGACGTGATGAGGTGCGCGCTTAGATATCCACGCATCGGGTCACGCCCCATCAGCACCATCGACCTCAGAAATCTTGACCGGGCGGTTTCTTCAATGCCGTTTTCCGAGAGAACGTCGTCAAGCGTCTGAAGGATGTTTTCATTGCGGCGGCGAATGGAAATCGGGCATCCGGGATCGAAAAACCGCGTCAGACCACCGTCTTTCTTCAAAACTGCGGACAGTTTCGTCATTTCGCTGTCGGGCAATGCCGGTGTGATCTGGTTGCTTTCAATTAATGTTTCGTCGGTCAGGGGGTCGACCACTTCCGCAATCAGATTGATCGAGCCGCCGGCCTGGCTCTTCTGCCGTGCCTGTATGAGGATGGCTTCAAATCTGGCTTCCAACTTTTCGACCGCGGGCCGGGCGAGGTCGGCCCGCGCACTTTGACGGATTTCACGATGGCGCTCGCCATTGTGTGTAATCGGCGTCATCGCCACCAGTCTTTCCGTCAACACCAATGGCGGCGTCATGCGCTTTGACAGTGTTTCGAAGTTTTTTACTGAATCCGCGACCTGGTTGACGTCGCTTTTCAGCACAGCCTCGATTTCGGCGGGGTCGGATATGGTGACGTAACGTTTCAACGTGGATGCTCTCTGCAAGCGTATTCAGTTGATGACATCAAGGGAACGGCGGCTCCAAAGCTGGTCTGTCACCATGCGCATCAATACACGTCATTCAAACACGGCGCATTCGCATTCTTTCCAGGCGAAGATTCAGCCTGGTGTCCGCCGGCGTTCCTCCTGTGGCGGCTCGCAATGTCCAGACACCTCCGACGACCGCTTCATCGCAGACGTGAAGTCACGGAAACGCAATCAGGTTCCAACAATACAGTCAGCGGATCAGATAAACCTTGCGGATCGTTTCCGTGACGCGGCAAGTTCCTTTCCAGTCTTTCGGGAAAAAAGCCGCCGTGTCCGGCACGATTTCGATGACGTCGCCGGATTCGTGCGTGTAGGTACAGCGCCCCGCGATGAAATGGCAAAATTCGTCGGACGTCACGTGACAGTCCCAGTATCCCGGTGTGCAGATCCAGACACCGCTTTCCGCTTCGCCGTTCGGGCCGATATGCAGGATGGTGCCGGAGGTGCGGGATTCGCCCTCGATCATGGTCGGGATGACGCCCCAATCCTCGGTCGGTTCGACGGTGAGGGGATCCCTCAACACAGGTGTTTTCATTGTTTCCGGTCTTCCCTCAACGCAGCATGAACACGTTTCGTATGGTTTCGTGAACGACGCATTGCCCCGTCCATCCCTTCTGAAAATGCACGACGGTGCCCGGCGATACCTCGATAACCTCGCCGTCGTCGCTTGTATAGGTCGCCCTGCCCCTGACGAAATGGCAAAGCTCGTCACTCGGGATGCTCAGCCTCCAGGTGCCGGGCGTGCAGATCCACATAGCCGATTCCGACGACTTGTCTTCGCTCTGCCACAGCAGAATGCCGCTGGATTTCGACTGGCCCTCGATCATGTCGGGCTGGTCGCCCCAGTCGGCCAGCTCTGTCTCGATGGTCGAAGCCGGTGCGATATGCGGCGCGGATGATTTCAGCCCTTCATGCGGCATCGGCGTGGTCCTTCAGCAGGTCGACAAGGTATTCCGCCGCTCGCGTCGGCCCGTCAAACGCCTGCATATGGGCAGCCGTCGCGGCGCATTTCGCCTGGATCGACGGATCGTTCAGGCAGGCGTCGATTTTCGACAGCAACTCGTTCCGGTCCCAGTCGGTGCGGTGCATCTTGAAGCCGTGGCCGGTTTCCTGCACGCGGGTGGCGTTGTCGTGGCCGTCCCACACATAGGGCGTGATGATCGCCGGTTTGCCGAAATAGAGGCATTCGGTGAAGGTGTTGTTGCCGCCGTGATGGATCGCCATGTCGACCTGCGAAATCACCGTCGGCTGCGGAAACCAGTCGCTGATCTGCACGTTGCCGGGCAGGTCGCTGTAGGCGTCCATATAGTCGCCGACATTGACCAGAACGCGGTACTCGGTATCGCCCAGTTCCCGAATGTAACGGTTGATCGTTTCGGTATCGCCGCATCCGAGGCTGCCGAAACTGAAATAGATCAGCGGACCCTCATTATTCTTCGCGAAAGTCGGTATCGTGTAATCCTTGTCCTTGCGGACGCAGCCTTCCAGATACTTGAACCGTTTGGGGTTCAGCGGGTGTTTCCGCTTGTACTTCACCGGCTTCGGATACAGCAGCAGATTCAGATAGGGCGAGGATTCGAAGAACTGGCCGAGCGGATACGGGTCTTCGCCGCATTGCACGAGGAACCTGTTGAACTCGTCGTGCAGCGGCTTGATCACGTCGTTGAATTTGTCGCGATAGGCCTGCTGTGCCGCGAAATCGCTCTCGCCGCATCCCGAAAGGTGGGGCGGGATTTCCGGATCCTCGATTTCGTTTTCGCTGCACGAAACGATGCGCACCCACGGCACGCCATACTGTTTGCAGGCGGGAAACAGGATCACATTGTCGATGCAGATGATGTCCGGCCTGACCTTGTTCAGAATTCCGGGGAGCTCCTTTTCCGCCCATACCGACGTGTTGACGATATTCGCCCAGCATTCCTTCACATAATTGTCGATCTGCTCGTAGGGCGTCAGGTTGAAATTCGGAATGTGGCCGTCGATGAATCCGGTCCAGTATTTCGCCATTTCCTCGGGCGACATCGGTTCTGACATGTTGACCGGATGTTCCTCGAACCCGAAATCCGAATAGGTGCCGGAAAGCCCGGGGTCGGTCAGGAACACGGGTTTGTGGCCCATTCTTTCAAGCGCCTGAGCGATTCCGACGGAATTCAGCGCCGGGCCGTAACAGGCCTCGGGAAAGAATGCGAATACTTTGCCTGTGGTCATCGTTTCGTGCTCCCGGTATCTGTTAGTGTTCGTTTTTTTGCTTTTGGGCTCGGTACGGCCAGCGCACTATTCTTGTACATATTTTACTGATTGTTAAGTCTTGTTGACAGAAGGCCCCGATAGCATTGCATGCTGCAGGCAAGCGGCCTGCGGTGCGCGCTCAACCGAAAAGGATATGACACGTGGGGAAAAGGATTTCGGCGCTGGACGCCACCATGCGCGCCATGGGCGCGAAAATGGGCGAATGGAACAACATGCCCGTCACCTTCCGGTTTCCGAGCGATCCGCATCTTGAACACGACGCCATCCGAGAGACGGCCGGCATGTGGGATACCTCGGCATTGACCAAGATTCAGGTGCGCGGCGCCGATGCGCTGGCCGCCGTCGACTATCTGGTGACCCGCAACATGGCGAAGATTCCCGTCGGCATGTCGGCCTACTGCCCGATCCTCAAGGAGGATGGCCATTTCTGTGATGACGGCATCGTGTTTCACGTCGCGGAAAACCACTTTCTGGTGGCCGGCAGCATCGGCCCGAGCTTCCAATTGCTGACGGAATACGGCAAGGGCCGGGACCTGAGCGTGGAACTGGACGAGGACCTGCACATCATCACCGTGCAGGGGCCGAAGTCGATCGATCTGCTGGACCCGCTGACGGATGCAACGCTGCGCGAGCTGCGCTTCTGCCGGCAGATCCATGCCGATCTGTGCGGCGTCGATATGATGATCTCGCGCACCGGCTATTCCGGCGAACGCGGATACGAACTGTACATGCGCGGGCGCGACGTGGTTGGCGTGTGGGAGGAATTGATGGCCCATGCCAAACCGCTCGGCATCAGACCGGTCGGGTTCGACGGGCTGGAGATGGTGCATATCGAAAGCGGCCTGATGGCCTACGGCGCAGAGGCGACCGAGGAGAATACACCCTGGGAAGTGGACATGGGCTGGGCGGTTTCGCGCACCAAGGGCGATTTCCGCGGCAAGCAGGCCGTGTTCGCGCTGGAAGGCAGGGAAAAGGTCAGGTTTTACGGCATCGAGGCCGATCATGACGATGTGGTGGAACACAATGCCGTGCTGTCCATCGACGGCGAAAAGGTCGGCCATGTGACCACGCCGGCCTTTTCCCGCAGGCTCAACAAGTCCCTGGCGCTGGTCCACCTCGTCCCCCGGGCGGCGAAGGACGGCACAAGGCTCGATCTGAAAGGCCCGACGATTGAATGCGCCGCCACCGCACGGCCGATACCGTTCGTCGATCCGGGCCGCACCCGTCAGCGCGCCATGTGACCGGCGGCGTGCCGCCAGAAGCCGGGGCGGCCGGTTGCCCAGGACTAAATTTCAAGCTGTAGAATCTTTCGTTAATACAGGTTACTGTGACTGTCGTCGGCATAGCTTGTCTTCACTCCGAGGCGCCGATGTTTCGAGCACATTGTTGCGATGGAGACCAATGCCCGCGCCACAAGAACTCCAGACCCGGACTGACATCAGGGTTGAATTTTCTGTCGAAGACCTTCGTGTGTTTCGCGGCGGGAAGACCAATCAGCCGTACGCAATCGTCGGTCATAATCCCAATATCGGCTTGCTGACGGATGTCTGGGTCGGCGGCTTTGAGACAGAGCAGGCGTTCCGCGCTGTTCTGGAATTCATCATCGAACAGTTTGAAACGGGCGGCTACAGTTATTGGCTCGCGGACTTGAGGCACCTGAACACGGGCTTCTTTCATTCCGATACCTGGCTGGCTGAAACCGTGTTTCCCAAGGCCATCGCAGCGGGCCTGGTGCGGGAAGCCGTCGTGTTGCCCACCTATCAGGATGCGCCGCCGGATTATGATGTCTTCGGTTCAGGGTCGTCGGCGCTCAGGAAAATCACGGATGGCCGGGTACGCGGGTTTACCGACATCGGCGAAGCCCGGCAGTGGCTTTTCGGGATCTGAACATTCTCGGGCACAGGCCCTGAGACTAAATTGACTGGAAATAGCAGTCATCCGACACGACATTGTAACGCATGATTTATGCCCGTGAAATCGACGAAAACGCTGAGAAAAGTTGAGCATGCAAAGTTTCTTTTGCGATTGTGGCAACCGCCTGTTTTACGAAAATTCCGAATGCCTGGACTGTAATCGAGAGGTTGGCTGGTGTCCCAACTGCGCGACCCTGACCGCCATGACGGAAACCGAACACGGCACGCAATGCGCGCGGTGCGACGTCGGGCTTTTGAAATGCGCCAACCGCGTTAACTTTGATGTCTGCAACCGAAACATCTTCCTGCCGTCCGGCGGCGATCCGACAGACCTTCGGCTCTGCGATTGTTGCCGGTACAACGAGACAATTCCAGACCTGTCCGTGCCCGGCAATCTGGAGCACTGGCTGTATCTTGAACAGGCGAAACGGCGACTGATCTTCGGTCTCGATACAATCGGGCTGCCGCACGGCGCGGCCGCCGATGGTTTCGATCCGGGCCTGTCGTTCGATTTCAAGGGTGACGTTCTCGCGCGGAAAGGTCTATGGCGCAGAGTCCATACCCAGGAACCGGTTTATACCGGTCATGCGGGCGGAAAGATCACCATTAACATTCGTGAGGCGAATGCGGTTGAACGGGAGAAACTGCGTGTCGATCTCGCGGAAGGTCATCGAACGCTGATCGGTCATTTCCGTCACGAAATCGGCCATTATTACTGGGATCTGCTGGTCAGCGGCAACGAGACGCACATGCCGGGGTTCCGGGCGCTGTTCGGCGACCACGAGAACCCGAATTACAGTGAGGCCCTGGAGCGACACTATTCGAATGGCCCTCCCGATGACTGGCAGGAGTCATTCATCAGCTCTTATGCCACCATGCATCCCTGGGAGGACTGGGCCGAAACCTTCGCCTTCTATCTTGATGTGGTGGATGTCATGGAAACCGCCACGGCCTATGGTCTGATAGAGCAGCATGAATCGGATGACCTTGAGGAGATCCTCGGAACCTATACAAGGTTCGGGATCCTTTTGAACGAACTCAACCGGGGGATGGGGCTTATCGATTTCCTTCCCGAGCTGATTGTTCCCGATGTGATCGCAAAGCTTCGTTTCGTCCACGATGTTGTCACCGCTGCGGCCCGGACGGAGGAAACGC
>CAYGSU010000047.1:5969-11550 GCA_964352715.1 uncultured Flavobacteriaceae bacterium | reverse complement strand
ACCTGGCCACAGATGCTTGGCCTCAGAGGATTACATGTTCATCAGTGCTGGTTGCGAGATCGCCATAGAGTTTGATCAGCCGGGCCCTTTTATCGCGATGCTTCAGGTTCATCCTGATCGGGTCGATGCGCTATGCCAGCCCGATGACGTGCGGGCGTCACCATCGATTC
This sequence comes from uncultured Flavobacteriaceae bacterium, assembly GCA_964352715.1. GTDB lineage: Bacteria > Pseudomonadota > Alphaproteobacteria > UBA8366 > Aestuariispiraceae > JAVKBW01. Next base: position 11,380 of record CAYGSU010000047.1, on the reverse strand, counting down.
CGCTTGAACCCTTCCTCGATCATTTCAGCAACCGCTGTGTTCGCGGCGTCGCGCCGGTCGGCGAATTGCGGCTGCGCGCCGAGACCGTGGTCAATGACCCGTTCCTGCCCGATGCCTGGGTGCCCGATGCGCCGCAGCTTCCTGTCGAGAGCCTGCCGGTGGATACGCTGCGCTTCCTGCTCGGCAGCCGGTATTGCGAAATCGACCGCATGATGGGCGCGGCCTGGTCGCTGTTCGGCGATGTCCAGCCGGGTTGGGCCCGGGTGCAGGCGGTGTGCGACTGGATTCACGACAATATCACGTTCGGTTATGCCTACGCCAAACCCAACATGACGGCGTCGGAAGTCTACGAGCGGCGCGCCGGCGTGTGCCGAGACTTCGCCCATCTGGCGATTTCCTTCTGCCGGGCGCTCAACATACCGGCACGATACGGCACCGGATATCTGGGTGATATCGACATCGAACCGGAACCCTTTCCGATGGATGTCTCGGCCTGGTTCGAGGTGTATCTGGGGGGTGCCTGGTACACGTTCGACGCCCGCTTCAATACGCGCCGGTGCGGTCGTATCCTGATGGCGAGGGGCCGTGACGCCGCCGATTGCGCAATGCTGACAACCTTCGGCCCGCACCGGTTGGTCGATTGGCAGGTCTGGACCGACGAGGAGAAAAACCCGCCGGAGTCACCGGCCTCGGAAGCCGGCGCCCGCAAGGTGATGTACGGACGGCGATAGACCGCGGTTCTACGCCAATAATTGCGAAACAGAATATTTTGCTGCACTGCACAAAAATTCCTTGACGCGCACAGAAAACACCCCCATATACCGGTTGTAATGTTGCGGTGCAGCAAAAGCCGCAGCCGTGAAAATCATAGGATTTCACGTTTTATACCGGACGGATGAGGATGAGCCCCCGCCGGAATGTGAAACGAATAGTCAGGAGTTTTGAAAATGGTTGCCAAGACGAAAACAAGTACCCCGAAGATGGACACCAAACAGTTTGACGACGCGATGGCCGTCGGCAAGGAAACCGTTGAAAAGACGGTTGCCGCGACGAAGGAACAGGTTGATCAGGCGTTTGTTGCTGCGAAGGAACAGGTCGACAAGGCCTCCGAAGCTGCGATGAAGAGCTACGACGACATCACCGCGATGAACAAGGACACCTACGACGCGTTCACCAAGAGCAGCGATGTTCTGGTGAAGGGCACGGAAGACCTCGGCAAGGCATACTTCGCCTTCTTCCAGGCTGCCGCCGATGCCCAGGTTGAAGTCGCCAAGTCGATGATGACCGCGAAGTCGCTGAACGAAGTGATGGAAATTCAGTCGACCTTTACCCGCACGGCGATGGACAAGGCCGTTACGGAAGGCTCGAAACTTTCCGAAATGGGCGTCAAGGTTGCAACCGATGCGTTCGAACCGATCCAGAGCCAGGTCAATGTCGCGTTCGATCGCGCCATGAAGCCGCTGGCCGCCTAAGGGCGAAGCGCTGATACCGGCCGGATAACCGGCTGATATCCTGAAATACCGGCGACGGCCCGACCTTCACAGGTCGGGCCGTTTCCTTTTGAGCCTTCGGCAATTGCAACCGTGTCAGCGAGAGCCAATCAAAGGGTTTTAATGATGGTTTGCCAGTGTTATACACCGCGCGTTCCAAAGAGTTCGTAGCAACACAGAGCAACGCCTGAGGATAAGACGGGTGCGGTGACGCTTCGGCTGATTTAACAGGCGAATCCGGTTTCGCTACCCTATCGATTACTGGTGGGAGAGATTCAAGAATATGACAAAATTACTGATGCCCAAGGCGACAGCCGTCTGGTTGATCGACAACACAACGCTTTCCTTTGAACAGATTTCCGATTTCACCGGTCTGCACGACCTTGAAGTCCAGGCGATCGCCGATGGCGAAGTCGCGCCGGGCATGCAGGGTCTGGACCCGATCCAGGGCGGCCAGCTTACCAAGCAGGAAATTGCCCGTTGCGAGGCGGATACTTCAGCGCTGCTTCAGAAACTCGAATCCGACCTGCCGTCGCCGATCGCCCGTCAGAAGGGCCCGCGTTACACGCCGGTGTCGAAGCGCGCCGACAAGCCGGACGCCATTGCATGGTTGCTGCGCCACCATCCGGAATTGAATGATGGTCAGATCGGACGGTTGATCGGCACCACCAAGCCGACCATCAACGCCATTCGCGAACGGTCGCACTGGAATGCTGCGAATCTGCGCCCGCGCTCGCCGGTCGAACTCGGTCTGGCGACCCAGGAAGACATGTCGTTTGAAATTCATAAGGCGCTGGCGGCGGGCCGCAAACCGCTGGAACAGCCGATTGTCGAGCCGCTTTCCGACGAAGAGCCGTTGCAGGCGCCGACCTGGGAAGGTCTCGACTGACCGGTCCTGGCGCCACCGATTTCAAATAGCGGCATCTTGCCTCTTTCATTTTGATGCCGGAAACCAATATTATTGATTATCAAGCGCAGCGATTGCCGCTGCGTTTGGCTTTTGGCCGCCGCCGGATGTAATTTTCGCCGGCGATGGTCGCGTCAGAAAGATGTTGGAACACGATTGTTTGAAATGACCGGCAAGGAAGATAAGACCGCATTGCCGATATGGCTTTCGCAGGACGACGATGACGGCAACGGCGGAAACGATGCGGATCGGCGAACCGGTCTGCTCACCAAAACACGGCCGAAAACCAAGAAACCGGCCATGTACAAGGTTCTCATGCTGAACGACGACTACACACCGATGGAATTCGTTGTGTTCGTCCTGGAGCAGTATTTCAGCAAATCGCGCGAAGAGGCGACCCGCATCATGATGCACGTGCACCGGCGCGGTGTCGGAATCTGCGGCGTCTACACCTACGATGTCGCGGAAACCAAGGTAAACCAGGTGATGGACATGGCGCGGAAGGAACAACATCCGCTGCAATGCACGCTTGAAAAGGAGTGATCGGGGCGACGATGCGGGGAACGGGGCCGACACGATAAGGGCTGAAAAACGGTGTGTTTTCGAAAACGGCGCGGTCAGCCGTTGGAAACGGAAACAAATCGGGCTAGGCTGTTACAGATAAACAGGAAAGGGCCAACTGGCTGATGCTGTCAAAGAACCTCGAAGAAACACTGCACCGCGCGCTCGCCAATGCCAGAACACGGCGGCACGAATACGCGACGCTGGAACATCTGATGCTGTCGCTGACCGACGATCAGGACTCCATCGCGGTGTTGCGGGCCTGTGGCGTCGAGCTGGACAAGCTGCGCGGCGACCTGGTCGAATATCTGGACAATGACCTCAGCAACCTGATCGCCGCCACCGACGACGATCCGAAACCGACAGCCGGCTTTCAGCGGGTGCTGCAGCGCGCCGCCATCCACGTCCAGTCTTCAGGGCGCGAGGAAGTGACCGGCGCGAATGTGCTGGTGGCGATTTTTTCCGAACGCGAAAGCCACGCCGTCTACTTCCTGCAACTTCAGGACATGACCCGGTTCGACGCGGTGAACTATATCAGTCACGGTATTGCCAAGGTGCCCGGTCAGGCCTCCCCCCAGCCCAGCACCGTCAACGGTGCGGAAGAGGGCGCGAAGGCCGAGGAAACCAACAAGCAGGGCAGCGAGGCGCTGGATGCCTATTGCGTCAACCTCAACATCAAGGCGGGCGAAGGCAAGATCGATCCGCTGATCGGTCGGGCTGACGAAGTGGAGCGAACGATCCAGATCCTGTGCCGTCGCACCAAGAACAACCCGCTGCTGGTCGGTGATCCGGGGGTCGGCAAGACCGCCATCGCGGAAGGGCTGGCCAAGCGGATTGTCGAAAAGGATGTGCCCGGTGTGCTGGAAGACTGCACGATCTTCGCACTCGACATGGGCTCGCTGCTGGCCGGCACGCGCTATCGCGGCGATTTCGAGGAACGGCTGAAAGCAGTGATGAAGGAGCTGGAGGAAACCGACGGCGCGATCCTGTTCATCGACGAAATTCATACCGTTATTGGCGCAGGCGCCACGACCGGCGGCGCGATGGATGCATCGAACCTGCTGAAGCCGGCTCTGGCCAGCGGCACGCTGCGCTGCATCGGATCGACCACCTACAAGGAATTCCGGGGCTATTTCGAAAAGGACCGGGCGCTGGCGCGACGGTTCCAGAAGATTGATGTCGCCGAACCGTCGATTGCCGATACGATCAAGATCCTGAAGGGTCTGAAGCCGTATTATGAAGAACATCACAAGGTGCGCTACACCAGCGAGGCGATCAAAACCGCCGTTGACCTGTCGGCGCGCTACATCAATGACCGAAAACTGCCGGACAAGGCCATCGACGTGATCGACGAAGTCGGCGCGGCACAGATGCTGCTGCCGGAATCGAAGCGCAAGAAAACCATCGGCGTGAAGGATGTCGAAGCGGTTGTCGCCAAGATCGCCCGGATTCCGCCGAAGCAGGTGTCGAAGGACGACCGGGAATCCCTGCGCTCGCTGGAAGCCGACCTCAAAATGGTGGTTTACGGCCAGGACCGCGCCATCGATGCCCTGTCATCGGCCATCAAACTGGCGCGGGCCGGGTTGCGCGATCTGGAAAAACCGATCGGCAGCTATCTGTTCTCCGGCCCGACCGGCGTCGGCAAGACCGAGGTCGCGCGTCAGCTCGCGAAAACGCTGGGCGTCGAGCTGAAGCGGTTCGACATGTCGGAATACATGGAACGGCACACGGTATCGCGTCTGATCGGTGCGCCCCCCGGCTATGTCGGGTTTGATCAGGGCGGGCTTTTGACCGACGCCATCGACCAGAACCCGCATTGCGTTCTGCTGCTTGATGAAATCGAGAAGGCCCATCCGGATCTGTTCAACATCCTGTTGCAGGTGATGGACTACGGCAAGCTGACCGACAACAACGGCAAGAGCGTCGATTTCCGCAATGTCATCCTCATCATGACCACCAATGCCGGGGCGACCGACATGGCGAAGCACGCCATCGGGTTCGGCCGGGAAGTGCGCAGCGGGGAAGACCAGGAAGCGATTGAACGGCTGTTCACGCCGGAATTCCGCAACCGCCTCGATGCAGTTATCCCGTTCGATTCCTTAAGCGAGAGCGTGATCGACAAGGTGGTCGACAAGTTCGTGATCGAGCTGGAAGTGCAGCTTGCCGATCGTCAGGTTGCAATCGAACTGACCGACGAAGCGCGGGCCTGGCTTGGCAAGAAAGGCTACGACAAACTGAACGGTGCAAGGCCGCTTGGCCGCGTCATTCAGGAACACATCAAGCAGCCTTTGGCCGAGGAAATGCTGTTCGGCCGACTTGCGAAAGGCGGGTTGGCGATTGTCGGCGTCGAAAAGGACGGCAAGAAGCTGGCCTTCGCCTATCCGGAAGACAGCGGACCGAAAAAGCCGAAAGGCAAGGGGTCGCCGAAAAAGTCGGAACTGATCGAACGGTAG
>CAYGSU010000047.1:0-5869 GCA_964352715.1 uncultured Flavobacteriaceae bacterium | reverse complement strand
ATGACGCGGGTGCCGATAAAATCGCCGATAATCGCATCGACCCGGCCATAGGCGAGTTTTCGGGCATTTTGCTCGTCATCCTGCGCAAAGTCGACAATGGCGCCTGACTGTTCGATCTCGCCGTCCAGCACGTCGCCGTAGACATAGCCTCTTACCAGCCCGAGGTTTTTGCCGCCGATGGAGGACAGTACCGGCGGCTCGACGCCGAAATCCTGTCGAACCCAGAATGTGTTCGTATAGACGGAAAAACTGACATCGCCCTGCAGATAGGCATCCCGCCTGGCCGCGTCGATTACGGCATCCTGTTCACCGATTTCAACGTCCCGCAGGCAGCGTTCCCAGGGAAGTTCGGTAAAGACGGCCTGATAGCCGGCGCGTCGCGCGGCTTCCTTCAGGATTGTCACAGAGATGCCTTCGGCCTGTCCCGCACCATTTTCAAAGGCATAGGGCGGCCATTCGTTGAAGCAATACCGTGCCGCTTCAGCGCGGATATCCGCTGAACCGAGGGCAAAGACACAGAAGACGGCGACGAAACCGGACAGAAACCAACGCATGCAAATCCCCGGGCCATCAGTTGTGTCCGGCACTACCATGCAAAACACAACCCGATGGTCATTGATTGAGGGTTACCGCAAGGCAACCCTCGCCCCCTCCCGGAGCTGGAAAACCTTCCTGCACAGACATAGAGGTCGAGTTAGCAAGGGAAGTCAACCCATGGTAGAAAGATACCGCAGGCTAGCCAAATCCGGTGGATTGTCAGACAACGGACAGCATCGTGATCGCGCCGAGAATCGCAAAGGCAGAACCGCAGACAATCGAGTAGGTGGACCAGAAGTTATTGGTGATAAACCGGTCCAGTTCGATCCCGATGAGGGTGAACGCGCTGTCCTGATACCTCATTGGTAACGGGTAAGTCATGGTACCGTAGGTCATGGCGGATAGTCTCCTTTCCGATAATGCCGTTTCGGCTGATCGGTATGGTTAAGCTAGATTGAGATATCGTCTGCTTGGTGGTCGAACTGTGGCAATATCAAGACGAATTGACCTGTCCTGACAGTATGGGACCGGGCAGCTTCGGAAACGCGTTGGTCCGGCGATTCCGGCGTTGACAGGGCGGAGGCGCGTCCCTATGTTCCGGCGACTTCGCGAGGTGGCGATCACAGGACCGGTGTTTCGGTCCGGCCGGACGCGGAAACGAATTTCGGAGTGGAACGATGAAAGTCGCAAGTTCACTGAAGACGCTGAAAAAGCGCCACAAGGACTGCCGGGTGATCCGGCGGAAGGGCCGCGTCTACGTTATCAACAAGACGAACCCGCGCTTCAAGGCCCGCCAGGGCTAAGGATCGCCGTTTGCAGGGCTGCCGTCAGGTGGGCCTCGAGAGAATTGAATAGCCGCGCTCCCGAAAGAGCGCGGTTTTCGTTTTTGTACTGCTTTTCAACGCTGTATACCGGCTGGTGTCGGCTGTTAAAGTAATTCATTCTTGCGGTTACGTGTTCAGGGAACCATAATTGGTATTACCAATTTAAGAATGGATGCACGAATGCATCCGGGAAACGCTGATGCTGAAAATGCCTGCTCTTGATGAAAAGGTGATAGATCGCCGGATGGCGATTGCCGACGACCTGCGCGCCATCGTGCCGGGCGAAGGCGTGATCGTCGATGAAGAAGAGCGGCGACCCTACGAATCGGATGGCGTCACAGCCTACAAATCCCTGCCGTTGATCGTCGTGCTGCCGGAAACCACGCAGCAGGTTGCCGATGTGCTGGCATACTGCAACAAACACAGCATCAAGGTGGTGCCGCGCGGATCGGGTACCTCCCTCAGCGGCGGCGCCATGCCGCTGGAAGACGGCATTCTGCTGGCCATGGGCAAGTTCAACAAGATTCTCGATATCGACTACGGCAACCGCTGTGCGGTCGTGCAGCCCGGCGTCACCAATCTGGCGATTACGACAGCGGTTGAAGGCGACGGCTTCTATTACGCGCCGGACCCGTCGAGCCAGATCGCCTGTTCCATCGGCGGCAATGTGGCGGAAAATTCCGGTGGCGTGCACTGTCTGAAATACGGTCTGACGACGAACAACATTCTCGGCCTGGAACTGGTGATGATGGATGGCACGATCACCCGCATCGGCGGCCGGCATCTGGATTCCGGCGGTTACGATCTGATGGGCATCCTGACCGGGTCGGAAGGGCTGCTGGGCGTCGTCACCGAAGTGACTGTGCGGCTGCTGCGCAAGCCGGAAACCGCGCGCGCCCTGCTGATCGGCTTTCCGTCCAGCGAGCAGGGCGGTGATTGCGTCGGCAAGATCATCGGCGCGGGCATCATCCCCGGCGGCATGGAGATGATGGACCGGCCGGCCATTCACGCCTCCGACGATTTCGCAAAGGCCGGTTATCCGCGCGATGTCGAGGCCCTGCTGATCGTTGAACTGGATGGCCCGGCGCAGGAAGTTGAACTGCTGATCGATCAGGTGAAAACGATTGCCGATGCCTGTGGCGCGACGACGGTTCGCGCCTCGGAAAGCGAACAGGAACGCATTACCTTCTGGGCCGGGCGCAAGGCCGCGTTTCCGGCAGTCGGGCGGATTTCGCCGGATTACCTGTGTATGGACGGCACCATTCCGCGCAAGGAACTGCCGCATGTTCTGACGGAAATGACGGCCATGTCAGCCAAATACGGGTTGCGGGTCGCGAACGTTTTCCATGCCGGCGACGGCAACCTGCATCCGCTGATCCTCTACGATGCCAACAACCCGGGCGAAATGGAAAAGGCGGAAGAATTCGGCGCGGATATTCTGAAACTGTGCGTCAGGGTCGGTGGCGTACTGACCGGCGAACACGGAGTCGGTGTCGAGAAACGCGACCTGATGGGCGAGATGTTTACCGAAACCGATCTCAACCACCAGCAGCGCCTGAAATGCGCCTTTGATCCGCAAGGGCTTCTCAACCCGGGCAAGGTGTTTCCGACCCTGCATCGCTGCGCCGAAATGGGCCGCATGCATATCCAGAAGGGCAAGCTTCCCTTCCCCGATCTTCCCCGGTTCTGAGAAGGGTCGCCGAATGACCGTGTTTACCCCCGATACAGCCGATCAGGTTGCCGAGGTTGTCGCCTGGGCGGCAGCCGAACAGGAGCCACTGTCGGTTGCCGGCAACGGCAGCAAGGCTTCGGTTGGTCAGGCGGTGAATATCGAACACGACCTCGATCTGTCGCGTCTTTCGGGCGTAACCCTGTACGAGCCGGACGAACTGGTGCTGCAGGCCGGCCCGGCGACGCCGATGGATGAGATCACTGCGCTGCTGGCGGAGAACGGCCAGGAGCTTGCTTTCGAACCGCCCGATCTCGGCATCCTGCTGACCGGGAAAGCCGGCGCCGGGTCGCTGGGCGGGATAATCGCCGCCAATCTGGCCGGGCCACGACGCATCAAGTCGGGCGCGGCGCGCGACCACTTCCTCGGTTTCACCGCGGTATCGGGACGTGGCGAAAGCTTCAAGTCGGGCGGTCGCGTGGTGAAGAACGTCACCGGTTACGACATGTGCAAACTGCTCTGCGGCTCATGGGGCACGCTGGCGGCGATGACCAGCGTGACCGTTAAAGTACTGCCGGCGGCACCGAAGGAACGCACCGTGCTGGTTGCGACCAACGATCCGCAACAGGCGGTCGCCGCGATGACCGACGGGCTGAACAGCCCGCTGGATATTTCCGGCGCGGCCTGGCTGCCGGCGTCGCTGACGGCGGCGTCGCCGGTCGATATGGTGCGGCTGCTCGGCAAGGGCGTCGCGGCCTTGCGGCTGGAAGGCATCGAAGGGTCGGTCGCCTATCGCTGCGACCAGTTGCGCAAGCTGCTGGAAGGCCATGGCGAGGTCGAGGAACTGCACACCAGCCGCAGCCGGGCGTTCTGGAAGGCGATCCGCGATGTACAGCCGTTTGCCGGCGGAGACGATGATCGACCGGTCTGGAAAATTTCCGTCGCGCCGCAGGATGGCCCGGCACTGCTGGCTGCCTGTGTTGAAAAAGGCCATCGCGATGCGTTCATGGACTGGGGCGGCGGGTTGATCTGGCTGGCGGTTTCCGGCGATGCGGCAGATGCCGGTGCTGCCGATATCCGCGCGGCGGTGGAGAAACGGGGCGGTCATGCGATGCTGATGCGCGGCTCACCGACGTTGCGGGCCGCCGTACCGGTCTTCCAGCCGCAAAATCCGGCGCTCGCCGCGCTCGCCCGGCGGATCAGGGAAGGCTTCGACCCGCACGGCATTCTCAATCCCGGCCGGATGGGATAACGCCTGATGCAAACGAATTTTACCCTCGCCCAGCTTGCCGACCCCGATATCGCGGAATCGAACGCCATCCTGCGCAACTGCGTGCATTGCGGGTTCTGCACGGCGACCTGTCCGACCTATGTCACCCTGGGCGACGAGCTGGACAGCCCGCGCGGCCGGATCTATCTGATCAAGGACATGCTGGAAAACGACAAGCCGGCCTCGGAAAAACTGGTGAAACATATCGACCGCTGTCTTTCCTGTCTGGCCTGCATGACGACCTGTCCGTCCGGCGTGCATTACATGCATCTGGTAGACCATGCCCGTGAACGGATCGAGGAAACCTATACCCGCCCCGCGGCTGACCGGTTCCTGCGCAAGGTTCTGTCGATCGTGCTGCCGTCGCCGCGCCTGTTCCGGTTCGCGCTGATCGGCGCGATGCTGGCGCGGCCGGTCGCCGGCCTGTTCCCCGGGCGCTGGGGGGCGATGCTGTCGCTGGCGCCGAAACGGATGCAGCCGCCGTCGCGCGTCGATAGCCCGCAGGTTATTCCCGCTGAAGGGGAAAGGAGAGGTCGCGTCGCCCTGCTGACCGGCTGCGCGCAGCAGGTGTTGAGCCCGCAGATCAACGAAGCGACGGTGCGGGTGCTGACACGGCTGGGCGTCGAGGTGGTGATCGCGAAGAATGCGGGCTGTTGCGGCGCGCTGGTGCATCACATGGGCAAGACGGATGAAAGCCATGGACAGGCCGGCGCGAATATCGATGCCTGGCTGGCGGAACACAAGCGCGACCCGCTGGACGCCATTGTCATCAATGCGTCGGGCTGCGGCACCACGGTGAAGGATTACGGCCACATGTTCCGTAACGACGCGGGCCGCGCGGAAGACGCCGCGACGGTGTCGGGCCTGACCATGGACATCACCGAATACCTGACCAAGCTCGGCCTGCCGGAGACCCTTGCCGCGCCGCAGCCGGGCCTGACCGTCGCCTATCATTCCGCCTGTTCGATGCAGCATGGCCAGAAAATCACCACCCTGCCGAAAACCTTGCTGAAACAGGCCGGGTTCACGGTGAAGGATGTGCCGGAATCCCATCTCTGCTGCGGGTCGGCCGGTACTTACAACATCATGCAGCCGGCAATCGCCACGACCCTGCGCGACCGCAAGGTGAAGAATATCGAAAGCACGAAGGCGGATGTGATCGCCGCCGGTAATATCGGCTGCATCACCCAGATCGCCACCGGCACGAATATCCCGATTGTCCACACGATCGAACTGATCGACTGGGTGACGGGCGGCCCGAAGCCGGCGGGGCTGAACTGACAACAGCAGGATTCCCGGACTTGATCCGGGATCTTGTGCAGAATGTGGCTAAAGACCCCGGCTCAGGGCCGGGGATCGGGTATTCTTTCAGACTAGAATGAGATGCGACATGTGGGGATGCGGCGTTGTGAAGGACGGACAACCGGAAACCGGTGAGATCGACGGCTATTCATGGGCCGTTCTACCGCACGGATTGATCGCGGTGAAACGCCCGGACGGGTCGCTGACCATGCTGCCCGCCGCCGCCGAGATTGAAGCGGCGGTGCGGGCGTTCGTTGAGAAGGACGC
>CAYGSU010000046.1:30245-33008 GCA_964352715.1 uncultured Flavobacteriaceae bacterium | reverse complement strand
GACTTCATCCGCTCGTTCGCCGGGTCGTAGAGCGCCTTCATGCCGACGGCGGCGACCTCGACCGGGAATTTCTGGTTGAAGAATTCGATCTCCAGCGTGCGGCCTTCCTCGCAATAATCGTGCGGCAGATAGCCGAGCGCGATGTTCTTGCCGATGGTCGGGCCATAGGCGAGGCTGGTGGTGAAGGAACGCCGGCCATGGGCGTCGATCAGCACCTCGTTGGTTGCCGGATCGACAATCGGGCAGTTGCCGGTCATGAACCGGGCGATGCCGTCGCGGTCCACATTGTCGGTCACCGTCAGCGTGCACAAAAGCGCCGCCTGATGGTCCATATCACGCTGTCGCAGGTTGGCGTCCTTGCCGCGGAAGTCGGCCGCCTTTACCTTCGGACGGGCCAGCCCGGTTTCCAGCAGGTTGTAGTGGGTCAAAAGGTCGGCGTTCTGCAGACGCAGGCTTTTTTCCAGACGGCGGCTGTTGGCATAGGTCTCGACACCAATCGGGGTGATGCCGACATCACGGAACATGTCCCACAGCGCCAGCCCGTAGGCCATCGAGAAGTGAAGCTCCCAGCCCTGTTCGCCGACATAGGAAATACGGAAGCCCTTCACCGGCACACCGCGCAGGGTGAAATCCTTGCAGGCGCCGAAGCCGAAGTTTTCCGGGTCCAGCCCGGCCGGGTCATCGGCCAGTTGCTTGAGCGTTTCGCGGGCGTTCGGCCCCCAGACGCCGATGCAGCCGTAATGGTCGGTGCGGTCTTCGACAGTAACATCCCAGCCCTTGTCCTGGGCCATGCGGCGCAGATAGGCAGAATCGCGGTTGCCGGCATCGCCGCCGTCGATCATCTGGAAGCGGTTTTCGCCCAGCCGCAGCACGGTCAGGTCGGCCATCACGCCGCCGGTATCATCCAGGAAGTTGGTGTAGACGCCCTTGCCCACCGCCGTATCGCCGGCGACCTTGGAGGAGGATACGTACTCCATCAGGTCAGCCGCGTCGCCGCCGGTAATGTCGTAGATCGCGAAATGCGACAGGTTGACCATGCCGATATTCTCGGAAAGCTCCAGATGTTCGGCGTTGGAGACGCGCCAGAAATGGCGGTTGTCCCATTCATGCAGGCGTTCCGGCACGCGGTCGGCGTATTTTTCCAGCAGGTGGTCGTTGCACGAATAACCGTGCGCGCGTTCCCAGCCAACGATTTCCATGAAATGGCCACCGAGTTCCTTTTCCCGCAGGTAATACGGCGCGGTGCGCAGGTTACGGCCCTTTGAATAGGGTTCGCGGTTGTGCACCGGCGGGTTGTAGATTTTGAACGCCGTTTCGTAACAGCGGTCGTAGATGTATTTTTCCGATTTCTGGATCGGATAATAGCGCGCGTAGTCGATGCTGGCGTGATCAAGACTGGTGCGGCCGTCGGTCATCCAGTCGGCGATGACCTTGCCGGTGCCCGGCCCGTCCTTCACCCATACGGACACGCCGTACCACAGGCCGCGCACATCCGGCGATTCCCCGATGGACGGGCCGCCATCGGCGGTCACCTGCAGCAGGCCGTTGAAGGAATGCTTCTCGTGATAGCCGAGTTCGCCGAGGACCGGCGTCAGTTCCATGGCGCGTTCCAGCGGCTCGATGATCTGTTCCATGTCGAGGTCGCGCTGCGAGGGCGAAAGCCGGGCTTCCTCCTTTTCCAGCAGGTCGCGCGGGTGGACGAGGCGCGGGTCTTTTTCCTCGTAGTAGCCCCATTCGATCTGCCCGCCTTCCGACGTACCGGCCGCCCCCGTGTCGCGCAGATAGGCTGAGTTGCCCTGGTCGCGCAGCAAAGGATAGCCGATCTCCTTGCCGGTGCCGTCGAATTCGCTGTACGGCCCGAAGAAGGTCAGCGGATGGTCGACCGGCATCACCGGCAGGTCCTCGCCCGCCATTTCGGCGATCAGGCGGCCCCACAGGCCGGCGCAGACGACAACCTTCGAGGTTTCGATATAGCCGCGCGATGTGTGCACGCCCTTGATTTTGCCGTTTTCGATGTCGAGACCGGTGCAGGGCGTGTTGGGAATGCTTTCCAGCTTGCCGCTGTCGATTGCCTCCTGCACCAGTTCGCCGGCGACGGTCTGCGAGCGCGGCACGACAAGGCCGGCATCCGGGTCATAAAGCGCGCCCTGGATCATGTCTTCTTCCACCAGCGGCATGATTTCCTTCGCCTCTTTCGCGGAGATCATGCGGACGCGGCTGCCGAAGGCGCGGCCGGAAGTGACCCGGCGCTCCAGTTCCAGCATGCGTTCGTCATCGTCCTTGCGGGCCACTTCGATGCCGCCGATCCGCTCGTAGCGGCCGCGCGCCTCGTAGAAGTCGATGGAATACTTCGTGGTGAAGATCGTCATCTGATCGTGCATCGTGTTGAAACAGAAATCCGACGCATGGGCGGTCGAGCCGATATCCGTCGGCACGCCCGACTTGTCGATGCCGATGATGTTTTCCCAGCCGCGTTCGATCAGGTGATGGGCCACGGAAGCCCCGACGATGCCGCCCAGGCCGATGATCACGACATCCGCGCTCTTGTGGAACTGCGCCATATTACTGTCTCCATCTCAAGAAGAGTTTATTCGTTTCCGTTCCGTCTCGACAGGCTCTGGCGTCTCCGACCGATGCACGAAAACCCCGTCACGCCCCAGCATAGCAACAGCGGCGGCGTCGGGTGAACAGGTCTTTCAGGTCAGTCCTGATGTCGGGCAAGGTGACGGTTTATCGCCGCAACCCCTTGCACTTTCGCGACAG
>CAYGSU010000046.1:0-30145 GCA_964352715.1 uncultured Flavobacteriaceae bacterium | reverse complement strand
GCCGAAGCGCCGGACGATCACCGCAAAGGCCGGTTCGTAAAGGGTTGCCGCCTGCAGACAGCCAATAACGGCGAAGATTCCGTAAAATCCGAACAGGGTGTCGATCTGCGACCACGCAAACAGCAACAGACCGGCCAGCAGTGACGCCCCCGCCATGACATACCGCCCGAAGCCTCTGTCAATGGCGACACCGACGGGAAAGGTCATCAGGCTGGATAGAAGGAGACCCAGGGTCGCGGCACCATAGAGTTCCGGCTTGGTCCAGCCGAATTCAGCACCGACAGCCTGCGCAATCTGCGGAAACGAATAGTACAGAGACCCCCAGGAACATATCTGTGCGACGCCCAGCGCCGATATGAAACCGCGACCACCTGTCGGCAGGCTCAACGCTGGATTGGACATTATTTCGAACTTCCTAGAAATACCGCAGCACTATGATCGAGTGATGCCACGCGATCAAGCCGGGAAATACCAAAACACCGTTTCTTCCGTCTGTCATGCAAACCGGCTAGTGTCCACCGGATGACACATCGCAAGTCGCCCCTGCCATGACGACCGCGCCTGCCGAAACGGTCGCCGTTTCACCGGTGACGATCCTGCTGGCGTTTCTGCGGCTGGGTCTGACCAGCTTCGGCGGACCGGCCGCCCATATCGGCTATTTCAGGACAGAATTCGTCGACCGGCGCGGCTGGATGTCTGATGCGAGCTACGCTGAACTTGTCGCCTTGTGTCAGTTTCTGCCCGGCCCCGCCAGCAGCCAGGTCGGCTTCGCCATAGGCCTGCGGCATGGCGGTGCGTTGGGCGCGACAGCGGCCTTCATCGGGTTCACCGCCCCGTCCGCCCTGCTGATGGCTTTGTTTGCCATCGGCATTTCAATCCTGACCGACCCCGCCTGGGCCGGCATCATTCACGGACTGAAACTGGCCGCCGCCGCCGTTGTCGCACATGCCGTTCTGGGCATGGCGCGCGGCTTCTGCACCGGTATTGCCGCAGCGGCAATCGCCGTTGCCGCCGCCGCAGCACTGCTGGTAATGCCGGGCAGCCTGACCCAGCTTGCGGTGATCGCCAGCGGGGCGCTGGCCGGTGCCGTTCTGTTGCGGCCGGACACCGCAGCGGCCAGCCAGGTGCAGAAACAAACCGGCGGCCACACAGTTACGATTGTGGCGCTGATCTGTTTCGCTGCCCTGCTGGCGGCCAGCCTGCTGATCGACCGGGGGTTGATGCCTCCTGCACTTGCCATCGGCGCCGCATTCTATGAAGCCGGTGCACTGGTCTTTGGTGGCGGGCATGTCGTTCTGCCGTTGCTGGAAACCTCGGTTGTCGACCCCGGCTGGATGTCGACCGATACCTTTCTTGCGGGATACGGCGCAGCGCAGGCCCTCCCCGGTCCGCTTTTCGCGCTGTCGGCCTATCTCGGCTCGCTGGCCGATCCGGGCGGTGGCGGCATCGGGCTGGCCGGCGGTCTCGTCGCGCTGGCGGCGATTTTCGCTCCCGGCATGCTGCTGGTGATCGCCATTCTGCCGGTGTGGAACCGCATCCGGTCGCGGCCGCAGGCGCGCGCGCCGATCAACGGCATCAACGCCGCCGTCGTCGGCGTTCTCGCCGCCGCACTTATCGATCCGATTATCCTGCCGACAGTGCAGACCCCGACAGATATCGTAATTGCTATCGGGGCATTTCTGGCATTGCAGACCCTGCATGCGCCGCCGATACTGGTTGTCGCCGCTACGGCGGCGGCAGGATACTTGCTGACATAATTTCCTGCCCCGACCCGCCCACGAACGAAAGACACTCATGACCGACCTGGTTCTGTGGATCGCCCTGTTCGGCACCGCCGTGTTTGCCGTCAGCGGCGCGCTGATGGCGCTGCGGCAAGGCATGGACTTCATCGGGGTCTCTTTTATCGCCACGGTAACCGGTATCGGCGGCGGCACGTTTCGTGATCTGCTGCTGGGCGATACGCCGCTGTCGTGGGTGCTCGACCCGACACCGGTCGCTGTCTGCATCGGCTGCGCCCTGATCTGCTGTGTGTTCAACCGTTTCCTGCTGGGTCGTCGGATGCAATGGCTGCTCTATGCCGATGCCCTGGGCCTTGCGATGTTCGCCGCTCTCGGCGCGCAGAAAGCCGAACTGGCCGGCGCGCATCCACTGGTCG
Organism: uncultured Flavobacteriaceae bacterium; assembly: GCA_964352715.1. Classification (GTDB taxonomy): domain Bacteria; phylum Pseudomonadota; class Alphaproteobacteria; order UBA8366; family Aestuariispiraceae; genus JAVKBW01. The sequence continues at coordinate 27,990 of CAYGSU010000046.1, read as the reverse complement.
TGGTGCTGTTCGGTGCGGTCAGCGCGAGTTTCGGCGGCGTCATCCGGGATGTCATCTGCAACGAACCGCCGGTCCTGTTGCGCCAGGAAATCTATATCTCCGCCGCCATTCTCGGCGCGCTGGTCTATGTTCTTGTCCCGCCGGATGTCGCCTTCGATCTTCGACTTGTGGCGTCGGTCGGCGCGGCGCTCGGCCTGCGCCTGATCGCCATCTGGCGCGGCTGGTCGCTGAATTTTCCAAAACCCCTGTTTCCGAAACAATAGCGGCAGATGGCGAAAGACCCGAGCGACGTTCCCCGCGAAATCTATCTGCTGCTTGCCTTTCTGGTCGTGTTCTGGGGGTTGAACTGGCCGATCATGAAAATTGGTGCGGCGGAGATAAATGTCTTCAGTTTCAGGGCGTTGAACGTTCTGGTCAGCGGCCTGGGCTTTCTGCTGATTGCCAGAATCCGGAAACGACGCATCATGCCGACACGGCGGGACTGGAAGGGCATTCTGCCTGTTGCCCTGATCAGCGTCGCCGGCTGGAACGCGCTGATCCTGTTCGGTCTGAGCCTGATGGAATCTGGCCGGGCCGCGATCCTTGGCTACACGATGCCGTTATGGGCGACGGCGATCTCTTTCCTGATCCTGAAAACACGTGTCACCGGGCGCCAGCTTCTGGGCTTGGGTCTTGGTCTCGGCGCGATGGCGTTGCTGCTGTTTCAGGATCTGGAAGTTCTTGAGCAGGCCCCAATCGGCACCTTGATCTGCGTCGCAGCAGCGTTTTGCTGGGCGATCACGACCGTCTATCTGCGGCATTTCGGATTTTCGCTCGCCACATCGCCGCTCAGCTTCTGGTTCAACATCCTGGCGGTGCTGCCGCTCGCGGTTCTGGCCTTCATGTTCGACGACACCGACTGGCCGGCGGTAAGCTGGAAGGCCTGGGGGGCGCTTGGCTATAACATGGTGATTGCCGGCTGTTTCTGTTTCTACGCCTATAACCGGATCGCGACCATTGTTCCCGTCGTCGTGTCGTCGGTGTCGACGATGATCGTGCCGGTAGCCGGCGTGTTTTTCGGCGCATTGTTGCTTTCAGAAGACCCCGGCATTTTCGAGTTCGGCGCCCTGGCACTTGTGCTTTTGGCCGTCGGATCGGTCATCCTGCCTTCCACGAGACGTGAATGACGCGCAATCGGGGGTTCTCTGTCGCAATAAGACACGCAGCGAAGGCGCTCGTGTTCAATTCATTCGGACGATAGATAAAATCACCTGACGCCGCCCGTGCTGGCGCATCGTCAAAAAGCAATCGAGGGAACGAGTTATGACTGACGAAGCGGAACCTGGCGAACGGCGGAGCAGAAGAAGCGGTGGCGGACGGACAGCGCGGCAGGCGGCGCGTGCTGCGACGGGCGCAATCAGCCAGCCCTACATCAAGCGCAACATTCCCTATTTCGACCCGTTCGATGAAGAAACCCTGACGATCATCGAAACCAATGCGGATACCGTGCTGCAGGAAATCGGCCTTGATTTTCGCGGCGATGAGGAAGTTCTTCAGATCTGGCGGGATGCCGGTGCCGATGTGCAGGGCGAACGGGTGCGGTTCGAACGCGGCATGCTGCGCAAGACAATCATGGATACCGCGCCGGCCGAATTCACTCAGGTCGCCCGCAATCCGGCGCGATCGGTCCGGATCGGCGGCAAGAATTCCGTGCTGGTGCCAGCCTATGGCCCTCCGTTCATCCGGTCGCTGGATGAAGGCCGGCGGTATGCGCGTATCGAAGATTTCCGGAACTTTGTGAAGCTGGCCTACATGGCGCCCGGTCTGCACCATTCCGGCGGCACGGTCTGCGAACCGGTTGATCTGCCGGTCAACAAGCGTCACCTGGAAATGGTCTACAGCCACATGCGGTATTCCGACAAACCGTTCATGGGCAGCGTTACTGCGCCAGAGCGCGCGGAAGACACCATCGAAATGTGCAAGATTCTGTTCGGCGAGGAATTCATCGACCAGAACTGCGTCGTGATCAACCTGATCAACGCCAACTCACCGATGGTCTGGGACGATACCATGCTGGGGGCGTTGAAGGTTTATGCACGCAACAATCAGGCGACGGTGATTTCTCCGTTCATCCTGGCCGGTGCGATGAGCCCGGTAACGACGCTTGGCACGCTGACCCAGATTCTGGCCGAAGCGATGGCCGGCATGGCGTTGACCCAGTTGATCCGCCCCGGCGCACCGACGGTTTTCGGCACGTTCGCCTCATCCATCTCGATGCAGTCGGGCGCACCGACTTTCGGCACGCCGGAACCGTCACTGGTTCTGTACGGCGCCGGTCAGCTCGCCCGCCGGCTTGGCGTTCCGTTCCGGTCGGGCGGCGGCTTGTGCGGTTCAAAAATTCCCGATGCGCAGGCAGCCTATGAAGCAGCGAACACGCTGCAGACCGCCGCTCTCGGCGGGGTCAACTTCATGCTGCACGCTGCAGGCTGGCTGGAAGGCGGCCTCGCCATGGGGTATGAAAAATTCGTCATGGATGCCGACCAGTGCGCGATGCTGGCGCGGCTGCTTGACGGACCAGACAAATCTGAAAACGGTCAGGGCATGTCCGCCATCCGCGAAGTCGGGCCCGGCAAGCATTTCCTGGGCTGTGCGCATACACAGGCCAATTTCGAGAACGCGTTCTACCGGTCACCGCTGGCCGACAACAATTCGTTCGAACAGTGGGAATCGGAAGGCAGCCGCGACATGATGCAGCGCGCCAACGGATACTGGAAATGGCAGCTTGAGAAGTACGTCGAGCCGGAAATCGACCCAGGCACCGACGAAGCTCTGAAGGAATTCGTTCAGAAGAAAAAGGATTCCATGCCGGACGCCAGCTACTAGTCCGTACCGGGGGTCGGGCCATTGTCCGACCCCGCCGGTCCGTTCGTGCCTGTCAGCCGAACCCCAGCAGGCACAAGATACGGGCAATGTTGTCCGCCTGATCCCGAAACGGCAGTCCGATAACGCTGTAGTGCGAAGACTGCCGGTATTCTTCCGAATGCCAGCTCATCGGCAGGATCGCAAAATACGGCCTGCGCTGCTCGACAACGATATTTAGCCGCCCTATTCCGGAATTCATGCCTTTTTCGTCCATCCACATGCCGGAATAGTCATAGCCTGTCGCCGCTACGATACCGGTTCCCCATAGACGCATGCGGAAGCGCCTGGGAGCTTGCTGCACCTCCACAAGCTCAACCCAGGGAAGCGCCATCGTCGGCATCAGCAGCGGGTCGATTTTCGACATGTCGGGCAGCGATTCGCCGTCACAGTAATGCTTCCAGTATTCGAAGCCTCTGATCTGGTGTTCTTTCGGCAAACCGTTCTCGACAAGGTACTGCCGATCACTCGGTTTTTCTACCCAAAGGTCGGTTTCCGAAAGCGTCGAATAGTTCATGCGACCGTCACTGAAAAATAGAATTGCACAAAAAATCCGCGTGTGAATTGATGCACATAAGTCAGGGGAGCAACTATGCCGGAAACATCAATCTACAGCACGATAAACTTGCACGCAGACGGCAAACACGCCGGATTCGTCCATTTGCCGCATTCCGTGCATCGGTCAGGTTATGGCGTCATCCCGATCCCCATCGCGTCGATCAGGAACGGCGATGGCCCACGGGTTCTGATCCTCGGAGGCGTTCACGGTGATGAGTACGAGGGGCAGATTGTTGTCTCGGAACTGATCCGAACGCTTTTGCCCGATGATGTTTCCGGTCATCTTATCCTGATGCCGATGGCGAATTTTCCGGCCGCCGAAGCCGGCCTGCGCACCTCGCCAATCGATCAGGGCAACCTGAACCGGCTGTTTCCAGGCGACCCGGAAGGAACGCCCAGTCTGGCCATCGCCGACTATATCGAAAACACGCTGATGGCGGGGTGCAATTTTGTGATGGACCTGCATTCCGGCGGTGAATCAATGACCTACGCCAAACCGACAGGCATGATGCAGGTAACCAAAGACGATCCGAATGCCGATCTGAAACAGCGGATTATCGACGCCTATGGCTTGCCGTATTTCGGCATCTACAAATCGGAAGGCGGCGGGTTTTCGTCCGCAGCAGCCGTTCGTCAGGGCGCACTATCCGTCTTTGCGGAATTCGGCGGCGGCGGCGCGGTCGATCCGGCAATACTGGATATGGCCCGAAAGGGTGTCCGGCGGGTACTGCAGGTAATCGGCCTTCTGCAAGGCCCCACCGTGCCTGCAGCGAAGGGCAAGACCATCGCCTTTCCGGATGCCGCCTACGTCTTCGCGCCGGAACCCGGCGTCGTTGAATTGTGCGCAGACTGCGGCGATACGGTTTCGGCCGGCAATGTGGCCGCGTGGATCCACTATCCCGAATCCCCGGGCCGGGAACCAACAAAAGTGACGTTCGATCAGGGCGGGACAGTGCTTGCGGTGAACCTGCCGGCCCGCGTCAAGCGCGGCGCCTGCCTGTATCATCTGGGAACCGGTGCCTAGGCGGTAAGTTTGATCGGATGAGAAACCGCGTTATCCTGCTTCCATGATACGCGCTGTTCTGATTGATCTGTCCGGTGTCGTGTATACAAACGACCAGCCGATATCCGGCGCGGCGGAAGCCATAAACCGGTTGCGGAAATCCGGCATGCCAGTTCGCTTCGTCACCAATACGACACGAAAATCCAAACGGCTGATCCTTGAGCATCTTGCCGGAATGGGCTTTCGCATTGACGGTAATGAAGTCTTTACGCCCGCAGCAGCCGCCTGCGCAATTTTGACGGACAGACAGTTAACGCCGCACCTGCTGATCCACCCGGCTCTGGAAGAAGATTTCAAGGACCTGCCTGAAGGCAGGGAAACCGCATTGGTCGTCGGCGATGCGGCCGATGGCTTTTCGTTCGCAGCCATGAACGCCGCTTTCCGTGTTCTCGATCATGATGCACCGTTTTTCGCACTCGCCAAAAACCGGACCTTTCTTGATTCTGACGGACAGCGAAGTATCGATGCGGGGGCATTCGTCACCGCCCTGGAATATGCGTCGGGAATACCGTCCACTGTCCTTGGCAAGCCATCCAGAAGCTTCTTCGACGCAGCCGCAAACAGCATGAATACAGATCTGGCGAACTGTGTGATGATCGGCGACGACGCCGAGGCGGATGTATCGGGGGCGCTCGCTGCCGGCGCCGGGCAGGCAGTGCTGGTTCAGACCGGAAAATACCAGGCCGGAGATGAAAAAGCATGCGATCTGCAGCCAACCGCTGTTGTGGAAAACATCAATGCTGCCGTAGACTGGATCCTTGAAAGCGGCTAAATCGAATGCCGATAATGACCGCCACAGCTACATCCGATAAATTGAAGTGTTCTGTCAGAAAGCGTACCTCTGGCAGCCCCCGGCTATCGGACGTAAACTCTGTCTGCATTCACTGGCATTGTCCGATGCAAAGGAGGACAAAATGGTGTTTGTGACAATACGGTGGATACTCTGTGCCCTCGTAGCTCCTGTGCTGGTTATTGTGTCACTTTCAGGATCAGCCGGCGCCGCGCCGGAAGCTGCACGCTATGCGCTGGTTATCGGTAACGGCACCTATCCGGACCAACCGCTTTCCAACCCCGTCAACGATGCAAACCTTGTTGCGGATACGCTGTCGAGCCTCGGGTTCAAGGTTTTCCGTCATATCGATTTGACTCAGAAAGGCATGCGCCGGGCGATCCGCGACTTTGGCGACGAGCTGGCGAAGGCCGGCGAAGACACAGTCAGCCTGATTTTCTATGCCGGCCACGGCCTGCAGGTGGATGGCGAAAACTTTCTTGTGCCCGTCGACGCCCGTATCAAGGCGGAACGGGACGTGTCGGTTGAAGCGGTGTCGGCCTCGGCCATGCTCGACATGCTCGCCTATTCCCGGACAAGCCTGAACATCGTCATTCTCGACGCCTGCCGCAACAATCCCTATGAGCGCGGTTTCCGGTCGGTAGGAACCGGAGGTCTCGCCCGCATGGACGCCCCGAGCGGCACCATCCTTGCCTATTCGACGGCGCCCGGTCAGGTCGCGGCCGACGGCGACGGACGCAATTCACCCTATGCGCGGGCGCTTGTCCGATCGATGAACCAGCCCGGTGCGCCGATTGAAGAGGTTTTCAAACGGGTGCGTATCGAGGTCATGGACCGGTCGAACGGTGAACAAGTACCCTGGGAAAGTTCATCCCTGACCGGAAACTTCTACTTTACCGATACCGATAAGGCGGACGTATCTGAGCCGACCAACAGCGATGCGGAAACCCTGTTCTGGACATCAATTGCCGCCGAGAACAACCCGGCCCTGTTTGAAACCTATCTGGAAACCTACCCCGACGGGGTTTTCGCGCCAATTGCCCGCGCCAGGGTCGCAGCGCTGTCAAAGCCGGCTCAGCAGGTCGTGACAGACCGGGTTGCAGAAACGACACCGACTGTCCTGACCGGCAGCGATATGCGGTTTGTTCCCGGCAACTACAGGCTTGAACCGGTTGCAAGTGAATCGGAATGCAATGAAATCCGGTTTGACACAACGGATGTGGAAGAAACCCGAGCCGAGGGTCACTGGCGGCATCCGCAGACCGGTGGTTTGATCACCTATAAGATCGAAGACGGCATTGTATCTGTCGACTTCAAGGGATCGATGATCCATGGCGTGAAGGATACGGTGCAAATCAAGGACAAGGATCTGTTCGTAAAACTGCAGATCAACTATTCCGGCGGATCCTGCAAGATAGCCTATTATCTGCGTGGTATCATGGCTGCGCGCTAGGCCCGGCCGTGGTCAGGAGACCGCGACGTTGTCGATCAACCGCGCCTTGCCGAGATACGCCGCGCCGAAAACCCGGGCCGGCCGGTCCACCGTGTCGAGCAAGGCGAGATCGTCAGCCGCCCGCATTTCAAGATAGTCGACTGATGAAAAGCCGGCCTCGATCAATTGTGCCTTGCCGTGCCGGCAGGCCGCCTCGACAGAGTTTTCACCTGCCGCCAATGCAGCGATATCATCCAGTATCCGGTGCAGGACCGGTGCGATCTGGCGTTCTTCTGGGGTCAGGTAGACATTGCGCGATGACATGGCGAGACCGTCTTTTTCCCGCACGGTCAGGCACCCTTTGATCGTCACCGGCAAATCAAGATCCCGCGCCAGACGCCTGATGACCAGCAGTTGCTGGTAATCCTTTTCACCGAACAAGGCTATATCAGGCATTGATTGGATCAGCAGTTTGGTGACAACGGTGGCGACGCCGTCCATATGTCCGGGCCGAAAGACGCCGCACAGACAATCGGTCAATCCACCCACCGAAACCTGCGTGGTAAAGCCGTCCGGATAAATTTCCGATACCGTTGGCGCATACAGCAGGTCGACCCCGCTGTTCGCCATCATCGCCTTATCCTTTTCAAGATCGCGGGGATAGGCGGAAAAATCGTCCTGCCGTTCGAACTGCTTCGGATTTACGAAGAGGGTTGCGATAACCGTATCGGCCCTGCCCCGCGCTGCATCGAACAAAGACAGATGGCCGTCATGCAACCCGCCCATAGTCGGAACAAGCGCAATCGTGCGGCCATTGTTTCTGTCGGCGGAAATGCGCGCACGCAGGTCGACCACGGTCTCGGCAACCGGCAATACAGTCATTTGTGATTACGATCGGACAGCCGCCGCCTTGGGCGGTTCGACACCAAACAGGTTTTCATCACCCGGAAACCGGCGCGCTCTGACATCGGCAGCATAGGCAGAAACGGATTCACGCACCATATCCGCAACCGCACCGTAGCGTTTCACGAATTTCGGTTTCATCTCGTCAAACAGGCCGATCATGTCGTCGACTACGAGCACCTGACCGTCGCAAGCAGCGGACGCGCCAATGCCGATGGTCGGGATCGAAACGGAATCGGAAACCAGCCTAGCCAGCGGCTCAACCACGCCTTCAATGACCAGACTGAACGCGCCGGCTTCGGTTACCGCCTTTGCGTCTTCCATGATCACATCCGTTCGGTCCAGACGCACGGTCTTGAACCCGCCTTCTGCTTTCATTTTCTGCGGCATCAGCCCGACATGGCCCATGACCGGGATGCCCCGTTTTGTCAGAAATTCGATTGTCGGCGCCATCTCGACACCGCCTTCGATCTTGACCGATGCACAGCCTGTTTCCTGCATGATGCGGGACGCGTTACGAAACGCCACTGCCGGTGATTCCTCGAAACTGCCGAACGGCATATCAACGACGACCAGCGCCTTCGATGCGCCGCGCATCACCGCCTGACCATGCATGATCATCATATCGACCGTCACGCCCAGCGTGTTCGGCATGCCGTGAACGACCATACCAAGCGAATCGCCGACCAGAATGATATCGACTTCCGGATCGAGTAGTTTGGCGATCGGCGCGGTATAGGCCGTCAGCACGACAATCGGCACGCCGCCCTTGCGGGCGCGAATTTCAGGAACCGTTATCGCTTTCGCCCGCGTACCCGGTACGTCATGTGCGTAGCCTGACATCGCCTTAACCCCGCTGATTTGTATCGGTTCGAATATGTTCTTTTCTTGTTGCGGCGCAACATACATCAACCCGTCAATTTCCCGCAAGTCTAATGAGGTTTTCTGCCGCAACAGTGCAAAAATAGGGGCTGTTTACCCTTTTACAGCAGGCCTGATCCTGCGAATGTACCGCATGTCAAAAAATAAAGGAAATCTGCGATGACCCGAACGCTGAATCAGCCCCTGGGCGGCAACGATATGCCGCGGTTCGGCGGGCCGGCAACCATGATGCGGCTGCCGAGCCAGGAAACCGCCAAAGGTCTGGACGCCTGTTTCATCGGTGTTCCGTTCGATATCGGCACGTCGAACCGGGCCGGCGCAAGATTCGGCCCCCGGCAGATTCGCGCCGAATCCTGCCTGCTGCGGCCTTACAACATGGCGACCCGCGCAGCCCCGTTCGACAGCCTTCAGGTCGCCGATATCGGCGATGTAGCGATCAACACCTTCAACATGCAGAAAAGCATGGGCATCATCGAAGCCGCCTATGACGCGGTGCTGGATGCCGGCTGCAAGCCACTGACGATGGGTGGCGACCATACGATCGCACTGCCGATCCTGCGGGCGCTGAAAAAGAAACATGGTCCGGTCGGCATGGTCCATATTGATGCCCATGCCGACGTCAACGACCACATGTTCGGCGAAAAGATCGCCCATGGCACGCCATTTCGCCGGGCCGTCGAGGAAGGCCTGCTGGATTGCGATCGCGTGGTGCAGATCGGCCTTCGGGGCACCGGCTATACAGCGGAGGATTTTGACTGGTGCCGAGACCAGGGCTTTCGCGTCGTTCAGGCCGAGGAATGCTGGTACAAATCACTTGAACCGTTGATGGCGGAAGTGCGCGAGAAAGTCGGCGGCGGACCGGTTTATCTAAGCTTCGACATCGACGGGTTGGACCCGTCTTCCGCGCCCGGTACAGGCACGCCTGAAGTTGGCGGCCTCACCACGATTCAGGGGCTGGAAATCATTCGCGGCTGCCGGGGGCTTGATCTGGTTGGCGGCGATCTGGTTGAAGTTGCACCGCCTTACGACACATCCGGCAACACCGCCCTGCTTGCAGCCAACCTGCTTTACGAAATGCTGTGCGTTCTGCCCGGCGTTAAATACAGAGACTAAACCTAAAGGAAAAAATACATGACAACCTGCGGCGAAGTGCTGGTCGAGCTGATGGCCGGCTACGGCATCGATACGGTATTCGGCATCCCCGGCGTTCATACCGTGGAACTGTATCGCGGCCTGCCGAACAGCGGCATTCGCCATATCACGCCCCGCCATGAACAGGGCGCCGGTTTCATGGCCGACGGCTATGCCCGGGCAACCGGCAAACCGGCAGGCTGCTTCATCATCACCGGCCCCGGACTGACCAATATCGCGACCGCGATGGGCCAGGCCTATGGCGATTCCGTGCCCATGCTGGTCATCGCCAGCACCAACTACACGCAACAACTGGGCATGGGCGGCGGCCGGCTGCATGAATTACACGAACAGCGCCGCATGCTGAGCAGTGTCGCAGCCTTCAGCCATACGCTGATGCGGCCGGATGAACTGCCGGATGTTCTGGCGCGGGCCTTTGCCGTGTTCAACAGCGCCCGGCCGCGCCCGGTGCTGATCGAACTGCCGCTGGATATCATCACCGCACCCGGCGACCACATCCGCCGACGTGTCGTTCCGGTTTACGCGAAGCCGGGGCCGGACCCCGAAAGGATCGACGAAGCCGCACGCCTGCTGCACGGCGCGAAATCACCCATCGTTCTTCTCGGCGGCGGCGTTCAGAATGCGGTGAAGGAAGCCAACGCAGTTGTCGATGCCCTTGGCGCACCGGTTCTGCTGACGACCAATGCGAAGGGCGTTCTCGCCCCCGATCATCCTCTGAATCTGGGTTCTGTTCTTGGTCATCCCCCCATTCTCGAAGCCGTCCGGTCTGCCGATACAATTCTGGCGGTCGGCACTGAAATGGGCGAGACCGAGCACCTTCTGCTGGATGGATCTGACCTCGCCCTTACCGGCAAGATCGTCCGCATCGATATCGACGCGGAACAACTGACGCGAAACGCGCTACCCGAAATCGCGATTCTGAGCGACGCCGGGCCGGCGATGAAGGCGCTGGCCGCCGCCCTGTCGGCGCTCGGCCCGAAACCGGCCGATACATGGCGGGTGGAACAGCTTTCAGCGGCAACGGCCGATATGCTCAATGATCGCGCCCGCCAGCACCGCAAGGTGTTTGACGCAATTTTCGAGGCCTTGCCGGACGCCGTGATCGCCGGCGATTCAACCCAGCCGATTTATTCCGCCAACCAGTTTTTGCAAGCAACCAAAACCCGGTCCTATTTCAATTCGGCGACCGGTTACGGCACGCTGGGCTATGCCCTGCCGGCGGCCATCGGTGCGAAAATCGGTCGGCCGGATCGGCCGGTTATCGCCTTTGCCGGCGATGGCGGGCTGCAATTCACCATAAACGAAATGGCGTCGGCGAGAGAAATCGACTTGCCGGTCGTCCTGATCGTCTGGAACAACATCGGGTATCAGGAAATCCGCGAGTATATGGGAAGCCGCAAGTTGCCGCAGATCGGCGTCGACATTTACACGCCGGATTTCCAGACCATCGCCAAAGGCTATGGCTGGACGACCGGCAAAGCCGCCACGCTCGATGAACTGAAGGCGAAGCTGAAAGACGCCGCGTCAGCGAATGGCCCAACCATGATCGAAATCGACGAGGCGGAAGCGCTGACCTGGTAAGTGACGCCGATCAGCGCATTGCATTGATTTGCGTTGAGAAGGTCTGAGATGCGTCTTCCGCGAATGTCAGAGCGCGCGCATTCATGGTTTCGGGCGAGGCCAGGATAGCGCTTCGTTTCGTGACGGCGACCGGTATCCGGACATCGATGAAGCCGTCTTCCGTCGTCTCAAGGCCCCGCCCGGCAGAAACGCGGAAATTGCCGAAGCACAGACCGGACCGGCGAAACACCCAGCCGAAAACCTGAAAGACAAGCTGATCGTCCTGAACATTTTCGGCAACGGTGATCGTAGCACCGGGATAGGCAGCCGCCAGTTTGCCTGCAACCGCGGCGCCGACGGATGCCTGATTCGTCCAGCAGGCATTGACGCCGCGAGCGGTCACAACGACGGCAATCGACTGGGCCTCCGCCGCAGTCGGATCTGTCACGTTCATCCTGTCGCGCTGCGCGGCGCACCCCGCGAGCAGAAAGAGAAAAACCGCCAAAACCGGCGCCAGACAGACGCGGGCATTTGAATGGCGGCTTTTCCGCATCGGGTTACCAGCTTCCTGTGTTTTCCATCGAAGCCCAGGGTTCCGCCTTCGGCAGGGAATCACCCTTCTGCAACAACTCGATGGATATGCCGTCCGGCGAGCGGACAAAGGCCATTCTGCCATCACGTGGCGGGCGGTTGATGGTGACCCCGCCATCCTGCAACCGCTGGCAGGTTTCGTAGACATTATCGACGCCATAGGCGAGATGGCCGAAGTTGCGGCCGCCCTGATAGTCTTCCGGATCCCAATTGTAGGTCAATTCGACTGCCGGGGCCTCGTTTGCTTTCACCCGGTCGACATCTTCAGGCGCCGCCAGAAAAACCAGCGTGAACCGGCCCTGCTCGTTATCGTACCGCCGCACTTCTTCAAGGCCCAGCTTGTTGCAGTAAAAGTCGAGCGATTCATCAAGGTCGCGAACACGGATCATGGTGTGAAGATATTTCATAAATGGCGTCTCCGGTTGGTCCGAACAGTATCGTTCGTTCAAAAAAGGTCGTTCGGTATTCAGATTTAGGGCAGCAGGCCCATCATGCAAGCATGCGGTCGCAGATCATGTCTAACGACGATTCGAGTCGCTGCCACGCCTGATCATCGGCAACAGTCATCCCGTTGAAGTCATCAGTTACGCGCATCCGGGCGGTAAGATAGTGGATCGAGGCAGAGAGGATCACGACAAACGCCGAAAGATCGACTTCCTGCGGGCCGGTATGGCCGTAGCGCCGGGTGAAAATTCGGGCAAGATCGGCGCGCGCCACTTCCAGCTTGCGGGTCAGTGGATTTTTTTCAGCCAGTTCCCATGCCATGATTTCCAGTGTCAGCGGGCGATTGCGCAACCCTTTCAGCAAATTGCGGAAAACGATCCGCATCTGCTGGGCGGCCGGCCTCGCCCGGTATATCGCATCGGATTCGCTGATCAGATCCTCAACCGACGGCCAAAGATCGAGATGATCCGCCAGCGCCGCCAGCAACCCGTCCAGATCTTCGAAATAACGGTAGATCAGAACCTTGTCGACGCCGGCTTCACGCGCAACAGCGTTGACACCGAAGGCCGTAAATCCGTCCCGCCGCAACAATTCAGCCGCTGCGCGCAGCAGGTTTTCTTCTGTCTTGAGGCGGTTACGCTTTTTCATTCTGACAATTAATCACCATTCGGTGACATTTACAAAGAAAATCATCGGATTAGGCCCTGCATCACTCCTGAACTGCTACCCGGAAAGACCGTTTTCTGAATACCGGCAAGCGACAGATCGAGATGTTCGACCAGGGTCGAGGCGAACACCGTCCTGACATCCGTCGCCGGCTTCAGGTCTGTGCCGTTCAGCAGGTCAGACGGCGACAGGCCGGGCCAGCCGCCGACAATCCGCCCACCGGCGACAGCACCACCCAGCAGCAGCATCGTGCCAGCGGTGCCGTTGTCGGTTCCAAAGGTCGCGTTCGGAACGACCGATCGGCCGAATTCGCCAACCACGGCAACCACCGTCTCCGACCAGGCCGGTCCCATCTCGACAGCCATTGCGCTGAGCGCACCGGAAAGGCCCGAAAGCCTGCGCGCAAGCAGACCGTTTATCGATCCCTGATTCTGATGTGTGTCCCAGCCTGCGGTCTCCAGCACCGCGATGCGCGCCCCCTGTTCCGCCTTCAGGCTCACCGCCGCCATTTCGGCAACATATTCAAGATCCTGCGGCCGCCATGCGCCTCGACCGGAAAGGCGGTCTTCCTCGGTCAGGCGGGCGAGTTGGGTTTCCTGTTGACGCAGACCTTCCGCCAGCAGTGGCGCGAATATCAGATCACCTGAATACAGAAGGGCGATCTTCTCGTAGAAGCCGGTGATCGATTGCGGCAACTGGTTTTCCGGCCATAATGACGCGGTGTTCGGCCCGGCAAGCACCCGAGGCAAAGTTTTCGACACCGCGACCGCCGGCGCCGACCCATCTTCAAGAAATCCGAGCGCCCTGTTCAGCCAGCCGCTTGACGCACCATCGGGCGTGGCCGCCCCGTTTTCGAGAACCGTTTGCGCTTCGACATGCGACGTGCCGCGATAGGGCGTCGCTGCAGCGGGGAAAATCAGCATTTCCTGCCTCTGCCAAAACGGCAGCAGGGCGGTTGCGGCAGGATGCAGACCATGAAAGCCGTCGAGATCGATCACGCCATCATCCTTGCCTGACCCCGGCATCGCCAACGCACCGCGCTGTGCGGCATAGTTCTCGTCACCATAGGGTGGCACCAGCGCCAGGCCGTCCATGCCGCCGCGCAGCAGAACCAGCACAAACCGTTTGTCGCCGGGTCCGGCAGCGAGGCTAAGCCTGACGCCACCGGCAGCATACGCGCCCAGCCCCGCCCCCAGTCCGGCGCCCAATCCTGCGAGGACGCTGCGTCTGTTGACAGTCCTTTTTTTCATACCGGTCATCGTTTCTGAAACTCCGGGCTTGAAAGCAGCAGGGCAACGGCTTCGGACTGCGAATATGACACCTGGAGCCGTCGAAAGGTTTCAGGCCTGAACAACGGCCCCAAAACCTCGAAACCGAGTTCAATGCCCTCCATACCGTTTGGCGACCCATACCTGTCGGCATAGGAAGACACCCATTGCAGCCGTTCAATCAGGACCTGCGGTGACAGCCAGTAGCTAGCCGTCTGCGGCCAGCCCGCAGGTGACGGTGCATAAAACGGCGGCTGCCCCAGCATCGTCATGGCCCGCACCAGCGACTGACCGGATTCAGGTCGTTTGCCGAGCGCCCGCGTTGCTGAAAACACCAGGTCCTCCGGCGTCTTGACCTTGTTCTGCTGCGGCAGCCACGCTTCCGGTGTGCGAACCAGTTTCTGCGCCATGGTCAGGCAGGAACCGCCACCGTCGGCATAGCCGTTGAACAACGAGGAAACCAGGTCGGGGTCGGGTTCGTCTGCGACAAAGAATTCTGCCATCTTACGCGCCAGTTGCCGGCCGGTTACTTCCGACCGGGACAGAAGATCGATCGCGGCCTCCGCCTCCAGAACCCCGGCCTCAGGGATTAGTCGTCCGAAAAACCGTTTCGGTAATTCCTGATGCCAATCCGATTTGAACAGAAACGCGCCGGGCTGCTTGTCGTCGAGCCGGCCAATCGTCCAGCCGGTCAACATCTTTGCGAATTCCTGCACATCACCTTCGGTGAAGCCGCCCGGCCCCACCGTATGAAGTTCGAGAATCCGGCGCGCCAATGTGTCGTTTACCTTGCGGCCCGTCGCGCGGCCGATTGGCGAAAAAGGTCCGACAGAGCGGATATTGTCGAAATAGATCAGCATCGCCGGATGCCGAACCACAGCCAGCAGCATGTCATAGAACCGTTTGGTAACGTTCGGGCGGATCGCCTCACGCTCGAAAGCCGCGACAAGCGGTGCAACAGCCTGCGATCGCATCGAGACGGTAAAGTGATTGGTCCAGAATCGCACCAGCCGTTCGAAAAAAGGCTTCTCGCCGTTGACCGCAAGCAAGGCACGCCGCGCAGCAGCAGCAGTGACAATGCGGCGTGCTTCGTGCCGGTACCTGCGAAAAGCGTCCTTGCCGCCGGCCCGAGCCTGCAACAGTTCCGTCAAGATCGCCTGCGACCCCGGCAGATCCTGCAGCGACGCTTCGACCGGCTCCTCAAAAAGCTGATC
The DNA here is from genome assembly GCA_964352715.1 of uncultured Flavobacteriaceae bacterium. Lineage (GTDB taxonomy): Bacteria > Pseudomonadota > Alphaproteobacteria > UBA8366 > Aestuariispiraceae > JAVKBW01. The sequence goes on along the minus strand of CAYGSU010000046.1, from coordinate 12,569 downwards.
GGTGAGCCATTGTTGCGGATTTTCGGCAATGAACGGCAATTCATAGGGTCTCGGCCCATAGCCGAACCGTGTTGCCGCGACAGCGGCGTCCACCAGTTCCGGCGCAAACTCTTCGGGGTATTCCGCGACCATGCAATTCTACCGTTGGTCTACCATTGGGCTAACAAGCCCGTTCGTTATCATGAGTCGCCGAAATTCGAGCTTTCTGTTTGGGTCGCTGCATTTTTACGGTTCAGCAGCGCCGATACCGAGTTGGCGATACGAATCGCATCCTTGGCTTCCTCCGGCACTGCGTTCGGCACCATTTCATACAGATCATCGATTCCGGACACCCCCCTCAGATCGACCAGCCGGACCGGCGCGCCCGGCCGGGCGCGGTCGATTTCATTATAGTAGACCCAAAGGGAAAAGATCGTCGCCTGATCCACCAGCCAGGTCAGGCGATGCTGTCCGTCCAGCAGCGGATCGATATAGGCAAGGAACATCTTGTAGAACGCCCGTGCGCCATCGCCGGGACAGGAAACGAATACGGCGCAGTCGAACATCGATGCCGGGGTTATCTTATCCGTTCGATAGAAGCCGACATCGAAATCTTTCGGCATATCCGACAAAGTACGGATTGCCGGCGTCACATGGCTGTCGGCATCCACGGTAACAATCGGCACGCGATAACGGTCAAGCAATTCCGGCACCAGATAGAACCGACCGCTGGCGAACAGGCTCGGCTCGCAATTCCGGGTTTGCGAGGTCGAAATGTCCAGCATGACATTTGCCAGCGCCGAGCCGGCCGCCAACAGGTCGTCGACGATTGTTCCGTCCGGGCGCATCACGTTCAGATGAACCCGCACCGGTTTGCCCACCTCGTTCAGCGAGCCCAGCAGGTGGCCGGAAAAGTTCCTTAGGTATCCGGTATCAGCACAGGCGAAATGGACAACCGGCTGTTCGATCGACGCCGGAGGATCAGTCCGCCATTCGATGGAATGGATCGCCCTTTCCCCGTCCGGCAGCACTGCGAGCCGCGCTTCGATATCATTGGCATCGCCAAGCGAGGCTGTCTGCCTGAACAGGACATTCAGCGCATCATCCTCAACGAACGGTATGACCTGCCCAAAAGAGCCACAGCGTTTGTGGAACAGCATCGCCTTCTTAAGTCCGGTCTGCAGATCGCCCTGCCCGATATGGGCGCAGGCGGAATGATAAAGAGCAAGATGACCCGCCAGATGGTTTTCGGGCAGTTCCCGGTACAGCGTGTGCAGCAGTTCGTAGCGGCCGTCGAGCATGTAGGCGTTCAACACGCCAAGGAGTACATTCGCTGCATGAGTCCGGTCTGAATGGATCTTTTCGAGAAAGGTCAGAACATCACGGTAGCGCCCGCCTTCAAGCAGGCATCGACACGCGAGATGCAGGGCGTAGCGCGGATGACTGGCCTGTTTTACGGCAATAACAGCCTGGCTGAAAGCACCGCCAAAGTCGCCTTCATTATACAAATTCCATGCGGTTTTGAGGGTTTCATCCACCCCCGATGGCATCAAACGTTCTTCCTAAAACTGTTTCAGATGTATCAAGGCACACATAATATGATTTGCCGAAAACGAACAGGTCGGTAAATAGCGGAGAGGCGACGCGGCCAAGCCAACGAAGGTCGCGAATTGGCCTTTGCTTGCTGTCGGTTTCAGGACAATTCAGGTTCGTAACAGGGGATGAAGCGGCGTGGTTTCGGATGAAGGCCAGACGCTCTCCCCAGGGTCAAAGAAAGGTTTCCTCTATGAAGGATAAAGTACAAGTCGCCGTTATCGGCGGTGGCGTCGTCGGCTGTAGCGTTCTCTATCATCTGGCCAAGGGTGGCTGGAAGGATGTGGTTCTGATCGAGCGGTCGGAACTGACTTCCGGTTCAACCTGGCATGCCGCCGGCGGATTCCACACGCTGAACGGCGACCCGCAGGTCGCCAAGCTGCAAAGCTACACGATTGACCTGTACAAGGAGATCGAGGAAATCTCCGGTCAGTCCACCGGTTTCCATCTGACAGAGGGTGTTTTCCTGGCGGCGACGCCGGAACGGCTGGAACTGTTGAAGGTGATGCAGAGCCAGGAAAAGCTGCTCGGCATCGACACCCAGCTGATGACGCCGAAGGAAGCGGAAAAAATTCTGCCGATCATGGACCCGGACCAGTTTCTGGGCGCGCTGTGGACGCCGATGCACGGTCACCTCGACCCGTCGGGCACCACACATGCCTATGCCAAGGCGGCAAAGACCCTGGGCGCGGAAATCTATCTGCGCAACCGCGTGACCGAACTGGTCCAGTGCCAGGACGGAAGCTGGGACGTGATCACCGAGGAAGGCACCATTCATGCTCAGCATGTCGTCAACGCCGGCGGCCTGTGGGCCCGTGAAGTCGGTCGCATGGTCGGTCTGGAACTGCCGGTTCTGGCGATGGAACACATGTACCTGATTACCGACGACATGCCGGAAGTCGAGGAGATCAACAAATCCACCGGCAAGGAAGTCCTGCATGTTGTCGACCCCGACGGCGAAATCTACATGCGCCAGGAACGCAAGGGCATGCTGATGGGGACCTACGAGAAGGGCGGCGTGCCCTGGTCGCCGAAGGAAACCCCGTGGGATTTCGGCCATGAATTGCTGCCGGAAGATCTGGAGCGTATCGCGCCGTCGCTTGAAGTCGGCTTCGCGCACTTCCCGCCATTCCAGCGCACCGGCATCAAGCAGATCATCAACGGCCCGTTCACCTTCGCGCCGGACGGCAACCCGCTGGTCGGCCCGGTTCGCGGCCTGAAAAACTACTGGTGCGCCTGCGGCGTGATGGCCGGGTTCAGCCAGGGCGGCGGCGTCGGTCTGGCGCTGGCCAACTGGATGATCGACGGCGATCCGGGTTTTGACATCTGGGGAATGGATATCGCCCGTTTCGGCGACTGGACAACAATGGCCTACACCAATGCCAAGGTACGCGAAAACTATTCGCGGCGTTTCAAGGTTAGATTCCCGAACGAAGAATTGACCGCCGCACGGCAATTGCGCACCACGCCGATCTACCCGAAGCAGAAAGCAATGAACGCGGTGTTCGGCGTCGCCTACGGCATGGAACAGGCGTTGTGGTACGCACCGGAAGGCATGAAGCCGGTGGAAAACATCACCTTCCTGCGGTCGAACGCCTTTCCCGTCATCAAGGCGGAAGCGAAGAACGTGCGCGAAAATGTCGGTGTCTGCGATATCTCGTCTTTCGCGAAATACGAAATCACCGGTCCGAATGCGGAAAGCTGGCTCAGCCATATGGTCGCGGCAAAAATTCCGCGCACCGGACGGATGACCCTGGCTCCGCTGCTGAACGACAACGGGAAGGTGATCGGCGATTTCACGGTGGCGAAATTGTCGGATGAACGGTTCTTCGTCTTCGGATCCGGCATGGGGGAAATGTACCACATGCGATGGTTCGAGGATCACATGCCCGAAGAAGGCGGCGTCACCATCCGGGCGCATGGCATGGGCATGCTGGGCCTGTCGATTGCCGGTCCGAATTCACGCGCCGTGCTGGAGAAGCTGACCGGCGAGGACGTTTCCAACGAGGCGTTCAAATTCCTTGATGTGAAGGAAATGTCCATCGGCATGGTGCCGGCCATTGTCGGCCGCGTAACCTTCACCGGCGACCTTGGGTACGAAATGTGGGTGAAGCCGGAAATGCAGGCGCGCCTGTTTGACGACATTCTGGAAGCCGGCGCCGAATTCGGTATCAAGCCGTTCGGTTCTCGCGCCATGCGGTCGCTCAGCCTGGAGAAAAGCTTCGGGTCCTGGGCGACAGAATACCGGCCGATCTACGGGCCGTTCGCCGCCGGCATGGGCCGGTTCGTCGATCTGAAGAAAAACGACTTTATCGGACTGGAAGCGGCTCGTCGCGAAAAGGAAGAAGGGCCGAAAAAGCGTCTGGTGACCTTTACCATCGACGTCAACGAGATCGACGTGATGGGCAACGAGCCGATCTACCGCGACGGCAAGATCGTCGGGTATGTAACGTCGGGCATGTATGCACACCATATCGACCGGTCGGTCGCGATGGGCTATGTGCCGGCGGAAATGGCCGAGGATGAAACCGAAGGCGCGTTCAACATCGAAATCTTCGGCGATATGCGGCCGGCGACCATTTCGGTTCAGCCGCTGTTCGACCCGAAAGCAGAACGCATGCGTGGATAATTCCGCCCGAGCATGCAAGAGTTCACGGCTCGCCCCTCATCCGGGCGGGCCGTTTTCTTATCGGAGGCCATCATGAGCGACACGGTTACCCTTTCCCTCGAAGACCTGCGCGATCTCATCAAACGGTGCCTGATCCGGAACGGATGTGATGACGCCAATGCGGACGCCATCGTCAACAACATGGCCTGGGCCGACGCCAATGCAGCCACGTCGCATGGCATATTCCGTCTGCCCGGCTATGTCGCGTCGCTGAGAAGCGGCAAGGTCGACGGCAAGGCCGCACCGGAAGTCACGCTGATCGCCCCCGCTGTGGCGCGCGTCGACGGCAAGGGCGGGTTCGCACCTTTGGCCCTGGATCGGGGCATCGGCAAACTGGTCGAACTGGCGAAAGCCCAGGGCATCGCCGCCCTGTCACTGAACAACATCCATCACTTTGCGGCTCTTTGGCCGGAAGTGGAAAAGGTCGTCGAACACGGTCTGTGCGCTCTGGCCGTAACAGCTGCGTCACCAATGGTTGCACCGGCCGGTGGCACAAAGCCGTTTTTCGGCACCAATCCCATCGCCTTCGGATGGCCCCGCAAGGACCAGCCGCCGATGGTGTTCGACATGGCAACGGCGCGCATGGCGCGTGGCGAGATCATGATCGCCGCGCGTGACGGCCATACTGTTCTCGACGATGCCGGGATCGACGAAAACGGCAACCCGACGACGGACCCGAACGAAATTCTGAAAGGCGCGCAGCTTCCGTTCGGCGGGTACAAGGGGTCGGCCATTTCGATGATGGTCGAATTGCTGGCCGGCGGGTTGATCGGCGATCTGTTCAGTTACGAATCCGGCGCCATCGACAACAAGGACGGCGGCCCGCCACGCGGTGGCGAACTGATTATCGCGATGGACCCCGCCCGATTCGGCAACCCGGATACCTGGCTGGATCACAGCGAAGACTTCTTCGCCGAACTGGCGAAACAATCGGGCGCGCGGCTGCCCGGAAGCCGGCGTCACAAGGCCCGGCTCAGCACGCCCGAAACCGGCATCGACATACCGAAGGCGCTGTACGACAAGGTGCTGGAGCTTTGCGCCTGATCCGGACGCCGCCTATTCAGGCAGTTGTTCCGATGGCGACCGTTCCTCGTTCGGGCGTTTCGTAAACGGCACGGCGGACGGCACGATGACCCGGTTGGCGGTCAGTTTTCGCGCGCCGTCGCGACGTGCACGGATTGATTCCCGGATCGCAATGAAAATCCCGCTGCCGACAATCATGCCGATTCCCAGCAGGGTATAGGCGTCTGGTACTTCGTCCCAAAAAAGAAATCCGCCGATAACGATCAGCGCGACATAGGTATAGTCGAACGGCGCGATAATCGAAGCCGGCGCGGATTTATAGGCGAAGGTCATCAGCAGGTGCCCGCTGATTCCGGCGAGCCCAAGGCAGATCAAGAACGGGATCTGATCAATCTGTATCGCGGACCACCCACGCAGGACAGGGTAGAAGATGCCGTTCACCGACGGGTCTGACACCAACCAATGAGCCAGAACAGACCCGGCGGAGGCATACACGACATAACTTACATTCACATAGATCGCGAGGCCGGTCGCAGTTTCCGTGCTACGAAAATGCCGCACGACCACCATCGTCACGGCATAGGCCAGGGCGGAATAGAGCGGCAGGATCGACGCCCAGCTAAAGACACCGAAACCCGGTCGCAGCATTACCAGAATTCCGGCGAATCCGACGAATACCGCACAGATCCGGTAAATGCCGAGGCGTTCTTTCAACACCAGCGAAGACAGTGCCGTGATGATGATCGGCGCGGTATAGAAAAGCGCCCCGGCTTCCGCCACAGGCAACTGCATCAACCCGATATAGAAGGCTGAATAGCCGGTAAAGCCGAGAATGCCGCGAAACAGATGCAGACGCCAGTTGTGAATGACAAAGGCGACCTTGCCGACAATGAAATAGGCGCCGATGGCAAACGGCACTAGGCCGATCAGACTGCGCAGAACCTGCAGCTGCCAGACCGACATTTCGACGCCCAGCGACTTCATCGCCAGATCCTGAAACGCAAACGCAAACACCCCGGCTTCCACGGCGATGATACCGATACCGATCCTGTCGCGGCTGTCGCTGGTGAATTTAGTGGTCTTCGCGTCAGTCATTGCGTCGTTGCGTTTCTGAACCAAGGGAAGGTTCCGCCAGCACATTGCTCGGCACAATCACCGCTTCCGATGTCGGGCCGATCGACCTGTTCCGCTTCATCTGTAGCATTTCTCGGAACCCGAGATACAGGCCGCTGGAGGCAATCAGCACCATCCCGATCATCGTGTTGATCGAAGGTATTTCATCAAACAGGAAGAACCCGATCAGCACGGCCCATACCAGATAGGAATAGTCGAATGGCGCGATGACGCCGGCCGGTGCAATCTGATAGGCCCGCCACAGCAGCAGCATGGCGACCATGCCGTTCGCACCGAGAATGAACAGTAACCCGGCTTCGTTCAGCGACGGTATCCACCAGTCCCACCGCAGATGGCGGAAGTCCGGGCCGAAATCAATCAGCAGGTTGACGCCGAAGCCGATCGGCAGGATGAAAACCGCCGCCGCCGCCAGCGAATACAGGCCCAATGTCAGACTGGTATCGCGTGTCCCCATCCAGCGGGACAATGTCTGCTGTGCCGCATAGGTTACAGCAGTCACAAGCGGCAGCAGCACGATCCAGTCAAACCCGTCGAGTGTCGGATTGATGGCGACAAGAATGCCTGAAAATCCGACCAGCAGTGCGCCGATGCGATACAGGCCGATTCTTTCCCCCAGAAACAGCGTGGCAAAAATGGTTATCAACAGCGGCGCGGTAAAGAATATCGTCATCACCTTCGCCAGCGGCAACAGCGGAAACGCCGCATACATGCAGGAAAACCCTACCGAAAACAGGAGCCCCTTCAATACATGAAACCCCCATAGCGGCGTTTTCAGACGATGCGGCGGGCCGAGAATCAGGATCAACGGCAATAGCAGCGCGACAGCGATACCGCCCCGCACCGCAATCAGCATCCACACGGTGAAATCGCCCAGAAGCACCTTCATCATGGCGTCCTGACCGGAAAACAAGATCATTCCGACCTCGATACTCACGATACCGGCGATGATCCGGTCCGGGCTTCTGCCCGCCTTCGACGCGATCTCAGTCACGCACCCTCACTATGGTCGGCCTTGCGCCTATTCGGTCATACATGTTCGCGTGCCCGCTCCAATGCGAGAGCTTCAGCTTCTACCCGGCGGAGCTGTAACAATTCCCGGCGGCCGACATAAATGCCCGCGCCAACAATCAGCCCCATGCCGACAAGCGTGAAACTGCTGGGCAATGTGCCATAGAATACAAAACCGAACAGCGCCGCCCAGCCGAGATAGGCATAGTCGAAAGGCGCGATGAAACTTGCGGGCGCGATCTGATAGGCGCGGGATGACATCGTCAGTCCGATAAACCCGCAAACGCCCAGCACGCCGATCAACAGAAAGTCGGACGTGGGCGGAACGGTCCATCGCCAATCCAGATGGCTGAAACCGTCGATCGGTCCGACGACGAGAGAGAGAAGATAGCCGTTCAGCAACGTGAAGATGCCGAACCAGATTGCCGAATGCAGGGCGACAGTAACGCTGGATTCGCCATTGCCGATGCGCCGGAGAAGCACCAGCGCGACCGCATAGGCAAACGCGCCAAAGAGAGGCAGGAGGGCAATGGGGTCGAAAAGCTCTGAGCCAGGCCGCATGGTAACGATCACGCCGGAAAAGCCTGTAAGCAACGCCGCTACCCGTCGCCATCCGATTCTTTCACCAAAAAATGCAATGGCGAGAACCGTGACAAAGAACGGAAACGAATAACTGATTGTGGCCGCTGCGGCGAGGGTCATCGACGGCAGGGCTGTATAGAATGCCGCAAAGGATAACGACATCAGCAACCCGCGCAGCGCATGTAGCTTGAAGTGGTTACTCGCGAACCGATGGCGACCGCCAAAAATGACAATCGTTCCGGACAGGAACACAACGCTGATCGCAAGCCGCACGACGACCAGAAGCCACAGCGAATGCCTGTCCAGCAAGTCCTTCATCAGGATATCCTGTCCCGCATAAGCTGCCGTGCCGACGCCGATTGCCACTATACCGGCCATCGCCTGTGATGAGGCGAATGGCAGCGGGGCCTGTGCCTGGCCAACACTCATCGTGACCAGCCTTCCGGATATCCATGCAGAGAGATCATTATCGATGCACCTCATTATATATCCGGCCATGCGCTGCCGGAACACAGCAGCCAAATATATATAGTAATCTTGGCTGTCCATGGAAAATATGCAAAATGAAATCGCTAGGCCATTTAAATGAGTTTTTCTCATGAATAACTTGCGTGATGCTTTACCTCCCCTGTCTTCGCTTCTGGCCTTTGAAGCGGCTGCCAGGCATCAGAATTTTACAGCAGCGGCGGAAGAGTTGCACCGAACCCAAAGCGCGATCAGCCGCCAGATCAGCGCGCTTGAAAAAGACCTTGGCATTTCGCTGTTTCATCGCCGGCACCGGATCGTGTCGCTGACGCCGGAAGGACGGGCGCTACAGGATGCCGTATCGGAAGGCCTTGGCCATATCGCCAACCGGACACGCGAAATAAAGGGCGCCGGCGATATAGAAACATTGACCATTGCAACCGGAGAATCCACTGGCTCGTTCTGGCTGATGCCTCGGCTTACCGCGTTCCGGGCGGCTCACCCCTCGATCCAGACAAAACTGAGTGTGCAAAGCACAACGCAGGAAATCAGCCATACCGATGCCGATGTCTATCTGCTCTACGGCAAAGGCAACTGGCCCGGCCTTCGATCTACCTGGCTGATGCCGGAAACGCTGAAACCAGTCTGCAGCCCGACCTATCTGGAAGGCAGGAAGATCAACACACTGTCAGATCTGACGAAGGCCGATCTGCTGCATCTGGAAACATCATCGCTGACCTGGGTAAGCTGGAGCCGATGGTTCAAGGATCTCGGCATTGTCCCGGACGGGCCGCTGAACGGGCCGATCTTCACGACCTATACTCACCTGATGCAGGCCTGTACCGGTGGACAGGGTATCGCCATGGGGTCGTTGCCCCTGGTTGAGGGATATCTGGAAACCGGCGCGCTTGTCGCTCTTACGGATGAAGTGGTCCATCCCGAAGACGCGTACTTTATGTGCATCGGCCAGGGTGCCGAGAAAAAACCTCATGTCCGGACGTTCGTGTCCTGGATCATGCGAGAGACACGGGGGGACTGATTTTCCCGTGCAACCGGGTGTCTGTTCTCAAGGCAGACCGGCATCAGTATGTTCAACCCTGTTATCTTGCATTTCTTTTTGCAGCAAGGACAGGGCATCCCGCCCAAGAGCTCTGATCTCGATTTCTCGCAGAACGATATCCGCAAGGTCTTTTAGGGTCATATCGTCTTCTTCTGTCCAGGATGCGCGTGGCTTCTTGTCAATGACACACAAGGTGCCGAGCGTGGCGCCACTGGAGAGCCGAAGCGGCATGCCGGCATAAAACGCCAGGTAAGGCTCGCCCGTCACCAGCGGGTTATCGGCAAACCGGGGGTCTTTTCTGAGATCGAGCACGATGAAGGAGTCCGTGCCTCTGATTGCATGGTCACAGACAGCGAGTGTGCGTGGCGTTTCGCAAACATCGATTCCCTGCTTCGATTTGAACCATTGCCGCTTGTCATCAAGCAGCGATACCAGCGCGACGGGCACGCCGAAAACGCGGCAGGCCAGGCGGGTTATTCTGTCGAAGGATTCCTCCGGCGGCGTATCCATAATACCCTGATCGCTCAAAACCTTGAGTCGATGCTCTTCTTGCTGTGCATTATCGTTGCCCATTCTATTTTGCTTTCTTCAACTGATAGACGCTGTTGCTCGGCTGCCCGTTTTGCGGATGCGATTCCAGCGCCAGGTCGATCTCTTTGGGTTTTCCGAACAGATATCCCTGCCCGAAATCAACGCGCATCTGCTCCAAAACTGCGCTCTCCTGCTCTGTTTCTATACCTTCGGCAACGACATCGATCGACAGCAGCCGCGCCAGTCCGACAATGGTTTCGACAATCGCCCGCTTGCTGTCGGATGAATCGATCCGGGAAATGAAACTCCGATCAATTTTCAGAACGTCGATTGGCAGACGTCGCAGGTAGTTCAATGACGAATACCCGGTTCCAAAATCATCAAGCGCGATCGTTACCCCGATGCTTCGAAGCTTCTGCAAATGAGACAGCGCGCTATCCATATTGGTGACAATTGCCGTTTCCGTGACTTCAAGCCGAAGGTTCTGTGCCTTCAGCCCTTCTTTGATAAGAATGTTTTCCACGATGTCGGAAAACCGCTCGGACGCCAGCTGTACAGGCGATACGTTTACTGAAACGTAGACGTTACCGGCATCGGGGCGTCCGGCGATAAATCTTGCAAATGCGGAAACGGACTGCCGCAGAATGTTCTCGCCGAGCTCAATCATGATGTCGGATCGCTCCGCCAACGGAATGAATTCGTCCGGCGGCACCATGCCCAACTCGACATGGTTCAGCCGCATCAATGCTTCATAGCCCTGGATCGACCGGTCATTCATTGACACGATTGGCTGGATATGGGCTTCAAACATCCCCTTTCTGAGCGCCGGGCGCAGCTCCCGTTCAAGCCGCAGCAATTGAAAGGCGTGTTCGCGCGCTTCCAGATCGAAGATGCAATACCGCTCCTCAAGTCTTGTAGCCTTGCGCAGCGCCGTCCAGGCCGCACCCAGAATTTCACTTCTTGTAAGTATGCAGTTTTCGGTCATTTCAGTCAGACCAACGGCAATATCCAGGTTTTGCTCACCAGCCTGATCAGCCGAAAACGGCTTTACGAAGGATTTCAGCAAGTTCTCGCAGATGCTTCGAAGCTTATCGTCTGAATCCTCTGCGTCATTTGGTATGACGAGGGCAAAGACATCGCCGGGCAAGCGAGCCAGGATCGCTTCCATCGGAATTACGTCCATAATACGTTCGGCTATCTGCCTGCGAAGCTTGTCGAGCGCGGGACCATCCAGTGTTTCCGAAAGCACATGCAACCGTGTAATTCTTGCAAGCCCGATAAAGACCCGCTTTTTGGAGTCGATAAAGTCTTGCAGAACTTCATTGTAGTAAGCTTCATTCGGTAATCCTGTGGATTGGTCAACGCCCCGCAACGTCGTGATATCGGTCTGTGTTCCGGCAAGAAGCTCCGGCGTGCCGCTTTCCGACCGGTACGTCAAACCTCGGCACATCATCCAACGGTAGAGGCCGCTTTCATGACGCAGGCGGTATTCGGCATTAAGCTTCGGGCTCAGTCCGTCGAGATGCGATCGGATGGCGCTCTGCAACGCAGCTTTGTCATTCGGGTGGACGCGGTCGAACCAGGTGCCGGGTGTTAATTCCTGTTCCGCGTTCGAAATGCCGGCCATTTCAAGCCAGCGCCCTGAAAATTCGATGGTTTTCGATTTCAGATTCCAGAACCAGACACCATCGTTCGAGCCGGATACGACAAGGTCCAGCTTGCGAGTCCTTTCGGATGCCTGTTCTTCAAGCGATTGCGACAGGTCGCTAAGATCCTTGATCTTGCGTCTGACGCTTTCCAGCAGAAAGTTTGTCAGAACGCACAGCTTCTGAATTTCAATCTCGTCGCTGTCCACGGAAACGTGAATGTCAAAATTGTTGTCAACCGTTGCACATAACTGATCCGCTATTTCGCTAACGGCAAAGGTTGTTGTGTTGGGAACAGGGGGCTTTTTCATGACAGCACCTTGCTGTTTGAATCTTCCGGCATATCCGAAGAGGAAGGCTGATTGACCTCGATCCACGAAACATCAAACTCGCACGCGCCATCGTTTTCGCGTCGTTTCGAGCAGATCCTGGTTTCGACCGTAAGCCTGTCGCCATATGATTCCGCTACCGCGTGAGCCAGCGCGTGATACAGCCCACAGAGCCTGTTCGGTGAAGCATACCGGATGGACAGCTTGCCGGGAGACGAGTTCACGAACTGAAACTTGTCGGTTATCGCCTGTTTTTCTTGTTTGTTTCGCAGACTGGAACCAAGCAAAGCATGGATGGATATCTGGCTGTTCAGGAATTCTTCAGAATTCTTGCAACGGGAATAGAAAGCAGGAAATATCATCCGTGTCTGAGCAACGAAGGTCTCGGCGTAAACCTCGTAAAGTTTCTCTTCCGTACACCCAAGCTCTTCCTTGGCTGCCGCCAGAAGCGCCATGCATTCCGGGTCGGAATAGTTCATGTCGATACGGAACACGCGGTCGCGTTCCACACCGGCCCGGTCCATTACCCGGTTGCACAGCTCTTCGCCGCC
>CAYGSU010000045.1:31459-35212 GCA_964352715.1 uncultured Flavobacteriaceae bacterium | reverse complement strand
TGTTAAGCTGGCTTTCACGCCGGGTGATGTAGAGCGCGCTGCCGACAATCACCGCCGCCCCCAGCCAGGTCAACGGTTGCACGGGCTCGGAAAACGCCACCCAGCCGACAAAGGCGGCAAACGGCAGGCGCACGTAATCCAGCGGCATCACCACCGAGGCGTCGGCCGCCGCGAACGCCTTCGCCAGACAGGCCTGCCCGACAACGCCGAACGCGCCCAGCAACACACCCAGCCCAAGAAATTCCCATGTCATCGGCGTCCAGACCCAGACAGCCGCCGGGGCGGTGCCAACGGTCATCATCAGGGTTGTCCAGAACACGATGCGCTTCACCGGATCCGTGCCGGTCAGTGATTTCACCATCAGGGCCGAGGCGGCGAAGAAGCAGGCGGCGGCAACCGCGGCCAGCGTTCCGTTATCCATCTCGCCGCCCGGCCGGACGATGATCAGCACGCCGATGAAACCGACCAGAACCGCACTCCAGCGCCGCAGCCGGACGACTTCGCGCAGGAACAACGCGCTGCCGGCGGTTGCGAAAAGCGGTGCGGCGAAGGTTGTCGCCGTCACCTGCGCCAGCGGTGCATAGGAAATCGCATAGATGAAGCTCAACAGGGCCAGCGCCCCGATCGTGCCGCGAAACAGGTACAGCACGGGGCGTTGCGTCTTCAGCCCGTCGATCCCGCCCTTCCAGAGAAACGGGATAACAAACGGCAAGGCGAAGGCCGACCGCAGGAAGGCGACCTGAAACGGGTGCATGCCAAGATCGGCGGTATGGCGGACAAAGCCGTTCATCGTGGCGAAGACGGCGGCGCCGAACACCATCCAGAACGCGGCCTGCACAGGCCCCGTCCATCCGACAATCGAAAAGCGGTTTCTGCGGCTTGGGCGGAGATCGCCCATGAAGTCCTCACAAACGCCATGCCGGTCTGGTTTTCCGGCATAACCGATGTTGTTGCATCTTTGACAGGTCTACCCATCGTGCTATCCCAAGGTTCTGGAAACGGCAAGACGCGTATAAGGAATTTCATTGATGACAGCACCCCTCTGGACGCCGGGCGCGCAGAAGATCGAGAACAGCAACATGACGGCGTTCAGACGCCTGCTGGAACAGCAGCACGGCGTGAAACTGCCGGATTACAATGCCCTGCACGCGTTTTCGATCGATGAAATGGAAAAGTTCTGGGCCGCGTTCTGGGACTTTGCCGACATCCGCGCCGAAACGCGTGGCGACCGGGTACTGATCGACGCCGACAAGATGCCCGGCGCGGCATTCTTTCCCGATGCCAGACTGAACTTCGCCGAAAACCTGCTGCGCCGCCGCGATGACAGCGATGCGCTGGTTTTCTGGGCTGAAGACAAGGTGAAGCGCCGGATGACCTGGGCCGAGCTGTACGATCTGGTCTCGAAACTGTCGAAGGCCCTGCGCACCGCCGGTATCGGCCCCGGCGACCGGGTCGCCGGCTTCGTGCCGAACATGCCGGAAACCATCGCCGCGATGCTGGCGGCGGCGAGCGTGGGAGCGACCTGGACATCGTGCTCGCCCGATTTCGGCGTGCGCGGCGTGCTGGACCGGTTCGGCCAGACCGAACCAAAGCTGCTGTTCACCGCCGACGGCTATTTCTACAACGGCAAGACCATCGACTGCCTGCCCCGGGTGCGCGAGTTTCTGACCGATCTGCCCAGCATCGAGAAAGTCGTCGTGCTGCCGCTGGTCGAAAGCCACCCGGTGGTGAGCGATGTTCTGGGTGCGGAGACGCTGGCCGGTTTCATTGACGGCCAGAATGGCGGCGATATCGATTTCGAAATGCTGCCCTTCAACCACCCGCTCTACATCATGTATTCGTCGGGCACGACCGGCGCGCCGAAATGCATCGTCCACGGGGCCGGCGGCACGCTTTTGAACCAGGTGAAAGAACACCTGCTGCATTGCGACGCCAAGCCGGGCAGCCGGTCGTTCTATTTCACCACCTGCGGCTGGATGATGTGGAACTGGCTGGTTGCCGGGCTGGCCTGCGAATCGACGCTGCTGCTGTATGACGGCTCGCCCTTCGCACCGGACGGCAACATTCTGTACGATTTTGCCGAGGCCGAAAAAATGACCCTGTTCGGCACATCGGCGAAGTATATCGACGCCTGCAACAAGGCCGGTCTGGAACCGCGCGAGACGCACGACCTTTCCAGTGTCGAGGTGATGTGTTCCACCGGCTCGCCACTGGTGCCGGAAAGCTTCGATTACGTCTACGGCAGGATCAAGAAGGATCTGCAACTGGCTTCGATTTCCGGTGGCACCGACATCGTCGGCTGCTTCATGCTGGGCAACCCGGTTCTGCCGGTCTGGCGCGGTGAATTACAAAGTATGGGTCTTGGTCTTGCTGTTCAGGTCTATGACGACAATGGTAATCCCGTCGAGCAGGAAAAGGGAGAGCTTGTCTGCGTAAAACCCTTCCCCTGCATGCCGGTGAAGTTCTGGAATGACCCCGATGGCGAGCGTTACCGCAGCGCCTATTTCGACAAATATCCGAATATCTGGTGCCATGGCGACTTCATCGAAATGACGGAACACAAGGGTTTCGTGGTCTATGGCCGGTCTGACGCAACCCTGAACCCCGGAGGCGTCAGGATTGGCACGGCGGAAATATACCGCCAGGTCGAAACATTTCCAGAAATTCAGGAATCAATCGTCATCGGTCAGGACTGGGATAACGACACGCGCGTGGTTCTGTTCGTCAGAATGACCGCAGGCGCCGAATTGACAGACGATCTGGTGAAACAGATGAAAACCCGCATCCGCCAGAACTGCACCCCGCGCCACGTGCCGGCGAAGGTTGTGGCGGTTGCCGATATCCCGCGCACCAAATCCGGCAAGATCACCGAACTGGCGGTGCGCGACATCGTGCATGGCCGGGATGTGAAGAACAAGGAAGCGCTGGCCAACCCGGAAGCGCTGGATCTGTATCGCGACCTTCCGGCGCTTCAGGAAGACTGAGCGCAAGACGCGCCGTCACGGGCCGGTCAGTCGGACGCGGACGCCGCCCGTTTTTCAGCCAGTCGGACCGACGGCCGCGGCCGGTTGATCAGCCGATGCGCCAGCAGGTTGACGTTCTTCAGCCCGTCCAGCAGACCGGGCACAACCACCGATGACGGCTTGTTCTGTTGCGGCAGGGTGCGCAACGCCGTCGCCATCGCGGTCGGGTCATGCGGCGCCAGCGGGTCCAGCATGCGGACCAGTCCAAGCTCTTCCGCCCGTTTGGCGCGGATGAACTGTTCACGGCGCGGTTCGGTGCGGGGAATGATCAGCGCCGGCTTGTCGAAGGACAGGATTTCGCAGAACGTGTTGTAGCCACCCATCGCCACGACGCCGGCGGCGTTGGCGATCAGCGCTTCCGGATGCGCATCGAAGGTGATGATTTCGACATGCGGCAGGTTTTCGGCGCGGGCGATGAAATCCGCCTGCTGTTCGGTCTGCATGAACGGCCCCAGCAACACGAGGGCCGGGTGCGGCAGGTCCGGATCAGCCTCGTAGGCTTTCAGCACCCAATCGACCATCTGCTCGCCGTCGCCACCGCCGCCGGGCGTTACCAGAATATACGGCGGGTCGAATTTCGACAGCGAATAGCTGAGCGCGAGACCGGCCTGTTCGCTGCGTTCCAGATAACCGGTATAGCTGAGCTTGCGGTAGACGGAACGCGGCGCATCGACGCCTTCCAGCGGGTCGCAGATCTGCGGCAGGCCATAGGCCCAGACTTCGTCATACA
>CAYGSU010000045.1:21695-31359 GCA_964352715.1 uncultured Flavobacteriaceae bacterium | reverse complement strand
CGCGCCCGGAAGTCGAAACTGCCGATGATCGGTGAACCGGTCAGAATCAGGACCGAAAGGTCCTTGTCCTGTTCGACCAGTGCATGCGCAATAGCGCGGGTACGACGGAGATGCCCCAGCCCGAACGTATCGTGGCTGTACATCAGGACACGGGTATGTCCGTTCCGGTCGGCCATGATTGTGCCCCTCCAAATGGCTACATCCGGCCCCGAAAACACAAAAATCCACACAAAAGGAGTGGAAAGGCCTGTTCTGAAGCCTGCTTCGGCGTTTTCGGCACTCGATACAAAGGTATCGAATCCTGACCGACTATTGCATATGTAGGAAGAAAGGGGCAGGTACAAAACACATGCCTGCCTGTAAATCGGTCCGGTGTTGCCGATTGGGTACACCGGCCATCGTGCGGAAAGGAACGAAATGGCCCGTTCGCGACTTGATTCGGTTATCAGACGGCTGATGGCGCAGCGCGACTGCCTGAATGCGGCGGCCGGTCTTGTCGGTGCAATGTCCGGCGTGATTCTGGAACTGGGGCTTGGAAACGGCCGCACGTTCGATCACCTTCGCGGCCTGTTCCCGGACCGGGACATCTATGTGTTCGAACGCAAGGTCGCGGCCCATCCCGATTGCATTCCGGCCGACGACCGCCTGTTTCTGGGCGATCTGACGGAAACCCTGCCGGACGCGACGGCGCAGCTTGGCCGGGCGGCGGCCCTTGTGCATGCCGATATCGGGTCCGGGCACGCCGATGTCGACCGCAAACTGGCATCCATGCTGGCGACCCTGCTGCCGCCGCTGGTTCTGCCGGGCGGACTGGTGATCAGCGATCAGGACATTCCGTTCGCAAACGCCACACCACTGCCGCTGCCGGACGGCGTCGACGAGGGCCGGTATTACTTCAGGCGGCTCGGGTAACGGGTGCGACACCAAGAAAATCGCCATCGATATCGACGCCTTTGGCCCGCCGCTGGCTGAAGCGTTGATCTGAACCGCTGCGGACTTCGTTTAAGCAGGCAGCAAACAGAAAAGGACTGCTCAGATGATCGTCACCCCGCTCTATGCCGGCTTGCTCGGCATGCTTTACATACTGCTGGCCGTTCTTGTCATCCGTACCCGGTTGTCGGCCAGGGTCGCCCTGGGGACAGGCGGTGACGAGCTGCTGGAACGGCGCATTCGCGCGCATGGCAATTTCGCGGAATACGCGCCGTTTGGAATAATCCTGATCGGTCTGCTGGAAACGATGGGCGTGTCGATTTACATAACCCATTTCATCGGTATTACCCTTGTCGTCGGCCGCCTGATGCATGCCATTGCACTCACATCGCTGACAAAACGGCCTGTCGCCCGCGTAGGCGGTATGGTCCTGACCCTGACAGCGATCGGCGTCGGGTCTGTCGTCTGCCTGCTCCGCGTTGCCGGCGTCTAGAACCGGTCACATCGACAGGACGATCTTGCCCGTCATGCCGCCGGCCTCGAGCCTTGCATGCGCGGTCGCCGCATCTTCCAGCGCAAATGCGCCGGCGATATCAACAGATACGCGGCCGTCAGACAGCCAGTCCATCGCGGTGCGCACGATTTTTCCCTGGCGGCGGCGGTCTGTCTCCAGCCCCAGAACCATCGGGGTCAGCATCATCACATTGTGGATCGTCAGATTGTTCGTATAGGCGGTTTCATCCTCCAGATCGCCCGGTGTGCCCATCAGCGTCACCATCCGGCCGTAGGGCCGCATCGCTTCGATTGTCCGCCGGAAAACATCGGGCCCGGCATTGTCGAACGCAACATCCAGCCCGGCGCCCTCGGTCCAGGCGCGGGTTTCGGCGACAAAATCAGCCTCGTGATAGTTGATCGCCCGTTCCGCCCCGAGTTTCTGCACCAGCGCCGCCTTTTCGGGCGAGCTGACCGTCGTGGCAATCCGGGCGCCTTGCGCCCGCGCAATCATGATCGCAATCTGGCCGGTGCCGCCCGCCCCGCCGTGGATCAGTACGCTTTCGTCCTGTTTAACCCGGGCGCGCTCGACCAGCGATTCCCAGCCCGTGATGAAAACCAGCGGCAGCGCCGCTGCAGTGTCAAAATCAACCGGATCGGGAATTTTCGCCAGCAGCCATTCCGGCGCGATGGCATGGCGGGCGTAGGTGCCATTCGGACCGCCGATGCCGCCATTGCAGAAGCAGACACGGTCGCCGACCGCAACCGAGGTCACCGCCGATCCGACCGCTTCAACAACGCCCGCCCCGTCATGGCCGAGCACCGTGCCGGCGGCCTCGCCGACATAGGGGCCCAGCGCGCGGAAGAACGTATCGGCCGGGTTGACGCCCGCCGCATGCAGCCGCACCAGTACATCGTCAGGATTTGCCGGCCAGGGCAGATCAACAGGCTTCAGCGACATCACCTCGGGTCCGCCCGCACCGGACATCACCATAGCTTCGGATTGATACGCCACGTCTTTCTCCCGGCTCGGTTTCGGCTTATCCGTCGCTCTTAGCCGGGTGCAGGCCGGTCTGCAAGATCAACCGGCGTCAGCGGACGACAAAGACCGAGATTGGCGCGTGAGATGCGACATAACCGGCATTGGATGAGAAGAAATGTTCGGCCACGCCGGGGACATGCGACGCCATGACGATGGTGTCCACTTTTTCTTCCTTCGACGCCTCGATCAGCGCCTCGCCGAGTTCAGCTGCCGGGTCGTTGCATTTGACGGCGTCGCTGGTTGCCTTGATGCCATGCTTCTTGCCCTGCTCTTCGGCGAAGGCGGCGAGGCGCTTTTTGAATTCCTCAACCGTGTGGGCGACGCTGCTGGGCGCCGTCGAGGTCACGCCCATATAGCACACCGTTGCGTTGGTCTGTTTCGCCAGCAATGCGGCGAGGCCCAGGGCCTTGTCGAGCTTATCCACATGTGCAAGATCGACCGGTACTGCTATGTTTTGTAACATCATTTGTCATTACCTCCTGTTTTTCAGGTAACAACGGTACAGGGCATCTTCAAGGCGTCGCATTGAAACAGATCAATTCGTTAGAGACTAGAGATCGACCAGCACCGGCACATGGTCGGAGGGTTTTTCCCAGCCCCGGGCATCTTTCAGCACCTGTAGATTCGACAACCCGTCGGCCAGTGGCGGGGTAACCCAGATGTGGTCGAGACGGCGGCCCTTGTTGGATTCTTCCCATTTCGCCGACCGGTAGCTCCACCACGAATAGATCTTTTCCGGATCGGGGCTGAGGTGCCGCACCGCATCGACCCAGCCGAAGGCGTCGCGCGCGGCGTTCAAGCCCTCGGTTTCAACCGGCGTGTGGCTGACGATTTTCAGCAACTGCTTGTGCGACCACACATCGTGCTCGGACGGTGCGATATTCAGATCGCCCACCAGCACCAGCCTGTCTGAATTCTTTGCTTTCTTTTTGAACAAGGTTTTCATCTCGTCGACGAATTTCAGCTTGTGATCGAACTTGACGTTTTTCACCGGGTCCGGCTCGTCGCCGCCTGCCGGCACGTACAGGTTATGCACCGTGATACCGTTCGGCAGGGTCGCTGCGATATGCCGCGAATCGTCCTTCTTCACCCAGTGATGGATATCGATATCGCTCAGCGTGTGCTTCGACAGAATGGCGACCCCGTTATAGCCCTTCATGCCGTTGATCGCCTGATGGACGTAACCGGCCTCGGCCAGCGCGTCGGCCGGGAAATGTTCGTTGGGGGTCTTGGTTTCCTGCAGGCACAGCACGTCCGGTTCGTATTCGGCCAGAAATTTCAGCACGATGGGCAGGCGGAGACGGACGGAATTGATGTTCCAGGTGGCGATACGCATGAAAGGTGGCTTTCGTTGCTGGGGTGGTCGGTCGGGTGTCAGTCGGGTGTCGATCAGGGTTTTTGCGGTGCGGTCGGCAGGGCGTCATGGTGCAGATCGTCTTCCGCGATACCGGTCGACAGAAACGCGCCGCGCGCATTCTCCACCATGACAGGCGGTCCGGCCAGATAGATTTTCGCATCGGCAAGGTCGGTCCGGTCATCCAGCACCGCTTCATGCACGAAACCGGTGCGCCGGCCGGTCGGCTGTGCAGGGTCGGACAGAACGGGCGTGAACCGGAACCCCTTGTGCCGGGCCTGCAGGGCCTCGAACCGGTCCAGCAGATAAAGATCCGGTTCGTCCCGCGCGCCGATATACAGATGCACCGACCGGGCCGGGTCGTCGCGCAGAACCGCATCGACAATGGCGATCATCGGCGCCAGACCGGACCCGCCACCGATGGCGATGACCGGGCCGGTATGCGTTTGGCGCAGATAGCCATCGCCATAGGGGCCGGACACGGCGACCGGATCGCCGACACCCAGATCATCAAACACATGCCGTGTCGCCAGCCCGCCGCGTTCGCGCCTTATGTGAAACTCGTAGAACGCTTCGTCTGTCGTATCGCGCACCGGTGCGTTCGCCAGCGAATAATCGCGCGGCGGCATGTCCTTGAAGGTAACCTTGGCGAACTGTCCGGGGCGGTGGCGAAACCCGGTCTCTTCCGGCGTGACCAGCACCTGGCGGATTTCCGGCGTCAGATCGGTCAGGCCGGTTACGCGGCAGGAAAGGGTAGTCGGCACCGTCATGGGTATCTAGCGCGTCCGGCTGCTTGGCTGGTCAATGTAGGTGAACAGATCGTCATCCAGTTTCAGGCCGAACCGGGTATCCACCAGCGTCACGCGGGTTTGCGCATCCTGACCATCGATCACCGTCCACTGCCGCAGGGTCAGCGGCCGGTCCTGCAGGGTCACGACAACCGATCCGGCGCCGGGGTCTTCGTCCAGCGCAACCTGCACCCGGATCAGACCGGCATGCCGTTCCAGCCCGAGAACGCTGAGACCATCGGCAAAAGACACTTTTTCACGCAAAAAGAAATAGGCCGGGGTCAGGTTCAGCGGCAGATGGGTTGCTTCGCCAAGCTGCCGGTCGATGACAATCAGGAAAGTTCCGTTGGCGACCATCAGATTCGGCACCGGCGGGTCGTATTCGACGCGCATTTCGCCGGGCCGGCGCATCGAAATCGTGCCTTCGACGGAACTGCCGTCCGGGTTGATCTGAATGAACCGCGCCTGCAGTGTCGTCAGACTGTTCAGGTAATCCTCGATGTCGCGCAGCAGCGCGTGATCTTCCGGCCGCAGCACGATGCCGCCGGCGGGTTCAGTCGCTGCCCGCACCGGCATCGACGCAAGTGCAGAAGCGCCGGCCAGACCGGCAAGCCCGATCAGGCCCGTTTTCAGGAACAGACGCCGCGCCGCCGAAGCGCCGGCCATGCCGTCAACGCCGCTAGCGGCTGTGGTCGCCGATAAGGACGTTCCGTTTCCCGACATGGTTGGCTGTACTGACAACGCCTTCTTTCTCCATTCGCTCGATGATCCGCGCCGCCCGGTTGTAGCCGATTTGCAGGTGACGTTGCACGAAACTTGTCGATGCCTTGCCTTCCTGTGCGATGATGGCGACGGCCCGGTCATATAACTGGTCCTCCTCGCTGCCGCCGGCATTTCCGCCGCCGTCCAGCCCGGTTAGACTGGCCGCGCCGCTGACATCGGTATCGAACCCGCCTGACATATCGGTCTCGTCGGTCACCGCGTCAATGTAATCCGGTTCCGCCTGTGCGCGCAGATAGTCGCAAACGCCCTCGACCTCGCCATCATCGACGAACGGCCCGTGCACGCGTTTGATGCGCCCGCCGCCGGCCATGAACAGCATGTCGCCCTTGCCGAGAAGCTGTTCCGCGCCCTGTTCGCCGAGGATCGTGCGGCTGTCGATTTTCGACGTTACCATGAAACTGATGCGGACCGGGAAGTTCGCCTTGATCGTACCGGTGATGACATCCACCGACGGCCGTTGCGTCGCCATGATCAGGTGAATGCCGGCGGCCCGCGCCATCTGCGCCAGCCGCTGGATCGACGCTTCGATTTCCTTGCCGGCGACCAGCATCAGGTCGGCCATTTCGTCGACCACGACGACGATATAGGGAAACGGCGTCAGGTCCATTTCGTCTTCTTCGAAGACCGGCGCGCCGGATTCCGGGTCGAACCCGGTCTGGATCTTGCGGGTCAGCACCTCGCCCTTTTTCGCTGCGTCGGATACCCGCTTGTTGTAGCCCTCGATGTTGCGCACACCCAGTTTCGACATCGCCCGGTAGCGGTCTTCCATTTCCCGCACCGCCCATTTCAGCGCAACAACCGCCTTTTTCGGGTCGGTCACAACCGGCGACAGCAGATGCGGAATATCGTCGTAAACCGACAGTTCCAGCATTTTCGGATCGACCATGATGAACTTGCAGCGGTCGGGCGGCAGGCGGTACAGCAGCGACAGGATCATTGCGTTCAGTCCGACCGACTTGCCCGACCCGGTGGTGCCGGCGATCAGCAGATGCGGCATCGTCGCCAGATCGGCGATTTCCGCGCCGCCGCCAATATCCTTGCCCAGCACCATCGGCAGTTTCGCCTTGCTGTTGACGAAGGCGGAAGACGTCAGAACTTCCCGCAGACCAACCATTTCACGCCGCGCATTCGGCAGCTCGATGCCGATGACATTTCGGCCCGGCACGGTGGCGATACGAACCGAAATCGCGCTCATCGAGCGGGCGATATCATCCGCCAGGCCGATCACCCGGCTAGTCTTGGTGCCCGGCGCGGGTTCAAGCTCGTACAGCGTCACGACCGGCCCCGGCCGCACCTTGACGATTTCGCCGCGCACGCCGAAATCCTCCAGCACGCCTTCCAGCAGCCGCGCATTCTGTTCCAGCGCCTCGGCCGATTCCAGGCAGTCGCCGGTGTTTTCGATTTCCTCCAGCAGATCCAGCGGCGGTACCGAATAGGGGCCGCCGGATGCCGGCAGGTCCAGCGGCATTTGCCGCGCCTTGCGCTTCACCGCCTTGTCGCGGGACGGGTCTTCGCGGTCCTGGATGCGGGCCGGGTTGGTCGCCCGCTTTTCGACCGGTTCGTCGCGGGAAGCATCCCGTTTTACCCTTTTCGGCAGCAAGGCCGGTTCGATGCGGTTGTCGTCATTGCCCAGCACCATATCGCGGGCAGCAGTCAGACCGTCGCGCAGCGAATCCGGCGACGACGCACGGCGCAGCATCGAGAAAGAGCGCCGGATGGCGCGGCCGGCAGCCAGCCATTCCGCCAGCGAGACGCCAAACAGATAAATCGCGGTCAGCAGGCAGAGCAGCCCGGCGGGCAGGCCGATCAGCAGCGGGTCAAAAGTCAGACCGGCTTTCACCAGCCCGGACAGAATAAGATCGCCGGCAACCCCGCCAAGCCCGGTTTCCAGTGGCCAGAAGCCCGGCACGGGCATGCAGGCGAAGGCCAGCGCGCCGACCAGAATGGCCGGCGGCGTCAGGGTCAGCCGGATCCAGAAGGTCGGCACCCGGTGGTCGGTCACCACCCGCCAGCCCCAGCCGGCCAGAATTGGCGCGATCAGACTGGCGGCAAATCCCAGGGTCTGCAGCAGCATATCGGCCAGACCGGCCCCGAACGCACCGAGCAGATTATGCGGTTGCCCCGGCCCGGCAGCATTCCAGGACGGATCGAGCGGATCGTAGCTGATCATCGCGCCGAACAGCGCCAGCGCCAGCCCGATCACGACAATACCGCCGAATTCGATAATTCGCCGCTTGATCAGCGCCGTCATCCAGACCGGCAGCAGGGGCGATTTCGCGGTTGTGGTTCCAGCCATCGTCAAATGCCTCTTTCTAGTCCGTCACTTCCGGTGCCTGGCCCGCCGCATCGAGCGCGGACCGCAGCCGGATCATCCCGTCACGCACGGTTTTCACGTCATCGACCAGCGCGATGCGGATATACCCCTCGCCGGGCACGGTGCCGGTAACCGGGTCCTTCCGGGAAAAGTACCGCCCCGGCATCACCTTGATCGCTTCTCTGGTCCAGGCGGCTTTCGCCGCCTCCTCGTCATCACGCACCGGCAGCCACAGGAAAAACGCCGCTTCCGGCCGTTCATAACCCGGCCAGCCGTCGAACGCCTCGTCGGCGATATCGAACAGCGCCTGATAATGTGCCCGATTCGCCGCGACATGGGATTCGTCCCGCCACAGCGCGGTTCCCGCCGCATCCAGCGCCGGCGGCATCTGCACGCCACCGTAATTGCGCAGCATGGTGAAGCGCCGGATGATTTCGGCATCGCCGGCAACGAAGGCGCAACGCAGACCGGGGGCGCTGGACCGTTTCGACAGCGAATTCACCGTCACCACATTGTCCATTTTGCCGTCGATGGCCTTGCAGGCTTCCAGCGCACCGACCGGCGCGCGCTTGCCGTACAGTTCGGAATAGCACTCATCGACCGCCAGGATGAAATTGTGCTTGCGCGCCAGCAGCGCCAGATCCAGCAGAACATCGATCTTGGCGATCTTGCCCGACGGGTTGCCCGGCGTGCACAGGATGACCATGGCCAGCCGGTCGAGCACATCCGGCGTCAGGTCGCGGACATCCGGCATGTGCCGGGTTTCGGCCGTGGTGTTCATGAAGACCGGGTCGGCATTCGCCAGAATCGTGCCGCCGTAATAGACATGATACAGCGGGTTCGGCATCGCGATGAGCGGCTTCACCCCGGCCGGCAGGGTCTGCCGCTTCATCGTCGCGGCCAGCAGCGTCAGCTGAAACAATCCTTCGCGACTGCCGCAGGTGCCGGCCACATTCCGGTCAGGGTCGATCATGCCGTCCGGCAGGCCATAGCGTTTCGTCAGCCAGGCTGCGACCGCGCCGCGATAGGCGTCCGACCCGGCCGGCGGTGGATATTTTGTCCAGCCGCCGTTCCAGCCGGCAATCACCTCCTGCGCCATCGGCGGCGTCGGCAGGCGCGGTTCGCCGACGCTGAGCACCAGCGGGTCCTTGCCAGCCGGCGGGTCCAGCGGCGCCAGCAGCTTCGCCATCCGCCCGAAAGGGTAGTCGATGAAAATTTCCGGATCGTTCATGATTACTTAGTTACCAAGTATTGATTAAGAGTTCTCAAGCAAAAATACTGTATTGAAGAAGACAAGCAAGAATTATTCCTAAATGAAGAATCGACGGAATCACTACCGGAATACTGTTTTCTTTTAACGTTACCACAAAAAATGGCCCGGCGATTGCTCGCCGGGCCAGTTGCGGGGTCTTAGGGGGCAACCATGCCCCTAAGCTGCAGATGAAGGAACTACAGTCGTTGCGATCCCGTACCGAATTCGGGATAGGCTTCCATCCCCAGTTCGGCCTGGTCGAGACCGGCCATTTCGTCTTCCTCGGAAGCGCGGATACCGATCGATACTTTCAGGATCATCCACACCACACCGCTGGTAACGACGGTGAACACGCCGATCGCAACGATGCCGATGACCTGGACAACAATGTCGCCGCCACCGAAGATACCGACCGCCAGCGTGCCCCAGATGCCGCAGACAAGGTGGGCGGAGATAGCGCCGACCACATCGTCGATTTTCAGCTTGTCGAGCATCGGGATGGCGACAACCACCAGAACGCCGCCGATCGCGCCGACGATGATCGACAGGAAGTGGTTGGTAAGGTCAGGCCCGGCCGTAATCGACACCAGACCGGCAATCGCCCCGTTCAACGCCATCGTCAGGTCGATTTTCTTGTAAAGGATCTGCGTCAGAAAAATCGCCGCAACCACACCGCCGGCAGCCGCCAGGTTGGTGTTGGTGTAGACAA
>CAYGSU010000045.1:1758-21595 GCA_964352715.1 uncultured Flavobacteriaceae bacterium | reverse complement strand
AAAATCGCCGCAACCACACCGCCGGCAGCCGCCAGGTTGGTGTTGGTGTAGACAATCGCCATCCAGGTCGCCGATGCGGCATCGCCGAGCGCCAGAACCGAGCCGCCGTTGAAGCCAAACCAGCCGAGCCACAGGATGAACGTACCGAGCGTCGCCAGCGGCAGATTCGCGCCCGGCATCGGGTTGACCGACCCGTCCTTGCCGAACTTGCCTTTCCGCGCACCGAGAATGATCGCCCCGGTCAAAGCCGCCCAGCCACCGACCGAGTGAACGATGGTCGAGCCCGCGAAATCGGAGAAACCCATTTCAGCGAGCCAGCCGCCGCCCCAGGTCCAGGACCCCTGGATCGGGTAGATGATGCCGGTCAGAACGACCGTGAAGATCATAAACGGCCAGAACTTGATGCGTTCCGCGACCGTGCCGGAGACGATTGACGCCGCCGTGGCCACGAAGACCATCTGGAAGAACCAGTCGGACGCGACCGAATAGCCGGCCCCGGTAACGGCGCCAACCAGTTCATCCGTCACTTCTTCGGCGTTCAGCAACGCCAGTTCATCCGCCGACGGATTGTAGAACGCGCCGGACAGCGAGCCCATATAACCTGCAACATCGACATACATCAGGCTGTAGCCGATCAGGTAGTACATGATACCTGCGACCGAATAGAGCGCGATGTTCTTCAGGCAGATCGTTGCCGTGTTCTTGGATCGTACGAGGCCGGATTCCAGCATCGCAAAACCGGCGGCCATCCACATCACCAGGAAGCCGCTGACCAGGAACGAAAACGTGTTAAAGATATAGGCTGTTTCTTCCGTTACCGCCGCAAGCGCCGGTTCCGTCACCATGAACGCCACAAGGGCGGTGGCGGCGTAAATAGCCATACGGCTGTTTTCTCTCAGAATATTCTTCATGCTTCCTGCCTCCTCACAGCGCTTCGGTGCCGCTTTCGCCAGTGCGAATGCGTACAGCCTGAGCCAAGTCCAGAACGAAAATCTTTCCATCACCGATCCGGCCGGTATTGCCGGCCTGCTGGATCGCTTCGACAACCGCTGCCGCCTGATCGTCGTCAACGGCGATTTCAATTTTGACCTTGGGTAGGAAATTCACGGCGTATTCGGCGCCGCGGTAGATTTCTGTTTGGCCTTTTTGCCGGCCGAAACCCTTAACTTCGCTGACGGTCAGACCCTGAATACCGATTGTCGTCAGGGCTTCACGGACCTCTTCCAGCTTGAAGGGCTTAATTATAGCCATCACCAATTTCATTGCTGAATGCTCCCTCGTTGTTTCCAGACCGGTGCTCAGAACAGCTCTGTTGCACCGCACAATGGACCGGGTAGCTCTTATCAAATACCGTGCCGGAATCGAGAAACTAATTTATATGTTTTAAAACAATTACTTAAAGGGTAGACGCAGATTCCGGGCGCAACATGTGTGATTAATTTTTAGTCATTTCTTACGGGCAGATGAAATGTTGATTAATTTTTAATCAATTATTTGCTGTGACAGACTGCCGTCTGGACAAAAACCGGGGAAGGTTCGACAGTAATACGACCTTCCGAAGGACACGCCATGGCGCAGACCGCACATTCCGATTCGCAAAAGCCCCGCCGCTACGACATCGCCATTGTCGGCGGCGGTCTTGTCGGGCTGACCCTTGCGGCAGCGTTGGGCAAGGCGGGCCTGTCGGTCGCCGTGATCGACCGCGAGCAGCCGTCGACGCATGTCGCGCCGGAATATGACGGAAGATCGTCGGCCATCGCGCTGGGCTCGGCCCGGGTGTTCAGGGGCATTGACCTGTGGCCGCTGCTTGCCGACCACGCCCAGCCGATCCGGGATATTCGCGTCGCAGACGGCCATGTGCTGCGCGGGGTATCGCCGCTGTTTCTGCATTACGACCACACCGATATCGGTGATGACCCGTTCGGGTACATCATCGAAAACCGGTATACCCGCGCCGCCCTGCACACGCTGATCCCGACGCTGAAAACCGTCACCTGGCTGGCGCCCGAATCGGTGACCGGCGTCGACCGCGACGCCACGGCGGCGACTGTGCATCTGCAAGGCGGCGGCAGTATCCGCGCCTCGCTGGTGATCGCCGCCGATGGCAAGAAATCGGCCGTGCGGGCGGAAGCCGGCATCCGCGTCACCGGCTGGGACTATGACCAGACCTCGATTGTCTGCACCGTGCGGCACGCGCGGTCGCATAACGGCACGGCTGTGGAGCTGTTTTTGCCCGGCGGACCGTTCGCCATGCTGCCGATGACCGGCGACCGGTCGAATATCGTCTGGTCGGACCGGCGCGACCGGGCCGCGGCGATCATGGCGCTGGATGACGATGCTTTCATGGCGGAACTGTCGGCCCGGTTCGGCGACTGGCTGGGCGAGATCGAGCTGGTCGGCCCGCGCTTCGCCTTTCCGCTGTCGCTCAGCCACGCAGAAACCTATGTCGCGCAGCGGCTTGCGCTGGTCGGCGATGCCGGCCATGCAATCCACCCGATCGCCGGGCAGGGGCTGAATATGGGCCTGCGCGATGTCGCAGCCCTGGCCGATGTGCTGGTTGACGCCCGCCGCCTCGGCATGGATCTGGGCGCGCCCGATGTTCTGCGGCGCTATGAACGCTGGCGGCGGTTCGACAACGTGCTGCTCGCCGCCGTCACCGACGGGCTGACACGGCTGTTTTCCAACGACGTTCCACCGGTGCGGCTGGCGCGCGATATCGGCCTGGCGGCGGTCAACCGCCTGCCGCCGGCGAAGAAGTTTCTGATGCGGCATGCGATGGGCGTGGTCGGCGAACTGCCCCGGCTTATTCGCGGCGAGGCCTTGTAGGGCCGGCCGGGCCGACCATATTGAAAGCGGACAGGGATCGGACATGGCGCTATCGAAAACACAGCGGCTGCAGCGGAAGTCGGACGAGTTGAAGCTGGACGCGGTGCAACGGCACATCTTTCTGTGCGCCGACCAGACCGACCCGAAATGCTGCCGCAAGGAAGACAGTCTGGTTGCCTGGGACCACCTGAAGAAGGCGCTGAAGGCAAAGGGCCTCGACAGTGCGGGAACCGGCCAGGTGTTCCGCACCAAGGCGAACTGCCTGCGGTTGTGCCAGGCCGGGCCGATCGCCGTCGTCTACCCGGATGGTGTCTGGTACCATTCCTGCCGTCCTTCGGTGCTCGATAAAATCATCGAGGAGCATCTGATCGGCGGCGTACCGGTTGAGAAATACCGGTTCTACCCTGAAGACGAGGCCGACCGCCTATAGCGCGGTTAACACCGAACGAAAGGAACACGGCGATGACGACGGCAGGTAAACGAGGTCAGGCGCTGGCGGCCGCTGCGGTCTCCCTTCTGCTGACGGGTGCGCTGCCCGCCGCCGCCGCCTCACTGCAGTCGCACCAGGCACGCTATCAGCTTAACCCCACCGTCTTGAACTTGCCCGGCGCGGTCAGCGCCAATGACGGCATTCTGGTGATAAGGGTCGAGGAACGCTGCACCGACTGGCTGATCTACAGCAAGCTGCAGATCACCATGAACATGGAGAGCGGAAACGACCTGACCATTTCGTCCACCAGCACGCTGGAGGAAGCCAAGGATTCGACCTCGCTGGTTTTCGATTCCGAAATCCTGTTCAACGGCAACACGGTGCAGAGCCATGCCGGCATCGCCCGTACACCGGGGGAAGGCAAGGCCGGCACGGTCGAATTCACCGAAAGCAGCGATGGCGTGACAACAGCGGCGTTGCCTGAAGGCACGTATTTTCCCGTCGCCACCTACTGGCGAACGCTGGCGCGCATCGATGCCGGCGAAAAGGTCATCGACTACATGATGTTCGACGGCAGCGGCAGTCAGCCGACGCGCGCCACCGATGTCGTTGCCGGCGCGCCGAAACACCGGCCGGATGCGGCTGTTGTCGATACCGGGCTGATCACCGGGACCGGCTGGCGGGTCATCACCTCGTTCTTCGATCTCGAACAGATGGACGCACCGCCGACATCCACCAATGTGTTCGAGCTGTATGACAGCGGCGTCACCGGCTGGGTGAAGTACGATATCGGCCTGGTTGAGGTCGACGGCGTGATGACCGCGCTTGAAAGACTGCCCGCGCCATCCTGCTAGGCTTGTGGCCCGCGTTTATTCGGTTGCCTTTCCCGCAGAGCTTGCCCATTTTTCAGCCATGGAATGTTTTGCATCGAAATTGCACAAGTCGACCATCCGGCTGATCCCGCTTGAACAGGGCGCGATCAACGGCTGGCTGAAGAAACGCTCCGGGTCGGACAAGGCCTGGGTCGAGGCCCATGCCTTCGACGCCGCGCCCGGCGCGGTGCTGATGCTGCCCGGAGACGGCGGCGCACCGGTTGAGGCGATCGTCGGCGTCACGTCGTCGGAAACCGGCGATATCTGGTCCTGGGGAGCAGCAGCCGACAAGCTGCCTTCCGGCCAGTATGCCCTGCCGGACGACATGAGCACCGATGTCGCCTTCGATGCCGGGCTCGGCTGGGCGCTCGGCGCCTACCGGTTCACATCCTACAAGCGCAAGAGCGACGGCCCGTCGAAACTGGTGCTGCCGCCGTCGGTCGATCGTGACCAGGTCGAGGCGATGGCGAAGGCGATCTACCTGACCCGCGACCTGATCAACACGCCGGCGGAAGACATGGGGCCGGGCGAACTGGCGGACGCGGCGCGGGTTCTGGCCCGCAAGTTCAAGGCGAAATGCCGGGTCGTGGTCGGCGACGACCTGCTGAAGGACAATTTTCCGATGGTGCATGCGGTCGGCCGGGCCAGCAGTCGCACGCCACGCCTGATCGACCTGAAATGGGGCCGCGCGAAAGACCCGAAACTGACCCTGGTCGGCAAGGGCGTGTGTTTCGATTCCGGCGGGCTGGACCTGAAACCGGCCAGCGGCATGCTGATGATGAAGAAGGACATGGGCGGCGCGGCGAATGTGCTGGGCCTTGCCTCGATGATCATGGGATCGAACGTACGCGTACGGTTGCGGGTGCTGATCCCGGCGGTCGAAAACAGCGTTTCGGGCAACGCGTTCCGGCCGATGGATATTCTCAGCAGCCGCAAGGGCCTGTCGGTCGAAATCGGCAATACCGATGCCGAAGGCCGCCTCGTGCTGGCCGATGCGCTGACGGCGGCTGCCGAAGACAAGCCCGACATGGTGCTTGATTTCGCGACCCTGACCGGCGCGGCGCGGGTGGCGGTAGGCACCGAAATCGCGGCGTTCTTCGCCAACGATCAGGGCCTGTCGACGGCGCTGTCGGAATGCGCCGACGCGGTGGACGACCCGGTCTGGGCGCTGCCGTTGCACAAGCCTTACCGCCGGCTGCTGGACAGCAAGATCGCGGATATCAACAATGTCAGCCCCGGCGGCTATGCCGGGGCGATCACGGCTGCCCTGTTCCTGCAGGAATTCGTGCCCGACAAGATCGCCTGGGCGCATTTCGACATCATGGCGTGGAACGTCTCGGCCCGCGCCGGCCATCCGGAAGGCGGCGAGGCGATGGGCATCAGGGCCGCGTTCGAGATGATCCGCCGACGCTACGCGGGGTAGATGTACGCCCATGCAGCTTTCCGCGCAACAGGCCCTGCAACTCTGGCACAGCGCGTTTGTTGAAAGCGTACGGCGGGATACGCCTGACCTTACCGCCCGGCAGATGGCGGTTCTGATGACTGTCTACATGGACCCGCCGCCGCATACCGTACGCGGCCTGGCCGACCATCTGCTGATTTCCAAACCGGCCGTCACACGGGCGCTCGACCGGCTGTCGGCCTTGGGGCTGGTGCGCCGCAAGCCCGATGAGCAGGACCGGCGGTCGATCACGGTACAGCGCACGGTGAAGGGCACATTGTATCTGTCCGATATCGCCGGGGCGATCGCCCGGGCGGCGGAAACCCTGCCGGATGACGGTTAGCCCAAGCCCTATGCCGCCGGACCGCCCCGTCTTTTCCCGCTATGCCGATTTCTGGCCGCATTACCTGCGCCAGCATGCCAGACCCGGCACGCGACGCCTGCATATCGCGGGCACCGGGCTGGGAATTTGCCTGCTGATCGCCTCGGCAGTGACGGGAATGTGGGGACTGGCGGTCGCCGCGCCGGTCGTCGGCTACGCTTTCGCCTGGATCGGCCATGTGGCGGTCGAGGGCAACCGGCCGGCGACCTTCGGGCATCCCGTCTGGTCGCTCTGCAGCGATCTGCGGATGGTGTTTTTGTGGGCGACCGGGCGGCTTCAGCCGCATTTGCGCGCCGCCGGCGTTGAAGACGACTAGAGACCGCCGGAGACTACTGCCCTTTCAGGACATCGCGCAGGATATCGACGACAACCCGCGTGCCTTCCTCGATGATCGTCACATCGTCACCGACGATGATGCGTTCCAGCCCGTCGCGCAATCCAGGCAACCGGCCTTCCAGATCGGACGGCAGGTAGCGTTTTGCGATACCCGGGGGAAGCGGCTTGCCGCGTTCGAGGTTCTTGGCGATGCCCGGCGGCAGGCCTTTCGACTTGATGCCGTGGTCCTTCACATAGCGCTGGATGATCTCGCGGTCGTTCTCGCCGAAAATACCGTCCAGCACTTCGTCGATCACCTCGTCCTCGACGCGATCCTCGGTCGTCTGGGCATTGGAATTGTTACCGTGGTTCTTGGCCTTGTCGCTTTTCGCGAGGCCCGCACCGGCGCCGCCGAAAACAAGCCCGGCAAGCAGAACGAGCACGCTAAGGGCGCGCATGGATGCATGGGACGTCGCATGGAATACTGTCACGGCGAAACACTCCTGTCTGGCCTGCCCCCGCCTGCCATCCGTTCCGCCTACATGAGGACCACTCCCCGGATTACAAGCGCAATCACCGCAATCCCCCCACCCCACAGAAGATCATAGCGATGCGGCAGAGCCCCTTTGTTGCCTGCCTAACCGCCTTGCGAGACGGTATGCGCAAAAGTCCGCCGAGATATGGTAGCGGCGGCGTGCTGTGTTTGGCGGCAGGCTGTTCGATAGAAGGTTAACCGGCGAGCGATTCGTTTTCGTAGACCAGGTACCCGTTTACAGAGTCCATATTCTTTTCGAGTTGATGAACCAACCGCAATGAATTCTGTGATGCCCACGCCGCATAAGGATGGCAAAAGTACCGCCGCCTCCATAAATGCGTCCGTTTTGAAAATGCGTGATTAATGTTTTCGGCAACAATGATGTATTTCGATCGTTTTGCGATTTTATCGAAGACCCGTCGAGCGCGATCCCCGGGGATGAATAGCAGGACGCCTCGAAATATGGAGACATCGGCGATCGGAAGCGTCAGGTTGCTTTCAACAAACTCACAATCGTCCATTCTATAATGCGTAATATCGGTATTGTTTAAAATTCCCTTTGCCGGATCAATTCCGATAAACTCGCAGCCTGGGAAAAACTTCGCGTTCACACCCGACCCGGCACCGAACTCGACAACCAGATGAATATCCAGGTGCTGCTGTATGTATTTTATACAGGAGGCAAGCTCTTCATAGTAATTCAGGTCCTCAACCCTGGTGTTCAGGTGCTTGTCGTGCACTGCCTCATAGGAATCGGACTCGAAATCTGCTTTCCATTGCTTCTCTCGCCGGGCCCAGAACCTTTTCTGAAGCGCCGGAACATCCGCAATACTATCCAGAAAAACAGACGTTAGTTTTTCCGGAACACGCTTTGCTTTCTGAATAATCTTCATGACCCTGCCTGTTTTTCTTTGCGCCGCGAAAGATGGGTTTTACGGGGCCACAAGAATCAATCCGTCCACCAATCTGGCATTCCCTGACGGGTGCGGCTTTGAGGCCGATCGTAGCCAATCGGTCTTCGTTTTGAAACCATGTATCGCGCGTCGGCCGACAAAGCTACTTTTTGCCAACGGGTTACGAGCTCCTTATCGAGTTCAGAGCCTGTCGTCTGTTTCAGTTGAACGGTCGACATCGGTACCGAAGACCAATGCACGTAAATCACAAGGGATCTGCGCCCCGGACGGGGAGAAATCTAATTCGGATTTCGGGAGAATGGTGCCCAGGAGAAGACTCGAACTTCCACGACCTTGCGGCCACAGGTACCTGAAACCTGCGCGTCTACCAATTCCGCCACCTGGGCCTAGATGACGATGCGTGTTGTACGCACCCAAAGACGGATGTCAACACTTACCATTGAGCGTACATGCGATAGTTGGATCGCCGCCGGGATTCGGCTATATCCATGGGAACGGATTCACGCCGCCGCACCGGCGCAGGCGATTACAGGGGATGACGATGACAACCAAACTGGTGACGATTTTCGGCGGCGGCGGCTTTCTGGGCCGGCATCTGGTGCGGCTTCTGGCGCAGCAGGGCCATGCGGTTCGCGTCGCCGTGCGCGACCCGGAAAGCGCGCTGTTCATGAAACCGATGGGCGATGTCGGTCAGATCACGCCGATCCAGGCCAATATCCGCTCCTCTGCCTCCGTCGCGGCCGCCCTTGCCGGGTCCGATGCGGTCGTCAATCTGGTCGGCATTCTGTATGAAAGCGGCAGCCAGACATTCGATGCGGTTCACAAGACCGGCGCGGAAACCGTCGCGAAAGCCGCCGCCGCGTCCGGGGTTTCCCGCTTCGTGCACATGTCGGCGCTCGGCGCATCGGAACAGTCGGCCGCCAAATACGCCCGCAGCAAGGCGCGCGGCGAGGCTGCGGTTATCGCGGCGTTTCCCGGCGTCTCGATCATGCGGCCCAGCGTGGTGTTCGGCCCGCAGGACGATTTTTTCAACCGCTTCGCCAACATGGCCCGGTTCAGCCCGGTGCTGCCGCTGATCGGCGGCGGCCACACGAAATTCCAGCCGGTCTATGTCGGCGACGTGGCGGAAGCGATGGCCGCCTGCGTCAACGGCGATGCGAAAAACGCGGAAGGCCAGGTCTACGAACTGGGCGGGCCGACCGTCTACACATTCGAGGACCTGATGCGGCTTGTGATGCAGGTGACGGCCTATGACCGCAAGCTGGTGTCGATCCCGTTCGGCCTCGCCCGGCTGCAGGGGCTGGTGCTTGGCCTGCTGCCGAAACCGCCGCTGACGGCGGACCAGGTTGATCTTCTGAAGACCGACAACGTGGTCACCGGCGATCTGCCGGGCCTGGCCGATTTCGGCATAGAGCCGATGGCGGCCGAGGTCATTCTGCCGACCTACATGGATGTGCACCGCCGGGGCGGCCGCTACAGCCAATTGGCGGCACCGGTCTACACGGCGCCCGAAATCGCCACGCCGGCCGGCGAGGCATGGTGGCATAAGAAACAGGACTGACGGCGCAGCCCGGCCATTCATGCAGGGCGCGGCGCGGCGTTGTTGAGCGAACCGCGCAGGGTCAGTTGCCTTCCGGCTCCAGCGCGTAACCGGCGGACCGCACGGTGCGGATCAGGTCGGCCTTGCCGCCGTCGTTCAGCGCCTTGCGCAGACGGCGGATATGAACATCGACGGTGCGCGGTTCGACATAGACATCGCGACCCCACACCGCATCCAGCAGCTGTTCGCGGCTGAACACCCGGCCGGGATATTCCAGCAGGTGCCGCAGCAGGCGGAATTCCGTCGGGCCGAGCTTTATTTCCGCGCCCGAGCGATGCACCCGGTGCGCCGCCAGGTCCATGCTGATATCGGCGGCCAGCAGTTTTTCATCCGCCAGCACCGGGCGTGACCGGCGCAACAGGGCGTGCATTCTTGCCACCAGTTCGGCCGGCGAAAACGGCTTGGTGACGTAATCATCCGCGCCGGCATCCAGCCCCCGCACGGTGTCCGATTCCTCGCCCCGCGCGGTCAGCATGATGACGGGGATGGATTTCGAAACCGGCTTGCGGCGAAGCTGGCGGCAGACTT
Organism: uncultured Flavobacteriaceae bacterium; assembly: GCA_964352715.1. Taxonomy (GTDB): domain Bacteria; phylum Pseudomonadota; class Alphaproteobacteria; order UBA8366; family Aestuariispiraceae; genus JAVKBW01. The sequence continues at coordinate 11,752 of CAYGSU010000045.1, read as the reverse complement.
CGATGCCGCTCATTTCCGGCAGCATCCAGTCCAGCAGAACCAGATCGGGCGGGTTCTCGTCGACGGCGATCATCGCCTCGCGGCCGTCAAGCGCCGCGTCGACTTCAAACCCTTCCCGTTCGAGATTGTAGCGCAACAAGGTAACAACAGCCGTTTCGTCTTCGACGATCAGGATACGGGGCTTCATAACGGGTCACTCTTTCCTTGTGAAACAATCCGAATTCAATCCGGCCTCAGGCAGGCTGATCTTCAGAATGGGGTTCTGCCTTGTCTCCCGGATCAACGACCATGTAATTGGAAGCATCGGCTTTTTTCCGACGCTCGTCCAGTTGCGTGCCTTCGACCTGGAAGTACAGCGTTTCGGCGATATTGGTCGTGTGATCGCCGATCCGTTCGATGTTCTTGGCGATGAACAGAAGATGCGTGCACGGCGTGATGTGGCGCGGGTCTTCCATCATGTAGGTCAGCAATTCGCGGAAGATGCTGGTATACAGGCTGTCGACCTCTTCGTCGGCTTCCCAGACGGAAACCGCCTTCTCGACATCGCCTTCCAGATAGGCGTCGAAAATGTCTTTCAGCATCGCCTGCACCAGCTTGCCGAGGCGGCCGATACTGCGCGCCATCGGGCTTAAAGGAAGCTGGCTCAGCACATGCGCGCGCTTGCCGATATTCTTGGCATAGTCGCCGATGCGTTCGATATCGGACGCCGTTTTCAGCGTGGCGACGATGTACCGCAGATCGTTCGCGACCGGCTGACGCAGGGCCAGCATGCGCACGACAAGATGTTCGACTTCCTGTTCCAGGTCGTCGATTTCCTTGTCCTTTTCCTTGACCTGCAGCGCCAGTTCGGAATCCCGCTTGGCCACCGCTTTCATGGAATCGGCAAACTGGCTTTCCGCCAGGCCGCCCATCTGGCTGAACAGTTTTGTCAGACGTTCGAATTCTTCGTTATAGGCGCCGTGAATATGGTCGGGCTTCGAAACCATAAGGATGTCTCCAATAGGATTGGCAGGGCTTACGCGATCCTTGCAGGGAGAGATTAGCCGAATCGGCCGGTAATGTATCCCTGGGTGCGGTCATCCTGCGGGTTTGTGAATATCTGTTCCGTTTCGTTGTACTCAACCAGATTCCCGAGATGGAAGAAGGCGGTCTTCTGCGATACCCGCGCCGCCTGCTGCATCGAATGGGTGACGATGGCGATGGTGTATTCCTCGCGAAGCTCGTGGATCAGCTCCTCGATTTTCGCCGTCGCGATCGGGTCCAGCGCCGAGCAGGGTTCGTCCATCAGAATCACTTCCGGGCGAACGGCGACAGCGCGCGCAATGCACAGACGCTGCTGCTGGCCACCGGACAGGCCGGTGCCGGGCTGGTCCAGACGGTCCTTCACTTCTTCCCACAGGCCGGCGGAAACCAGCGACGAATGGACGATCTCGTCCAGTTCCGTCTTGCCGGCGGCGATGCCGTGAATGCGCGGGCCGTAGCAGACATTCTCGTAGATCGATTTCGGAAACGGGTTCGGCTTCTGGAACACCATGCCGACCCGGGCGCGCAACTGCACCACATCGACCGACCGGTCGTAGATGTCACCGTCCTCGAGGTTGATCTTGCCGGTAACCCGGCAGATGTCGATCACATCATTCATCCGGTTAAGGCAGCGCAGGAAGGTCGACTTGCCGCAGCCTGACGGGCCGATCAGCGCCGTAACCTCGTTTTCCATGATGTCGATATCGACATCGAACAGCGCCTGTTTCTCACCATAGAACACGCACACCTTATCGCCCCGCATCTTGACGCGGCCGGTGCCCGGTTCCTTGTTTCTCAGTAATTCTTCTTCTTGTACAGCAGCCATGATGTGAACCCTTCTACCAGCGTCGTTCGAACCGTCTGCGCAGCAGGATCGCAATCAGGTTCATTGAAATCAGGAAAGCCAGAAGCACCATGATGGCGGCGGATGTCCGTTCGACAAACGCCCGTTCCGGTGCATCGGCCCAAAGATAGATCTGTACCGGCAAGACCGTTGCCGGATCGGTCGGCCCGCCGGGAATATCGACCACGAAGGCAACCATGCCGATCATCAGCAGCGGTGCGGTTTCGCCCAATGCCTGGGCCAGACCGATAATCGTCCCCGTCATCATGCCCGGCAGCGCCAGCGGCAGTACATGATGCGTCATCGCCTGAAGCCGGCTTGCCCCCATGCCGAGCGCCGCTTCGCGGATCGACGGCGGCACCGATTTCAATGCGGCCCGGCTGGCGATAATGATCGTCGGCAGGGTCATCAGGGTCAGCACAAGGCCGCCGACAAGCGGCGCCGATCGCGGCAGGCCGAAAAAGCCCAGGAACACCGCCAGGCCCAGAAGACCGAACACGATGGACGGCACGGCGGCGAGATTGTTGATGTTGACCTCGATCAGATCGGTCCAGCGGTTTTTCGGTGCGAATTCCTCCAGATACAGGGCCGACATGACACCGATCGGGAAGGACAGCGACAGGGTAACGACCATGGTCCAGAACGATCCGACAACCGCGCCCCAGATACCGGCCAGTTCCGGCTCGCGGCTGTCACCGGATGACAGCAACTGGGTATTGAACACGGTTTCGACCCGGCCCTGTTCCTTCAGTGTGTTGAACCAGGCGATTTCCTGGTCCTTGACCCGGCGGTCGCCTTCGACGGAGTCGACATTTACATTGCCCTTGTTCAGCATGTCGATATCGTCCGAGGCGGGGAACTGGATCGACACGGTCTTGCCGATATCGCCCGGATTTGCCTGAACATGGCGCGCCAGCTGAAACCCGACGCCTGACGATACCAGATTGGTCAGGGCGCGGCGGTCGCTGCGGCCTTCAACATCCGGAAACGCCTTGAACAGGGCATTGAAGGCCATGCCGCGATAGTTTGAAGCGGCCGGGTTTTCCGTGTCGATCATGTCTTCCGTGATTTCGACATCAAGCGTGATCATCGTCTGCACAAAGGCCGTGTGGCCCTTCCAGATGATGTTGCCGAACAGCGCAACCAGACACAGCAGGGCGATACAGATGGCGGTGGCGCCGAGATAGCGGAACCGCCGTTCACGCGCATAGCGTTCTGCCAGACCCTTGTTTACCGTTTCCGCAATGCCGGCCTTTGTCACCGGTGCGGGCTGAGTCCCGTTTGTTATATCGGTCATTTTCTTCCGTCCCGATCAATCGTATTGTTCGCGGTACTTGCGCACCACATGCAGGGCGATCACGTTCAGCCCCAGTGTTACAAAGAACAGCACCAGACCCAGCGCGAATGCGGCCAGCGTTTTCGGTGAGTCGAATTCCTGGTCGCCGACCAGCAGGGTCACGATCTGCACCGTCACGGTGGTCACCGCCTGAAACGGGTTGACTGTCAGGTTCGCCGCCAGACCGGCGGCCATGACGACAATCATGGTTTCGCCGATGGCGCGGCTTGCCGCCAGCAGGATCGACCCGACAATACCCGGCAGGGCCGCCGGCAGGATGACCCGCTTGATGGTTTCCGATTTGGTCGCGCCAAGCCCCAGCGATCCTTCGCGAAGCGACCGGGGGACGGCGCTGATGACGTCGTCTGACAGCGACGAGACGAACGGGATGATCATGACCCCCATCACCAGCCCGGCGGCGAGCGCGCTTTCGGACGCGACATCCAGGCCAATGGATTCGCCGAAGCCGCGGATCAGCGGCGCAACGGTGAGGGCGGCGAAGAACCCGTAAACCACAGTCGGGATACCGGCCAGAATTTCCAGCGCCGGTTTGATCCAGGATCGCAATTTCGGGGACGCATATTCCGCCATATAGATTGCCGACATCAGACCGACCGGCACGGCCACCGTCATGGCGATGGCGCTGATCAGGAAGGTCCCGAGAAAGATCGGCACCGCGCCGAACGCGCCGGAGGACCCCACCTGCTCTGCGCGCAGGGCGATCTGCGGGCTCCATTCAAGGCCGAACAGGAACTCGTAGAACGGCACCTGGGCGAAGAACCGAGCCGATTCGAACAGCAGTGACAGGACAATCCCGGCGGTGGTGAAAATCGCAATTGTCGACGCCGCGATCAGGAAGATCATGACCATCTTTTCGACCGCGTTGCGGGCCCGCAGGTGCGGGTGAATCAGGCGCCAGGCAATGCCCGTACCCCCCAGGCCGATAACAATGGCGAGGCCGGTAAGGATGTTGGCGCTGGCGGCGTTGAGCGCGTTGTAATACTCGGCTGCCTCGACGACCATGGTGTTCGCTTGCGTGGTAACGGCGTTACCGGTCGCGAAGTTGCGGATATCGTTCAGCACCAGGCCCAGTTCGTTTTCCGGCAGCGCCCGGATATCCGCCGGAAGGCTGTCAATGACCTGGTTCTGTATTATTGACGGCGATGCCGCCAGCCAGACTCCCATCAGCAGGAAAGCGGGAATCGCACACCACAATGCGGAATAGGTTCCATAGTAACCCGGACGGGAATGCAGATCCTTGGCGCGACCGCCGGAACTGGCCATGGCCCGGCTGCGGCCGACATAAAAGGCGACAACCGCCAAGCCTATCAAGATAAGGATTAGGAAGATCGTTGGCATGACTATTCCTCGGAGCGCATCGAAGACCCAAAGAGCCTGAAAAGAATCGGCGGACTGATCTGTAGGAAAACCGGTTCGGCTGTTTTTCCCCTACCCTAACCGCTGACCGGAAACGGGAACCGATAAAAGAAACAACTGTCGACAAGATCGATAAGACGGCGCCTGCCGGCAGTTGTTGCCATTATCGGTAACGGACCGGCCATCTTGCGATGACCGGTCCGACCGTAACGTATTAGTTGGTCATCGGCGCCAGGCCTTCAGCCGCCGCCTTGTATTTGGCACGTTCGGCTTCCGGCATCGGGATCAGACCCTTGTCCGCCAGGTAACCGTATTCGCCCCAGGTCGAGTCAGCGGTGAATTCAGCCAGGTATTCTTCGATACCCGGGATCACACCGACATGAGCCTTCTTGACGTAGAACCACAGCGAGCGGGACACCGGATAGGCGCCGCTGGCGATGTTGTCGAATGTCGGGTCTTCACCTTCAACCGTCGCGCCCTGGATCTTGTCAGCGTTCTGATCGAGGAACGAGAAACCGAAGATACCGAAAGCGTCCGGGTTGGCTTCGAGCTTCTGGACAATCAGATTGTCGTTTTCGCCGGCTTCAATGAAAGCGCCATCTTCACGGATGCGAAGAGCGGTCGCCTTGAAGTCGTCCTTGCCGAGCGCTTTGACTTCCGGGAATTCCTCGGCGCCATGCTCCATGACGATTTCGACGAAGGCGTCACGCGTGCCGGATGTCGGCGGCGGGCCAAGCACTTCGATCTTGGTGTTCGGCAGTGAAGAGTTGATTTCGGACCACGTGGTGTACGGGTTTTCCTGGAAACCGCCGTTACCGTCGGGAACCGTCGCCGACAGCGCCAACCAGAGTTCCTTGCGGGTGATGTTCATCTGCGGGCCGCTCTTCGAGTTGCCAAGCACGATGCCGTCGTAACCGACTTTCATTTCGATGACATCGGTGACACCGTTCGACGCGCAATTTTCGACTTCAGACGACTTGATCTTGCGTGATGCGTTCGTGATGTCCGGATGCTCAACGCCAACGCCGGCGCAGAACAGTTTCAGACCGCCGCCCGATCCGGTCGATTCGACCACAGGCGTCTTGAAACTGGTTTTCTTGCCGAAGTTTTCGGCAACCGCTGTCGAAAACGGGAAGACCGTTGACGAACCAACAATTTTAATCTGGTCGCGAGCTTCGGCGACGCCGGTAACGGCGACAAAACCGAACGCCGCAACGGCGACTGTTTTAAGGAGTGACTTCATTTTCTCGGATCCCCGTGAAGTGAAAAGGTTATTCTAGGTCCGGGGCGGGTAGAATTATCCGGCTGCGCGAACCGCAGACCGACAGACGAAGAGTGCCCCGACCCTTCGAATAGGGCGTTGGTACCGGTCAGAGGCTTCGTTCTTATGACAGTCGTGTTACGGTTTTGTGACGCTGGCCGGAATTCCGGTCAGCTGTGCAGGCGGCCCGACGACATTTCCTTTTTCAGGCCGGCAACCAGCGAGGCGACACCGGTGGTGCGCAAGGGCACGTAACGTTTCATGTTCTGGCGGCAGATGCGCTTCACCGTATAGATGGCGCTATGGCTGACGCAGTCGGTCGGAAACACCACCGTATCGGCCTTGCTGACATTGCGCGCCAGTTCGTCGATCGACCGTTCCACGCCGCCGTCATGGTGCAGAAGTTCGCCGTTCCACTGGTTGACCAGTTTGCGCAGATGGCAGACCTGCGGAGAACGCCCGCCGACATACAGAATGCATCTTCCGTTCAGATCGAACGGGCAGGTCTCTTCGTCATTGCCGTCTTCCTGCTGACCGACGGCTGATTCCAGCATCCTGATTTCATTCAGCAGCCGGCGGTTCTGCTTTTCCAGTTTCGCCTTCGCCGTCTTCAGTGCCCGATCGGATTCCAGCAACGCTTCGGTCTGTTCCCGCAATTCAACAAGACAGGTGCGGGTCTGGGCAAGGCTGGCCGACAGGCCGGCATCAGCCGGTGTCGGCGGAACCGGCGCGGCGGCTGCGCGGGCCTTCAGGTCAATCGCCTCCGACTGCAGCGTGGCGATGGCTTGGTCCTTTTCGAGGATTTTCTCCTGAAATCGCCGGCGGTCGCGGTCGATGGTTTCCTTCAGATCATCGATTTCCTGCTCCATCCGCCGTATCGACCGCGTATCGGCATGGTTGGCCGACCCGACCAGATGCGACAGCATATGCACCTCGCCATAGACAATGGTGCGAAACTGTTCGGTGGCGGCGGGGTGGGTCATGATCGCCCAGAAGGCGCCGGGCACATCGCCCCTGGCGCTGGCGGTCTGCCATAGCGACTGCAATTCATCGACCGTTTCGCAGGACTGGAACTGCCGGATAGCCGCCGCGTGCTTCTTGTCCAGCAGTTTTGTCATCAGCTTGCTGGTGCGGGATTTTCCGATGGCTTCCTGCACGAACAGGCTGTGAAGCTGGAAGTCCGTTCCGTTGGCATTGCTGATGCGGATGCGGGTCTTGCGGAACAGACTGTGAAGATCACCCATCGAAAGGCAGGTGCCGACAATGGCGCAGTGCCAGCCCGGCTTGGTTTCCCAAAGCCGCAGACGCCGCGTATTTTCAGGTTTCGGCCGGGTTTCGAGAGAGCCTTGCAGCAGCGTGCACATCGGCGTCATTCCGCTTTCTAAAGATGATAATGATAATCATTATCAATTAGATTAACGACAAAAGATACCGTTTGGCAATTTTTCTTTTTTAATACAGGCAAGGCTTGTTAGACTCTGGACCGAAAGCCCGTCTGGTATGCAGGCCTCAATACCTGCTTTTAGACTTAATCGACCCGCAACAATCTGATTGGAGACGCGTTATGAAGGGCAGCCCCGAGGTAATCGAGCAGCTTAACATCATTCTCAAGAATGAACTCACAGCGATCAATCAGTATTTCCTGCACGCACGAATGCTGAAGGACTGGGGTTTTCGTCGGCTGGCCGAGGAGGTCTATGAAGAATCGATCGGCGAAATGAAGCACGCCGACATGATCGTCGAGCGCATTCTGATGCTCGACGGCCTGCCGAACCTTCAGGATCTGGGCAAGCTTGGCATTGGTGAAAATGTGCCGGAAATGTTGGACAGCGATCTCAATCTGGAAACCACCAACCAGTCCTGCCTGAAATCCGCCATTGTCGTGTGCGAAGAGCAACGCGATTTTGTTTCGCGTGATGTCTTCGACAAGATTCTTGATGACACCGAAGAACACATAGACTGGCTGGAAACCCAGCAGCACCTGATCAAGGATACAGGCCTGCAGAACTATCTGCAGGAGCAGATGTTCAAAGACAGCTAGTCTGCGGCGACTATTTCGCGGGCTTGATACGATCCTGCGCCGTTGTGCCGAAAAACCACGGGCGACGCTGACGCGGCTCGGGTTTCGGGTCGGTTGTGCTGTCTGACGGTTTGCCTGACTTGCTGTTCTGCGGGCCAGCCATTTCCCGTGCCAGCTTCTCGAGTACAGGGCTCATTTTACGAATGAACATCTGGCCCGCCGGTTCAGTCGGCGCCGAACTGCGGCTGGCTTGCGGCAGCCTGGAGAATCGGGCCGTGGGTTTCCACGATCATATCTTCGATCAACACTGAACATTTGCGGCATTTCGGTTTGACGCCACAGGCTGAATACACGGAATCGGCTGTCGCATGCCCTTCATTGATGGCATTCGCAATCGTTGCCTGGTTGACGGCGTTGCAGATACAGACAAACACAAGTGCACTCCCGCGTTTCGCGTTATCAGTACCGTAAAATAACAGCGAATGCGAATGATTGTCAATTGCGTTTAATGACGATTCCGTGATTTGCGGTCCGGCGAAACGGCCGGTTTCTACCGCAGGGGCAGGGTAACATCGAAGCGGCTGCCGACCCCCTGTTCGGAGTGGACATTGAACTTGCCGCGATGCCGGTTGACGATGTGTTTGACGATCGCAAGGCCAAGTCCGGTGCCGCCCAGTTGGCGCGACCGCGCCGCATCGACCCGGTAGAACCGTTCGGTCAGGCGCGGCAGGTGGTCCTTTGAAATACCGTGCCCCCGGTCCTGCACCGAAATCGTCAGGGTGGTCGCGGTCGTCTTGATGGCGATGGTGACCGCCGTATTTTCACGGCCGTATTTCAGGGCGTTGTCGACAAGGTTTTGCAGCACCTGGGTCAACTGGTCATGGTCGCCGGTGATCGTCGGAATCGTGTCGGGCAGATCCAGCTCGATGGTCATGCCCTTGTCCTTCGCCTTGAAGGTCACAGTGTCGATCACCGCGTGGATCACGGCGGAAAGGTCGACCGGGTTGCTGGGCTGGGTGTGTTCTTCCAGTTCGATGCGCGACAGCGACAGAAGGTCGGCGATCAGCCGGTACATCCGGTCAGCCTGTTCCTGCATGATCGCCAGAAACCGGTCATGCGCGTCACGGTCATCACGGGCCGGGCCGCGCAGGGTTTCGATAAACCCGATCAGGCTGGACAGCGGCGTGCGCAATTCATGCGACACATTGGCGACGAAATCCGCCCGCATGCGTTCGGTCTGCGATACCGAAGTCACGTCCTGCATCACCACGACCACCGCCGGTTCATCGTCGTCCGCCACCTGTCGCACGCTGTGCCTTGCGGACGGGTCTGCCGGCGCTTTCGGCGCGGCCACCGGTTCGATCCGCACCAGGAAAACCCGTTCCACCGGCACCGGCAGCGACAGTTCCACCATCGCCGCATAGCCGTTTTCAAGTACTGCTTCGATGGCGGCCACCAGATCAGGCTGGCGGAACACGGACGAAAAGGTGCGGCCGGTGACATCGCGGTCGACAAGAGCAACAGCAGCGGCATTGGTTTTCAGCACCAGGCTGTCGCGGTCGAGCAGGAACAGCGGCAGCGGCATCGAATCGAACAGCCGGTCCGCCAGCGCCATCTGTTCATCAAGCTGCCCGAGATGCCGTTCCGTTTCGCGCAGGTCAGCCTTGGTCTGGGCGACCCGCCGCCGCTCGACCAGCAGGCGTCGACGCAGGATGACGGCGGCCGGCACGCCGGCCAGCGTGGCGCCCAGCGCCAGCCCGATGAGAAAGATATCCTGCAAGAGCATCCTCTGCCGTCAGATTGAACAAACCGTCTGAACGCTGTTTAACGTATAGAAGCATGCCCGGCTAGGGCCGCAAGGTTGACGGAACCGTTAACACTTGATGACAGCGGGGTGATCTGCGCCGGTTTTGTCATTGTGCTGCCAACCTGCCTGTCTTGCCCGATCGAAAGCACGAAATCGCCGTAAAACCCGTCTGCGCGATATTGGCGCGCCGGAACCGGGCCTGTACCATCCCGGCCCATGACAGCATCATCCGCATCGCCCGCAAAAGATATCAGCGCCCCTGAAGCGCCCGCCGCACCGCCCGTCGATGACGGAACGGCAACGCCGATGATGACGCAGTATCTGGC
>CAYGSU010000045.1:0-1658 GCA_964352715.1 uncultured Flavobacteriaceae bacterium | reverse complement strand
CTGGCCTGGCTGGATGTGTCGACCGGCGGGTTTTTCGTGCAGACCGTCAGCGCTGAAACCCTGGGGGCTGCGCTCGCCCGTGTCGCGCCGGGCGAATTGCTGGCGCCATCGAAACTGCTGCAGCGGCCCTCGCTGTTTGATCTGCTGGCCGACTGGAAGGACCGGCTGACGCCGCAGGCCGACAGCCTGTTCGACAGCGTCAATGCCGAAAGCCGCCTGAAGGCCGCTTACGGAGTCGCCTCGCTGGATGCGTTCGGTGCGTTCAGCCGGGCCGAGATCGCCGCCGCCGGCGCGCTGCTGGATTACGTCACCATCACCCAGGTCGGCAAGGCGCCACGGCTTGACCCGTTGCGCCAGATCCAGTCCGGGTCGGTGCTCGACATTGATCAGGCGACGCGCCGTAACCTGGAACTGACCGTAACCCTGACCGGCGACCGCAAGGGCAGCCTGCTGGCGGCCATCGACCGCACCGTCACCGGGGCCGGCGCGCGGCTGCTGGCCGCACGGCTTTCCGCGCCGCTGACCGACGCCGCCGCGATCCGCGACCGGCACGATACATTGTCCTTCCTGATCGACCATTCCGGCCTGCGTGATGACCTGCGGGCGCAGTTTCGGCAGGCGCCCGATATCGACCGCGCCCTGTCGCGCCTGACCCTCGGCCGGGGCGGCCCGCGCGATCTGGTTGCCATCGGCACCGGCCTTGCCCTGACCGATGCGCTGAAGGCGCTGTTCGGAAAGGCCAACGCCACACCACCGGCCGAACTTGCGCAGGCGCTCCAGGATCTCGGCCAGCATGATGTGCTGGTTGACCGGCTGACCCGCGCGCTGGCTGACGAGGTGCCGGTGCAGGCCCGCGACGGCGGCTTCATCCGCGCCGGCTATCATGAAGGCCTCGACGAAATCCGCACCTTCCGGGATGAAAGCCGTCGCCTGATCGCCGGCCTCGAAGGCCGCTACCGCGAGGAAACCGGGGCCGACGGGCTGAAGATCAAGCATAACAACGTACTGGGCTACTTCATCGAGGTCACATCGAAGAACGCCGACAAGCTGGGCGATGCGTTCATCCACCGCCAGACCATGTCGAACGCGGTACGCTACTCGACCCCGGAACTGGCGGAACTGGCGCGCAAGATCGCCGAAGCCGCCGACCGCGCCCTGGCGCTGGAGCAGGAGCTTTTCGCTGATCTTGTAAAAGAGGTTGTCTCACGCGCCGCCCCTATCGGCCTCGCCGCCGCCGCCATCGCCGTGATGGATTGCAGCGCCGGCCTTGCCGATCTCGCGATACAGCTTGATTACGCAAGGCCTGTGATGAAGCCGGGTCTGGACTTCGACATTACAGGCGGACGCCACCCGGTTGTCGAGGCGGCGCTGATGAAGGCGGGCGAGGCGCGCTTCGTCGCGAATGATTGCGACCTGTCGGAAGACCGCCGTCTGTGGCTGGTGACCGGCCCGAACATGGCCGGTAAAAGTACTTTCCTGCGGCAGAATGCCCTGATCGTCATTCTGGCGCAGATGGGCTCTTTCGTGCCGGCAGCCTCGGCCGAGATCGGTGTCGTCGACAAGCTGTTCAGCCGGGTCGGCGCGGCCGACGATCTGGCGCGGGGCCGCTCTACCTTCATGGTCGAGATGGTGGAAACCGCGATGATCCTCAACCAGGC
>CAYGSU010000044.1:23449-35558 GCA_964352715.1 uncultured Flavobacteriaceae bacterium | reverse complement strand
AACCCGCGCTGGGAAGCGCCGATCATCAACGCGCGAATTCGCAAGACCTGGCTGGCATCGCGCACGAAAATAGGCGTTATCGGCGAACAGCGCGATCTGACCTACAAATACGATTATATCGGCGCAGGCCCTGACTCATTGCAGGAACTCGTCGATGGCAAGCATTCCTTCGCCAAGGTTCTGAAAGACGCCGAGCGGCCGATGATTATCGTTGGTCCCGGTGCGATGGCGCGCAAGGATGGCGCAGCCGTACTCGCCGCGGTTCGTAAACTTGCGGACGACACGGGCATGGTCTCGGACGACTGGAACGGTGTTAACGTGCTGCACACGGCGGCAAGCCGGGTCGGCGGGTTGGATATCGGTTTTGTGCCGGGTGAGGGTGGTCGCGATGTCGAAGGTATTCTCGACGGCGCGCAATCCGGCGATATCAAACTTGTCTACCTGCTCGCGGCGGACGAAATCGACACGGAGAAACTGCGCGATGCCTTCGTGATCTATCAGGGCCATCACGGCGATGTCGGCGCACATGCGGCTGACGTGATTCTGCCGGCGGCGGCCTATACAGAAAAGCCGGGAATTTATGTGAACACGGAAGGCCGGGTGCAGATGGCCCGCCGTGCCGCTTTCCCGCCGGGCGACGCACGCGAAGACTGGACGATCCTGCGGGCGTTGTCAGACGTTCTGGGACACACGCTGCCTTATGACAATCTCGGCGATCTGCGCAATGCGGTCTACAAGTCCTGCCCGCACATGCGCGAAATAGACGCAACGTCGGCGGCGCCGATGAGCGATGCGGGCAAACCGGGCAAAATGGACTCTGCGGCGTTCACAACCCCGATTGAAAATTTCTACAGCACGGACCCGATCAGCCGGGCATCGGAAACGATGGCTGAATGCACGCGCGTGATTCTGCAGGGCGGTGAGGGGGATGTCAGCGCCAATGTCTAGTCTGGAAAGCCTTTTCGGTGGTGCTGACTGGTGGGTCGGCTACACCCTGCCGACGATAACCATCGTCGTTTATATTCTGTGCATCGTCGTACCGGTGCTGGTTGCTGTCGCCTATCTGACCCTGGCCGAACGCAAGGTGATCGGCTGGATGCAGTATCGCAAGGGGCCGAATGTCGTCGGCCCGTTCGGCCTGCTGCAGCCGTTTGCCGACGGTCTGAAGCTTTTCCTGAAGGAAACCATTATCCCGTCGGGCGCAAGCCGGGTGCTGTTCGTTCTGGCGCCGATGATCACCTTCATCCTCAGCCTGATCGCCTGGGCGGTTATTCCGTTCGATGAAGGCTGGGTTCTGGCCGATATCAATGTCGGGGTTCTGTACCTGTTCGCGATTTCGTCGCTGGGCGTTTACGGCATTATCATTGCCGGCTGGTCGTCGAATTCGAAATACGCCTTTCTCGGCGCACTGCGGTCAGCCGCGCAAATGGTGTCGTATGAAGTCGCCATGGGTTTTGTGGTCGCGTCCGTACTGCTGCTGGTCGGGTCGCTGAACCTGTCTGACGTGGTCGAGGCGCAGCGAACGGTCTGGTTCTGCATTCCGATGCTGCCGATGTTCGTGATCTTCTTCATTTCCGCTCTGGCGGAAACCAACCGCGCGCCGTTTGATTTGCCGGAAGCGGAAGCCGAACTGGTGTCGGGCTACAACGTCGAATATTCCGCGATGACCTTCGCGCTGTTCTTCCTCGGCGAATACGCGAACATGATCCTGATGAGCGCAATGACGGCCATTCTGTTCCTCGGCGGCTGGCTGCCGCCGCTGGACATAGCGCCGCTGAATCTGATTCCGGGGCCGATCTGGTTTGCCCTGAAAATTGCGTTTGTCCTGTTCTGTTTCCTGTGGGTTCGCGCGACATTCCCGCGCTACCGGTATGACCAGTTAATGCGTCTCGGCTGGAAAGTTTTCCTGCCGTTCACCCTGATTTGGCTAGTCGGAACGGCGGGCGTGCTGGTCGCGTTCGACCTCGTTCCAAACTGATCGGCTGAGACAAAGGATTTATCGAGATGGCAACACTTGAAAGAACAGCCCGGTCGTTTCTGCTCGGCGAATTGCTGAGCGGCATGGCGCTCACCTTGAAAGCGATGTTCCGGCCTAAACACACGATCAACTACCCTTATGAAAAGGGGCCGTTGAGCCCGCGTTTCCGGGGTGAACACGCCCTGCGCCGGTATCCGAACGGCGAGGAACGCTGTATCGCCTGCAAATTGTGCGAAGCGGTGTGTCCGGCCCAGGCCATCACCATCGAAGCAGAACCGCGCGAGGACGGCAGCCGACGTACCACGCGCTACGATATCGACATGACGAAGTGCATCTACTGCGGCTATTGCCAGGAAGCCTGCCCGGTGGATGCGATCGTCGAAGGACCGAATTTTGAGTTTGCCGCCGAAACCCGTGAGGAACTTTTCTACAACAAGGAAAAGCTGCTCGCGAACGGGGACCGGTGGGAAGGTGAAATTGCGGCCAATCTGAAATTGGACGCGCCGTACCGCTAGGGTACGGCAGGGCAACAGGTCGCCGGGGGACCAGATGATTATTCAGGCTTTAGCCTTCTATCTATTTGCAGCAGTTACCATCGCCTGCGGCGTCATGGTGATCACGGCGAAGAACCCTGTGCATGCGGTGCTGTTCCTGATCCTTGCCTTCTTCAATGCAGCCGGCCTGTTCGTGCTGCAGGGTGCTGAATTTCTGGCGATGCTTCTGGTCATTGTCTATGTCGGCGCGGTCGCTGTCCTGTTCCTGTTCGTCGTGATGATGCTGGATGTGAATTTCGAGGAACTGCGCGCCGGATTCATCAAATATCTGCCAATCGGCGCGGCAGTCGGCCTCGTACTGGCAGCGGAACTGGTGATCCTGTCCGTTGGTTGGAAAGTCGATCCCGAAGTCATTGGCGTAACGGCGGCGCCGACACCGGATGATGTCCACAATACGCGGGCACTAGGCCAACTTCTCTACACCAAATATGTCTATCTGTTCCAGAGCGCCGGCATGGTGCTGCTGGTGGCCATGGTCGGCGCGATCACGCTGACCCTGCGGCAACGCGCGGGCGTCAAGAAGCAGCGGATTTCGGAACAGATTGATCGCAGTTCATCGTCCGAAGTTGAAAATGTGAAAGTTCGTCCGGGGGAGGGTATTTAATCATGGAAATCGGTCTCGCCCATTACCTGTCTGTCGCAGCGATCCTGTTCACGCTGGGTCTGATGGGCATTTTCCTTAACCGGAAGAACATCATCGTCATCCTGATGTCGATAGAACTGATGCTGCTGGCGGTGAACATCAATCTGGTTTCATTCTCGACCCATCTCAATGATCTCGTCGGCCAGGTTTTCGCGATCTTCGTGCTCACCGTCGCTGCCGCCGAAGCGGCCATCGGTCTGGCGATCCTGGTGGTGTACTACCGAAACCGTGCGTCGATTGCTGTCGACCAAGTCAATATGATGAAGGGGTAGGGCGAACATCATGGAAGCCGCTATTGTATTCCTGCCCCTGATTTCAGCCTTCATTGTCGGATTTTTCGGCAAGATGCTGGGCGACAGGGTCTCACAGATCATCACCTCAGGCGGGTTGATCCTTGCGGCGATCTTCGCCTGGATCATGTTCTTCGATGTTACGGCGATCTTCAGCGAGGGCGCCGCGAAGAACTATACGATCACGCTGTTCACCTGGGTTGCGTCCGGCGATTTCGTCTTCGATTGGGCGCTCAAGATCGACACGCTCACCGCAGTCATGCTGATCGTGGTGACGACGGTCAGCGCCGTCGTGCATGTTTATTCCATCGGCTATATGAGCCACGACAAGTCGATTCCCCGATTCATGGCTTATCTCAGCTTCTTCACCTTCGCCATGCTGACACTGGTGACAGCGGACAATCTGGTGCAGATGTTCTTCGGCTGGGAAGGAGTCGGCGTTGCCTCCTACCTGCTGATCGGATTCTGGTACGACCGGCCCAGCGCTTGCGCTGCTGCAATCAAGGCCTTTCTGGTCAACCGCGTTGGTGACTTCGGGTTCGCGCTCGGCATCTTCGCTATGTTCGTGCTGACCGACAGCGTCAATCTCGATACGATCTTCGATGTTATCCCGGGGCTGGCCGATACGACGCTGGTTTTCCTGGGGATGGAATTCAACGCCATTACCATCACATGTCTGCTGCTGTTCATGGGCGCGATGGGCAAGTCGGCCCAGCTGGGCCTGCACACCTGGCTGCCGGATGCGATGGAAGGCCCGACACCGGTTTCCGCGCTGATCCACGCCGCAACGATGGTGACAGCCGGTGTGTTCATGGTCTGCCGCCTGTCGCCGGTTTTCGAATATTCCGAAACCGCGCTGGCCGTGGTGACGGTTGTCGGCGCATCGACGGCATTCTTCGCCGCGACCGTGGGACTGACGCAGAACGACATCAAGCGTGTGATCGCGTATTCGACCTGTTCGCAACTTGGCTACATGTTTTTTGCCGCCGGGGTTTCGGCCTATCCCGCTGCGATGTTCCACCTGACGACGCACGCCTTCTTCAAGGCGCTGCTGTTCCTGGGTGCAGGTTCAGTGATCCACGCAATGTCCGACGAACAGGATATGCGCAAGATGGGCGGTATCGCAAAAATGATCCCGTATACCTACGCCATGATGTGGATCGGCTCGCTGGCGCTGATGGGGGTCGGCATTCCCGGAACATCCATCGGTTTTGCCGGCTTCTTCTCGAAGGACATCGTCGTCGAAAGCGCCTATGCCGCGCATACAGGCGTCGGCAACTACGCCTACATCATGGGCATTATGGCCGCCTTCATGACCGCTTTCTATTCCGGTCGGCTGCTGTTCATGACCTTCCACGGCAAGCCGCGGGCCGATGAACACACGATGGGCCACGTGCACGAATCGCCGCCGATCATGCTGCTGCCGCTGGTCGTGCTGGTGCTGGGTTCGCTGTTTGCCGGCGTTGCCTTCTACGGCAGTTTTGTCGGCCATGATTTCGAGAAATTCTGGGGAACCTCAATCCTGATCCTTGATACGCATCAGGCCCTGCATCATGCGCATGATGTGCCCTTCTGGGTGAAGGTATCGCCGCTGGTCGTCGGTATAATCGGCTTTGCGCTCAGCTATTACATGTATGTCGTGTCACCGGGCACACCGGCACGCCTGACGCCGAAGCTGCTGCCGCTATACAAGTTCTCGTTCAACAAGTGGTATTTCGATGAACTGTACGACGCGATCTTCGTTCGTCCGGCCTTTTCCATCGGCAAATACCTGTGGAAGAAGGGCGACGGCGCGACCATCGACGGTTTCGGGCCGGACGGCGTTTCCGCTCGTACCTTGCAGGCGGCGCGCGGCGCAAGCTTCCTTCAGTCGGGCTATGTCTATCACTACGCTTTCGCCATGCTGATCGGCGTTGTTTTCTTCGTCACCATTTACCTGCTTACGGCCTAAGGGGAGCAATTCTGTAATGCTGGACGGACCGCTCCTTTCGATACTGACTTTCCTGCCGCTGGTGGGCGCGCTGGCGATCCTGATCCTGGTGCGCGGAACCGAGCAGGAAATCGCGAATAATTCGCGCTGGGCCGCCTTGTGGACGACGATTTTCGCTTTTGTCCTGTCGATCTTCGTACTGCTGAATTTCGATGGCTCCACGGCCGATTTCCAGATGGTCGAAACCGCCAGCTGGATGTCGACGCTCAACCTGTCCTACCGGATGGGGGTCGATGGTATCTCGATCTGGTTCGTGATGCTGACAACCGCGCTGATGCCGCTGTGTATTCTGGCGAGCTGGGATGCGATAAAGACCCGGGTGAAGGAATACATGGTCGCCTTCCTGGTGCTGGAAACCATGATGCTCGGCGTTTTCTGCGCGCTCGATATTCTGGTCTTCTACATCTTCTTCGAAGGCGTGCTTCTGCCGATGTTCCTGATCATCGGCATCTGGGGCGGCGCAAACCGGGTCTATGCGGCCTTCAAGTTCTTCCTCTACACGCTGCTCGGGTCGCTTTTGATGCTGGTCGCAGTGCTGGTGATGTACTGGCAGGCGGGCACGACAGATATTCCGGCACTGATGGAATTCGCCTTCGATGGTCATCTCCAAACATGGCTGTGGCTGGCTTTCTTCGCATCGTTTGCCGTGAAAGTGCCGATGTGGCCGGTGCATACCTGGCTGCCGGACGCCCACGTACAGGCGCCGACGGCAGGCTCGGTCATTCTGGCCGGCGTGCTGTTGAAAATGGGCGGCTACGGGTTCTTGCGGTTCTCGCTACCGATGTTCCCGGAAGCGTCCGAATACTTTGCACCGTTTGTGTTCTGGCTGTCGGTGATCGCAGTGATCTACACATCGCTTGTCGCCCTGGCGCAGGAAGACATGAAAAAGCTGATCGCCTATTCCTCCGTCGCCCATATGGGCTTTGTGACGGCGGCAATCTTCAGCATCAACGAGCAGGCGATTGCCGGTTCCATCATCCAGATGCTCAGCCATGGCCTGGTTTCCGGTGCGCTGTTCCTGATTGTCGGTGTTGTCTACGACCGCATGCACACGCGCGATATCGGGGCGTATGGCGGGCTTGTCGAACGGATGCCGAAATATGCTGTTATCTTCATGTTCATGATGATGGCTTCTGTCGGGCTGCCGGGCACGAGCGGGTTCGTCGGCGAATTCCTGATCCTTGTAGGGGCCTATCAGGCTTCGACCTGGCTGGCCGCCGGCCTCGCCACGGGCATGATCCTGGGTGCGGCTTACATGCTGTACCTGTATCGCCGGATCATCTTCGGCAAGCTGGTGAAGGAAGAGCTGCTGACCATCAAGGACATGAGCATCCGCGAAGTCGTTATCTTCGCGCCGCTGGTGGTGCTGGTGCTTTGGATGGGTATTTACCCGTCATTCTTCATGGAGCCGATTGAAGTGTCGATCAATCATCTGATCGTTGAGTACAACAGTGACCTCGCCACCGCTGCCGGCGCGATGGATACCGCTGCAACATTATCCGGGGAAAACGCCCAATGACGGATCTGCCCGCTTTTCTGCCGGCGCTGCCGGAGATATTCCTCGCCTGCGCCGCCATGGTGCTGATGATGGTCGGCGTTTTCCAGCGTGAGGAAAAGGCGCTCGGCATCGTTACGACGCTGGCGCTGCTGTCGATCGTCATCACGGCGGTTCTGGTGGTGACGGGTGAGGACGGCCGAAATCTGGCGATGTTCGATCTGTTCGTGGCGGATGATTTCGGCGTTTTCATGAAAATGCTGATCCTGCTGGGGTCATTCCTGGCGATTGTGATGAGCCACGGCTACATCCATCGTGAAGGCATGGCGCGGTTCGAATATCCGGTGCTGATCATCTTTGCGACGCTCGGCATGCTGCTGATGGTCTCGGCCAATGACCTGATTTCGCTCTATATCGGTCTGGAGCTTCAAAGCCTGTCGCTGTATGTGATCGCCGCCTTCCAGCGCGATACGCTGCGGTCTTCGGAATCCGGCCTGAAATACTTCGTTCTGGGCGCACTGTCGTCCGGCCTGCTGCTGTACGGCATGTCGATGATCTACGGTTTCAGCGGTCACACCCAGTTCGATGCGCTGGGCGCTGTATTCGCTACCGGCGCGCCGGTGTCGGAAGGGTTGGTCGTCGGCATCGTGTTCCTGATTGCCGGTCTGGCCTTCAAGGTCTCTGCCGTGCCGTTCCATATGTGGACGCCGGATGTTTACGAAGGCGCCCCCACACCGGTCACCGCATTTTTCGCCGTCGCGCCGAAAGTGGCGGCGATGGCGTTGCTGCTGCGGATCATGCTGGGGCCGTTCGGCGACCTGATCGAGGAATGGCGGCAGGTATTGTATTTCGTCTCCATCGCCTCGATGACCCTGGGCGCGCTGGCCGCTATTGCGCAGACAAATATCAAGCGCCTGATGGCGTATTCCTCCATCGGCCATATCGGTTACGCGCTGATGGGACTGGTCGCCGGAACAGAAACCGGCGTGCAGGGCGTGCTGATCTATCTGTCGATCTATCTGGTGATGAATGTCGGCACCTTCGCCTGTATCCTGTCGATGAAGGTGCAGGGCCGTATGGTGGAAGGCATCAACGATCTCGCCGGGCTTGGCAAGACCCGCCCGATGATGGCGCTGGCGCTGATGGTCTTCATGTTCTCGCTGGCCGGAATCCCGCCGCTGGCCGGCTTCTTCGGCAAGTATTTCGTGTTCTCGGCCGCACTTGAGGCAGAACTGTATACGCTGGCGATCTTCGGTGCGGTAACCAGCGTGATCGGCGCGGTGTATTACCTGCGCATCATCAAGATCATGTATTTTGACGAAGCTGCCGAAACGCTCGATGCTATCGACAACTGGCGTCTGCGCTGGGTGATGGGCGTTTCCGGGGCGATCACCGCCACGATGTTTATCTATATGGAAATCATCGCCGACCCTGCCTCTGTCGCTGCCGTTTCCCTGCTCGGGTGATAACCGGGCAGCGAACCGGCAGTACCGATCATGGCTGACCCCGTTCTGCCCGAAGGCTTCGTGCTGCACCGCTTCGACGCCGTCGGCTCGACCATGGATGTCGCACGCGATCTGCTGGCCACGCAGACAGGCATCGGCCCTTCAGGCGCAGTTGTCTGGGCCAGTGAACAGACCGGCGGTCGCGGCCGGCACGGGCGGCAATGGTCCTCGCCGCCGGGTAATCTCTACGCGACCGTTATCCTGAACCACGAACGGCCAATGGGTGAGGCGCCGCAGCTGGCGCTTCTCGCCGGCGTCGCTTTGGCGGAAGCCGTCGCCGACGATCTGCCGGCCGGCGCGGTTTCGCTGAAATGGCCGAATGATCTGCTGATCAATGGCGCGAAGTCCGCCGGTATTCTGCTGGAAGGGAATGGTAAAACTGCATCGCCGGTACTGATCGGCAGCGGCATCAACATCGCGTTCGCGCCGGATGACACACCTTATCCCGCAACTACCCTGCGGAAAGCGGGGTCTGCGATAGAGCCGGCCGGGCTTTTGCAACGCTATATCGCGTCACTGGCGCAATGGACGGATCGATGGAACCGGCAGGGCTTCGATCCCGTTCGGGCGCGATGGCTTTCAATTTCCGCCGGTCTCGGCAAACCGGTTACCATCCGCCTGCCGGATGGCGACAAACGCGGCATTTTCGCGGATATGGATGAAACGGGAACGTTGATCCTGAAATCCGAAACCGGAAAAACCGAGAAGATTTCAGCCGGGGATGTGTTCTTTCGATAGGCAATCAGGAAATGACTTCATAAACACGCACGGCAAATACCACATCCGTGTTGACGTGCAGGAAGGCCTGATAGGGTTCCGGATCGATGAGGTCGTCCAGCTTGTCTTCCGCTATCAACGCCGCAACAACGGTATCGAACCCGGCCCTGGTGAACTGCGCTTCGCCTGAAGAATAGACGATCTTGCCGCCCGGCTTCACGATGCGGGCGAATTCGTTCATGCAGGTTCCAGGCACAATCATCGGAATGCCGACGGTCACGACACAGTCGAAACTGTTATCCTCGTAGGGCAGGGCGGTTGATAGGTCGATCTGGTCGAGTGCGTTGTATACGCCTTTCTGCGCCGCGACCTCCAGCATCCCTTCGGCATAATCGCCGCCGATCAGATTCCTGTACCCGGATTCGTACAGCAGCTTGCCGACATAACCGGTGCCGCAGCCGGCATCGAGAATGCGGGCGGTTTGCGGCACGAAACGCAGCATCGCATCGAGAGCCTTGGCGGGCGCCTGGTACCCGTCGTTCTCCAGCAGGTCCTTTTCATAATGCTTAGCCCAAAGATCGTATCGGCGTTTCTTTTCCACCGGGTCATCCGTGCTGACGACCCAGTTGACCCGCTGCGACGGATCCTCCGGCATCTCCGGCCCCATATCGGCGTGAACGTAGCGGTGGCTGGTCGTATCGGTTTCGTGTGGCACGGCTGCTGGCTCCCGGATTCGATTTGATGGGCATACGAAACTGCCAAAACCGGGCGGGCGCAAGGCGCAATCGGAGATTCGAAGACGATGCAGAACCTTTACCTTGGGCCCCGACTGGTTTATCCCCAGCAAACCTCTGATACGGATGGAAAAACACGTGCTTCTGGCAATCGACAGCGGGAATACGAATGTGGTGTTCGGCGTCTTCCATGACGGCGAATTCGTCAAGGCGTTCCGGTGCTCGAACGACCCGAAACGCACGGCGGACGAATACATCGTCTGGCTGCGCGAACTGATGAAGCTGAATGATGTCGATCCGGAAGCGATCACCGGCACGGTGATCGGGTCTGTTGTGCCGGAAACCCAGTTCAACCTGGTCAGTCTGTGTCGACGATACTTCGACGGCAATCCGGTCGTGGTCGGTGACCGGGACGTGGCGCTTGGCGTGGAAATTCTGATCGACCGGCCCGAACAGGCTGGCGCTGACCGGCTGGTGAACGCGCGCGAGACCCATATCAGCTATGGCGGTCCGGCGATCTGTATCGATTTCGGAACGGCGACAACCTTCGATGTGGTCGACGGTGACGGCAACTATCGGGGCGGCGCCATCGCACCGGGGATCAATCTCGCGCTGGAAGCTCTTTACAATGCGTCAGCCAAACTTCCGCTGGTGGAAATCGCGCCGCCGCAGCGGGTCATCGGAAAGACAACAACACAGGCAATGCAATCGGGCATTTTCTGGGGCTATGTCAGCATGATCGAAGGCATGGTTGCCCGAATAAGAGCAGAATACGAGGTAGATATGAAAGTCGTTGCAACAGGCGGACTGGCGGATCTGTTCGCCGAGAAGACGCCGGTGATCGAATATACGGACCGTTCCCTGACCGTGCGCGGTCTTGCCGGCATCTATCATCTCAACCGGGGTCCGAAATGAGCCGTTTCGCGACGACCGGCATTCCCGGCGACGACGAGATTTTGTTCCTGCCGCTCGGCGGCGCCGGTGAAATCGGCATGAACCTCAATCTCTACGGCCATGCCGGCAAGTGGCTGATGGTCGATTGCGGCATCACCTTCGATGACGGGACAACGCCCGGTATCGATGTCATCATGCCGGATCCGATGTTCATCGAGGAACATCGGGAAGATCTGATCGGCCTTGTGCTGACCCATGCCCATGAAGACCACCTGGGCGCGCTGCCCTATATGTGGGAAAGACTGAACTGCCCGGTTTACGCAACGCCGTTCACGGCGGCGGTATTGCGGCGCAAGCTTGCCGAAACCGATTTCGGCGACCGGGTGCCGGTGATCGAAATTCCGATGTCGGGTACAGTCGACCTCGCGCCGTTTTCCGTGAAACTGATCACGCTGACCCATTCCATTCCCGAACCGAACGCGCTGATCATCAGCACACCGGCGGGCGATATCATGCATACCGGCGACTGGAAGCTGGACCCGGATCCGATGGTCGGCCCCAGCACCGACGAGCAGGCACTGATCGAGGCGGGCGAAAAGGGCGTGCTGGCCATGGTCTGCGACAGCACGAATGCGATGTCGCCGGGCAAGTCAGGCTCGGAAGGCGATGTGCGCGATGCGCTGATCGATGTCGTGATGACGGCGAAGGGCCGGGTTGCTGTCGCCTGTTTCGCCTCCAACGTTGCGCGGGTAGAAAGCGCGGCCAAGGCGGCGGAAGCCAGTGGCCGGCATCCCGTGCTGGTCGGCCGGTCACTGCACCGCATGGTAGAGGCCGCCAAAGCGACCGGGTATCTGAAGGACCTGCCACCGTTTCTTGACGATGACGCGGCGGCCAGACTGCCGCCGGAAAAGGTGCTGCTGATCTGCACCGGAAGCCAGGGCGAACCGCGCGCAGCGCTGACCCGCATCGCGCGGCAGGATCACCCGACTGTGTCGCTCGGCGACGGCGATACGGTGATTTTTTCCAGCCGTGAAATTCCCGGCAACGAAGTCGGTATCGGTCAATTGCAGAACAGGCTCACTGAACTGGGCGTACGGATCGTTACCTCGCGGGATGCGGATATTCATACATCCGGTCACCCCAACCGCGATGAACTGACCCAGATGTATCAGTGGATAAGGCCGCATATCGCCATCCCCGTGCATGGCGAATACCGGCATCTCAGCGCCCATGCCGGTCTGGCGCGGGAATGCCAGGTGCCGCATGTGCATCCGGGCAAGAACGGCGATGTGCTGTCGCTGACGCGGGC
>CAYGSU010000044.1:0-23349 GCA_964352715.1 uncultured Flavobacteriaceae bacterium | reverse complement strand
GTACGTGTGGCAGTCCGTCGCTGCCTGCAGGGATTGACCGGCAAGCGGCCGCCGGTCACCGTACATTTGCATCGATTGTAAGGAGCAGGAACATTATCGGGCGTCTCAACCATGTCGCGATTGTCGTGCCGGACCTTGAAGCCGGTGCGGCCGTCTACCGGAACACGCTGGGCGCGGATGTCTCCGAACCGTTGAAATTACCGGATCACGGCGTGATAACGGTGTTTGTGAACCTGCCGAACACCAAGATCGAACTGTTGCACCCGCTGGGCAATGCATCGCCCATTGCGAAGTTTCTGGAGAAAAATCCGGACGGCGGCATGCACCATGTCTGCTACGAGGTTGAAGACATCGTGGCGGCGCGGGACAAGCTTGAAGGCGACGGCATGCGCGTTCTGGGCGATGGCGAACCGCGGATCGGCGCGCATGGCAAGCCCGTGCTGTTCCTGCATCCGAAGGACTTCTGCGGCACGCTGGTCGAGATCGAGCAGGTCTAGACATGTCAGTTTTCAGTGGCGGTGTCGTTTTCATCATCATCTGGTGGCTCGTGCTTTTCATGGTGCTGCCGTTCGGCAACCGTCAGCCTGACACAGTCGAGGAGGGACATCAGGCTGGCGCCCCCGAAAATCCGCATTTGCTGAAGAAGGCGCTGATCACAACCGGCATTTCTTTGGTGTTGTTCGCCCTGTTCTGGGTGATCCACGATCTTGACTGGGTTACCTTCCGCCGGCCGAGATAACTGTCCCGCAAGACGAAAGACGATATTGCCAGAACGGCGGTTATGGTGCTCGTATATCTGATCAGGTCTGCGTTTAGTGCTATTCCGGGAGATGTTCATGCGCGCGGTTGTAATGACCGGTTTTCGTCAACCGATGGAGCTGCAGGACGTGCCCGATCCGGCATGCCCGAAAGACGGTGTTATTCTCGAAACAGCAGCGTGCGGTATTTGCCGAAGCGACTGGCATACCTGGACCGGTCACTGGTCGGATGTGCCTGTACCGGGAATACTGGGGCATGAATTTGCGGGCACGGTGATCGAGGTCGGTCCGGATGCGAAGCGGGTAAAGGTCGGCGACAGGGTGATCGTACCCTTCTGCAGCGGCTGCGGACATTGCGAATGGTGCATCGACGGCAAGCATCATATCTGTGACGAACCGTTCCAACCCGGCTTCTCGGCTGCTGGCGGTTTCGCGCAACTTGTGTCAATCGATCATGCCGATATCAACTGCATCGCCTTGCCCGAAAGTATTGATTTTCTGTCTGCGGCTGCGATGGGGTGCCGCTTCATGACGTCGTTCCACGGTCTGGTCAGCACGGCCAGGATCAAACCCGGCGAATTTGTCGCCGTGCATGGCAGCGGAGGCATCGGTCTGTCGGCGATCATGGTGGCTGCCGCCGTCGGTGCGGAACCGATTGCCGTGGATATCGATTCAAAAAAGCTGGACTTCGCGAAAAAATTGGGCGCGGTACATGTCGTCAACGCCAGCAACTGCGACCCCGCCGCCGCCATTCAGGAAATTACCAAGGGTGGCGCGCAGATTTCAGTCGATGCGCTGGGGATGCAGGTGACGACCCATAATTCCATCCGCTCGCTGCGCAAACAGGGTCGGCATGTCCAGATCGGCATTACGGCGCCCGAACAAAAGGGCGAGGCATCGATCCCAATCGACCTTGTGATGGGGAACGAATTGCAGATCCTCGGCTCGCATGGCATGCCGATTTCAGGGTATGGCGCAATGCTGTCGATGGTTGCCGCCGGACGCCTGAAACCGGCTGATATCGTAACATCGACTGTGCCGCTGGAGCAGACATGGCCGGTTATGGAATCCATGGAGAATTTCGGGACGACCGGTTTCGTTGTCATCGACCGCTATAACTGACCCGGTACATACGGCAAGGCCTTGTAACTTGGACAAAAACAATTTTACCTGTTTGATGCAGGTCACGTGACAACGCGATGTAATCGGCTAGGATTTAGTTCCTGTGCACTTGCGCCGGGATACCGGTGGGGAAATGACCGGAAACTGTCTTCAGAAAACAATAAAATCAAGGGAGTTGTTTACATGAAAATTCGTACTCTACTTGCAACGGCGGCAGTTATGGCCGTTGCTTCAACGGGTGCCGTACAGGCGTCCGACGCCTGTCAGGACGGTGAAATTGTCATAAAATTCAGCCATGTTACGAATACCGACAAACACCCGAAAGGTATTGCGGCATCCTTGCTGGAACAGCGTGTCAACGACGAGATGAACGGCAAGGCTTGTATGGAAGTCTTCCCAAATTCACAGCTCTATGACGACGATGCGGTGCTGGAAGCGATGCTGGCCGGCAACGTACAGCTTGCGGCGCCGTCGCTGTCCAAGTTCGAGAAATTCACCAAGAAATTCCGTCTGTTCGATCTGCCGTTCGTCTTTGAGGATGTTGACGCGGTCGACCGCTTCCAGAACTCCGCAGATGGCGAAAAGCTGAAAACCTCAATGACTCGACGCGGCCTGTTGGGACTGGCCTTCTGGCACAACGGCATGAAGCAGCTTTCGGCCAACAAGCCTTTGCTGGTGCCGGGCGATGCCAACGGCCTGAAGTTCCGGGTGCAGGCATCCGATGTGCTGGTGGCGCAGATGGAAGCGATTGGTGCGAACCCGCAGAAAATGGCGTTTTCGGAAGTTTACGGCGCCTTGCAGACGGGTGTTGTCGATGGTCAGGAAAACTCCTGGTCCAATATCTACGGCAAGAAGTTCTTCGAGGTTCAGGACGGTACGACCGAATCCAACCACGGTATTCTGGACTATCTGGTCGTAACGTCCGCCGAATGGTGGAACGGTCTGCCGGATGATGTCCGCAGCCAGTTGAAGACCATCATGGATGAGGTTACCGCGACCAGAAACGCGGAATCCGAACGGGTCAATCAGGAAGCCAAACAGGCGATCATCGATGCCGGCGGCGTTGTCCGCACCCTGACGCCCGAACAGCGCCAGGCCTGGGTGGAAGCGATGAAGCCGGTCTGGGCCAAGTTCGAAGACGATATCGGTTCTGACCTTATCGAAGCCGCTCAAAAGGCGAATGCCGGCAGCTGAGCGGTAATTCCATTGTCTCCAAAGTGATGGTGCGCGGCCCTCAAATGTCGCCGCCATCGCGGGAGGACTGACATGCAAGAAACTTCGTCTTCCGGTCTGGGGCGTTTTTTCAACACAATCGAGGAAACGCTGATCGCGGTCATCCTGGGTTTGATGACGCTGATTACTTTTGTGAACGTGATTGCGCGGTATGTTTTCAACGAAAACATCCTCTGGGCGCTGGAATCGACCGTGTTTCTGTTCGCGTGGCTGGTGCTGATCGGCGCGTCTTACTGTGTGAAGACAAAGGGCCATCTTGGCGTCGATGTCATCATAAATATCGTGCCGCCCGGCATGCGGAAAATTCTTGCTATCCTGTCTGTTGCCGCGTGCCTTCTTTTCAGCGTGTTGCTTCTTATCGGGTCCTGGAACTACTGGGCGCCGTTTGCCGCGCTGCCGATGCTGGACGGCGAGATCAAGGATCAGGCGTGGTACGAAGTGAACGACGTTCCCATGCTCGATTTTCTGCGCTTTATCGAGGCGTCGATGAATCAGGGCGAAGCTTACGAGAAGCTGCCGCGCTTCATTCCCTATGCCGCGCTGCCGATCGGTATGGCGTTGTTTACGTTCCGGTTCATTCAGGTCGCCTGGCAGGTCGTGACGGGCCAGACCGACCGCATTGTCGCCAGCCATGAAGCCGAAGAGCTGGTCGATGAAGCGGCGGCCAAAGCCGACAGGGAAGGGTGAAGTAGATGGAAATCGCTTTTCTCTTCGCGATGGTAATCGGATTGCTGCTGATCGGTGTGCCTATTGCCGTATCGCTGGGCCTTAGCTCCATCATCTTCCTGATGGTTCTGTCTGACAGTTCGCTCGATTCCGTTGCGCAGACCCTGTTCAACGCCTTTGCCGGCCATTACACCCTGCTGGCGATCCCGTTTTTCATTCTGGCCTCGACCTTCATGTCGACGGGCGGTGTGGCGGCGCGGATTATCCGCTTTGCCATCGCCTGTTTCGGGCATATGCGCGGTGGGTTGGCAATTGCCGGTGTATTCGCCTGTATGCTGTTCGCGGCGCTGTCGGGGTCATCCCCGGCGACGGTTGTCGCCATCGGCACGATCGTCATCGCAGCGATGCGGCAGGTGGGGTACACGAAAGACTTCGCCGCCGGTGTGATTTGTAATGCCGGCACGCTTGGCATTCTCATTCCGCCGTCCATCGTCATGGTGGTATATGCATCGTCCGTCGATGTATCCGTCGGCCGCATGTTCCTGGCCGGTGTCATTCCGGGTCTGGTTGCGGGGTTGATGCTGATGATCGGCATCTACGTTGTGGCCAGGATTCGCAATCTGCCGGCGCAGGACTGGGCCGGCTGGACCGAAATTCTGATCTCCGCCCGCGATTCCGCCTGGGGGCTGTTCCTGATCGTTATTATTCTGGGCGGTATCTACGGCGGTGTTTTCACGCCAACAGAAGCCGCAGCCGTTTCTGCAATATACGCCTTCGTGATTGCGAATTTCGTCTACAAGGATATGGGACCGCTGAAGGGTGAGAACGGCAAGAGCATCAGCTTTTTTGCCCGACCGCAGTCGTTGATTACCGTCTTCTTTCACCCGGACACGAAAAAATCGCTGTTCGAGGCCGGCAAAACCACCATCATGTTGCTGTTTATCATCGCCAATGCGCTGATCCTGAAGCATGTACTGACCGACGAACAGATTCCGCAGTCGATCGCCTCGGCGATGCTGGATGCCGGTTTCGGGCCGATCATGTTCCTGATAATCGTCAATATCATCCTGTTGATCGGCGGTCAGTTCATGGAGCCGTCGGGCCTGATTGTAATCGTGGCGCCGCTGGTCTTTCCGATCGCCATTCAGCTTGGCATCGACCCGATCCACCTCGGTATCATCATGGTGGTCAATATGGAAATCGGCATGATAACGCCACCGGTCGGCCTCAACCTGTTCGTCACGTCCGGCGTTGCAGGGATGTCGATGGCCAGGGTCGTCAAAGCAGCCATGCCCTGGGTTGGCATTCTGTTCATCTTCCTGATTATGGTGACCTATATCCCCTGGTTGTCGACATTCCTTCCGACAATGTTGATGGGGCCGGAGATCATTACGAACTGACGCATCTGCAGAAAATTCGCTTGAGAATTACGCCACCGGATATTAGAACAAATACAGAACGTTGGTGGAGGTTTCAATGTCGACTCATTACTGCGATTACGCGCCACAGGACCCTGTACACGTGGCGTATCACGAGAAGGAATACGGCTGGCCGGAGACCGATGAGAACCGACTGTTTGAACGTCTTGTGCTGGAAATCAATCAGGCCGGCCTGAACTGGGGGTTGATGCTGAAGAAGCGGGAAGGCTTCCGGAACGCGTTCGACAATTACGATATAGACAGGATCGCGGCATATGACGATGCAGACAGGCAGCGCCTGTTGTCCGATGCAGGCATTATCCGAAACCGGCTGAAGGTAAACGCCGTTATCCATAATGCACAGGTCGTCAGGTCGTTCCGGGACAGCCATGGCGGCTTCGCGAAATGGATTGCCGCGAACCATCCGATGACGAAGCCGGAATGGGTCAAACTGTTCAAGAAGACGTTCAAGTTCACGGGCGGCGAAATTACGGGCGAGTTTCTGATGTCAATCGGCTATCTGCCGGGAACGCATCGGGAAGACTGCCCCATTTATGGCAAGATCGCCAAAAGAAAGCCCGCCTGGATGGAACAGGCCCCTGGATTCTATACCTAGGGAATTTCAGACAAAAGAAAAGCGGGGCCTGCCCCGCTTCGAATGAATCTTTTGACGCTGAGTGAATGCTCAAAATTATTTTTGTTTTTGATTCCTCCCTAAGCCTCGGGCCGCGCTCTTGATGTCGCTTCATGGGGATACTAAGTCAGGATTCATCACCCGTCACCCATTTTTTTCGTGCAATCGTCTATATTTGATCCATATCGAAGATTGTACGGCGAATTCTCATCTGGCGTCCTTCTTGCTTGGCGGTAAAAACACTGTTGATGCGCCGGAAAAGGAGAGGCGATTTCATGCTATGGCCGGTCTATCTCTTTTGCGTATTGCTGTTCGGTGCCCATGCGTCGACAGGGATAGCGGCTGACAATCCGTTCAACAACAGTGGTGGATTTGTCGGTGATGGAACGTCGCCGCGGGCGCCGGACAAACCGGAAGTTCTGCGCATCAGCGTCACGAAGCGCGATTGCCGCCGGCTGGCGATTGAAACCCGCTCGGCAGATGTCGCCTATCAGCCCGGCGTCGATGTCAGAGGCAATGCTGTCAAATCGGCGGACCTTCAAACCGGTTTCGAGTATGTGCTGCCTGATGTGATTGAATTTCCGATCACCATAAACCCGTTGACCTTCCAGGCCGACAGACGCGAAGCCGCCGCCCGGCAGGCGCTTGCCGAAAGGCTGGCGGACAATCCGGAAGAACTGGAAGCGCTGCAGGAAGCCGCGTTCAACCAGACGCTGGAAGATCTTGAAGCGGCAGCCGAGACGGTCGATACCGAACTGGCCGCTATCCAGGCCGATTTCGATGCGCGGGAAGCAGCCATCATTGCTGCAACCGGCGCCGACGATCCTTCCAATCAGCAGCTTGTTCAGCGCAATGACGCCATCGCCCTGTTGGAGCAGGAGGTCTTCGGGTCTGCCGAGTTCCAGGCCTTGAGCACCCAGCAAAGTGTGCTCTTGGCCCAGATCGCCCAGCAAACCATCGGCCTGCAACAGCTTCAGACCAGTCTGGAAACGGAACAGGCTGCTGTTTCTGCCGCGCGCGATGTTTTTATCAACGATTTCGAGGCTCAGAAAGCGGCGATTGTCACGGCAACCGGCGGTGACCTGCAAACCGATCCGGCTGTGTTGAATGACCGGGCGGCTCAGATCGCGGAACTTGAGGAAACGATTTTCGGCAGTGCCGACTTCCTGGAGGCAGACGCTGCGTTCCAGAGCAATGCGGCCGCCCTGTCCAGCACGGAATCCGCACTTGTGGCGAACCAGGCGGCTCAGCAGGATCTGCAGGCTGAGGCAGCGGCGTTCGGCGCCGATCAGGCCAGGATCGAGGCGGACGCCGTATCGGGTGGTGTCTTCGCATCGAATGAGTCAACCATCACAGTGGCGCAGGTCCGGTTTGATGTTCTGTCAGGGAAGGTGACCCTGAACGGTGAGCCGCTGGTGGAGTCCGCCCGTCAGGATGTGCTCGAAAAATGTGCGGCGGCAGGGTTTCTGCCTTAGCTTAGGCCCTAAAGCCGAACGCACTTCAGTTTAAATATTCAGCACTTTCATTTAATTGTAATACTACTCTACTTTACTGTCAGCATGTGGTGCTGCGCATCTACTGGATTTGCGTAAAAATTGTTGGAATGCAGAATTCTGCGGATAAGCAGGATTTGGGTATTGGAAGGACGTCATGCACAGTATTTAGCGGTCAGGTATAGGGGTTATACATCCTGTTGATAATACATTGATTTCTAAGTTTTTTTTATTGCCTCTAATTCGTATTGATGCACACTTCATAGTACCGGTCTTTTGTTCTTTTTAGTTCAACAAGTAAAAAAGATTAATACTGGGTGAGTTGGGGGACGTAAATTAGATGTTGTCGGCAGACGAATTGTTCGCGCTCGCGCGGCAAAAATCCGTCGAAGGTAGGGCGCGCCTGGGAGAGATCGTGACCGATCTCTTTCTGGATGAAGGCGACCTTACCGATGCCGAACGCGCTATCATGCTCGATATCCTGCAAAGTCTCGTTCGAGACCTTGAAGTTCCTCTCAGACTGAAGCTGTCGACCCTGTTGGCTGAAGATGCCAACGCACCGCACGATCTGTGCGTCGAACTGGCGAATGACAAGATCGAAATCGCCTATCCGATACTGGTAAAGAGTCATGTTCTGGAAGACCGCGATCTGATTGAGATCGTTCATCACCGGACCCTGGAACATCAGCTTGCTATCACCCTTCGTGATGACGTCAGCGAAGATGTTTCCGACGCCCTGATCGGAACCGGGGAAGAGCGGGTGATAACCAGTCTGCTGGAAAACACGAATTCGCGTATCTCGCGCGCGATGATGGAATATCTGGTCGAGGAGTCGAAAAGGGTCGATTCCTTCCAGGAACCTCTTGTCACAAGGTCCGATCTGCCGCCTGAGCTGGCCAAGAAAATGTCGCTGTGGGTATCTGTCGCGCTGCGGAATTACATTGCCGATCGTTATGATATCGATATCGGCGACCTCGATGAACTGATTGAGGACACGACCCGAAAGACACTTGCCGAACTGACCCGTGAAGACAACCAGTCACTCGACAGCCGGACCGTCCTGCTGGACAGGCTTGAAGCAGAAGGCAGATTGACTGTCGATCTGTTGATTGCGCTGCTCGAAGACGGTCTGGTGCCGCTGTTTCTTGCCGTATTCCGCCGGCTGACCGGGCTGTCGGACATTCTCGCCAGGCGGATCATGTTCGAGCCGGGTGGCGAAGGGCTGGCGATTGCCTGCAAGGCACTGAAAACACCGCCGGAAACCTATCAGCGTCTGTTTACCCTGAGCCGCAAGACACGGCCGGTGACCAGCAAGGTCCTGAAACGGGACATCAGAAAAACAATGGAGCTTTACAACAGCATCACCAGTGACAACGCCTGGGATGTTCTCCACAGGTGGCGGCGGGGCTCTGATTATCTAGCAGCCATTCGACAGTTGGAGGATGGCGTCTATGCCTTTGATAAAGCTCAATAAAGGCGATGAGTTCGACGATGTAGAGGAAGCCTTCGACCGTGAGGCCGGTGACGCTGGGCCGGCCTGGGCCGTCCGCAGGTTTCAGGATATCTCTCGCCTCGTATCCGACTGGATCTGGGAAACCGATCACAATCTGGAAATGACCTTTGTGTCTCAGCGGGTGATGGAAACCCTGGGGTACCATCCGCTGGAAATGAAGGGTCGGACGCTTGAGTCCTTCGGCGCATTCCTGACGCCGGAAAAGGACGCGCTGGAAATCAACTGGAAAAAGCCGTTCCGCAATGTCCTGTATTCGGTAAGAACCGCCGCCGGTGACCAGCGCTTTCAGCTTCTGAGCGGGGTCAGGGTTTACGATGCCAAAACCGGCGATTTCGCGGGGTTCCGGGGAACGGCGCGGGATATTACGCAGCAGTTGCTGTCGGAAGAAAATCTGCGCAAGAGCGAGGAACGCTACCGCACCCTGTTCAACAAGAGCCCGGTCATGGCCTGTTCAACGTCGCAGGACGGCGTTGTTGTCAGCGTCAGCGATTATTGGCTGGAGGTTCTGGGCTACACCGTTGACGAAGTCATTGGCCGGCCAATCGAAAGGTTCATGATCCGGCAGAAGGCGGATGACGACGCGGCGCGATCCGTTCAACCGGATACGCGGCCCGTCATTCCCTGCAAGTTCATCAAGAAGAACCGCGATACGATGGACGGCCTTCTTTACACCTCCAGCATCACTGATGCGGGCGGGGATATTTTAGAAGAGCTGAGTGTTCTGATTGATGTCAGCGAGCGAAAAAAATACGAAGAAAGCCTGCAACACCAGGCCAATTTCGACCTGCTTACGGATCTGCCGAACCGCGATCTAGCAATGGACCGGCTGGGGCAGGCGATTGTCCGGTCGCGTCGGGAAAAGCTGATCACGGCGGTCATGCTGGTCGATATCGATAATTTCAAGAAGATCAACGACATCCTCGGTCACCCTGCCGGCGATGAACTTCTGGTACGGATCGGCGAACATCTTCGCGCCTCGGTCAGGGAAGGCGATACGGTTGCGCGCTTGGGCGGTGACGAGTTTCTTGTCGTTCTGCCAGATCTGAAAACGGTCAACTATTGTGAAAACATTGCCCAGAAGCTGCTCGACCGCTGTGCGCGCCCTTTTCTGATCAACGGCCATGAAGTCGCCGTAACCGTCAGTATCGGCATCGGGCTTTATCCGGGCGATGCGCGGGATTCCGCCACACTCCTGCGCAGCGCAGACGCCGCGATGCACCGCTCGAAAGCAAAGGGAAAGAATACCTTCCATTTCTTCTCGCCGGATATCGACGGCCATGCGCAGGAACACCTGTTGCTTGAAAACCAGTTGCGCAAGGCCCTGGCCAGAAACGAACTGGTTCTGCATTACCAGCCGGTCATCCGCCCCGACACCGACAAACTGATCGGTATGGAAGCGCTTGTCAGATGGGAACACCCCACGCTGGGCCGAATTGGCCCGGCCCAGTTCATTCCGCTGGCGGAAGACAACGGCATGATCAGCAATATCGGCCAGTGGATTCTGCGCACGGCATGCCGGGAAACCATGCAGATGCGCGAGGCGCTGAACCACGACCTCTGCATCGCGGTGAATGTTTCGGCGCTTCAGTTTACCTCGACACGGCCGAAGCTGATCGATCTCGTGCGCGAGACGCTGAGCGACACCGGTCTTCCGCCGCATTGTCTTGAGCTTGAGATCACCGAAAGTGTGATCATGAGCGACATTCCCGAAAACGCCGTCGTGCTCAACGCCCTGCATGAAATGGGTGTGCGCCTGGCGATCGACGATTTCGGGACCGGCTATTCCTCGCTGTCGTATCTGAAGAAATTTCCTTTCGACACGCTGAAGATCGACCGGATGTTCGTGCGCGATATCAACAACGATCCGCAGGACAACGCTTTGGCCAACGCCATTGTCGCCATGGCCCATGCGCTTGATCTCAAGGTAGTCGGTGAGGGTGTGGAAACACAGGCGCAGCTTGAATTCCTGAACAAAATCGAATGCGATTTCATTCAGGGTTTCCACTATAGCCGGCCGCTGGACAAAAAAGCATTCCTGCAATTTGCCGGCAAGATGATCGGCCCGGACGCCTGACCCCTGTCACTCGGATCCGGCCGGTACGGCCCGTCGTCGCTGGATCGTCGTGATCAGCACACCGAACAGAACCAGCATAGATCCTACTGCCATGGCGACCGTGAAGACATCGCCGATGACGAAGTATCCGAAGCACAGGGTCGTAACAGGGGTTAACAGCAGAAACGGCGCGATACTGCTGAACGGCACGCTCTTCACCAATATGTACCAGGCCGAATAACCGACTGCGGTCATGACGAGGCCGAGATACAGAACGATACCCCACTGTTCGGGCGTGGCCTGTTTTACCGCTTCCCACTGACCGGATTCCAGCACAAGTGAAGCGATGAACATCTGCGGTGCGGCGAAAACCGATACCCAGGCCAGCATCGTTCTGCCCGATACTGCCTGAAGCTGGCGGATCATGAGCTGACCGATTGCCCAGGTCAGCGCGCCGGTCGATACCATGCCGACATACAGGAGGCTGCCTTCGAGTCGCGGTTCACCGGCGATCAGACCGACACCACCGAAGGCCAGCACCATGCCCAAAAGCTTTTTCCAGCCAAGTTTTTCCCGCAGGAAGAAAGCGCCCAGCAGAGCCAGAAACGGTGCTTCGAGCTGCACGACGATTACGGCGGTCGATGCATCCAGGCTCTTGAGACCGTAAAAGGTGAAGCCATACTGGATGGTTGCGCTGATCATCGCGATCATAAAAATCATGCGCATGTGTCCCCAGGGTGGTTTCACGAACCAGACCAGCACAAGTGCCGAAATGGCGAACCGCATGCTCATGATCATGAAAGGCGGGAACTGGTCCATGCCCACCTTGGCAAGCGCAAAACCCAGGCCCCAAACAGCAGGAACCAGAATGGCGAGAAGAAGATGCCAGGGGGACACGGGTGATAGTCTTTCCTGTCGGGGGCGGGCGGTTGCGATCATGCCGCCAATTTGCGCACTTTGCCAAGGAATTGGCATGCGGCGCATCTGTGCATGGACACAACCCGCAGCAATCCCTAAAACACCCGTTCATCGATGACCGTTTCAGGAAAGCCATTACCCATGCGTCTATCGCCTGCCGTTCGTATGTCCCAGTACTTCATGCCCACCCTGCGCGATGACCCGTCGGAAGCGCAGATCGTGTCGCACCGGCTGATGCTGCGCGCCGGGATGATCCGTCAGGAAAGCGCGGGTATCTATTCATGGCTGCCGCTCGGGTTCCGCGTTCTGAAGAAAATAGAACAGATCGTCCGAGAGGAGCAGGACCGGATCGGCGCGCATGAAGTGCTGATGCCGACCATTCAGTCTGCCGATCTGTGGCGCAAGTCCGGCCGCTACGACGACTACGGCAAGGAAATGCTGCGCATTACAGACCGACACGAGCGCGACATGCTGTACGGACCGACCAACGAGGAGATGATTACCGATATCTTCGCCACTGGGTCGCACAGTTACAAGGACGTCCCCCGGATGCTGTATCACATCCAGTGGAAGTTTCGCGACGAAGTGCGGCCGCGGTTTGGTGTGATGCGGGGCCGGGAATTCCTGATGAAGGACGCCTATTCTTTCGACATTTCCGCCGAAGCGGGAAGACATTCCTATAACAAGCAGATGGTCGCTTATTTGCGCACCTACGCGCGCATGGGACTGAAAGCCGTTCCGATGGCGGCCGATACCGGCCCGATCGGTGGTGATCTCAGTCACGAATTCATTATTCTGGCGGAAACCGGCGAAAGCCAGGTCTGGTGCCATCAGGACCTGTTAAATTGGGATCTGACGAAGGTCGATGTCGATCTTGACAATGTCGAGGAGACACAGGCACTGGTCGAAAGGATTACGGCGCCATACGCCGCGACGGACGAACAGCATGACGAGGAAAAGTTCCAGGCGGACGTGCCGAAAGAGTCACAGCGAACGGCTCGGGGTATAGAGGTCGGCCATATCTTCTTCTTCAATGACAAGTATTCCAAATACTTCGACGCCAAACTTGCGACCGGCGATGGCGGCCAGGCTGTCGTGCAGAGCGGCTCTTACGGTATTGGCGTTTCCCGTCTGGCCGGTGGCATTATCGAAGCCTGTCACGACGATTCAGGGATTGTCTGGCCGGAATCCGTTGCACCGTTCCGGGTTGCCCTGATCAATCTGCGGCAGGGCGACGAGGGGTGCGATGCTGTTTGCAACGAGCTGTACGGCAAGTGTCAGAACGCCGGTATCGAAGTCATCTATGATGATCGCGACGAACGGGCAGGGGTCAAGTTCGCCGATATGGAGCTGATCGGTATACCCTGGCAGATCATCATCGGCCCGCGAGGCGTCAAGGCCGGCCTTGTCGAAATGAAAAACCGTCACACGGGAGAAAAAGAAGAACTCAGCGCGGAAGCGGCCCTCGCAAAGCTGGCCGGGTAAGCAGAACCATGTTTTCACCCCTCGAACGGATGGTTGCTTTCCGGTATCTGCGCGCCCGTCGGCAGGAGGGATTTATCTCCGTCATTGCCTGGTTTTCCCTGTTGGGCATCATGCTGGGGGTCGCCACACTGATTATCGTGATGGCGGTAATGAACGGCTTCCGCCACGAATTGCTCGGTCGGGTTCTTGGCATTAACGGGCATCTTACGATCAGCGCCGGCCCGGCAGGTTTGAATGATTACGTGTCAATCATCGACGGCGTGATGAAAGTCGACGGCGTTGTCATGGTAACGCCACTGGTCGAGGGACAGGTGATGGCGACCGCGAACGGCGTTGCCAGCGGTGCGGTTGTCCGTGGCGTCCGGAAGGAAGATTTTCTGGCCAGAAAATCCCTCGCCGACGCGATCAAGCGGGGTGACCTTTCGCGCTTTGATGACGGTCGCGGCATTATCATGGGGTCCCGCATGGCCCAGCGGATGGGTCTCAGTATCGGCGACAAGGTAAAGCTGATCTCGCCGAACGGCACGTCGACCGCCTTCGGCACCGTGCCGCGCACCAAGAGTTATGAAATCGATGCGCTGTTCGATATCGGCATGTACGAATACGACAGCACATTCATCTTCATGCCATTGTCGGAAGCGCAGATCTATTTCCAGAAAGAGAATGCCGTTACCGCAATCGAGGTGATGGTCAATTCACCGGAAATCGCGCCCGGTCTCAGGACCCCGATCGCCGCCGTGGTCGGCCCGACCGTAAGGGTGCAGGACTGGCAGCGCACGAATGCCAGCTTTTTCACCGCGTTGCAGGTGGAACGCAATGTCATGTTCTTGATCCTGACCCTGATCATCGTTGTCGCCGCGTTCAATGTGATTTCCAGCCAGATCATGCTGGTCAACGACAAGGCCAAGGGCATCGCCATCATGCGCACCATCGGCGCGAGCCGGGCGATGATGATGCGTATCTTTTTCATGACCGGTTCCTCGGTCGGCCTGATCGGCACGTCCGCCGGCGCGACTTTGGGTATTGCCTTCGCGCTCAACATCGAACAGATCCGGCAATGGATCCAGAACCTGTCCGGTACCGATCTGTTTTCGGCGGAAATCTATTTTCTGTCGCAGTTACCGGCGCGTATCGACAGTACGGAAACGATCATGGTCGTGGCGATGGCGCTGTTTCTGTCGTTCCTTGCGTCGATCTATCCGGCATGGCGTGCGGCCCGCCTCGATCCCGTGGATGTCCTTCGCTATGAGTAATCCTGCGCTAGAACTTCGCGATATCGTGCGAACCTACAAGACCGGTACGGTTCCGCTGACTGTTCTAAGCGGGGCTAACCTGACGATGCAACCGGGCGAACTGGTCGGGCTTGTTGCCCCGAGCGGCGCCGGAAAATCAACGCTTTTGCATATCGCCGGGTTGCTGGAATTCCCCGACGGTGGCGACGTGCTGGTCGATGGCGCCCCCTGCAACCGGATGCGGGATGCAGAGAGGACAAGGATTCGTCGCGACAAGCTCGGATTCGTTTACCAGTTCCATCATCTTCTTCCGGAATTCAGCGCGCTGGAAAACGTCATGCTGCCGGAACTGATTGCGGGCGTTGCGAAGAAACAGGCGCGTGATATTGCCTCTGCACTTCTGGAGTCGGTCGGTTTGTCGGAAAGGGCGACGCACCGACCGTCGCGCCTGTCCGGAGGTGAGCAACAGAGAGTGGCGATCGCCCGGGCGCTGGCAAATTCTCCATCGGTCCTGCTGGCCGATGAGCCGACCGGGAACCTTGATCCCGCAACCGCAGACAAGGTTTTTGAAATACTACTGCAGCAGGTTCGGGATCGAGGATTAGCCGCGTTGATCGCAACGCACAATCTGGCTCTTGCCGAGCGGATGGACCGGGTATTTACGCTTAAAGATGGTAGAATCAATCAGAACTGACTGTTTTATTTGTGAAGAGTAGTGATCGCCGGTGCAAGAAAAAGGCAGTATCATGCAACAGAAAGGCATGGTTTGTTAATGCTTTGCAGGTAAAATCGGCTACTTGACCATGTCTGAATTTGCTCCATTGAAAGTATTGAAATGAAACGTATCGCCGTATTTATTTCGGCCGTATCGGCCTGTTTTATCGCTTTCGCAGCGCCGTCTGCCGCACAGCAGAATCAGGCGCCGGCTGTCGATGTCGCTGTTCCGTTGCAGGAACAGGTTACGGACTACGAGGTTCTGACAGGACGCTTTGTGCCACAGAAATGGATCGAAATCCGGGCGCGGGTCTCGGGTTATTTGCAGAAGACGTCGTTTCAGGACGGCCAGCTTGTTTCAGAGGGCGATCTGCTGTTCGAGATCGACCCGCGACCATTCGAGGCAAACGTCGCAAGCGCTCGTGCGGAAATCGCGTCCGCAGAGGCTGATCTTCAGCTTGCAAATGTCGAGCTTGCGCGTGGTGAAGACCTGCTGAAGCGTAACAATATAGCCAAGAGCGAAGTCGACAAACGCAAGGCGGAAGTGCAGCGGGCGCAAGCGGCGCTGAATGGCAAACAGTCGGATCTGCGATCGGCCCTGCTTGATCTGGGTTTCACAAAGATCACTTCACCGATCAACGGCCGGATATCCGATGCGAAAGTCGATGAAGGCAACCTGATAGCCGGCGGTGACGCCGCATCGCCGGTGCTTGCGACGGTTCTTTCGGTCGATCCGCTGTTGTTCGAGTTTCATGCGTCCGAGGCGCAGGTGCTGCGCTATGTCCGGCTGTATGGCGGAAAAAGCCGGCCGACCGATACAGGCGAAAACAATGTCGTTCAGATCCGTCTTTCCGATGAAAACGACTGGTCCCGGTCCGGGAGCATCACATTCGTCGATAACGCGCTGGACCCCAATTCGGGAACGCTGCGAATTCAGGCTGTGGTCGAAAATGAAGATAGTGTGCTGGAAGTAGGCATGTTCGGACGGGTGCGGGTTGCGATGTCCGATCCCTATACCGGCCTGCTGGTGCCGGATTCAGCAATCGTTTCGGACCAGGCGACCAAACTTGTCTATGTCGTCAATGCAGACAATGTCGTCGAAACAAGGGTCATCAAGCCCGGGCCGATCCACCGTGGATTTCGGGTCGTCAAGGAAGGCCTGACCAAGACGGATCGCGTCGTCGTCAACGGAATTCTGCGAGCAAAGCCGGGAAGTCCGGTAACGCCTGAAATGATCACGTTGTCCATGTCGGCGACGAATTGAGGCGTAGCCGATGAAAATCTCGAGTTTCTTTATCGACCGGCCAATTTTTGCCTCGGTCATTTCCATCCTGATTGTTATTGTCGGCGCTGTTTCATATTTCCGGCTGCCGGTTGCCCAGTATCCAGAAATTGTGCCGCCGACAATCCAGGTCTCTGCGACCTATCCCGGCGCCTCCGCCGAAGTGGTTGCCGATACGGTCGCGACTACGATCGAGCAGGAAATCAACGGCGTTGATGGCATGCTGTATATGCTCAGTCAGTCGACCGCAGACGGCCGACTGTCGATCACCATCACGTTTGAATTGGGAACCGACCTCGACGAGGCACAGGTTCTGGTTCAGAACCGTGTGGCGATTGCCGAACCGAGGCTGCCGGAGGAAGTCAGGCGTCTTGGTGTCAGCACAAAAAAGAACTCGCCCGACCTGATGATGGTCATTCACATGCTGTCCGAAGACGATAGCCGGGATCAGCTGTACATATCGAACTATGCCCGCACGCAGGTCATCGACCGGCTGGCCCGCATTGATGGGGTCGGGCAGGCAACCATTTTTGCTGAACGCGCCTATTCGATGCGGGTCTGGCTGGATCCGGATAGAGTTGCGGCCTATGGCCTGACAGCCGGCGAAGTCGTCTCTGCGCTGAGGCAGAACAATATCCAGGTCGCATCCGGTGCAATAAACCAGATTCCGGTTCCCAACCCCGGCGCATTCCAGATCAGCGTGCAGACGCAGGGCCGTCTGGTTGATCCTGAAGCCTTCGGCGACATCGTTGTCCGGACTGACGATGATGGCGGACAGGTGCGGGTGAGGGACCTCGCCCGGGTCGAACTGGGGGCACAGGACTATTCGATCAACGGTTATCTCGACAAGAATGTCGCGCTGCCGATCGGTATTTTTCAGCGGCCCGGCTCCAATGCGCTGGAAACGGCGGATGCTTTGCTGTCGACAATGAAGGAACTTTCGCAAGGCTTCCCCAGCGGGGTTTCCTACCAGATCGTCTACAATCCGACGGAATACATCCAGCAATCGATTGACGCCGTTTACACGACAATTATTGAAGCGATTGTCCTGGTCGTGCTGGTTATCCTCGTTTTCCTTCAAGCATTGCGGGCGGCGATCATTCCGATCGTCGCGATCCCGATCTCGCTTATCGGCACTTTTTTCGTGATGGAAGCTTTCGGTTTTTCCCTCAACACGCTGACGCTGTTCGGTCTGGTACTGTCTATCGGTATTGTCGTTGATGACGCGATCGTCGTGGTTGAGAACATCGAAAGGTTTATCCGCGACGGCTTGTCGCCGCGCGAAGCGGCACATAAGACGATGCAGGAAGTAAGCGGCGCGCTGGTCGCGATCAGTCTTGTTCTGGTTGCCGTTTTTCTGCCGTCGGCGTTTCTGGAAGGCATCACAGGTCAGTTCTTCCGCCAGTTTGCGGTAACCATCGTAACCGCCACACTTATTTCATTGCTTGTTTCATTGACCCTGTCGCCGGCTTTGTGCGCCATTCTGATGAAACCACATGCCACCAGGGATGAGAAACGGTCAGGCCCGGGCGCAATTTTCTATCAACTGGGCTGGCCAATGCGGAAGTTTTCCGACGGCTTCAACTGGTTCTTCGGGAAGTTGTCGAATGGTTATGCGATGTTCATCAAGTCGCTTCTGCGCATCAGCATCATTGCACTTGCCGCCTATGCCGGACTGATCTGGTTGACCGGGTACCAGTTCCAGCAGACACCGACCGGCTTCATTCCGGCACAGGATCAGGGCTACCTGATTACTATCGTGCAGTTACCGCCCGGGTCATCGCTTGACCGGACGGACGAGGTTGTGCTTCGGGCGGTTGATATCGCCCTGGCGCAGGATGGCATATCCAGCGCAGTGGGCATTGTTGGTCTTGATGGCGCTACCTTCACCAACGCGCCTAACGCTGCCGTGATCTTCACCCCCCTCAAAGACTTTGAGGAACGGGGAAAAGCCGGACTGACGGATCAGGCGATCCTCGGCCAGATGACGGGGGCGATGCAGTCGATCAAGGATGCGAACATCTTTGTGGTCAGCCCTCCGCCGGTTCGCGGAATTGGCACCACAGGGGGCTGGAAGTATTACGTGCAGGATCGTCGCGGCCGTGGTTACGACGTTCTTGAACGGGCCGCACAGGTAGCAGTGGGGCAGGCGTTTCCCGCCAAGGAAACCGCTTATGCGTTTACGGTTTTCAATACTGGAACGCCGCGCGTCTTTGCCGATATCGACCGCGTGAAGGCGCAGCAGATCGGCGTGTTGCCGGGCGATATCTTTGAAACGCTTGAAATCTATCTCGGCTCTGCTTTTGTCAACGATTTCAATTTCCTGGGGCGCACTTATCGCGTCACGGCGCAGGCTGACGGAGAATTTCGCGACACCGTGGACGATGTTGCGGAACTGCGTGTTCGTTCTTCGTCCGGTGAAATGACACCGATCGGCTCCATCGCCACGTTTGAAAGCCGCACCGGACCGTACCGGGTTGCACGGTACAATCTGTATCCGGCGGCTGCCGTTCAGGGCGTCAACAATCCGGGATATTCTACCGGCGAAGCCATCACGGCCATGGAAGCCGCGCTCGATGCAAACCTGCCGGACGGCTTTTCCTATGAATGGACAGATCTGGCCTTGCAGGAAAAACTTGCGGGCGATTCAGCGATCTATGT
This sequence comes from uncultured Flavobacteriaceae bacterium, assembly GCA_964352715.1. Lineage (GTDB taxonomy): Bacteria > Pseudomonadota > Alphaproteobacteria > UBA8366 > Aestuariispiraceae > JAVKBW01. The sequence goes on along the minus strand of CAYGSU010000044.1, from coordinate 4,167 downwards.
CTTTGCACTTGCTGTCGTCTTCACCTTTCTTCTTCTGGCGGCACAGTACGAAAGCTGGCTGCTGCCGCTTTCGGTTATCCTGATCGTGCCGATGTGTCTGCTGGCGGCCATTAGCGGGATTCAGTTCAGGGGCATGGACAACAACATCCTGACCCAGATCGGTCTCGTTGTGCTGATCGGTCTTGCGGCGAAGAATGCGATTCTGATTGTTGAATTCGCCAAGCAGTCTGAAGACAACGGCCTGAACCGGGTCGAAGCCGCGATTGAAGCCTGTCGCCTGCGCTTGCGGCCCATCCTGATGACGGCGTTCGCCTTCATTCTGGGTGTGGTGCCACTGATGGTCGCCACAGGCGCCGGCTCGGAAATGCGTCAGGCGCTGGGCACGACAGTATTCTACGGCATGCTGGGCGTTACATTCTTTGGTCTGATTTTCACGCCGGTATTCTATGTAAGCTGCCGTTGGCTGGGGTCTCTGGGCAAGAAGAACGCGTAGGCCCGCGCTGCGGCGCTGCGAAGACGGCGGATTAATTCTGCATTCATCCCCGGTATCCACAGGTGACGGGGCATGACAGGCCCGCCGGACTCGCCCTAGAGTCAGATCATGAGCATCGCCGATTTCGTTCACCTGCATGTCCATTCCGCCTATTCGCTGTCGGAAGGTGCGTTGCGCGTAAAGGATCTGGTGCAGCTATGCGTCGACCGGCAGATGCCGGCGGTTGCCGTGACCGACACCAATAACCTGTTCGGCGCCCTGGAATTCTCGCTCGCGGCTCGAGATGCCGGCATCCAGCCTATCATCGGCCTCCAGATCGGCATTTCGATGCAGGAGGACGATGCCGAGCGCCCGACCGGCATGACACCATCCATGCCACCGCCGCCAGCACCCATGGTGTTGCTGGCGAAGGACACGACCGGCTACGAAAATCTGATGGCGCTATCGAGCAGCGCCTTTCTCGATTCCGACGGGCACAGCCTGCCGCAGCTTACGCTCTCCAGACTGGCCGAGCGGTCGGAAGGATTGATCGCGCTGACCGGTGGTGTTGCCGGGCCTGTCGGCCGGCATTTGCTGGATGGACAGGAAGACAAGGCGGAAGCTGTTATCGCTACGCTGGCCGAGGCATTTCCGGGCCGGCTGTATGTCGAGCTGATGCGGCACGGACTGGTCGATGAAGACAGGGTGGAACCGGCCTTTATAGACATCGCCTATCGCTATGATCTGCCGCTGGTGGCGGCTAATGATTGCTATTTTTCCGACGCGGAAATGTATGAGCCACACGATGCCCTGTTGTGCATCGCTTCCGGCACCTATGTGAACGATTCCAATCGCCGTCGCCTGACGCCGGAACACAGGTTCAAGACAGCGGCTGAAATGCGCACCCTGTTTGCCGATCTGCCGGAAGCGGTCGACAACACGATGGTGATCGCGCAGCGCTGCGCCTTCGCGGTGCCGCTGACCAAGCCGTTGCTGCCGACCTTTCCCAACCTGAACGGCCGCAGCGAGCCGGACGCCCTGCGCGACATGGCGGTCAAGGGGCTGAACGACAGGCTCGAGGTTCATGTCCTGACCGAGGACATGACGGCAGCTGAACGCGACGCTGCGGCACAGCCCTATCGCGACCGGCTGGATTTCGAGCTTCAGACCATCGAGCAGATGGGTTTTCCCGGTTACTTCCTGATCGTTGCCGATTTTATCCAGTGGGCGAAAAAGCGGGATATCCCGGTAGGCCCCGGTCGCGGGTCCGGCGCCGGGTCGGTCGTCGCCTGGGCGCTGACGATTACCGATCTGGACCCCTTGCGCTTCGGCCTGCTGTTCGAACGGTTCCTGAACCCCGAGCGCGTATCGATGCCTGATTTCGATATCGATTTCTGCCAGGACCGCCGTGACGAGGTGATCCGCTACGTGCAGGAAGAATACGGCCGCGACCGTGTCGCCCAGATCATCACTTTCGGAAAGCTGCAGGCGCGGGCGGTTCTGCGCGATGTCGGGCGGGTATTGCAGATGCCGTATGGGCAGGTCGACCGGATCTGCAAGATGGTGCCGAACAATCCGGCCAAACCGGTAACGCTGAAGCAGGCCATCGAAGGCGAACCGGCGCTGCAGGATATGCGCAGCGAAGAGCCGTCGGTGCGACGTTTACTTGATATGGGACTGCGGCTGGAAGGTCTTTACCGGCATGCCTCGACCCATGCCGCCGGCGTGGTGATCGGCGACCGCCCGCTGAACGAACTGGTGGCCCTCTACCGCGATCCGAAATCCGACATGCCGGTCACCCAGTTCAACATGAAATATGTCGAACAGGCCGGGCTGGTGAAGTTCGACTTCCTGGGCCTGAAAACGCTGACCGTCATCGCCAAGGCGAAAGAGATGATTGACGCGCGGCCGGATGTTACCGAACCGCTGGATATCTCCAGCCTGCCACTGGACGACGAGCGGACCTTTGAAATGCTGTGCCGGGCCGATGCAACCGGGGTGTTCCAGCTGGAATCGTCGGGCATGCGCGATGTGCTGAAAAAGCTGCGCCCCAACCGGTTCGAGGACCTGATCGCGCTTGTCGCGCTCTACCGGCCCGGTCCGATGGAAAACATCCCGACCTATATCCGCCGCAAGCACGGCGAGGAAACGCCGGATTATCCGCATGAAAAGCTGGAACCGGTGCTGCGAGAGACCTTCGGCATCCCGATCTATCAGGAACAGGTGATGCAGATGGCGCAGGTGCTGGCAGGCTATACGCTGGGCGCGGCTGACCTGCTGCGGCGCGCCATGGGCAAGAAGATCCAGTCGGAAATGGACGCGCAGCGCAAGGGGTTCGTCGACGGCTCGCTGGTGCATTCCGGTGTCGAGGCAAAGGAAGCCAATCGCATCTTCGACATGATCAACGCTTTCGCAGGCTACGGGTTCAACAAATCGCATGCCGCCGCCTATGCGCTGGTCGCCTACCAGACCGCGTGGCTGAAGGCGAACTACCCGGTCGAATTCATGGCCGCGTCGATGACGCTGGACATGCACAACACCGACAAGCTGAACATCTTCCGGGCCGAGATGGACCGGTTGGGCATCGACCTTGCGCCGCCGGATATCAACATGTCCGAAGCACGGTTTTCGGTCGAAACCGACAGGGACGGCCAGCGCCGGGTGCGCTACGCGCTGGCAGCGCTGAAGAATGTCGGCGAGGGGGCGGTGCAGGGACTGGTCAACGAGCGCAAGGCGAATGGCCCCTACAAGGATGTGTTCGATTTCGCGAAACGGCTCGACACCAGATCCATCAACAAGCGGATGCTGGAAAATCTGGCCAAAGCCGGCGGGTTCGACAGCATCACGCCGAACCGGCAGCAGATCTTCCGGGCCGTCGATACGATCATGGCGCATGCCGCCGCCGCAACGGCGGAACGCGAAAGCAATCAGGTCAGCCTGTTCGGCGATGCGATGGGTGGCGACAGCGACGCGCACCGGCCGCGCCTGCCGGATGTTACGGACTGGAACGCACAGGCCCGGCTGACCGCCGAATTCGAGGCCATCGGCTTCTACCTGTCCTCCCACCCGCTGGAAGCCTTCGCGAAAACCTGCCGGCGGCTGGGCGTGGAGAACTGGATGGATGTCGAATCCGGGCGGGTGCGGGATTCCCGCATCAAACTGTCCGGCATCGTTACCTCGAAACGCATCACCACCACGTCGCGCGGGTCGAAAATGGCGTTTGTCGGCATGTCGGACACGACCGGCGCCTATGAAGTGACGATGTTTCAGGAAGTGCTGAACAATGCGCGCGACCTGCTGGATTCCGGCGAACCGCTGGTGATGACGGTCGATGTGCAGCACCGGCCGGAAGATGCGCCACGCCTGACGGCCTTGTCGGCCACTTCGCTGGAGGAAGAAGCCGCCAGCGCGGCCGATGGCATGGAAATCCTGTTTGCCTCGGAGGAGCCGGTGCCGGCCCTTGCCACCCTGTTCCGCGAACACGGGCAGAAAGGACGCGGGCTGGTGGTGTTCGTGATGCCGGGCAGGGCGGTCGGCGATGTGCGCGTCGAACTCGACCGCAAATACAAGATCACCGCGCCGCTGCGTCAGGCCGTCAAGGCCGTCAACGGCGTCATCGACGTGCTGGATATATAACTCCCCCCTTGCACCTTCCGGTTTCCGGGCGTATATCGCGCTCACCTCTCACACGGGGT
>CAYGSU010000043.1:0-36270 GCA_964352715.1 uncultured Flavobacteriaceae bacterium | reverse complement strand
GTATCCATCGGGTCCATGGCGACACCGGCATCCCTGATATCACGGCGCAACGCCGGCTTTACCAGCGTCATCCGCTCGCCGCAGCCGAACAGCAGGATCTCGACAGCGGGTTCAGCAGCAAAGACTTCAGCCAGCGCCTCGACGCTCAGGTCATCCGGGTCGGTCAGCGTCCAGGGCAGCACCATGTTCGGAAACACCAGAAGCGGCCCCTGATAGCGCACGCCGGAGACCTGAAACCGGCCCGGCCCGTAGCTGTCGATCACCTTCAGGTTCTCGGGAATTGTGGGCGTGACGTCCATGACGGCAACGGCTCCTGTCTGTTTTCCGTCGGTCGGCGGCGGAACGTCTGCGCAGCCTAGCTGTCCTTCGCCGCGTCCTGTTCAAGCTGCGGCTGGAAGCCGGAGGCATCGGTGTCGCCGGCGCCACGATCAGGACGCATGTACAGCAACAGTGCAACCGCGAGCCCAACCGACGAATAGGTACCGATGACAATGCCCCAGATCAGCGCAATGACGAAATCGTGGATCACCTCGCCACCGAACACGAACAGCGCGATCAGCGCCAGCAGGGTGGTAAACGAGGTCATCGTGGTGCGCGACAGTGTCTTGTTGACCGCCAGGTTGAACAATTCAGGCAGTTCCATCTTCTTGTATTTACGCAGTTTTTCGCGAACCCGGTCGAACACGACGACAGTATCGTTGATGGAATAACCGGCAATCGTAAGCAGCGCCGCCACGGTCGACAGGTTGAATTCCAGCTGCAGCAGGGCGAACAGCCCGATGGTGGCGATCACGTCATGCGCCAGCGCGATCACCGCGCTGACCCCGTACTGCCACTCGAACCTGAACCAGATATAGACCAGGATCGCGCCAATCGCGGCCAGAACAGCCAGCAGCGCCGCTTCCTGTAGTTCTTGACCCACCGTCGGACCGACGAATTCGGTTCGGCGGTATTCAACAACCTTGTCGCCGAGATCGGCTTTGACGGCTTCCACCGCCTGCGCCTGCGCCTCGTCGCCGCCTGCCTGTTTCTGGATGCGGATCAACAGGATATCCGGTGCGCCGAATTCCTGGATCGAGACTTCGCCAAGGCCAAGATCGCCCAGTTCGGTGCGCACAGCGCCGATATCGACCGCTTCGGATGTTTTCGCCTCGATCAGGATGCCGCCCAGAAAGTCGATTCCCAGATTGAGACCCTGCGAGACGAACATTCCGATCGAACCGATTATCAGGCAAATCGAAAAGGCGAAGGCGTATTTCCGGCGGCCGATGAAATCGTACGACGAATTCTGCGGGACAAGGCGAAGTCTCATCGGTTACACCACCAGCTTTTCGGGCCGCGTCTTGCGCAACCACATTACCACCAGAAGACGCGTTACCATGATCGCGGTGAACATCGAGGTGACGATGCCAATTGACAGGGTGACGGCAAACCCCTTGATCGGCCCGGCGCCAAAGGCGAACAGCAGCACGGCGGCGATCAGGGTGGTCAGGTTTGAATCGACAATTGTAGTCAAGGCCCGGCGGTACCCGGCATCGACGGCGTTGAGCGGTGACCGGCCGTTTTCGATTTCCTCGCGGATACGCTCGAAGATAAGCACATTGGCGTCAACCGCCATGCCGACCGTCAGCACAATGCCGGCGATACCAGGCAGGGTCAGGGTCGCCTGCAAACCCGAGAGAACGGCGATGATCAGCCCGATATTGAACACCAGCGCGATATCGGCCATCACGCCGAACCGGCCATAGGCCAGCACCATGAAGACGATAACCAGCGATAGCCCGACAATACTGGCGATTTTGCCTGCATCGACAGAATCCTGCCCCAGCCCCGGTCCGACCGTACGTTCTTCCAGGAAGGAAATCGGCGCAGGCAAGGCGCCGGCCCGCAACAGCAGCGACAGGTCGTTGACTTCCTTGACGCTGAACTGGCCGGTGATGATGCCGCTGCCGCCCAGGATCGGTTCGTTGATCCGGGGGGCGGATATTACCTTGCCGTCGAGAACGATCGCCAGAAACCGCCGCGAGTTTTCCTGTGTCGTGCGGCCAAACTGCTGGGCGCCCAGCGTGTCGAAGCGGAAACTGACGACCGGGAAGTTATCCTGAAACGACGGCTGGGAATCGACAAGCCGCTCGCCGCCCACCCGAACCCGCCGCTCGACCAGATAGCGTACCGGATCGCCGTTGGAATCAACCTCGTCTGCCGAGGGCAGGATCATTGATCCCGGCGGCGCAACCTGCGGCGCGGTACCTGGCGGCGAACGTTCATCAAGCAGATGGAAGGTCATTTTCGCGGTCGTGCCGATAACATCCTTCAGCGCTTCGGGATCGTCGAAACCGGGCACCTGAACAATGATACGATCAACGCCCTGCCGCTGGATGTTCGGTTCGCGCGTGCCAAGTTCGTCAATCCGGCGGCGGATGATTTCAACCGACTGGTCAACCGCTTTCAGCCGGATGTCCCGCGCCTGTTCTTCGGGCAGCGATATGACAATGGTCGTGGCATTCGGTTGCGAGACTGCAAGCGACCTGTCGGATTCACGGATGAGATCAATTGCCTGCTCCGCCTGTTCAGCATCGCGCAGCGCGAACGAAACCGCATCGCCGTTGATCGCCAGATCCCTGTAGCCGATGCGGGCGCTGTAAAGCCCCCGACGCACGGCGTCTTCCGTCGCTTCCAGCCGTTCCGCGAGAATCGCATCGGTTTCCACCTGCAGCAGAAGGTGCGACCCGCCCTGCAGATCGAGCCCGAGATTGAGGGTCCGGCCCGGCGCGAAATTCGGCATGTCGTCGAACAGATGTTCAGGGAAAAAGTTCGGTGCGGCATAGACAATGCCCATCAGGCATACGAAGCCGATGAGAACTTTTTTCCAGGTCGGGAAATTCAGCATGGAGCGGACTTAATCGTTGTTGCGTCGTAGATAGAAAACCGCAGCGTCGTTACTTCTTCGCGTCTTCCTTGACCGGCTGGCCCTTTGCCATGACATCCATGAGCGTGGCGACAGAGCAGCGCACGCGGACGCCTTCCGCGATTTCGACCTGTACTTCGTTATCGTCGATAACCTTGGTCACCGAGCCGAAAATACCGCCGCCCGTCAGCACCCGGTCGCCCCGGCGCACGGCCTTCAGTTTTGCCTGATGATCCTTCTGTTTCTTTTGCTGCGGACGAATCAGCAGGAAATAGAAAATTGCGAAAATCAGAATCAGCGGCAGAAACGTGACCAGCATATCACCGCCACCACCTGCGCCCCCGGCGGCATCCTGCGCCCAAGCCGTCGATACGAACATGCGTCCCTCCAGAAAAGCTTCGATTGTGGCGGGTTATGCCATCATCTTCACCCGCCGCGAAGGCGCGACTATACAGACGAAACGGGCATTTGCAATCACTCGCAACCCATTCGCGGCAATTGACGCAAGCCGGGCCGGCGGATACCGTCCGCGCGCCTTCAACAGGATAAGAATACGATGACAGACCCTGATTTTCTGGCGACATTAAAGCGCATCGCCGATGCGCTGGAGCGGATCGCCCCGGCCGCGCCAAAGCCGCTGGATTTCGATGCCGCAGACGCCTTTGTCTGGACCCTCGACAGCCGTGGCCAGGGCGCATTGTCGCCGGTCGCATCGGTAAACCGGCTGGATATCGGTTTGTTGAAGGGGGTTAACCTTCAACGCGACCAACTGCTTGAAAACACACGGCGTTTCGCCAAATCCCTGCCGGCCAACAATGCCCTGCTCTGGGGCTCGCGCGGGGCCGGAAAAAGCTCGCTGGTGAAGGCGGCGCATGCAGCCGTGAACGCTGAAAGCGGCGGCAATCTGGCGCTTGTCGAAATTCACCGCGAGGACATTCCCACCCTGCCCGTCCTGCTCGACAGGCTGCGCGGTCAAGACCGGCAGTTCATCCTGTTCTGCGACGATCTGTCCTTCGACGGCGAGGATGCTTCCTACAAGTCCCTGAAGGCGGTGCTGGAAGGCGGCATTGAAGGCCGGCCGGCCAATGTGCTGTTCTACGCGACATCGAACCGCAGGCATCTGATGGCCCGGGACATGATCGAAAACGAACGGTCCACCGCGATTCACGCATCGGAGGCGGTTGAGGAAAAGGTTTCGCTGTCCGACCGGTTCGGCCTTTGGTTGGGCTTCCACAATTGCGATCAGGCGACCTATTTCGAGATGATCCGGGGCTATGTCGAAGCCTACGGGCTGGACATTCCCGAACAGGACTGGAAACCCCGCGCCATCGAATGGACGGTGACGCGCGGCGCGCGGTCGGGCCGCGTCGCCTGGCAGTTCTTTCAGGAGCTCGCCGGTTCGCTCGGCAAAAGGCTGGACTGACGGCTCCCGCCGGGAAACGCGACCGGCCCCTCACCCTTCCAGCAGCGAGATCGGGTTGATTGCCTTGCGGCCCTTGCGCAATTCGAAGTGAAGTTGCGGCCGGTCGACATCGCCGGTGCTGCCGACCCGGGCGATGGTCTGGCCGCGCCGCACGGTCTGGCCGCGCGTCACCAGCAGATCCTCGTTATGGGCATAGGCCGTCATGTAGCCATCGGCATGTTTCAGCAACACCATGCTGCCGAACCCCTTCAGTTCGGTACCGGAATAGACCACAACGCCGTTTTCCGCCGCCCTGACCGGCGACCCGCGCACCGCGGCGACATTGATTCCATCATTGTGCAGCCCCTCGCCCATCGGCCCAAATCCGGCGATCACATTGCCTTGCACCGGCCACAAAAACTTGCTGCGCGCTCGCGCCGCCGGCTGCGGAATTGCGCCACTGGCGGCCAGCAAAGGCCGTCGCGGTTCGTCTTCCGGTCGCAACACCGGCCTCGGAAAGCCCGCACTGGTAACCCGGAAGGGTTCCGGCGACGGCGGGGACGGTGAAGGTTCCACAGCCTGATCCGGATCTGTGTCCACCTCTTCCGGCGCCGGTTCGTCCACTTCACTGGCAGCGGAAGCCGTTTCCGGTTCGACATCCGGCGCGGCCAACGGCTCGCTCTGGATGGAATCACTCTGCGCTTCCGGCAATGGTTCCGAGGCAATTTCCTCGCGGGTCTGCACCAGACGCGCCGGGATCGCCAGCTTCTGCCCGACCTTGATCGTAAACGGCGGGTCGATACCGTTGGTGCGAACCAGATCGTTCATCGCAACGCCGTATTGGCGCGATATCGCATAGACCGTGTCGCCTGCTTTCACGGTGTGGATCGTGGTATTGGGGATGACCAGCTGCTGCCCGGTTATCAACGTGTAGGGCGGCGACAGGCTGTTGCGCTGTATCAGCACTCTCAAAGGAACCTGATAAGCTCTTGAAATAGAATATAATGTCTCGCCATTACGCACGGTGTGAATATCTCCGGGCTGGACAACGGCAACCACCTGTTTCTGTCCTGTCTGTGTTGCCGTCGTCGCCGTACCGGTTGTCGAGGTCGAACTCGTTGAAGTGGCAGGCGGCGTATAGGGTTTGATGCGCGGGCCACCGCCACGCGAACATCCGGCCGCCAGGGCCAGAACAAGCACCAAAGTGGCGAGCCACATCAATTTTAAGCCACCCCTTCCACCAGCGGCACGAAACGGACATCACACAGGGCGGTCTGTTGCGTCGATCCATCGGCCTGTTTCACGAGCTTGTAGAGTGTCTGGTTGTGCGGTCCATTGCCGACTGGCACCACCATCCGGCCGCCGGTATCAAGCTGGTCAACCAGCACAGCGGGAATTTCCGGGGCGGCGGCGGTCACCATAATGCATTCGAACGGCGCCTGTTCAGGCCATCCGACCCGACCGTCGCCGATGCGCGTGGTGATATTGCTTCTGCCGAAGAGCCGGAACCGCTCCTCCGCCTGCTTCATCAGCGGACGATGCCGTTCGATCGTATAGACCCGACGCGTCAGATAACTGAGAACCATCGCCTGATAGCCGGACCCGGTGCCGATTTCCAGCACCTTGACGCGCGAATGGAGATCCAGCGCCTCGGTCATCAGCGCGACAATCAGCGGCTGGCTGATGGTCTGGCCCAGATCGATCGGCAAGGCCGTATTGTCATAGGCAAGCCCCAGAAACCTGTCGGGGATGAACAGTTCGCGCGGCACCCGTTCCATTGCATTCAGCACGTCCTGGTCCTTGATTCCCTGCGACCGCAGTTCAAGGATCAGTTCCGCGCGCGCCAATGCCTCCCCGCTCGGCGCCGGTTCCCTCATTTCAGCCCCCATCTCAGTTAACCATTTCCTTTCCGTCCGGACCGGATCAACGATCGAAGTGTTCCCGCAAGGCCGGTATCACGGCTGCATCCGTCATCATCACCGATACCGGCGTTACGGTGACCTGCCCCGCCGCCATGCGGTGGTAGTCGTGATCGCCGGGCCGAACGCCAACCCCGCCCCGATGATGAATGGTGAACCGCAACGGTCCGCCGGTGCGGTCGTCCAGATCCATCGGCTGGGTCAGAAAACTCGACGCATCATCCATTCTTCCATGCGGCACTACCGCCACGTTTCCCGTTTTGTCATAGGACAGATTCGGCAGATTCACATTGTAGAAAACATCGCGGACAAAGCCGAACCCGCACAACCGGGTAAGAACATCCGGCAGTACCGCCCGCGCCGTCGCCCAATCCGGATCATGCGTGAAATCGGACGCCATGCTCAGCGCAATCGCCGGCAGATGTTGCAGGCATGCCTCTATTGCAGCCCCGGCGGTGCCGCTGGCGGTGATGTCGTCGCCCAGATTCGATCCGTTGTTGATGCCGCTGATGACAATATGCGGCGGCGCATCGGCCATTACCATCTGCAACCCGACGATCACGCAATCCGCCGGCGTGCCGGTGCAGGCGTATTCGCCTTCATGATGATGCTCACGCACCTCCAATTCCTGCCGGATCGTCACCGCGCGGCCCATACCGCTGCGCCACCTGTCCGGCGCAATCACGATCAGCGACCCGCAGAGCGGCCGCAGGATATCGATGGCTGTGCGAATCCCGGCCGCATCAATACCGTCGTCGTTGGTTAGCAGGACGCGGGCAGTGGACAGGTTGAGTGTCTGGCGGGCTTCCGGCGTGTCAGGCAATGCTGATCGTCTCGACGCCGCCCATATAGGGCCGCAACACAGCTGGCACCTCAATCGATCCGTCTTCGCGCTGGTAGTTTTCCAGCACCGCGATCATGGTTCGCCCGACAGCCAGACCGGATCCGTTCAGGGTGTGCACGAATTTCGTGCCCTTCTCGCCCGGCGTCTTGAACCGTCCGTTCATGCGCCGCGCCTGAAAATCCCAGCAGTTCGAACAGCTTGAAATTTCCCGATAGCGGCCCTGCCCGGGCAGCCAGACTTCCAGATCGTAGGTCTTGCGCGCACCGAAACCCATGTCGCCGGTCGATAGCATCATCACCCGGTACGGCAGGTTCAGCGCCTGCAGAATACCTTCCGCACAGCCGGCCATCCGTTCCAGTTCGGCTTCCGACTCGTCCGGATGAACGATGCTGACAAGTTCGACCTTGGAAAACTGGTGCTGTCGGATCATGCCGCGGGTATCGCGGCCGGCTGCGCCTGCTTCCGACCGGAAACACGGCGTCCACGCGGTCATCCGCATCGGCAGATCGGCGGCTTCCATCACCCGGTCCGCGCCCATGTTGGTCAACGGCACTTCCGCCGTCGGGATCAGCCAGAACCCGTTGTCGGTATGAAACAGGTCTTCCGAGAATTTCGGCAGTTGGCCGGTGCCGTATACCGCATTGTCGCGTACAAGGGCCGGCGGCAGAATTTCCGTGTAACCGTTCTTCTCCGTATGAGTGTCCAGCATGAAAGCGGCCAACGACCGCTCAAGCCGCGCCAGCGCGCCTTTCAGCACCACGAAGCGCGCGCCCGACATTGCGGATGCCCGCTCGAAATCCATCAGGCCGAGTTTCTCGCCGAGATCGAAATGCTCGGCCGCATCGAAGCCCAGCGATTTCGGTTCACCCCATTTGCGGACCTCGACATTGGCATCCTCGTCCGCGCCGACTGGCACATCGGCCATCGGCAGGTTCGGCAGGCTTTCCAGATACCCGGTCAGTTCCGCCGCCAGTGCTTTTTCCTGCTCCTCCAGCTCAGCGATCCGGCCTTTCAGACCGGAAACCTCGGCCATCAGCTCGGCGGCGTCCTCGCCGCGCCCTTTCGCAGCGCCGATTTCCTTCGACGCCGTGTTGCGCCGCGACAGCAGTTCCTGCACTTCGGTTTGAACGGCGCGTCGCTTTTCATCGATCGCCAGAATGGCCGCAGCGTGCGGGTCCACGCCGCGCGCCGCCAGGCCGGCGTCAAACGCTGCGGCATCGTCACGAATGGCTTTCAGATCATGCATGGGGTCACCGACTCTCGTAAGGGCTGGTTGCTGAATGCGCCGGTTATAGGCAAGGATTCCCGACCGGTCCACAACCGAGGTTGTTTCGCACAAGCGATACACTTAATTCAATGGCTAGGCCGGAACATTTCTTCAACCCGGGAGCCACCGACATGCCATCACTCGATCAAGCGCTGGACAACGCTGTCCGCGAAAACATCCTGACCCCCGCCCAGCGCGCAACGCTCGGAACGTTTCTGGCAGGTCAGGGGCTCGAGGCGAACAGAGGCGTATCAGAGCCGTCTGCGTATGATGATGCGTCAGACACCGAAACGCCCCGCTTCCTGCGCGGATTCCACGATATCCTGATTACCATCGGCATTCTGGTCGTAACCTTCGGCCTATGGACCATCGGCACGCTGGCCCTCGTCATCCCGGTCACCTGGCTGATGGCCGAAGTTTTCGTGAAGCGGCAACGGCTGGCGCTGCCGGCCGTCGTGCTGACGTTAATTTACGCCGTGGCGACCGCCTCCACCTTCTCACTGTCCTATCTGGGGATAGAAACACCCCGCAATTTCAACATGGCCGCCGCCGCCCAGACCCTGCTGATCATGTTCGGTCTGCTGGTTCCCTTCTACTGGCGGTTTCGCGTGCCGGTCGCACTGGCCGGCTGTCTTCTCTGTCTTGGCGGTGCGCTGTGCGCCGGGGTGTTCCTTGTCGCCGGTCTTGTCACCGGGTCACCTGTCTTTGTTATCGATCATCCGATTGTCGCGTCCTTCATTCTGATCATCTTTGCGCTAGCAATCTTCGCGGTTGCGATGTGGTTCGATATCGCCGACCCGCAGCGCCGGTCTACCCGGTCGGATACCGCCTTCTGGCTGCATCTCTGCGCCGCGCCACTGCTGCTGTTTTCAATATCGGCATTTCTGCTGCTGATGCTGAACATGCAACCGTTCCAGAACACGGCAACGACAGGCTACAGCATGGTCGTGCTGCCGGTAGTGATTGTGATGATGCTGATCGGCGTCATCATCGACCGGCGCGCCTTTGTCACCGGCGGGCTGATATCACTGGGGATGGCCATTGCCGCGATTATGGCGGAACTGGATCTCGGCCTGACCAACTATGTCAGCATTACAATGGTACTGGTCGGGCTGGTCGTGCTGACCATCGGCTCCAACTGGCTGCGCGTGCGGAAATTGGTCCTGTCCCTTTTGCCGGAAAGCATGCTTGCCCGTTTGCCCCGCCTGCCCGACGGAAACTAGCGTCAGCCGCCCTCCGTACCGATTTCGCCTCAGCGCTCGTTTTCGGCAGATTTCCGAAGGAATCTGGCGCTATTTGGCCTTTTCGGCAAACAATGTTAACCCTTTTGCTGCAACCAGCTGACGCCCAGCCATCAACTCGGGGGAGTATGCGTCAGGGAAAATAACAACAAGCGGCGGCATGAATCCGCCCGATCACGCTCAGAAATCGACATACAAGGGGAAGGAAATGGTCGAATCATCCAACAACCAAGGCATACCGCAGCCCGAGGGCGCGGCAGCCATCATCGAGACCGAATACGAGATCGGTCAGCACAATGTAGACGGCAAGGTCGGGCCTTTCGGGTTCGACATTCATAATCCGGTTTTCGCGATCTCCGGCATGGCGATTGTTGCGTTCGTGTTCTACACGCTCGCTCTGCCGGAACAGGCCGGAGAAGCATTCAGCTGGATGTTTTCCGCCGTCACCAAGGGATTCGACTGGTTTTTCATCGGATCCGCCAACATTTTCGTATTTTTCTGCCTGTTTCTGATCGTCAGCCCGTGGGGCTCGGTCAGGCTAGGCGGCAAGGACGCGACGCCGGATTACGGTTACGTCGGCTGGTTCGCCATGCTGTTCGCCGCCGGTATGGGCATCGGCCTGATGTTCTACGGCGTTTCCGAACCGATGAGCCATTTTTCGTCATCCTTCGGCGGTACGGCAGCCGATGGCGGCGCAAGAACCGACTGGGCGCCTTTGGGTGCGGCAGCCGGTGATGAGGCTGAATCAGTCCGTCTCGGCATGGCCGCGACAATCTTCCATTGGGGTCTGCATCCTTGGGCGATATACGCTGTGGTTGCGCTGTCGCTGGCGCTGTTCACCTATAACAAGGGCCTGCCGTTGACCATCCGGTCGGCATTCTACCCGATCTTTGGCGAACGCGTCTGGGGCTGGACCGGCCATATCATCGATACACTGGCGGTGTTCGCGACCCTGTTCGGTCTGGCCACCTCGCTCGGCTTCGGGGCGACCCAGGCGAATGCGGGCCTGAACGAGTTGTTCGGCATTCCGGTCGGGTCGGTAACTGAAGTGGTGCTGATTTCCGGCATCACCGCCATTGCGCTGATTTCGGTGCTGCGGGGCCTCGACGGCGGGGTCAAGATTCTGTCGGAATTGAACATGGGCCTCGCCTTCCTGTTGTTACTGTTCGTTCTGTTCGCCGGCCCGACGCTGGAAATCCTGACCGGATTCTTCTCGAGCCTCGGCGCCTATCTGGAATACCTGCCGGCTTTGTCGATGCCGGTCGGCCGTGAAGACGTGAACTTCAGCCAGGGCTGGACCTCGTTCTACTGGGCCTGGTGGATTTCCTGGTCGCCGTTCGTCGGCATGTTCATTGCGCGGGTCAGCCGGGGCCGCACGGTGCGCGAATTCATCATCTGCGTGCTGCTTATCCCGTCGCTGGTTTGCGTGCTGTGGATGGCTGTCTTCGGCGGCACCGCAATCCAGCAGGTTCTGCTGGAAGGGTACACCGCTGCCCAGGATGCGCCGCTTGAACTGAAACTGTTCAAGATGCTGGACAATCTGCCACTGGCATCGATCACGTCGCTGATCGGCATCGTGCTGGTGGTGGTGTTCTTCGTAACCTCGTCGGATTCCGGTTCGCTGGTCATCGATACGATCACCGCCGGCGGCAAGGTCGACGCCCCCGTCCCGCAACGCGCCTTCTGGTGCATTTTCGAAGGTGCGGTCGCGATTGTGTTGCTGCTGTCAGCGGGCGGTCTGAGTTCACTGCAATCGATGGTGATCTCAACCGGCTTGCCGTTCACGGTGATCCTGCTCTTGATGTGCGTTGCCATCGTGCAGGGTCTGCGAACGGAACCGAGATAAGATAAAACCGGTGGTCGTCAGACCGCCGCGAATCCAGGGGCCTCCCGCCGCAAGCGGGAGGCCTTTTTTTATCCGTCTTTCGGGGGCGGGTCAGCCGCGCGCGATGCGATTCACCCGTTCGCGGTACAGGATCAGAAGGCCGGACCCGACGATCAGGGCGCAACCGGCAAGCGCGAAGGGTCCCGGCGCTTCGCCCCAGATCAGCCAGCCGAAAAATGCGGCCCACAGGATGGCGATATAGCGGAACGGCGAGATAAGCGAAAAATCGCCGATCCGAACCGAAGTCACGTACAGAATGTAGGACCCGCCAACGAACAACCCGGCGACAGTCAGCATCCCGAGATTGACCGGTGAGGGCGTCTGCCAGCCCCAGGGCAGACTCAGCAACCCGCCGAGCGCCACCACGACCGTTGTGGTGATCGCAATCGAGCTCGACGGCAGGTCGGGATCGATCTTGCGGGTCACGATATCACGCACGACGACAAGGGCGGAACAACCGAGCGCCAGAAACAGCGCCGGGTCAAATTCGCCGTTTACCGGCGTTGTAATCAGCATCACGCCGCAGAACCCGACAATCACCGCCGTCCAGCGCCACACGCCAACCTTTTCGCCGTATACCGGTCCGGCAATGGCGGTCATGATGATCGGTGCGGTAAAAACCAGCGTCGTCGCGATGGCGATCGGTACCAGCATGATGGCGGACAGAAACAGGTAGGTCGCCGTCAATTCGCACAAAGCCCGGGCGACGCTCCATTTATGGCCGATGGCTTTCAGGGTAATCGGCATGCCGCGAGCGCGGAATACGGCAACAAACACAACCAGCAGCGCCAGGCCGCGTATCGTCATCATCTGCCCGACCGGCAGATCCGCCCCGACCCAGCGCACCAGCGCATCGTTGCAGGCCAGCAGCGACATGCCGCCTGACATCGCCAGGATCGCCCGGCGGTTGATTGAGGAACGATCGTCGCCGGTCGTATCAGTCATGGAATGGCCTGCGGGCGGGTGCAGAGGATCAATCCTCCACACCGGCCTCTTCGTTCAGGATACGGTCGCGCTCCGCCTTCTGCTTCTCGACCATGCGGGCGCAGATGATCGAAATTTCGTACAGCACGATAATCGGGATCGCGAGGCCGATCTGGCTCAATGGGTCCGGCGGTGTCAGCACCGCCGCCGCAACAAAGGCCAGTACCACGGCGTAACGCCGCTTTTTCTTAAGTCCGTCGACTGAAACCATTCCGGCACGCGACAGCAGCGTGATGACCACCGGCAGTTCGAAGCTGATGCCGAAGGCGAATATCAGCCGCATCACCAGAGCCAGGTATTCATTGACCTTGGGTTCCAGCGCAATCGCCAGATGGCCATCGCCGCCGGCCTGTTCAAAGCTGGCGAAAAATTCCCACGCAACTGGAAGCACGATGTAGTAAACGAACGAACCACCCATGATGAACAGAACCGGTGTGGCCACCAGAAATGGCAGGAAAGCGGATTTTTCGTGCTTGTACAGGCCCGGTGCGACAAAGGCGTAGATCTGACCTGCGATGATCGGGAAGGTAAGACAGAAAGCCGCAAAGAAAGCGACCTTCACATCAACGAAGAATTTTTCGTGCAGGGCGGTATAAATCAGTCGTCGCCCGGTCTGGCCGTGCCAAAGCCCCTGCAACGGATCAACCAGGAAGTTGAAGATCGGTCCGGCGAAGTAGAAACAGATAAAAAACGCGATAACAAGGGCGCCGACCGACCAGACTAACCGCTTCCGCAGCTCGACCAGATGCTCCATCAGCGGCGCTTTGGTCGAGTCGAGATCGTCCTTTTCCGGATTTGCCGAACTACTCATCAGGTCGATCCTTCGGAATCGGCGCTATTCGCCGTCTTTGCCGGAGCCGCCTTGGCGGGCGCCGCCTTTTTGGCCGGTACTTTCTTGGCAGCGGCCTTCTTCGCCCCTGCTTTTTTCGCAGCAGCCTTTTTCGTACCGGCTTTTTTCGCACCGGCTTTCTTGGCTGCCGCTTTCCTGGCCGGTGCCTTTTTCGCTGCCGCCTTTTTGGCATCGGCCGCTTTCGCCGCCTCTGCCACGCGGGCCTTTTCGGATTCCTTGCCGCGCTCAATGGCGGCGCGGGTTTCGGCCAGCGGGTCCGGCACGGGGGCCTTGTGCTCGCGCACCGACGTGCTGTCTTTCAGGGACCCTTTCAGACTGTCTTCGGTCTCCTTGGCGTCCTTGTTCATGTCGTCCTTGATGCCGCGCAGCGAATTGCCGAGCTCACCGGACGGATCGACGGTTTTGGAGATTGTCTGTTCAAAGTCCCGCTTGTTGGCGGAGCGGATCTGGTTGGTCAGCTCGTCAACCTCGGCCTCGCGCGCCATCTCTTCCATCGTGGAATGGAATTCCGCCGCCAGGCCGCGAACCTTTCGGATCGCCTGAGTAACAGTGCGCAAAACGCGCGGCAGTTCTTTCGGCCCAACCACCAGAACGGTCACGATGGCGACCAGCATGAATTCGGACCAACCGAGATCAAACATTACGATTATCCCCGCGCGGGACTATTCGTCCAGGCACGGCGCAAGCGTTGCAGGGGGCGGATCAGCCGTTTGCGGCCTTGTCCTTTTCGGTGGCCGGTGCTTCAGCGGATGCGTCCGAATCGATGCGTTTGGCATCGGCGTCCGCCGCGTCGGTCTTGGACTCTTCCTTGACGTTTTTCTTGAAGGCGTTGAGACCCTTGCCAAAGTCGCCCATCAACTGGGAAATCTTGCCCCGACCGCCGAAAAGCAGCAGGACAATTGCCAAAACGATTACCCAGTGCCAGATGCTGAATGTACCCATGAATTCTCTTCCTGTGCGTTGTTCGTTATCGCGATTGTTGTCGTATCACGCTTATTTAGCGGTTGAGACCGGAAAAACAAAGGCCTGACTGCGATCAACTTCAATTGCCATCATTTCGTCTTCTTTCGGAAGGAAGGAACCAGGCACCCGCGCATGCAGATGAAGCTCCTCTCCCGTCGTTTTACAAGTGCACAAATGCACCAGACTGGTGCGACCCAACATGCGCGACGCCAGCACCTTCGCATAACCCGGCCCCATGGAATGGGCCGCCGACGGTGTCAGCCGTAGCGCTTCCGGCCGAACAACGACCTCGACCGCTGCACCATTCGCCTTACCGGCGGCGGGAAACCGGCCGATCGCCGTGTCCACCATCTCGCCATCGACAATACCCGGCACCGTGTTCACATCGCCGAAAAACGCCGCCACGAACGGGTCGACCGGGCGTTGGTAAAGATCCAGCGGCGTGCCTTCCTGCACCAGTTCGCCGTCGCGCATGACGATGATCCGGTCGGAAAGGTACATCGCCTCTTCCGCATCATGGGTCACCATCAGCGAGGCCGTATTGCTGTTTTTGAGGGCATGCAGCGTATTGTCGCGCACCTGGTCGCGCAGCCGGGCGTCCAGGCCGGAAAACGGCTCGTCCATCATCACCAATGCCGGTTCCGGTGCCAGCGCCCTTGCCAGGGCGACACGCTGTTGCTGCCCACCGGACAGCGTATGCGGAAACGCCCGGGCGTAATCCGCCATACCGACCAGATCCAGCACGTCCATCGCGCGAGTCTTGCGGTCCCGGTTATTCTGCAGACCGAAGGCGACATTTTCGAGCACCGACAGATGCGGAAACAGAGCGTAGTCCTGAAACACAAGGCCGACATGCCGTCCTTCCGGCGGAATCTGCACACCTTCCCCGGAAACCAGGCGCCCGGCGATATGCACGGAGCCGCTAGACGGGGTTTCAAGCCCGGCCGCGATCCTCAACGCTGTTGTCTTGCCGCAGCCCGACGGCCCCAGAAGGCACACCACTTCGCCCGGCCCCACAGTGAAGGACAGGTTCTTGACCGCCACCAGCGTTCCGTAGCGGTGGGTGATTCCGGTCAGTTCAACTGCCGGTTTTTCGATCGGGTCCTGAGATTGTGCTGCGTCAGCCATACAAGGGATATATTCAGAATGAATCGCAGGTGCAAGGACTGCCCAATGACACTCAATCGTCCAACGCGATGGTTTCGTCGGTTTCCAGTGCTTCGAATTCCTCGGCATGATCAAGGAACGGGTCGTCCCCTTCCGCAAATTCGTCTTCAGTTTCTTCTTCCAGGCTTTCTGAATCGGCAAGACCTGATTCGCTCTGGCGCATTGCAATGGAACCGACACCGGGCCGGGAATCCAGCAGGCCGGAGGCCTTCAGTTCCTCAACCCCTGGCAGGGATTTGAGGTCTTCGAGACCGAATTCATCAAGGAACGCATCCGTCGTGCCCCAGGTGATCGGCTTTCCGGGGACCCTTTTGCGGCCGCGCGGCTTCACCCAGCCGGCTTCCAGCAGGATGTCGATGGTGCCCCGGCTGACCGCAACGCCGCGAATTTCCTCGATCTCACCACGCGTGACGGGCTGGTGATAGGCGATGATGGCCAGGGTTTCCATGCCGGCGCGCGACAGTTTGCGCGGGGTTTCCTTCTCGACCCGCATATACGTGGCCAGGTCTTCAGCCGTGCGAAACGCCCAGGCATCGCCGATACTGCACAGGTTGACCCCCCGGTTGGCGAACACGCCCTGCAGTTCCTCAAGCAGCCCCTTGATGTCGGCATCGTCGGGCATGCGTGCTGCGATGTCCTTTTCGCGAACGGGTTCCGCCGTCGCGAACAAGATAGCTTCTAGCAGCCGCAATTGCTGAAAACGGTCCATTCGTCGTTCTTCCTATTCGTCTTTCTGTTCCGGCCACTCTTCATCCGCATCGACATCGCCATCGTCCAGCAGATCATCATCCAGCAGATCATCATCCAGCAGATCATCGTCCAGCAGATGATCATCCTGCTGCTTGTCGCCATTCACGGACACCACGGTTAGCCCCGGCCCGTCTTCGCGGTCGCTGCGGTTGGCCTTGCGCAGATAGATCGGTGCGAAGGAACCGGTCTGGCTTATATCCACCACCCCTTCCCGGCACAACTCCAGCGTCGCCGCGAAGGTTGAGGCGACAGCGGACCGCCAGACCAGCGGGTCTGCGCCCAGCCCCTGCGGCAGAAACTGTTCGAGGATCGACCAGTCTGGCACACCGCCCATCAGGGTGCGCAACCGGGCTACGGCCTGATCCATCGAGAACAGTTGCGTCGCCATGATTCTGAGCGTGCTGCCTTCGGCGCGACGGCGGATCGATCCATAGGCCTTCAGCAGGTCGAACAGGCTGACATTGAAAGTCATCACACGATCGACTTCGATGCTTTCCGGCATGCCGCGGGCAAAGAAGTCGCGGTTCAGCCGTGACCGGTCGAAAATTGCTGCAGACGCCTTCTGCATGGCTTCCAGACGCTGTAACTGGAACGCCAGACGCGCCGCCATTTCAGCCGGGTCGCCTTCTTCGTCATCAGACGCCGGTGCGGGCAGCAGCAGACGAGATTTCAGATAGGCCAGCCAGGCCGCCATCACCAGATAATCGGCGGCGATTTCCAGCCGCAGTTCTCGGGCCCGGGCGATATAGGCCAGATACTGTTCGGCCAGCGCCAGGATCGAGATTTTGGTGATATCGACCTTGTGTTCGCGCGACAGGGTCAGCAACAGATCGATCGGGCCTTCAAACCCGTCGATGGCGAGGACAAGTGCGTCCTCGTCCCGGACATAATCCGGCTTTTCGCTTTCAAAGGGCTGTTCGGTTTCCATGGCGCATCGATCGGTTGGAAAAGCGTGACCCGCTCTAGGGTTGGAACGGCTTACCGTTGCCGGTCCTTCCGGGCAAGCTTTTCGACAGGCCGGCCCGGCGTCAAGCGCCCGGTTTGACGATCAGGCAACCCAGTTTCTTGGCCTTGAGCTGATCACACAGCTTTTCTGCCGCGGCTTTGCTGGGCAAAGAGCCACCCCGGATTCGGAAATATTCTGTCCCGTTCACCGTGGTTTGCTGGATGCTGAGGGTCAGCTTGCCCAGAAGTTCCGGGTTGTTCTTCTGCTGGCGCAGCCATTCCGACCGTGCGGCGTCTTCCGATTTCACCGCCGCGATCTGGACTTTCCAGCCGTTCGGATCGGTCGAAACCACTGGTTCCGGCTCTGGTGGTGGCTCTATGGCAGCGACGGCTGGCTCCGGTTCCGGGGCAGGATCTGCAGCTGGCTCTGCGACAGGTTCCGGCGCCTCGACCGTTTCAACGGTCGGCGGCTCGTCCGGCTCGGCCAGGGCCGGTTCCGGCAGCGGCGGTTCGACCGCAGGCTCGGTGATCGACGGGATTTCGGGTGCTTCAGCGGTCTCCGGTGCTGCAACAGAATCGACATCCACCTGTTCTTCCTGAACCGGCGGCTGCATCGGGTCTTCCGGCGGCGGCAGCAGCACTTCCAGCTTTTCGTCGCCGTTTTCGGCCGATCCGTCGATCACGCCGTAGACTTCCTTGTCCTGGTGCGGAACGACCAGTCCGCCCGGATCTTCCGGTTTGATCTTGGCCGGGCCTTCGGACTGGATCACCGGCGCCACGTCTTCACTGCCGCTGCGCACGCCCTGCGAATAAACATACCAGAGGATGCCGCCAAACCCGAGAACAACGGCAATCGCAATGGCGACCGGCAGCAGACGGAACTTGCCGGGACCACCGCCACCGCGCTGTTCCTTTTCGAAATCTGCCAATTCACGTTCTAGCTGGTCGAGTTCAGCGGGCATTCATGTCACCTTGCCTGGCCGGTATTACACCGGGTTTCCAACATACCAAAAGAGCAGCAGCCCCTACCCGTCTTCGGGTCGGTCTCCGCTCCTCCTGCTATAGCCGTCATTCGTCAGTGCAGTTCGAAAGTGCAATACGTAAGGGCGACCGGTCAGTGCAGTTCGTCCCTCGGTTCGACGCCGAATACCGCGAGACCGGATGCGATAACGGTGCGAACGGCAGAAACCAGCGCCATTCTGGCCATCGTAGTCGATTCGTCGCCCGGAACAACGAAGCGTAATGCCGTGTTGTCCTTGCCTTTTGTCCACAGGCCATGAAACGCCGCTGCGGTTTCCTGAAGGTAATAGGCGATACGGTGCGGCTCGTGCGCTTCCGCTGCGGAATCGATCAACCTCGGCCATGCACATAACTGACGGATCAGGGCTATTTCATCGTCATCCGCAAGTGGGGACAGATCGACCGTCTTCAAGGCATCAACCGACAGATCCGCCTCGGGAAACGCTTCCTGCGCCATCTTCAGCACCGAAAAGCAACGGGCATGAGCGTAGTGGACATAGAAAACCGGGTTATCGCGGCTCTGTGTCGTCACTTCCGACAGGTCGAAGTCCATCTGGGCGTCGTTCTTGCGGGTCAGCAGGAAAAACCGCACCACATCCTTGCCGACCGCATCGACCAGATCGCGCAGGGTGACGAAGCTGCCTGCTCGCTTGGACATTTTCAAAGGCTCGCCCTTGTCCTTCAGATGCACCATCTGGCACAGCTTGATGTCGAGATCCGCCTCGCCGCCGGAAACCGCCGTGACCGCCGCTTTCATGCGTTTCACATAGCCGCCGTGATCGGCGCCCAGAATGTCAATCTGCTGCGAAAATCCGCGCTTGTACTTGTCGTAGTGATAGGCGATGTCGTTGGCGAAGTAGGTCCAGGACCCGTCAGATTTTTTCAGCGGCCGGTCGATGTCATCACCGTATTCGCTGGCCTTGAACAGGCTTTGCGGGCGTGGTTCCCAGTCTTCAGGCTGCTTTCCCTTGGGTGGCTCCAGCACGCCGACATAGATCAGCCCCTGCTTTTCCATCGCCTGGAACATTTCCTCGACCAGCCCGGCATCGACCAGCGCCCGTTCGGATGAAAACACATCATGGTGCACACCCAGCGCGCCAAGATCTTCCTTGATCATCTCCATCATCGTGTCGATGGCGGTCTTGCGAGCGATCGGCAACCAGTCATCATCCGGCATATCCATCAGAGACGCACCGTGTTCGGTCTTCATCACCTCGCCGACCGTCTTCAGGTATTCGCCCGGATACAGGCCTTCCGGAATCTCGCCGATGGTCTCGCCATTCGCCTCGCGATACCGCAGATAGGCGGATCGGCCGAGCTTGTCGACCTGCGCCCCGGCATCGTTGATGTAGTACTCCCTGGTGACATCAAAGCCGGCCTTCAGCAGCAACGCGGCCAGCGCGTCGCCAACCACCGTGCCCCGCGCATGGCCAACATGCAGCGGCCCGGTCGGGTTGGCGGAAACATATTCGACATTCACCTTCTGACCTGCACCGATACCGGAATCGCCATAGCCTGTGCCGGCCTCAAGGATCGCCTTCACCTGATCGAGCCAGACCGATTTCCTGAGCCGCAGATTGATGAAACCCGGCCCGGCCACCTCGGCGCTGTCAATCCGGTCCAGCGCCGCCAGCGCCTGGGCAAGCTTGTCGGCCAGATCGCGCGGTTTCATGCCGGCCGGTTTGGCCAGCACCATCGCCGCGTTCGTCGCCATGTCGCCATGCGCCGGATCACGCGGCGGCTCAACCTGGGCGCGGGTTGCATCGAAATCGGCGGGCAGGTCACCAGCATCAATCAGGGACCGGATAGCGACATCAAGATCGTCCCTCATGATGTTGAAAATATTCATATTTTGTCGTCTCCAAATATACGCTTTACCTGCCGTGTCGCATACCGATCCGTCATCCCGGCGATATAGTCCGAAACAACCCGTGCCCGATCCTGCTCCGCTTCATCGCGGCAGGCATCGCGCCACTGGTCCGGCATCTTTTCCGGGTCGGTCATGAAGGTTTCGAACAGAATGCGGACCACCGACTGTCCCCGGTCGCGTTCCGGGTTAACCGCCGGGTTGCGATACATATTCTCGAACAGGAAACCCTTCAACGCTTTTTCCCGGTCGCGCATCGCCGGTGAAAACGCCACCATCGGCTGCCCGGCGAGCCGGATATCGCGCACCCGCGCCGGACACAGTTTCTGCAACCGGGATTCGGTTTCGGCCACGACATCGCCGACCATGTCGCCGATCAGCCGGCGCACGCCTTCTCCGATCAGGCGCGGCTCTTCGATACCGGGAAAGTCTTCCTGCACTTTCGCAAAGGTCTCGCCGACATGCGGAACGGCTTTCGATACCTGAGACAGCGTGAATAACCCGCTGCGCAGCCCGTCATCCATGTCATGGTGATTGTAGGCGATATCGTCGGCCAATGCCGCGAGCTGTGCTTCCAGCCCTGCATAGGCCGCAAGGTCGAGGTCATGCAGTGTATTGTAGGCTGCGATGGTTGGCGGCAGGGTCTCCGGCCCGCCAGCAACACTCAAAAGCGGCCCGTTATGCTTCACCAGCCCTTCCAGCGTTTCCCAGGTCAGGTTCAGCCCGTCATGTGTCGGATAGCGCGCTTCCAGCAGCACCACGACGCGCAAGGCCTGATCGTTGTGGTCGAAACCGCCGTACGGCCGCATCATTTCGTCCAGCGCATCCTCGCCGGAATGGCCGAACGGCGGGTGACCAAGGTCATGCGACAGGGCGACGGCCTCGGTCAGGTCCTCGTCGACATGCAGGGTGCGCGCCATCGACCGGGCGATCTGCGAGACTTCCAGCGAATGGGTCAGCCGTGTACGGAAATGATCGGTCTCAGGCGCGACAAACACCTGGGTCTTGTGCATCAAGCGGCGGAAGGCGGCTGAGTGGATGATGCGGTCACGGTCGCGCTGATAGGGCGTTCTGGTCGCCGAAGGCTGTTCCGGATGCAGCCGGCCGCGGCTTTCTTCCCACTTCGTCGCGAAGGGGGCGCGGGAATCATTCATCGGGTCGGCGGGAATGGCCATCATGGGGCGGACAGGTACAAGCAAACGCCCGGATTCGCAACAATCCGCTGCGGTTTCGGTCTATTTTGAAGCCTTGCCGCAAAAGGCCTTTGCCGCGAATGCATGTATCGCAGCCGGAATGTGTGTTACATTGACTTCGTGAACAAACCGCTTACATACAGAGGCGTGTTCGAAACACCCGAACCAAGAGGATTTCATGCCCGACACGATTGACCCATTCGACCCTTTCGGCGAACCGGACAAGGACGCGGCCGACCGTGTTCTGAATATTTCCGAATCCGCCGCCAAACGCCTCGCAAAGCTGATCGAGGCCGAGGGCGATGACGGGTTGATGCTGCGGATCACGGTGTCCGGCGGCGGCTGTTCGGGCTTTCAGTACGGCTTCAGCTTCGACAGCAAGACCGCACCGGAAGACAAGGTCTTCGAGCGCGACGGCGTGAAGGTCGTCACCGACGATGCGTCGCTTGATCTGCTGGCCGGCTCGGAAGTCGATTTCAAGGATGAACTTGTCGGCGCCTATTTTGCGGTCAACAACCCGAACGCCTCGTCCTCCTGCGGCTGCGGTACGTCCTTCTCAATCTGACCGTACAATCCGTATCCACGCCGAAATACGGCGATCAAACCCGCAGATGGCGGTCGAAATAGGTAATCCGCTCCAGCAGGACGCCATCGTCTGATGTCCTGATGACCGCCATGCCGCTCAGATCGGTACCGACGAGCTCCCACTGTTCCCAATCGATCAGCACGCCATCGCGATCCTGCCGGACCTCGTCTCTCAGAACCCACTCGTTGGCAGCCCCTGCTTCCTCGGTGCGGCGATACCACCTCTCAATGTAACCGGTGAAATTATCAGCTGTGACAGGGTGCGGTTCCGCCGGGTCGTCGAAGATGAATCCGGGGGCAATCGATGAAACGAGCTTGTCGACATCCTTTTCATACCAGCCGTCGATATATCGCTGGCGCAGGTCGTGACGTTTCGCCATCGGACGATCTCCTTACTTAATCAAGTTGCGGTTTTATCCCGGATGATCTTCCGCTCACACCATCAAACCGCCATCGCTTCTCTGGATTGCCGGGCAGCACCCGGCTACTATCATATAAAGTACCGACTGACGTTTAAGGGTATTCTGAACGGATAAGGAAAGAGACTAGTAAATGCGTATCGCCACCTTCAACGTCAATTCTCTGCGCGCCCGGCTGGACAATGTGCTGGAATGGCTGGAAGCTGCCGGCCCGGACGTCTGTCTGCTGCAGGAAACCAAGTGCCAGGACGAGAATTTCCCGGAACTGGAACTCTCCGGCCTCGGCTACAAGGCCGCTATTCATGGCCAGAAATCCTATAACGGCGTCGCCATCCTCTCGAAACATGCAATCGACGACGTGGTCTGCGGCCTGCCCGGCGACAAGGACGACGACCAGGCGCGTTATATCGAAGGCACGGTCAAGGGCGTGCGCGTCGCCTCGATCTATCTGCCGAACGGCAACCCGACCGACGGACCGAAACTGCCCTACAAGCTGAAATGGATGGAACGGCTGCGCGATCATGTCGCCGACACAATCCTGCCGAAGGAACTGCCGACGGTGCTGGGCGGCGACTACAACATCGTGCCGACCGACGACGACGTCTACGACCCGGAAAAATGGGTCGATGACGCTTTGTGCCTGCCGGAAAGCCGGGCCCGCTTCCGCGCCCTGCTCAATCTTGGCCTGACAGAAGCCTGGAAAGCCCTGCACCCGACCGCGAAACACCAGTATTCCTACTGGGACTACGTGCAGGGGCGCTGGCAGAAGGATGAAGGCCTGCGCATCGACCACCTGCTGCTGTCGCCGCAGGCCGCCGACCGTCTGACCGGCTGTGAAATCGACAAGACACCACGCGGTAAGGAAAAACCCTCGGACCACACCCCGGTCTGGTGCGAATTGTCAGACGCGGCATGACCGGTGACGCCGATAGACGCATCCTGACCGGCCATTGCCTGTGCGGCGAGGTAACCTACAGGGTGCCGTTTCCGTTCGAGGGCGATGTCATCCACTGCCATTGCGCGATGTGCCGCCGGGCCGCCGGTGCGGTCGTCGTCACCTGGTTCACGGTTCCGGAAGATACTTTAGAGTTGACCGGCAAGCCATTGAAAATATACAAATCTTCCGATCACGGCGAACGCGGAAACTGCGCCAACTGCGGCACCCCGGTTACCTTCAAAACATTCAGATTTCCCGGCACGATCGATATCACCCTGGCGACGCTCGACCGTCCCGAAGACATCGCCGCCGACAGCCACATCTATACCGAAAGCCGCCTGCCCTGGCTGGTGCTGGATGCGCATCTGCCGGACCGCGCTGACGACAGCGACGAAGCCTGAAACCGGCCATGCGCACCCTGGTTCTGCAATCGCACGATCCCGCCCGGCTGGACGGCTGGATCGGCCTGTGCTGCAACACGGTCAAAGCCTGGGCCGCGCGCCATGATTTCGACTATCGCTTCATCGGCAACGAGGCTTTCGACCTGCTGCCCGATTGGTACCGTGAAAAGACAGCGGCAAGACCGCCGGTCGCGGCCGATCTCGCCCGGCTGCTGCTGGCCCGCGACGCACTGGCGGGCGGCGATTATCAGCGCGTCGTCTGGTGCGATGCCGATGTGCTGGTCCTCTCCGCCGAGGCTTTCACCCTGCCGCAGGGCGAACCGGCCTGTTTCGGGCAGGAAATCTGGGTCGAGGCCGACAAGGAGGGAAAACTGCGGGCGCGGCGTAACATTCACAATGCGGTCTGCTGCTTCGAAAAGGACGGCGCTGTCCTGCCCTTCCTGATCCACACCACACAACGTATCATCGACCGGGTCGACCCCGCCTTTATCGCGCCGCAGATTGTCGGGCCGAAACTGATCGGCGCGCTGCACAGCCTGGCCGGGTTCGGCGTGATCGAACAGGCCGGCGCGCTCAGCCCTGTGGTCATCGATGCGGTGCAGGCTGGTGGCGGCCCGGCGCTGGATATCCTGAAGCGCGAAAGCCCGGTGCCGCCTGCCGCCCTCAATCTGTGCGACAGTCTCGCCGGTCATCGCGGAAAGGCGGAAATGCTGCTTCTTTGCCGAAAATTGCTGGACAGGGGAACCTTATGAAATCACGACAGCAGGCTTGCCCAGCCTGGCTTTGTCTGCAGTGATGCCGAGACCGGGACCCGCCGGCGGCGACAGCATTCCCCCTGACTCAATAACACCTTCAAGGTCCGGCTCGATCAGCAGGGGTTCGCGAAGATCACAGGTCGACAGCAGCAGATCCGGATCCGCACCAGCCGCCAGATGCAGGATAGCCGCGTTTGCGATATCGCCGCACCACGGTCCGTCAATCCGCATTTTCATGCCGGCTTCATTGCATCGGTCGCGCACCCGGCGGGCAACGCTGACACCACCCAGGAAAGCCGGCTTGATGCAGACCGCCGCTGCCCGTCCCTCCTCTATCGCCCTCATGGCCACCGCTTCGTCGCTGACGCATTGATCCACCATCACAGGCGCGCCCGACCGGTTGGCGACCTCGATATTTTCCTCATAGGTCTTGCACGGCTCTTCCCAGATCAACCGCGGATCATTGAAATCTTGGATCACGTTCACAGCGTCTTCGACCTGCCAACCGCCATTCGTATCGGCAAGAAACACCTGCTCCGGATCAAGCTGCGACAGCACGGCGGCAATTTGCTCACGGTCATCTTGCAGCGACCCGACACCAACTTTTAACTGCACCACCCTGGCCTGCTTCGATAACGCCATCCTGGCCTTCACCCGGTCCGGACTGCGTTCCGATATCGAGAAGTAGTTCGGCAGGGCACGACCCATCTCGCCACCTAGCGCCACCGTCAGGCTTTCGTTGTGCTGTTTTGCCAACGCATCCATGGCAGCGGTTTCCATACCGAACGCAACGCCCCGTGCGATCTTGCCTTCGCCCCGAACCGATTCCGCCAGCGACAACATTGCATCGACGGGTTGCCCAAGCAGCGGCGCAAGACGAAGTTGTTCCCTATCAATTTGCGCCTGACGGTCGGCTTCCGTACTTGTCGGGCTGAACACCACCTCACCCAGGCCGGTTGTTCCATCTGCAAGCGTAACCGAGATGATACGCCCGAGACCGGAGGTTAGAACGACATGCGACATAACATAGGAGCCGTCGCGATAGGGCGGTCTGAAATCCCAGATATCGAACCTGACGATGCTCACGCCTGCTCCATTTCCTCCCGCAGAATTTCGACGCGCAGCCATTCCTCTTCCTTTTCAGCGAGGTCTGCCTTGGCGGCTTCAAGGTCGGCGCTGGCCTTTCGGAACGCATCGGTATCGCTGGTGTAGAGCGTCGGGTCGGCCAGCACCGCGACCAGATTTTTGATCCGGCCTTCCAGCGCCGCAATTTCGCCCGGCAGGGTTTCCAGCGCGAATTTGTCCTTGTAGGACAGTTTCACGGTCTTTTTCGACGCTTTTTCGACCGATTTCGGCTTGGCTTTCTTCACCGACGCTTTCGTGGCGTCTTCGTCCTTCAGCCACGTTCCGCCGCCCTGCGCCAGCATATCGGAATAGCCACCGGCATAGTCGATCCACCGCCCCTCGCCCTCATAGGCGATGACGGAACTGGCCACCCGGTCGAGAAAATCCCGGTCATGGCTGACCAGCAGCACCGTGCCCTGATAGTCGGCCAGCATTTCCTGCAGCACGTCGAGGGTTTCCAGATCGAGGTCGTTGGTCGGTTCGTCCAGCACCAGCAGGTTGGACGGTTTTACCAGAGCCCGCGCCAGCATCAGCCGGCCGCGTTCCCCGCCCGACAGTTCGCCGATCGGCGTACGCGCCTGAGACGGTGAGAACAGGAAATCCTTCATCACGCTGTGCACATGGCGCGGCTGACCGTTGATGACCACCGTATCGGCCGTGCCGCCGGTCAGCGCTGCCGACAGCGAGGTATCGCGGTGCAGGCTTTCGCGGCCCTGATCCATCACCGCCATATCGATGGTCTTGGCGCATTTCACCGTCCCGGCATCGGGCTCCATTTCGCCGATCAGCATTTTCAGGATCGTCGTCTTGCCTGCACCGTTCGGCCCGACAAGACCGACCCGATCACCGCGCTTAACGACGGTAGAAAAGTCCTCGACAATCAGGGTCTCGCCGAAGCTCTTCGACACCTTATAGGCTTCGATGACCTTTTTACCGGCCTGCTGGCCCTCGGTCTGGCTCATTTTTGCGCTGGAGACGGCGTGTTTCTGGCTTTTGCGTTCCGTGCGCAGGTCCATCAGCGCCCGTAGTCGCCCCATGTTGCGCTTGCGCCGGGCGGTAACGCCCTTGTTGCGCCATTCCATTTCGCTGGCGATTTTCTGGTCCAGCTTGCGGCGTTCCTCGATTTCCTGCTCCAGAATGCCGTCCCGCCAGTCCTCGAACTCGTCAAACCCCCTGTCGAGCCGCCGCGCCTTGCCGCGATCAAGCCAGACAACGGATTTCGACAGATGCGACAGGAAGCGACGGTCGTGGCTGACGAAGACAATCGCCGAGCGCATCGCTTTCAGTTCCTCTTCCAGCCAGGCGATGGCCGGCAGGTCGAGATGGTTGGTCGGTTCGTCAAGCAGCAGAATATCCGGCTTCGGCGCAATCGCCCGGGCCAGCGCGGCGCGGCGCTTCTCGCCGCCTGACAGGGTTTTCGTGCCCAGCGTCTCCGGCAGACCCAGTTCCTCCAGCAAATAGGAGGCGCGGTACGGGTCGGCGACCTCGTCCAGCCCGGCCTTGACGTAGTCCAGCACCGTTTCGTAGCCGGAAAGATCGGGTTCCTGCGGCAGGTAACGCACCGTAGTGCCCGGCTGTACGAAGCGATCGCCGGCGTCGAAGTCGATCATGCCGGCAACGATTTTCAGCATTGTCGATTTGCCGGACCCGTTGCGCCCGACAAGGCAGATCCGGTCGCCTGCAGAGACCTGAATGCCAGCGCCTTCCAGCAGCGGGTCACCGCCAAAGCTCAGCAGAATGTCAGTCAGAATCAGGATCGGTGGGGCCATGATGTTCCGCACAGGGGAATGGGGTCAACTCAGGGCCGGATACATATCAGTCCTGCCCGTCCGCCGCCAGACCAAGCATCAAGGGATCAGGCGCGACGGCGCCCCCGTTGGAGCATGACCTGCGCGACGATCAGCAATGTCAGGGAGATCGCCAGCACCATCGTGCCGATGGCGTTCACCTCCGGCGTAATGCCCCGGCGGATGGACGAAAAGACATAGACCGGAAGCGTCGTGTTGGACCCTGCGACAAAGAACGAGATGATGAAATCGTCGAAGCTGAACGTGAAACTCAGCAGAAAGCCGGCCAGGATCGCCGGGAACAGTTGCGGCAGGGTTATCTGCCGGAAGGTTCCCCACGGTGACGCGTACAGGTCGGCCGAGGCCTCGATCAGAGACCTGTCCATACCCGCTATCCGCGCCCTGACGATAACGATGACCAGGGACATGGTGAAAAGCGTATGGGCCGCGATCACCGACGCAAACCCGAGCGACAGTTTCGGCGCGTCTTCGGCCTTCGCCCAGAACGTTTCGATCACCGGGTTGACGACATCGAACACCGTGACCAGCGCCACCAGCGTCGCAATGCCAATAACAATACCCGGAACCATGATCGAGACGTAAATCAGCCCGTCAAACAGCACCTTTACCGGCCCGCGCACCCTTTGCAGCGCCAGCGCGGCCGCCGTGCCCATGAGACTGGATAGGAAGGCCGCCGACAGCGCGATGATCAGGCTGGTCGTCAGCGCCTCGATAACAAACGGATTGTTCAGCGCCTTGCCGTACCATTTGACCGAAAAGCCGACGAATTCACTGGCGTGGCGACCGGAATTGAAACTGAACAACACGATGATCCCGATCGGGATATACAGGAACAGGTACACGACAAGGGCGTAAATTCTCACAAACGGCCCCTCACAAGATAGAAACATCGTCGCGGTGAGCGGATGCCCGCATCATCAACCGCATGTATATCGTCACGACAATCAGCATGACGATGACGAGCGTGGTCGCGACCGCGGAGCCGAAGGCCCAGTTCCTCGACTGAAGGAACAGGTCGACCAGCGCATTGCCGACAAAGAACACCTTTCCGCCGCCCAGAAAGGCCGGAATCAGGAATTCTCCCATCAGCAGAATGAATACCAGCATGCAGCCGGTCGCCATGCCGGGGATCGACAGGGGAAGCGTAATCTGCAGGAAGGTTCGGAACGGCGAGCCGCCGAGGTCGTTGGACGCTTCGAGAAGTTTCTTGTCGAGCTTTTCAAGCGATACGAAAACCGGAAACACCATCAGTGGCAGATAACCATACACGATACCAACCACAACGGCGCCCGGCGTGTTGATAAGGCGCAGATCATCGATGCCAATCATTTCAAACAGGGCGGGCAGGCCCTTGCCGCCGAGAATGAATATCCAGGCATAGGTGCGGATCAGAAGGCTTGTCCAGAACGGCACGATCACCAGCACCAGCAGCAACAGCCGCCATTTTTCGCTGACCTTGACGGCCAGAAAATATGCCAGTGGATAGGCAACCACGAGACACAGAAACGTACCCAGCGGTGCAATGATCAGCGTGTTCTGAAATGCTTTCAGCCGCGACGGCAGGTTTGCATATTGCTCGAACGTAAAAGCCGGCGCATAGCCGCCATGAGGCGCCCGTTCACCGAAACTGAATACGGCGACGACAATAAGGGGCAGAACCAGAAGCAGAAGGAACCATATCCCGCTCGGCGTGAGCATCGCCGCCGTGACCCAGCGCCCTTTCTTCTCTTGTCCCGTCATGTCGTCGCCTATTCTTCAGCCTGGTCGCGTCAGGCCGCCTTGAAGCGCGCGATTACTTCAGCACGACCGGGATCGGTCAGCGTTGCAGCCGCACCGAACTCCAGCCCGTCCATCAGTTCCTTGGCCGGATACAGGATCGGATCGTTGATCGTGCTGTCCGGCAGCATGGCGTCAACCCGTGCATCGCTGGTCGGATATCCGTGAACCGAGAAATCGCGAACCTGAATGAACGGATCCTGCATGTAGTTCAGAAAGGCGTAAGCGGCGTCGACATGCGGCGCGTCAGTCGGGATCGCATAGAAATCCGACCACAGCTCGCCGCCGTCCGACGCCACTACATACTGCATTTCAGGCATGTCCGTGTTGAGCTGCTTGCCGTCGCCGGTCCAGCAGATCGACATCCAGGCATCGCCGCTGCGCATGCCCGGCTGGTAATCCGAGGTAATGGCGAACAGGTGCGGCTTGGAATCGATCAACAGCTTTTCCGCCTTTGCCAGTTCGTCGGGATCAACCGAGTTGAACGAAAACCCGTGCGCGCACAGCGCCGCGCCGATTGTCGTCAGCTGATAATCATGAACGATGGTGTGGCCCGACCCCGCCCCCATGGTGATGTCGAAGAACTCCTTCCACGACGTCGGTGCGGGCGACACTTCATTCGTGTTCACGACGATACCGGTTGTGCCCCAGTTTTTCGGTAAGGCGTATACCTTGCCGTTCACCGTCGCGGGTCCGGCAAAAACCGGGTTCTGCGCGGCGGCGTCGTAGTTCGGCACGCGAGACAGATCCAGTTCCTGGATCAGGCCGAGCTCCACATAGGTCGAGATCGTGTAGTTGGTCGGCACGAAGACATCCCAGCCGGCGCCGCCTGCCTGAAGTTTCGCGAGCATTTCTTCGTTTGAACCGAAGGCATTGACCTGGATATTCACGCCGGTCGCCTCGGTAAACTCTTCAATGTTCACCGGATTGTGGTAATTCGGCCAGGTGGAAAAAACCATGCGGTCACCGAGATTGCCAAAAGCCTGCGCCCGCCGCGTCGAAAGGCCGGGAACCGCCCCGCCGAGAACGGCCATGGCCATGCCCAGGCCGGTTACCCCGAGAAAATGCCGCCTGGAAACCGATCCGTTCTGATACCGGCGGAATTCCTCCATGAACCTGGTCCGTGTAATAGGTAGATTGTCTTTGTAATCCTTACTCATTCCCTGTCTCCTGATTGTTCAGTTTATCCGTTCTGACCCACAATATGGATGACAACGCAGACGGATATGCTGCCCGCCATCAAACCTATTCCAGCGCAAGTGACGCATCGCTTTTCCAGCCGATGGTAACCGGGTTCTGGCGCTCGAAACTGCCCCGGATGTTTTCGATGGTCTTTGGCGATAAAACCAGGATATCGCCGAAGTGTTCGGTCCCGATCAGATATTCCGTGTGCTCGCCCAGGAATATCCGGTTCTTGATGTTACCCTGTATCGTCACATCAACATCCATCGCCGCAGCCTCCGTGCCGGGCGGTGCGATTGAAATCAGCTCCGGGCGTATGGCGATGCTGGCGCGGTTACCGATGGTCAGGTTTTCTCCGTTTTCCCGGCGGCACCGGAACGATGTTCCGTTAACGCTTTTGATGCTTACGGAACCGGCGTCAACGGCGGTGATTTCACCGGCAATGAAATTCGATTTTCCTACAAAATCAGCGACATACTGGTTCACCGGGCGGTCGTACAGGTCGCGCGGGCTGCCGGTCTGGACAATATCGCCTTCCCGCATGATGCAGATCCGGTCGCTCATCGACAGCGCTTCTTCCTGATCGTGCGTCACCAGAATGAAGGTGATGCCCACATCGCGCTGCAG
This sequence comes from uncultured Flavobacteriaceae bacterium, assembly GCA_964352715.1. Taxonomy (GTDB): domain Bacteria; phylum Pseudomonadota; class Alphaproteobacteria; order UBA8366; family Aestuariispiraceae; genus JAVKBW01. The sequence goes on along the minus strand of CAYGSU010000043.1, from coordinate 5,450 downwards.
GGTCTGCAATTCGATCTGCATTTCCCGGCGCAGTTTTCGGTCGAGGGCCGCAAGAGGTTCATCGAGCAGCAGAACGGTTGGTCTGTTGATCAGAGCCCGGGCCAGGGCGACCCGTTGCTGCTGCCCGCCCGACAGTTCCCATATCCGCCGATTGCCGAAAGACGAGAGCTGCACCAGTTCAAGCGTTTTGTCCACCCGGCGCTGAACGTCGGACCGCGCCGGACGCGGCGATTGTTGCCGCAGGCCGTACCCGATGTTGTCGGCAACAGTCATGTGCGGAAACAGGGCGTATTGTTGAAACACCATGTTGACGGGCCGCTTGTGGGGCGGCGTGCCGACAACCGACGTGCCGCCAATCAGCACATTACCTCTTGTCGGCTGTTCGAACCCGGCAATCAGCCGCAGGGATGTTGTCTTGCCGCAGCCCGAGGGCCCCAGAAAACTGAAGAATTCACCGCGCTGGACAGCCAGATCGATGTTGTCGACGGCTACCACATCACCGTAATTCTTGGTGACGCCCTCAAAGGTGACATCGGGCAGATCGCTGTGTGTCCGGTTGTTCATTGCCGAATATTCAAGCCCCTGATACCTGCGGCTTCACCATGGATTCCCGAAGCCCTGGATCTATCCCTGCTGTCGACAATGCGGAAAAGGAAACCCAATGTATATATCCCCCACGGTATATAGACTGCATTATCGCTTCTGAGAGATATATTGCTTCCAATGACGGTAAAAAACGTAGAACCGGTTATCAAAATCGACTCACGACAGTGGCATGAACAACTCGCATCGGTTGTTTCGGCCAGTGGGTCACAAGCCTTTCCGGAAACAATGGTAAGGGCCCTACGCCATCTGGTCAGGTTCGATTACTCGGTCTGGTTCGTCTATAATGCCGATGACCGTCCAATTTGCGTATACGATACATTTACACCCAAGCAAAGAACGGTTTTCGTGGAAGATTACCAGCAGGGACCCTACCTGTTGGACCCGTTCTACAAGATCAGCATGGACAAGGCGACACCCGGGCTTTACCGGCTGCGGGAAATAGCGCCCGATCGGTTCTATCATTCGGAATACTTCAGGTCGTACTACCGAAGGACGAAACTGGCCGAGGAAATTGCTTTCCTGGTCAATCTGCAAAGCGGGCCGCGTCTAACCGTTTCCCTGATGCGCGCCGGCACCGGGTCGGCTTTCAGCGATCGTGATCTTGCCAAACTGAAAAAGGTCGAACCGATCGTACAGGCCGCATCGTCGCGGGAATGGGCAAGCATCACAGATCTTCGGGATCACTTTGTCGATTCCGTTTCACGAAGCAGCCCAACCGGAAGCCCTGTTCTTGCCGCCTTTGAAAACTTCGGTAGCAGCAAGCTGACCGCGCGCGAGCGGGAAATCGTCCGAATGGTTTTGCGCGGCCATTCCTCCGAATCCATCGGCAAACAGTGCAACATCACAACGGGCACCGTTAAGATACACCGCAAGAATATCTACGCGAAACTGGGAATCTCGACCCAGTCGGAACTTTTCTCGCTGTTTATCTCGGAACTCTGAGGCAGCAACCGGCGGAATTCGTTTCTTCCTATGGCGTCTGCCGCACGGTCGAACGCAGATTGTTGAAGGTCAACCCGCCGATATCGGCATGAACCGGGCCGGGTGCTGCGGCGATGATAACCTCGCGCGCGATCGGCTGAAAATCGGCCCTGAAATGCACCGAGCTTTTCAGCACCAGGATTGGCGCAGTCTTCGGCTCGATACCGACATGCCGGAACATTTCCTTGTCGCCGGCCTGTTCCGCCGCTGACGCGACGACGATCTTCACGCCGCGCACATCCAGACACGCCATGCGGCCCATGGTGAAATGCGAGCCACCCCACATCGGCCCCGTGCCGGTAAAAACCCCGTCGCCCAGCTTGACCACAACGGCATTCACTTCCAGCGGTTCATCGCCGGGATACAGCTTTCCGCCGAGCGAGACCTGCACGATTGAACCCTGCCCGGCTGCATGCGCCGCCATTGCGGTATCCGGGTCATTGAACACGCCAATCACAGCGCCGTTCGCCCCTGCATCCAGCAACGCGCGCAGCATACCGGTCGTATCGCCGGGGCCGCCGCCGCCAGGATTGTCCTGCATGTCAGCGATTACCAGCGGCACACCGGGAACGCCTTGATCCAGCCCGCGGGCGACCGCCTCATCCGGCGCGAAGACCTTGCCCACAAATTCAGGCGTCGCATCGACAACCGCCTGCAGCATGGCATCGGCGGCACTGTCGGCGGCTTCCTGTGTGTCGCCATAGGCAAGCACCGATGCGCCGCAGTGATGGATATCCGACAGCGGAAAGCCCGGCGCGAAGGAAAGCGCTCTGACGCCATCGCCCTGAACCAGCGTTTCCAGTTCCTTTTCGTAGAGTCTTTTACACGGGTCGTGAAACGTACATCCCCATTGCAAGGGAATGAGAAAAGGCACCTGCCGAAAGGCGGCGTGCCAGGAATTACCTTCACGCAGGATCGCCAAGAGGTGATTTGCGGCGCGCGCGCCCGTTTCCGCCATGTCGGTATGCGGGTAACAGCGGAAGATATCGATGACCGTGGCGTGCTCCACCATCTCAGGCGTCACATTCGCGTGCAGGTCGAGGCTGACGGAAACCGGCGTATCCGGCCCGACCAGATCGCGCACCCTGCGCAGTAATTCGCCTTCGCCGTCCTCGAAATGCTCCGTCACCATCGCACCATGCAGATCAAGGTAGATACCGTCCGCCGGCATTGCCGCCTCAATGTCTTCCAGAATCATCGCGGCGATACGTTCAAACGCATCTTCCGTGACAAAAGATGACGGCGTGGCTGACGCCCAGACCGTCGGCACGACATCACAACCAGCCTCGCGGAACACGTTCATCGCGCCGCCGAGCGGAATGTTCATCGACGGGAAGACATCGAATATAGATTTGCCACGGGTCAGCGGCGGCCAGCCGCCACCGACATTGAAGGCGGCGAAATCGGCAAGGGTCGGGGCGAAAGTGTTGGTTTCGTGCTGAAACCCGCCAACGATAATACGCATGATCAAACCTTATGAAATTGGGCTGGACAGCTTACGAAAATCAAACGAAGCGGCAAGTGTCTGCCTGGGCGTCACCCCTGCGGCGGTATCGAATAGGTTGCCGTGACATGGGCGCACATCTCGTCGTCGCCTTCGGCATGCACCGCCATATCACCGATCACCAGCCGTCGGCCCAGTTTCAGCAGTTTCGCATCGCATAGCAGATCGGCGTCCGACGGTTTGCGCAGGAAATTAATGTTCAGGCTGGTCGTCACTGCCAGCGGTTCGTTGCCGATGGCCCCCAGCACGGCGACATACATCGCGTAATCCGCCAACGCCATGATGGCGGGGCCGGAAATCGTGCCGCCCGGCCGCGTGTGATCGACATTGTAGGGCAGACGAACCCGCGCCGTACCATACCCGATATTTTCCGCCCTGAACCCGAACAGGCGGACAAATGGGCCGAATTCCCCGACCAGTTTGTCCAGTTCGTCGAGGGTCATGCGGGCGCTCTGGTCCGTGGTTTTGGCGGGCATTTTTACAGAAATCCTTGGTGAGGTATCGGAATTGAATTGGTACGTGAAACTAGCCCCGTTGCCGTCGACCGTGCAATGACAGTCCTGCTGTTTTCGCCGTTTCGGTTTTATACAATCCGGTGGACTGAAAACAGACTCCGGTTAAGATAGATTTACAGGCTTGGCCCGCGCCTCCCCCCTCCATTCGGGAAAGTAAACGTCATACGGGGTTGTATCAGTATCATCGAACCCGCTATTCGGGCCGCGCACATAAGGAGGGATTGTGAAGACCGCCCGTAATAGGAGGTTCTGTTATGATACTATCCGCACCGATATTCCGGCTGAAACGACAGGCAAAACTTCTGTCGCGAAAGGCCGGCATTCCAATAACCGCGGCCCTTGACCGTATCGCCCGGCAGGAAGGCTTCCGAAGCTGGAGCCTGCTTGCCGCAACCCTGGCGATGAGCCGACCCGCCCCTGATCTTCTGTCCCGGCTGCAACCCGGCGATCTGGTGCTGCTTGGCGCGCGCCCTGGCCAGGGCAAGACCCTGCTGGGGCTCGATCTGATTGTCGAAGCGCTCAAGGCGGGCCGGCAGGGTGTGTTTTTCACGCTGGAATACAACGACGCCGATGTACTGGACGCGCTGCGGTCGATCGGCATCGACCCGGCCACCCTCACCTGCGGTTTCTCGCTGGATACATCCGACGATATCTGCGCCAAGCTCATCATCGAACGGTTGACCGGCAAGCCTGCCGGCACGGTCGCCGTGATCGACTATCTGCAGCTTCTCGACCAGAAACGCACAAACCCGGATCTGGCAACGCAGTTAACCGGGCTGAAGGCGTTCGCTGAAACGAACGGGCAGATTCTGGTCTTCCTGTCACAGATTGACCGGTCCTACGCGCTTTCCGGCAACCCGTTGCCCGGTATTGGCGATGTCCGACTGCCAAACCCGCTGGATCTGACGGTATTCAGCAAGACCTGCTTCCTGAATGACGGCAAGGTCCGGTTCGACGCTGTCGCCTGAAAAGAGATGAAAAATGAAAAGGCCGCCCGAAGGCGGCCTTTTCGAATTTGTGTGCGCGATACCGTCAGGCGGCAAACCGCTTGCGGCGCCAGCCCAGCAGGGCGAAGCCGGCAAGGGCCGAGCCGAGCAGCGGCAGGGCTGCCGGAACCGGAACCACTGCCGCACCGGAAGCGCTGACGAAGGAGAAGTCCGAGTCCGCCGAACCGGTGGCCGGTACAGCGAGATCGTCCCCGCCGACAAGACGCAGCGTATCGAAGTTACCGAAGATCGATGCGCCGGTAATCTGCCAGACGCCGCCGCTTTTTGACGCACCACCATCGTTATTCCCATCCAGCGCAATTTCCAGGTTGGTCACAGCGGCGCCGGCGACCAATGTAGTCAGACCGCTATCGGTAAACAGTTGGGCCGAGATCGGCGACTTCGCTTCCAGGAAGAAGTCGTTCAGGAAATTTCCAGCGGAATCGAAGGTCTGGATCACCGCAACTTCGTTGCCGTGATCGCCGTATTCGCCGTCCGGAAACAGCCAGGCGAGGGTCAGTTCGTTCAGGAATACATCGACATCAAAATCGAGATCGAAGAAGTCCGGGCTGACATCAATTTCACCGTTAACGCCGCCGCTGGTGCCACGCGTCTGGGTGAAATGCGGTGAATGTGTCGTTTTGCCCTGAATGGTGCGCCCGGTCTGAACCGAAACTTCCACCGTAGGACCGTCAATAATGTTGACCGTCGTGCTGTTAACGCCGGTTGTAATATCAGTTGCGTTCAGGTTCCAGTTCGCGGCTGATGCAACGGAAGCCGATGCCATCAACATGGCTCCGCATACGCTGCCAAGGATCCATGATTTATTCTGCATAATAATTCTCTATTCCCGTTTCG
>CAYGSU010000042.1:0-36746 GCA_964352715.1 uncultured Flavobacteriaceae bacterium | reverse complement strand
AGGTCACCGGCCTGCGCCGTTCCCAGGATATCGACATTAATCGATGCTGCGCCGAGCAGTATCGTATCGTTGCCGCCCGTTAAAGTGGCTGTTCCGGAAACTGTAAATTCAGTATCATCGCCTTCGTTGGTAACAGTTCCACCACCTCCAGGTGGCGGCGGCGGTGGTTGCTCTTCAGGTGGCGGCGGTGATGCTTGCAGCGGTGGCGGCTGTTCTGCCTCAGCCTCCTCTTTTACGGTCTTCGGTGGATCGACAGGACTGGGTTCCGGCGCAAGCGGATCGGTCGGGGCCTGAACCTTCGGTGGCGGAGGTGGCGGCGCATCGTCACCGGCGCTGCCTACGATATTGACAGAGCCGGCCTGCTGGCCGCCAAAAGCACCGCCATCGCCGCCCAGCGAGCCGCCGTCACCTGCGGCGACGGTTTCGCCTGTATCAGCGCCATCGCCTTCGGCGGTGTCTTCGCCGCCCTCACCTTCTTCACCTTCTCCGTCTTCACCCTCGCCTTCAGCGACCTCTTCTTCGCCCTCGCCTTCCGCAACCTCTTCTTCGCCCTCACCTTCGGCGCTATCTTCGCCTTCTGCGCCTTCGCCGTCGGCTGCCGCTTCCTCATCGGTATCGGTGTCTTCTTCACCGGATTCGCCGTCGCCGCTATCGTCATCGTCGTTGTTATTATTACGGTTCCTGCGCTGAATGTTTTCGTTGGCGGGTAGCGTCACCGGCAATTCGGACAGTGCCGACCCGTAATTGGTCTGGATCTGGTTAAGCGTGATGATCGACGGTGCAAACGGGTTGTCAAAGGGGCTGTTAGCGCCGGTAAATTCGTTCGGCCGGGTCAGCGTGACCGAGCCGCCCTGGGTGGTGTAGCTGATTTCGCCCGGTGGCGCGTTCGCTTCCTGAAGCAAGACAACGGTGTTGGGGTCACCGGTACCGGCTGTGCCGCGAACACCGATGGTCGCGACCGGGGTAACGATCTGCATCGAATCGTCACCGGATTTAGCGATCTCGCCAGAGACGAACGAAAACGTACCCGCCACGAGGTTGACGACCATCGAGCTGTCGGCGCCGGGGTCATATACAAGTTCGTCGAGAACGATCTGGGCGGATTCACCAAGCGAGAATGTCGAAAGATCGACGAATTCAAAGCCGACGCTGGCGCCAGGGCCGGTCGCGATGGAATCATTTGAATAGACCGGCGTTCCGGCTTCAGCAGAAACTGTTTCGCCGGTTGCCCGGGTAATCGTGATGTCACCGCTTGTCGAGACTACCGAGCCGATCTGCTCGCTTGTCGCCTGGGCCAATTGCGTTCCTGCCGACGTCAGATCGACTGTAGTCGCGTCGCTCATATTATTCCTGCACCTTGAATAAACGCTTCCCCAAGCGCGCTTAGCTTACAACTAAACGCCCCGCCGACAAGTGACTGCAATCACAATACCGACAATTCAAGTAAAACAAAAACAAAGCTCTGTATTTCATAAAAGACTCGCGTCGATTTGTGAACCATTGCTTATGCGATCCGTGAATTCGGGTATAAGACGGAATGCGTTCGAAAAACCTGACCTTCTTCGATACTGTTTCCCCGGCAATTGCCACCGCCGTAAGGGCGGCAGCGGAACCCCGGAAATTTCCGGTCTGGCAAGATGATCCGCCGGAGCCGAAAAGGTTTCTGTTTCGTCCGCCCTCTCTGAAGACGACCAACCGCCACCTGTTATTCGATTATGTTCAGGATCTGTATGCGGCAACACAAGGCGCCATCATCGAACAGGAACCCCGGTCCGGCGCCGGCTACCTGTTTCTTTTCGGTTGTCCGCAACAGGGTGATATCGGCGAACTGATCCGGAAAACGCCAGTCAGGGGGCTGGTACTGTGCGAGGCTGACCCCGCCGCTTTCGCCGCCACGATCGACACGACCGACTGGTCTTCCATCGCAGCAACGCTTGAGGCCCGGTCGGGCCGCATTCGCTTCGTGCTGGCGAAAGGCGCTTCGCTGCTGTCGACCCTGATGCAGGATGCCGTGCGCGACCGAAACTACGGCCTGATCGACGGGTCCTACTACAGGCTCGGGCGGTCCGGCGACGATATCGAGGCCGTGTACCGGCAATTTGAAAGCCATTTGTCCAACCTCGCAACGTCTGTCGGCTTTTTTGAAGACGAGCTCAAAATGGTCGGTAACGTCGTCGAAAACATGAAGAACCGTGGCCTGGCGACGCCGCATCGCCACCGCGTCATCGCCAAAGGCGCTGCTGTCCGAAATGACCTGACCGCCGTCATCATCGGCAGCGGCCCGTCGGCTGAATCCACCGTGCAATTGCTGGCCGGTTCCCTGCCCGGCCATGCCGTAATACTGACAGCCGGTACCGGCCTGGGGGTCGCCCTTGCACACGGTATCAGACCGGATTTCCATTGCGAAATCGAGAATGTCGACGAATTGCAGGAGGTTATCGCGCCGATTGCCGACCGGCACGACCTGCGCACCATTCCGCTTGTCGGCCCCTCCGCCCTGTCACCGAACACAGTGCGGTTTTTCGAAACGCATCACAGCTATATTCGCGAAGGCACCTGTGCATCGGCACTGTATGGCGAGGCACCGCCGATCCTGCACAACGCATCGCCGACTGTCGCCAATGTCGCTGTTCGTATCGCCATCGCGCTTGGCGCGCGCACCATTCTGCTCGCCGGTGTCGATTTCGGCGCTATCGATCCGTCGCAGCATCACGCCAAAAGTTCCGTCTACGGCACTGTACCGGCGTCAGCCATTCCGGTTTCGCTCGGTTTCGCCCCGTTCGATGTACGGGTGGATGGCAATTTCGGCACGCCGGTCCTTTCGAGTCAGTCCTTCATGGTCGGTGCGCAGGCAATGGGTCAGCTGATTGACCGGTATCCTGACAGGACATTCCTGAATATCGGCGACGGCGCGTTGATCCATGGCGCAACAGCCTGCCGGGCGGATCAGGCGGCGGCCGTGCTTGAGCGCTCCGTCCTGCTGCCGGGAGATGCTTCTTTGCTGCTGGACGCAACCATGACCGAGACCCACTATACCGGCTGGCCGGACTTGAAACCAAAATGGTCAGCGTGGCGCAGCAGGCTTGAAAATAGTCTTAACCATGTCGATCAACCTGATGATTACACTGAATATTATGACCGATTGACCAAATCCGTATTTGCGCCGGATACCGATATCAGGCTGGCCGGATTGGTCTATGGAACTTTCATGATGATGCTACAGGTTTCAGCTTATCTGGCGTTGCGGATGGATGCGACGCAGCAGGAAAACCTGGTCGCTGTGACGAACCGATTGCTGCAAAAACATATCGCCACTATCGACGGCGGGATGGAGCATCTTTTGAAAAAATTAAATATTAATTAAAATACAATTATATTTTTCGCTAATTTCCGTGGTTATTTTACGGAAAGCCATTTTGGAACAGGCCCGGCACGGGCGTATAAGCTGATCTGTAATACATAATACGCGACGGTAGGGGATGACCGTCAAACTTAACAAGGGCAGCCGCTGCCCCGGGACCATAATGACCCGGAAAAACATGGCTGCGTATTGGAGTTTGTTTTGGCCAAAATCGATCCGTCATCAGTTGCAGGACCGCAAACCGGTAACCCGCCAGTCAGCCCCGACCACGTCATCGAAGCCGGCGCAGGCGCCATTGTACTTCCATATGGCGATCTGCTGCTGCAGGCTGAATATTCCCGGTTCGGTGGTGATCTGATCCTGCAAGCGCCGAACGGCGAAACCGTCCAGATCACCGGTTACTTCAATCAGGAATCGCCGCCCGACCTGTTCACGCTTGCCGGCGCGAAAATCAGCGCCGGTCTCGCCACCAAGCTTGCCGGCCCCCAGAACCCAGGCGAAGTCGCCCAGGCCAGCGGTTCATCCACACTGGAAGAGCCGATCGGTGAAGTCGACGCCATCAAGGGCACAATTTCCGTTATCCGCAGCGACGGCACCCAGGTGACACTGGCCGAAGGCGACCCCCTGTTTCAGGGCGATACAATCGTATCCGGTCCCGGCGCAGCCTTGGGCATCATCTTCGTCGACATGAGCACGATGTCGATGTCGGAAGAAAGCCGGATCGTGCTTGACGAACTGATCTACGACCCGGCAACAGCGCAGGGTTCGCAGCTTTTCAATGTCGTGCAGGGTGCGTTTGTTTTCACCAGCGGGGCTATCGGCAAGAACGATCCGGACTCGGTCGGCGTCACCACCCCGGTCGCCACGATCGGTATCCGCGGCACCAAATATGCCGTATCGGTCGATTCCGTAGATGGCGCTTCCAGCGTGACCATCTTCGAAGGCGCTGTTGTCGTGCAGAATGCGGCGGGTACGGCGCTGCTGACGTCAATCGGTGAAAGCACCTTGATCAGTTCACAGACCGTACCACCCTCGGATGTCTATATCATGCCGCCCGACGTGCAGGCGCGGACCTACGGCGATGCGATCTCCTTCCACCCGCCCCCGCAGAACATTCCCGGGTTCGGCGATGACGAGGCGTTTCTGGACAACATAGCTGATCAATTGTCGGATATCGAAACCGCTGCCGGCGAAACACAGCCCGCGCCGACCAATCAGAACGAAAGCCAAGCAATTGATATCGACCTGAATGCCAATATTCGGAATTCAGGCTCTCTCGGCAATGACAACGGTGGCGAAAGCACAGGCAATACCGGCCAATCATCATCGGGTTCTTCTGTTCCTCCGGTCCAGGAAGCGATCACCGATACCGGTAGCGAGGTCGAGCAGGTCGTAGAGGACGTTGTCGATGAAGTCGAGGACGCTGTTGACGATGTAACTGATGTGACACCCGAACCAGAGCCTGAACCGGAACCAGAGCCTGAACCGGAACCAGAGCCGGAACCTGAACCGGAACCAGAGCCCGAACCTATTCCCGATATATCCCTGTCGATTGAATCGAGCCGCGGCGATGAAGACACAGCAATTCCGGTTTCAATCGCCGTAAGCACTATCGGCGATGCGTCGTCCTACACGCTTGAAATCCAGGTCACCGGCATTCCTGAAGATGCCGTGCTGACGAACGAAGGCGGTGAAACCTTTACCGGGTCTGCGACCTACCTGTTCACACCGGAACAGATAGCAGGGCTGACCATTACACCGGCGCCGAATTCGTCTGCGGATTTCGAATTTGGCGTCGCGGCCACGCTGATCAACAGCAGTGGTCTGGCCGCGCAGATTGTCGGGCCGATGACCGGTGAGATCATCGTCGATGCGGTTGCCGATGCGCCGGACATCGATGCGAGTTCCGGCAACACGGTTGTTGGCACTCAAGAAAACGCGCTGTTTTCAGTCGATCTGAACATTCAGGCGGCGTTGACCGATACGAATACGACGGATGCCAATGGCGAAGAGGTAAGCGCCGAATCCCTGTTGATGAACCTGTATGGCATTCCCGATAACGCAATTCTCTGGAATGCATCGGGTGTGCTGGCCGTGACAGCCAATTCCATTTCACTGAGTACGGAAGATCTGGACGGTCTGAAGATCACGGTGCCTGTTGGCGCACCCGATTTCCAGCTCACGCTGATTGCGCAAACCCATGAAGCAGACCTCGAAAGCGGTGAACAGAGTTTTTCCGCTCCGATTATCGAAACCCTCGAGATCGACGTCCCGGTGCTGCAAGACCAGATCAGCGATAGCGCCGAAGACGTCGAACAGGGTATCGGTCGCCTGGTTATCGGCACCAATCAGGACGACACCATTGTCAGCGACGGGTTCGGCGATACGATTTACGGCTACAACGGCAAGGATACGCTTACAGCCAACGATGAAGACGACGCCCTGTATGGCGGTAACGCCAATGATACGCTGATCGTCGACTATGATTCCTTCCCGACCGATGGCGGAGAACCGGTTTCCTTCGGTGAAATCGACGGCGGCCGCGGAACCGATACGCTGAGCATCGTATCCGGCGCTGAGGATCGGCTGTCTATGTCGGGCGATCAGCTTTCCGGCGTATCCAATATCGAGGCAATCGATTTGAGCGGTGTTGCCGGCGGTGCGACGCTAAGCCTGTCCGTCGAAGATCTGGTCTCTGTCAGCGGCAAGGATGACCTGCGGATCATGCTCAGCGAAGACGATACCGTTGAAGTCAACGGACAGCAGATCACGGAAAGCACGACATTCAGCCATGACAACGGGGAAATCTCGCTGATCATCGAACAGGCGCCGCCGCCGGAATCGATTACCTGAGCAGTTTTTTGTCCAGCAGTTGACCGGTTTCTAAAATCAGGACTTGCCAACCCCCCTTCCCGGTTCGTATCGCATGGCATCGCAATCGACGCAAAAAGGGGATGAGCCATGCGGGCTGCAGACTGCCAGTCAATGCCGGAAATTCGCCGGGAAATAGACCGGATTGACCGCCTGCTCGTTGATCTTCTGGCGGAAAGGCAGACCTATGTCGCCCGTGCGGCGCTCGTAAAACCGACCCGGGACATCGTCCGCGATCCGGCGCGGATCGAAGATGTTGTCGAAAAGGTAAAGGCTGCAGCTGCCGATGCAGGCCTGTCGACGCAGATCGCCGAAACTGTCTGGCGGGCGATGATCGAGGAATTCATCGCATTCGAAGACCGGGAATTCGTCGCGAACCGCTAGCGGTATAGATGCCGCCGTAGCCGTCACTACCGGTTTCATTCAGCAACCGCCGCCTGCTTGGTTGGCGGTTTGTCGGTCGCTTGTTTATCGGCCTGTTCGTGTGGCGGCGGAGAAGAGGTCGGTGCAGGCGAATGCGCCGCCCAGGGATGTGATTTTACCCATCCGGCGAAATAGGCGAAGGCGATCACCGTCGCCAGACCGGCCATGTTGATGATCGCCACGGCCAGCCTGTCATCCTTGCCGGCGTAATCAATCGCCATCCCGGCTATGCGCGACAATGTCATCGACAGAATAAACGAGGAAAGCGCCTGCTGCCCGACCTTTCGGATCGGTGCGAAAATCGAAGAATACAGGTAGTGCTCCCGCCCCTTCAGCAACACCACGGCAAGATAGGCCAGCGACAGAAAATGTGCCCATCGGAACAGCCCATGCTGGGTCTTGTTGAGTAACCACGGGCGTATCGCTTCACGGATTGCGCCCAATGTTTCGGACGACGTCCAGACCGGCGTCGTGCCGATCAGAAAGCCAAGACCGACAAAGAATAATGCTGCTCCAATCAGCAGCGGCGTCGGCTCCGGCACTTTCACCCAGCCCCGGCTGATCGCGAAACCGGTGAAAAACAGCAATTGCCAGCCCAGCGGATTGAAATACCACTGTCGATCACTCCACGGTTCGGCCGGAAAATTCCAGTCGAATACCAGCGACAGTGTGTACACGGTGAACACAAATGCGATGGCGACGCCAGTGTGAAGTCGCTGGCAGGCCATTACGACCGGCACCATGAACAGGACCCCGATATACATCGGCAGGATATCGAAATAATTGGGCACATAGGTCAGCGTTAACAGGCCGACGAGCTGCGCCCCGGTATCGTCGTCGAAAAACGGATTGAGGCCCAGATCGGTCACATAGTTCTTGTCGCCCAGTACCTCACCAAACAAAGCGGTCATAACAACGACCGACCCGGCGATCAGGAAGAACATCATCACATGCGCAATGTAGATCTGGTAAATGCGATACAGGATACGTGCGGTGCCGAGCCAGAATCCCTTGCGTGCAAATGTGCCGCCAAAAGCGATTGCCGCCGCGAAGCCCGAGCAGAAAACGAACATTTCCGCAGCATCGCTGACCCCGTAACGGGCCGGAATGAACTTGTTCCAGTAGTTCCAGGGAACATGCGCGATGAAGATGATCAGCATCGCAATTCCCCGGAAGAAATCGAGCCGCGGATCGCGGATCTTCACCGGCGCGCCTTGTGGTACCATGTTACTGTCTGTCGCCATCGGCGCTATTGTTCCCGCTTCCGGTCAGTTGCCACGGGACTGCGGCAACATCGCCCTAAAATAGCCATCATTTGTTGGCAATTAGCCGAAAGTTCGGCGCCTGCACCACTAAATTCACTGTCACGAATTGGTTACTAAAGGTGTCCACACAAGTCAGCCATATCAGATATAACGCGTTTGAAGGTATTCATGCGAAACACTACGAACGGCAACAGGTTTTTACCGACGCGAAACGGATCGCGTATCGGGTCGGCGTAAAGTATCGGTTCAAAATGGCAGGCTTAAATCGTCGTACAATGTTGGCCCGCACAGCGGGCAGTGTCCTTGCATCGGCCATGCCGATCGGCGTTGGACTTGCTGCCGGACCGGGCTTTTTCGAAACGCTCACAAACCGGGCTCGGCAGGCATCCACCCTGCCCTATGATCCGCCGCCACACACGCTGGCCTCCATGCTGAAAGATCTCACACCGGAGGAATTCAGTCGAATAAAATTCAGGCCTGAACACGCTCTGTGGGCCGGTGACGCCGGTTACGAAGTATGGTTCCTGAAACCCGGCGTTTATGCCAACGAGCTTATTGCAATCAGCGAAATTGCTCACGGCAAGAAAAAACCGGTCGCTTATGACCCGTCAGCCTTCACCAGCACCAGACTCTCCGGCGACGGCGCGCCGATAGACGCCGGCGGTTTCAACGGCTTCAAGGTACTTTACCCCCTTCACCCGCAGCACGACTGGAAGGATGAACTGATCGTATTCAGGGGCGCCAGCTATTTCAGGTTCCTCGGGCGTGACCAATGGTACGGCATGTCGGCGCGCGGGCTTGCCATCGACCCGGGTGGCGAAAAGCCGGAAGAATTCCCTCTGTTTCGCGAATTCTGGCTGCAGAAACCCGACAGTGCGGATGGCCCGCTGACCGTGTTTGCCCTGCTGGACAGCGCATCTGTATGCGGAGCCTACCGATTTGAAATCCAGCCTGGCGATGACACCGAAATCCTCGTCACCGCCTCACTGCATCCGCGCAAACCAATAGAACGGCTTGGCCTCGCCCCGCTGACCAGCATGTTCATTCGCGACCGTGATACGCCGGGTTACGAAAATGTCGGCGCTATTCACGATTCCGACGGCCTGGCGATACAGACCGGCGCCGGCGAATGGATTTGGCGCCCACTCGTCAAACGCAAATGGCCGGCCATGGACTCCTTTGAAGATACTGCGCCGCGCGGCTTCGGCCTGTTACAGCGCAACCGCACTGCGGCTGACTATGACTCGCCGGATTTCAACTATCATCAGCGGCCCGGCTATTGGGTCGAACCTGTCGGCAACTGGGGAAAAGGCGCGGTCGAACTGGTGGAATTCCAGAACGGCGATGTCAATTTCGACAACATCGTTGCGTTATGGCGTCCAGCCGAAACAGCGCTTCCGGGCAACGAAATTTCCTTGTCCTACAAGATTACGGCGACGAAATCCGTACCTGGCTGGCCGGCCGGCGGCCACGTGGCGGCAGAACGTGTCGAGGCCATGGACAAAGACACAAAGAATCCCTATCTGGATGTCCGGATCGACTTCCAGGGAAGCCGTCTGATCGGATCGGAGGGTATCGACAAGAACATAGTGGCAGTGGTCACGGCCCACGATGGCGACATTGAAGCGCCGGTTGTGGCAGTCAACGAAAAAGACGGATGGATCAGGGTCGAAACCCGGATCCGCAATATCGATACCGACCGCACGGAACTTCGCGCCTATTTGATGCGTGGCGACGACGTTCTGACGGAAACCTGGAGTTATCTATGGATCGCGTAACCCTGTTCGCCCGGCGCATCGTTTACTTCGCGCCGGTCTTTTCTCTGACTGTTCTGGGAATGGACGGCATGCACTCCGTGCTCTCAGACCGGGGTATCCACCCTGTCGAATGGGTGATGTTCGCCTTGTTCTCAGCCTCGTTCTTCTGGATTGCGATGTATTTCTGGAACGCGGTTATCGGTTTCGGTCTGTATATGTTCAACACGCGCCCTGCACGCGTAGCCGCGCCAATCCTCGACGATCTCGACAAGGCGTCACCGATCATATCCCGTACCGCTATCGTAATGCCCGTCTACAATGAAGATCCCGACAGGTCAGCGCGCCGGTTGCTGTCGACCTGGCGATCGCTGGACGCTGAAGGCTATGCCGACCGTTTCGATTTCTTCATTCTGTCCGACACAACAGATGCCGCCATTGCGGCGCGCGAACGCCAGACCGTGGACTGGCTGCGCGGCGAAATGCCGACCGCCACGCTGCATTACCGGCAGCGCGCGGACAATGCCGGTCGCAAGGCCGGCAATATTGTCGATTTCGGCAATCGCTGGGGCGGCGACTACGACTTCATGATCGTGCTGGACGCCGACAGCGTCATGTCCGGCGACCTGATGCAAACGCTGGTGCGGCTGATGCAGGCCAATCCCGATGTCGGGATTGTTCAGA
The DNA here is from genome assembly GCA_964352715.1 of uncultured Flavobacteriaceae bacterium. Lineage (GTDB taxonomy): Bacteria > Pseudomonadota > Alphaproteobacteria > UBA8366 > Aestuariispiraceae > JAVKBW01. Next base: position 26,388 of record CAYGSU010000042.1, on the reverse strand, counting down.
CTGTACCGCGCCCGATCCTCGCTGAAACCCTGTTCGGCCGGGTCCAGCAGTTCGGTACTCGGGTTACCGCCGAAGTATTGAATGCCGGGGTCTCGTTCTGGCAGCTGGGTGAAGGCAACTATTTCGGCCACAATGCGATCTTGCGTTGCCGGGCGTTTTTCGACCATTGCCGCCTTCCCGTGCTGTCCGGCTACGGGCCGCTTGCCGGTGAAATTCTCAGCCATGATTTCGTTGAAGCCGCCTATATGCGCCGGGCCGGCTGGAAAGTCTGGAACATCCCGGTCGGCAACGGCAGCTATGAGGAAACACCGCCCAGTCTGCTTGATTATGCCAAGCGAGACCGTCGCTGGTGCCAGGGCAACCTGCAGCACAGCCGTATTCTGTTTGAACCCGGTCTGCACCCGATGAGCCGGCTGCACCTGCTGGGCGGCATCATGTCGTATCTGTCATCACCGCTGTGGCTGCTGTTCATCGCGCTCAGCGTCTACAATGTAATCCGCGAGACCAATGCCGGTCTCGCCTATGTCGGGCCGGGCTCGCAGAATTTCGCATGGCTGCCGCCGGAGCTGAACATGACAGCGATTGCACTGTTCGGCGCGGTGATGACGATGTTGCTGGCGCCCAAGCTGCTTGGCGCGATTGCGATGACCTTCAGCCGTGACCGCCGGCGCGGATTCGGCGGCGGCTTCGCCCTGCTGGCCGGTGCGGTTCTGGAAATGCTGATTTCCATCATCAACGCCCCGATCATGATGATGTTCCATACCGTTTTCGTGGTGTCGGTTCTGTCGGGACGGTCGGTGCGGTGGGACCCGCAGACCCGCGACGGCTATAACGTTTCGGTACTGACCGCTGTGCGCGACCACAAGTGGGCCTTGCTGTTCGCTGTTGTTCTGAGCACGGTCGTGGTCTGCTACACGCCCTGCTCGACCGCGTGGTTCGTGCCGCTGGTGATCGGGCCCTTCCTGTCGCCGATACTGACGCGTCTGACTTCTCGGAGCGATCTTGGTCAGGCGGCCGGCCGGCTTGGCCTGTTCCTGACACCGGAAGAAACCGGCCCTGTCCGGGAGGTGACGCCGTTACGCGCGCCGGGGCCGCTTACCGGTGTTGTCCTTGGTCAGTGAACATGGCGATGGTCATCTGTTCGATCACCGTATTGTAGTCACGGTCGCCGACAGCGACGGTTTCATCAATCCAGCCATGAACTTCACCGACGATATCGTTGCGCTTGCACATCGCCGCGATGATCTTCACCTCGCCATTGACCCGGGCGCTGTCCTGATCGTTTTCGCCGCGGCAAAGACTTTTGCCCGTCATGCCGTTCGGCGCGCCGACGAACAGCACAACCAGCAGGCCCTGCTGCACGTCAAATGTATCGACCGGCTGGAAGATCGGATGCGCCTGCCGAACCGCCTCTTCCATGACAGCGATGGTGCCGTCGACATAGCCTGAGGCGCGGGCGATGGCCCTCGGCGCCATCAACACACGGATCAGCCCGGTCACGGCGGTCTCGCGCAGGTAAACCGATGGCTTTTCGGTGTTCGATGACACGCTGACGACACGTGGCGTGCCCTGGTCGCATGCGGCAAGGGCAATCGACATCACGCCGAACAGGAAAAACAGGCGAAACGGCTTCATGGGGAACCTCTATGTTTCCGGTTGGGTCAGGCTGGCATTCATCTTGTTCTTCATACCGGCAATATGCCGCCGAAGCGACTCCGTCAGTTGCGTCATGAAAGCGTCACGGTCTTCATCGGGCAACCGCCGGAACAAGGTGTGGGCGAATTGCATCGCTGACAGCAACGAGCCACTCGCACACAGGGCCGCCAGATCGTCATGTGTCTCGACGCTGTGGATATCCCTGCCTGGCGCGATCAGCGCATCCACGGCGTCCAGCAGGGCATCCAGGCCGGCACTACGCGAGGCAAACGATGCCAGCAGGCGATCCGCCCTGTCGGTCCAGCCCTGAAAGGACGCCGCAAAAGCACCGATGGCGGATGGCAGATTCGCGCCACTGGCATCGATCGACGGCAGGTTCTGCAACTGGTTGCGAAACGCCACTGCACCGTCGGTTTCAGTTACCGATATTTGTGCCGCATCTGCCAGCGTCGCCCCTGGAATACGCATCCCGTCGCTGCAGTTCAGCACGGTCGCGCCTTTCCGTTCCCTGAAAAGCGTCTCGAAGGCAGACCGGGCGCCCATGAAGGGCTGGTTTGTGTAGACGGTGCCGCCTCTGTTCCCTTCAACCGGAATCACGAAAGCCGCCATGTCGTTGCCGCTTTCCCACCAGTCGCCTTCCTGGGTGTAGTAGAGCGTATCGTCGGCGTGGTGACGGTCGGCATTCTTCGATCCGAGATCGATACCGAACAGCAGCAGTTTCGAATAACCGAGCCCGAGGGCCGCCCGGCATGCCATATTGGCAACCGTCGGCCCGGCCAGTCCTGTCGCCGGAAATCCTTTCGCGAACAGGGCCGAGGACGACAGACCTGCCCGCAGAACATAGACCAGATCGTTGAAACAGGGCGGAATGCGCGGGTCGAGCGTCGTCGAGCCCAGCAATGTCACCCGTTTCAGATCAGCCGGATCATAAGCCCGGATCACCTCGACCAGCTCGGGCACGTTTTCGATTTCGCAATGCGCATCGGGCGTGATGCCGGCTGCCAGCAGCGGACCGATACCGGTTCCGGCACTGATGACCGGTACGCCCTCGCCACGCAGACGCGCAATCTGCGGCATGGAGGCTGTGACGGACGGGCCACTGCCAACGATCATCATCGTCCGTTCGACACCCTTGGATCCGGCCGGTGGACCGGCGTCGTAGAACAGCCGTGGCGAACCGGCGCACAGATTGGCGGCCGTGTTGCGGATCATCAGCAGTTCATCCTCGAAGAAACCCTGGCTACGTTCCATTTCGGGGCTGCGTTCCTGTATCCGCGCCACCGTTTTCTCGAACACGTCGGTCTTGAAATGAGTCTGGAAAAACGCGCCGTCGATCCGGCTATAGGCCGCGCCGCGCATCAGCTCGATGATCTCTGACGACAGCGTATCGGGATCGTTGCCGACAACGAAGGAAATTGACCCGCCGCACGCGACCATACTGTCCACAACCGGTCGCCAGTCTGTGGCGTGCAGGCACAGTTTCAGGAATTCAGGATACTGTTCGACAAGGATGAGGTGCCGTACCGGTAGCAGGTCCGTCAGCAGCGGCACATGCAGGCCGAGCCCTACACCGAAGACAACCAGATGGCCGGCATCCCTGTCAGGAAACCATTCCAGCGGTTTTACATCGACCATTGGCAGAAGATCGCGCGCTATATCGCCGGCAATGCGGTCGCCGGGCTTCGGCAGCATTGCGGCCAGCCGATCTGCTTCGAGCGGCCGGGGTGTAAAGGAGAACGGTTCGCCGGACGGGCCGAGCTGATCCGGCTGAAACAGGAAGTTGGATGCAATCAGACTGACCCGGCGCACCGGATTGGCGACGAATTCGCCCACCTGGTTCCGGCTGTAACTCTCGGCATCCGGCGCATAGAGGATCCGACCACCCAGATCGATATTCAGCTTCCCTGAACCGTCGGCGACCAGCGTCGCGCCGGGCCGGCCGTCGGTCATCAGATACGAAAAAAGCGCGTCCGAAAGATACGGCCGCAGCGCAACCAGGTTTTGATGAAAAAGGGTAGGGTTTGACGTCTCGTCCATCGCCTAGCCCTGCAAAATGCGTACCGGCGCCATGACAGCCGTTCCGGTACGAAGGACTATTTGTGACGGAACGTAATGCGGCCTTTGGTAAGATCATAGGGGGTCATTTCGACATCCACCTTGTCTCCTACCATGACACGAATGCGGAACTTACGCATCTTGCCGGCGGTGTGGGCGATGATTTCGTGCTCGTTGTCGAGCTTCACACGGAACATCGCATTCGGCAGTTTTTCAACTACCGTGCCGGACATCTCAATCAGATCTTCTTTCGACATGCGCCTCTCTTGGGTTTGAGCCGGCGATGTATGGGCTAATCCGCCGGATTATTCAAGCCGGGGATGCAGAGATGCCCTTATTGCGCGGTCTGACGGCGCAATACCGGTTCGTCAGCCGTTCGCTGCCTTGTCCAGATCGTACCAGGGGGCCGCCGCCAGAATCTTGTTTTCCATCGTCTGAACAAGCGGCATTGCCTGTTTCAGGAACTCGCCCCAGCCAGGTTCTTTCGCCAAAGCCGCCCGCCGCGCCGCACGATCGGCCAGATCGTCATAGGCCCAGAGATGCACCACCTGGTTCAGCGGCCCGATATCCATCGATGTATACCAGCCGACATTCCGACCCAGATGCTTCTGCTGCAGCGGCAAACCCACCTCCTGAAAGATTTTCAGATAGTCGTTCAGTTTTCCCGGCTGAATCGTGTAGGTGCGGTGATCGACGATCATGGTGTGAATGCTCCCCGGCAATGTGGAAATTTTCTAAAACTTTAGGTGATGGAATCGATATTGATATCGAATCATGCCTAGCGTTGTCTGATGTTTCAAGCATGGCAACGCCCTGCCATGCATCTACAGCCAATCGCGGGTAATGCCGCACCCGTTTTATGTACGGCGCCAAGCGCCGCTGGTCAGGAGTTACAGCACATGCCGCATCTGGGTCTCGTTCTCGTCGGCGATGCGGATGCCGATGCGGCGCGAAACCGCCTGCTGTCCCTCAAGCACGCCGGCTACAAGGGCTGGCATGCCTCGGATATCGACATGCTGTTCCAGTTGGCTGCGGAGAAAAAGCCGGATGTGGTTCTGCTGGGGCCGTTCCCCGATCCTGGTCAGATCGAAATTGCCAGTCGCTTCCGCGATGGTACCGCAACCGCCCGCACGCCAGTGTTTCTGCTTGATGCAGACCGGTCAGAAGCGTTCCGGCAGGCCGCCGTCGACATCGGCGTGGCTGACATTACCGACAATCCGCCACCAAATGACGTTTTGTTGGCGCGCCTCCCCCGCATCGTCCGGATGTCGCGTCTGATCCATGAACTGGATCGCCGGACGGCGACGGCAGCCGATCTTGGCCGCACCGTTGTCGCTGCGGCGAATGATCAGGAAGGTGAACCGCAAGGCCAATACAAGGTATTGGTGGTCGCCAATGCTCATCTCTATGAAAAGAGCGTGTATGCCGCCGTCTTCAGCAATGAACTGGACGTCGTGCTGGAGCCGAATGCCTACAAGGCGACGGATCTTATCGACAAGGGCGGTTTCGATGCCGCCATCGTCATGGCTGACGGCGGTGACCGTGACAAGATTGGGTATTTCTGCACCCATGTCCGCAACAATACCCGATTGAACGCCCTGCCCATATTGGCCATCGATGACGATGAACAGGAAGAGATGCTGTACCGTTTCGGTGCCTCGGTTGTCCTGGAACGCGACAAGAAGGCGGAACGTGCCGCCCAGCATTTGAAACTGCTGGTGAACCGGCAGCGATATCAGCGCACGCTGCTTCAGCCTCTGGCCGATATTCTGGGGCCGGAAACCGCCGATAACGGGCTGTCCGACGCTTGTTCCAGCCGGTTTTTCTCCATTCACCTTCGCCGTTCCATTGTCGAGGCGATCGAGCGAGAGACCAGCCTAAGCATCGCCTGTTTCACCGTTCCGACCATCGCCCGAATGCGCGACACTACCGGCCCGGCGGAGGCCACCGCCCTGAAAAAGCAGGTTCTCACCCGGATCGTCGAGCTGGTCCGCACAACCGATACCGTCGCCATCCTGGGAGAATGCGAAATCGGCGTCATCCTGTGCGATGCCGACGACCGGGAAGGCTATCGCATCGCAAACCGCATCACCGGCATCATGCAGAACACGGACTACCGACCTGAAACAGTCGATGAGCCGCTTCGGATCATCGTCCAGTGCGGTATTGCCGGTATGCGACAGGGCGATACGGCCGATACACTGCTGGCCCGGGCGCGTGAAAATCTGGTCTGACAGGATGCAAAACCGTGCCCCGCATCCTATATTTCAGCCATGAAGATTGATGTTTTCTCCGATCCTGTCTGTCCCTGGTGCTTCATTGGCAAGCGCCGGCTTGAGGCGGCCATGCTACTGCGACCGAACAGCCCGGTTCTTCTGCGCTGGCGGGCGTTTCAGCTAAACCCTGACATGGTTGAAACCGGCATGGACCGGCGCAGCTATCTGAATGCCAAATTCGGCGGTGCGGATCGGGCGAATGAAATCTACGCCCGGATCATCGAAGTCGGACGGTCCGTCGGTATCGATTTCCGGTTCGACCTGATCAAGACGACGCCGAACACCATCCAGGCACACCGTCTTATCAGCTTTTCGCAACGGCCTGAACATGCCTGCGGCGATGCCGTGATCGAGGGTTTGTTCAACGCCTACTTCCTGCAAGGCCGCGATATCGGCAATGCCGGGGTACTGATAGAAATCGCTGCCGATGCCGGCGTAGATGCCGCAACGGTCGCCGCCTATCTGGCGAATGACGAAGACCGCGAAGATATTGTTGCTGAAGACATTTTTGCCCGGCGGCTCGGCATCAACGGCGTGCCTTGTTTCATTATCGACGGCAAGTTCACCTTGTCCGGCGCGCAGGAGCCGGAAAGCTTCATGCCGCTTTTTGACCTGTCCGCCGAAGAACAGCGCCACGCCCCGGAATCAGCCTCGTTGTAATAAAACCCGTGTTTTCAGGACGCGACGTCTGCAAGATCGGTTGCGCAGCGCGCAACGCCCTTGATCCGCTGTTTCGGGGTATCCCAGGCCCGCATCACGACCAGTTTGTGATCCGGCCGCAGCTTGATCGTATTCAGTGATTTCTGAATAAAGCCGACCAGCCCCTGCGGATTGGCAAACGAGTTGTTGCGGAAGGTAATAACCGCACCCTTCGGTCCGGCCTCAACCTTTTCTATCCCCGCCTTACGGCAAAGCTGTTTTATTTCAACGACTTTCAGAAGGTTTTCAACCGCTTCCGGCAACGAGCCGAACCGGTCGATCAGCTCCACGGCGAAGGCGTCGATTTCCTTTCGGTCTTTCAAACCTGACAGCCGTCGATACAGACCCAGCCGCACCGGAAGATCGCTGACATAGTTTTCGGGGATCAGAACCGCCGCGCCGATATTGATGGTTGGCGACCAGGTTTCCTCGACATCTTCCGGGAAATCATCGCGCGCCGCAGCCACCGCCTCTTCCAGCATGCGCTGGTAAAGCTCGACCCCGACCTCCTTGATATGGCCTGACTGTTCTTCGCCCAGCAGGTTCCCCGCCCCACGAATATCCAGGTCGTGGCTCGCAAGTGTAAATCCCGCCCCCAGACTGTCGAGGGTCTGCATTACCTCAAGCCGCTTCTTCGCTGACTCACTGACATTGCGGTTCGGTGGCAGGGTCAGATAACAATAGCCGCGCTGTTTGGCGCGGCCGATCCGTCCGCGCAACTGGTATAGCTGCGACAGGCCGAACATGTCGGACCGGTGCACGATCATTGTATTGGCCGTCGGAATATCCAGGCCGGACTCAACAATATTGGTGGAAAGCAGGACATCGTATTTTCCGTCAACGAAATCGCTCATCACGTTTTCAAGTTCGGTCGGCGAGATTTGTCCATGCGCCACCGCCATCCTGATATCCGGCAACAGGTCTCTCAGCCGTTCCGCCACCCGACCGAGATCAGCAACCCGCGGGCAAACATAGAAAACCTGGCCGCCGCGATGACGTTCGCGCTGGATCGCCTCTTTCACGACCACAGGATCGTACGGTGTTACAAACGTCCTGACCGCCAGCCGGTCAACCGGCGGCGAGGCGATAATGCTCATTTCCCGCACCCCGGTCAGCGCCATCTGCAATGTGCGCGGGATCGGCGTTGCCGTCAGCGTCAGCACATGAACATTCGCTTTGAGTTGTTTCAGCCGCTCTTTCTGGCCGACGCCGAAATGCTGTTCCTCGTCGACAATCAGCAGACCGAGATCCTTGAACTTGATGGACTTTGACAGCAGGGCATGGGTGCCGACAATGATATCGACCCCACCTTCCGCAAGCTCCAGCCTGGTCGCGGTTGCGTCTTTGGCGGTCACCAGACGCGACAGTTGCGCGACTTTCACCGGCAAACCGTCAAACCGTTCCCTGAAGTTTCTGAAATGCTGCCGCGCCAGTAGGGTGGTCGGCACGACAACGGCGACCTGCAGACCGTTCATCGCCGCTGCATACGCCGCGCGCAACGCCACTTCGGTCTTGCCGAAGCCGACATCGCCGCAGATCAGACGGTCCATCGCCCGACCCTTCGCCAGATCTTCCAGCACGTCGCCGATCGCCCGCAACTGGTCATCGGTTTCCGAGAACGCAAACCGGGCAACGAACTCGTCATACCCGCCCTCGCCTGGCGTGATGGCTTCCGCCTTTTTGAGTTCGCGTTCGGCAGCGATTTTCAGCAGATGGGCCGCCATTTCGCGAACCCGTTCCTTCATCCGCGCCTTGCGTGCCTGCCAGGCGACACCGCCCAGCTTGTCAAGCTGCACGCCGGAATCTTCAGACCCGTAGCGCGCCAACGTGTCTATATTCTCGACCGGCACGAACAACTTGTCGCCGCCGGCATAGATCACCCTCAGGCAATCATGCGGCGCGCTGTCGACAGACAGGGTTTCAAGCCCGTCATAGCGGCCGATGCCGTGATCGATATGCACGACCAGATCGCCTTCAGACAGGCTGGAGACTTCGCTGATGAATTCCTCGGCCCGACGCCGTCGCCGGGGAGGTCTGGCCAGCCGCTCGCCCAGAACGTCCTGTTCGGTCCAGACCACCAGATCGTCACGCGAAAACCCGTGATCCAGCTCCAGCACCGCAAGACCGGGCGTACCGATCGCAAGCCCCGCCTCTTCCGCCCAGGTATTCACCGGATGCAGGTCCGGCAGGCCGTGTTCATGGAAAAGCTGGGTCAGGCGCGCCGCTGCACCGTCGCTGTAGACCGCGAACAGGATGCGGCGCTTGGTTTCCGCTTTCAGCCGAACGCCGACTTCCTGAAACAGATCGCGGTTGGGATCGGCCCGCGCGGTTGCGAAATCCAGCGCCGGCCGGCCGCCGGCATCCAGCCGCCTTTCGCTTTCATCGCCGCCTTCCGGCAGTGCGTAGGTGGAAAAGGCGATAACAGGGCGCTGCCCCAACCGTTCAAACCATTCGGCTTCATCCAGAAAATGCCGGGCCGCCGGAACCGGTCGGTAGATCAGCGAGGCTTCATCATTGTTTGCCCCTTCGGTGCCAGGCGATTTTTTCGGCACCATGTCGAGCCGGGCGGCGTAGTAATCGGCAATCGCCTCCATCCGGGATTCGACGACCGAAGCCATGTCACTGTCGAGAAAGACCGGTGCACCCGGCACATAGTCAAAGACAGTTTCCAGCGTGTCATGGAAGAATGGCAGCCAGTGTTCCATGCCGGGGTGATGTCGGCCGGCGGAAATGGCTGAAAATATCTCGTCCGATTCCGACCCGACCCCGAAGGCTTCTCGGTATGACCGTCGGAAGGTCTGGATGGCGCTGTCGTTCAGGGTCACTTCGGCGACCGGTCGCAGCACGATTTCCGTCAGGGTCTTTCGTTTCTTGTCTTCGGCAAGGCTGCGCTGGGTGCCGGCATCGAAACGCCGGATGGTTTCTAGCTCATCACCGAAGAAATCCAGCCGTAGCGGGTTTTCCTCGCCGGGCGGAAACAAGTCGACAATGCCGCCCCGCACGGCAAACTCGCCGGGTTCGCGCACCGTTCCCGTGCGGTGATAACCGTTATCGACGAGAAACGTGTTGAACGCATCCTGCTTGATCGACCCGCCGACCACGAGATGCAGGCCGGCACTGCGTAACGTCGCCTGAGGCGGCACTCTTTGTGTTGAGGCATTGGCTGTCGTTATGACGATGCGGCGTTCATCAGGCGATTGCGCCAGTTTGCACAGCGCATCCAGCCTTGCAGCAACGATATCCGGTTTCGGGGAAACCCGGTCATAGGGCAGACAATCCCAGGCCGGCAGTTCCAGAACCGGCACATCCGGTGCTGTAAAAGCGAAATGCTGGGCCAGACGGGTCCGCCTGAGATCGTCCCGGGCGATTACCAGAACCGGACCCTCGGCCTTTTCCATCGCACCGGTGATCAGAAAGGCATCAAGACCTTCCGGCGCGCCGCCGACAACCGTCCGGCCCGGCACAAGAATATAGGGTGATAGGTCGGTCACGGTTGGGGAAAATGCTGACTGAGTTCGATAAGATCGTCCATCAACGGGCCGCGAACAGCCTCCGGCGGCGGCGCGTGGTCGACAAGCATTTTGTACAGGTCCTGATCCGGTATCTGCAGGATGACCTCAAAGGTTTCAAGGTCCTTCTCGTTCAGTGTATCCAGCCGTGACTCGACAAACCGGCCCAGCAGCATATCCATCTCGCGGGTGCCCCGGTGCCAGGCGCGAAACCTGATCTTCTTCAGCCGGACAGACCGGCTGTCGTTGTCGTTTGCGGTTGGTTCGCTCATCATGACGTTCTCCCGGTGACGGACCCTGAATTAGACCGTCCGGCACAGACCGGCAAGGGGCCGCAGCGCAATCATTGCCAATGGCGTGGCACCAGCGCAGCGCCTAGGATAGCATACAAGCCGCAACCCGTTCCCAATGATCATACCGATACAAGATGCGCCCCGAGATTCTTTTCCCGCTCTTCGCCCCCACACGGTCGCTTCCCGGCATCGGGCCGCGGTTGGCCGGACTGCTGGAAAAGGCCTGTGGACCGCATGTCGCCGATCTGTTGTGGCATTTGCCGAGGGAGGTCGTCGACCGGCGCTTCGCCCCAAAAATTGCTGACGCCCCGCCGGACCGTATCGTTACCCTGACCGTCACCGTAGACCGGCACGAGCCGCCGCCGGACCGCCGCCGCCCCTACCGGATTCAGTGCAGCGACGATAGCGGCTCAATGTCGCTGGTCTATTTCCACGCCGACAAGGCCTATCTTGAACGGCTGTTTCCCATCGGTGAGACGCGCATCGTCAGCGGCCGGATCGAACTCTACCGTGACACGCCGCAAATGCCGCATCCCGACTATGCGGTAAGCCCGGCGCAGAAATCAGCCATTCCAGATGTCGAGGCGGTCTACCCGCTGACAGCGGGCCTGACACCCAAAGTCATGCTGAAGGCCGTTCGCGAAGCCCTGAAACGCGCACCTTCGCTGCCTGACTGGCTCGACCCGGCGCACAAGAAACGCGAGGCCTGGTCGGACTGGCAGACTGCCCTGCTGACCGCTCACAACCCGACGTCGCTGGCCGCACTGGAACCGGACGGTGCAGCGCGCCAGCGCCTGGCCTATGACGAATTGCTGGCAAGCCAACTGGCGCTGGCGATCATGCGCAGCAAGGCGCGCGGCCTGCCGGGCCGGAAAATCGAGGGCAACAAACGGCTCCGTAAAAAAGTGCTGGACGCCCTGCCGTTCAAGCTGACCGGTTCGCAGATTGAGGCGCTGAAGGAAATTGGCGCGGATATGGCCTCGGAAAAGCGGATGCTTCGGCTTTTGCAAGGCGATGTCGGCAGCGGCAAGACCCTGGTTGCCCTGTTTGCGATGCTGAACGCCATCGAATGCGGCGGTCAGACCGCCCTGCTCGCCCCGACGGAAATTCTGGCGCGGCAACATTTCGACACCATCGAGCCGCTGGCTGAGGCCGCCGGCGTCTCCGTCCGCATCCTCACCGGCCGCAACAAAGGCAAGGCGCGGCAGGAAATTCTGGCCGCACTGGCGGCAGGCGACATCGATATCCTGGTCGGCACGCATGCCATCGTGCAGGACGATATTGTCTTCAACGACCTCACCTTCGCCGTCGTCGACGAACAGCACCGGTTCGGCGTGCATCAGCGTCTTGCGCTCAGCAACAAGAGCGACCGCAAGAAGGGCGGCGCGGACCTGTTGGTGATGACTGCGACGCCGATTCCCCGAACCCTGATGCTAAGCGCCTATGGCGATCTCGATGTCTCGCGTCTGCGCGACAAGCCGCCGGGCCGCAAGCCGATCGATACACGGCTGGTGGCCAACAGCCGGCTGGAGGAAGTGATCGACGCGGTCAAGCGCAAGATCGACAGCGGCGGCAAGGTATTCTGGGTCTGCCCATTGGTCGAGGAAAGCGAGACGCTGGACGTCGCTGCCGCCGAGGACCGTTTCACCGATCTGACAGCGCGTTTCGGCGAAAACCGAGTCGCATTATTGCACGGCCGCATGAAGGCGAAAGAGAAGGATGCGGCGATGCTGGGCTTCGTCGATGGGCCGGCGCAGGTGCTGGTGGCGACCACCGTGATCGAAGTCGGGGTAGATGTGCCCGACGCCAGCGTCATGGTGGTCGAACATGCCGAGCGGTTTGGCCTCGCCCAGTTGCACCAGTTGCGCGGCCGGATCGGGCGCGGCGATACCGCTTCGACCTGTCTGCTGGTCTACGGGCGCAATCTGACGGCAACGGCCGAACGCCGGCTTCGCACGATGCGCGATACGGAAGACGGGTTCGTGATCGCCGAGGAAGATTTGAAATTGCGTGGCGCGGGTGAATTGCTGGGCACGCGGCAAAGCGGGCTGCCGGTCTTCCGTCTTGCCGATCTGGCAGTGCATGACGACCTGCTGCAGACCGCCCGGGACGATGCGCGGCTGATTATCGACCGCGACCCGGACCTGAAGTCTGAACGCGGAAAGAACCTCAGAATATTGCTGTATCTGTTCGAGCGTGATTCCGCCGTGGCGACCCTGCGGTCAGGTTAGCGCCTTTTCCCTGAAAAGCCGACCGCACGAAACTTCTGACGGATTAATCCCGAGAGCGAGCAATGCCTGATGCATCATTGCCTGATTTGATGTGATAACAGGCTTGTTGAGCTTTTTCTCAAGCCGCTCGACTGTCTCTACACTGCGCATGTCGGTACAGGACAGCACGATGGCCTCTGCCATCGGGCTATCGGCCCTGAGTGCCAGATCATAGACCTCGTCCGGTGTCAGTTCGCCCTGCCCGTAATTTCCGAGATCCCGACCGATATCGGCGCGGCAAACAGTTTCGATATTGCTATCAGCGAAGAATGAAACTGCCAGATCATTGATCGCACCGACATAGGGAGACGAAAACCCGATCCGACGGATACCCAGGGACCTGATTGCAGCCACCAGCGAACCGGCGGCTGTCATGCACGGTGCGCCCATGTCGTTCTTGATCGTCGATGACAAGTCGCTATCGAACGCGATACCGTGCGTCAGCGTCGCCGATGTGCAGCCGTAGAGCACAACATCCGGTCGAACGCCCGCCAATAGCCGTAACGGTTCGGTAAGATCGCTATCGCCAAGCCCCGCCATCTGCTCGCTGTCCGGGATGGCGTCGATGTCATACCCGCCCATGCGAACGAAGTGAACGGACACACCTGCCGGACGCAGCAGGATCATGTCTGATTCCAGGTTGGTGTTTGTATAGGGCACAAGAACGCCGATGCGGGCCCGGCCACGGTTTGATGCTGTCACGATGTTTTCTCCATTTCTGTCCAGGCGCGCAGCGCCTCTGTCGCCTGTTTCATTGCGCTTTCGGCACCAACCGTTGCCCGAAGACAACTGCCGAGGCCATAGAATCCCATTGGGCGAAATACGACCCCGCGTTGCCGCAACACGTGATCGGCCCGCGCCGCACGGTCCGTCGATCCAAAGTCGATCAGCACGAAATTTGTGTGACTTGCCGTCACATCGAGACCCAACGTGCGACATTTGTCCGCGAAGACATCCCGGCGAACCGACGTCGTCTCCACAACCAAGTTCTTGTAGGCCTGATCACGCATCGCCGCTGCGGCTGCGGCCTGTGACACCGCACTGACATTGTTGGGGTTGAGAAGTTTGCGGACTTCAAGGGCCACTAACGGCGGAAACAGCCCCCAACCGACACGCATGCCGGCAAGACTGTAGGCTTTCGAAAACGTCCGAAGCACCACCGTGTCGCCACGATCAACAAGGTCGAACATCGGCTCACCGAGATGATCCGTGAATTCGGCATAGGCTTCATCGAGGACCAGCAATACGTTCTCCGGCAGTTCCGCCCGCAACCGCAGTATTTCTTCGCGCCCGATCCGGGTGCCGGTCGGATTGCCGGGATTGGCAACACAGACAATCCGCGTCGATGACGTCACTGCATCGAGAATTGCACCAACACAGACGGTCGTGTTCCTTTCGAGCGCCGCTGAATACCCGGCATTCACGGCGCGAGCTGCTGTGGCGAAAAAGGCATAACCGTATTCTGTGGACAGAACGTCGTTTCCCGGCCCTGCAAAGGCTGCGATCGACGCGGCTATCAGTTCCATCGATCCGGCGCCGACCAGTATTCGGGAGGAGTCGATCTCGTGCACATCAGCGATGGCATCGCGCAGGTCGGTCCAGTCCGGATCGGAATAGAGATGCGAACCGGCCGCGGCCTGTGCAGCCGCCTCAATTGCTGCCGGGCTTGGCGGGAAAGCACTTTCGTTCTGGTTCAACAGCACTGGCTCAACGCCTTTCGGCAGATCGACCCGCGACAGCGCATAGGCGCTCATTGCCGAGACATGGTCTTGCGCGTGTACCGTCATTTGCCGGCGTCCACCGAGGCAAGGCCATAGATTTCCCGCGCCGTCTTTTCCGAGATCAGTTCCGCTGAAAGATCGGCAGCGACACGGGCGCGGTCGCGCTCCAGAGGATCACCGATGCCGCCCCCACCCGGCGTGTCGAAGTAAAGCCGCTCACCCGGGTCAATTCGCAACGCGCCCTTGCTTGGCAGATCGTCACCATCCGAAATTCGGATGCGTCCCCGCGCACCGGCATGGCCGCCGTCACGACCGGCTGCGGGGAACTTAACGCGTTCAACGGAGAGGAAGACCAGAAAACCCTCGTCGCCGCGCGGCTCGAGTTCAATTGCCTGACCGAGCCCACCGCGGTACAGGCCGTTACCGCCGCTATCCTGCCGAAGTTCCCGCTTGCGAAACCGCACCGGCGCCGAACTTTCAGCCATTTCAACCTGCGACCCCCAGACGCCGCTTGGATAAGCCGTTGTCGACAGACCGTCCTTGCCCGGTCTCGCACCGGTGCCGCCGTTATGCACCAGTTCGACAGCAAAGATATCGCCGCCGCTTTGCGCCGCTTCCGGCGTGTTGCGGATCGGGATGTCATAGAGACACGACGCGCCTTCAGCCGGAACCAGATCCGGCACGGCCTGATAAAGGCAGCCGAACACAAGGTCAGGCGTCATCTGACCGATCGTATGACGCTGGGCGACAGGCGCCGGATGCCGGGCGTTAAGAATGCAGCCTGGCGGACCGCTTACGGTAAATGGCTCCAATGAGCCGGCATTGTTGGGAATATCGGACCCGATGATGCAGCGAAGCGCGAAAACCGAATACGCTGTCGCATAGTTCAGCGGCACGTTGATGCCCTTCTTAGAACACGGTGACGTACCGGTGTAATCAAGATGAATACCGTCAGCACTGACGGTCAGGGTTGCCGCGAGGGTGATATCGCTCTCGTAGCCATCGATTTGCAGTGTGTTCCTGTAGACGCCTGGCGGTATTTCGGCGATCGCCTCGAGCGTGCCGCGCCGCGACGTTGCAATGATGTAGGCCGACAGCTCGTCCAGTTCGTCGATGTTGAACTCCTCCATCATGTTTACGAGGCTCGCCGCGCCTGACTCGCAGCAGGCGATCAGGGCGTAGATATCGCCTTCATTGGCCGTCGCCTCGCGGGAATTGGCGCGTACGATCTCCATCAGGAAGCTGTTGATCTCGCCACCATCGGTCAGCTTGCAGGGCGGAATCAGAAGCCCTTCATCGTAAATGTCAGACCCTTCAGGCCCCATGCCCAGACCGCCGAGATCCGCCAGATGAGACGTGCACGACGTGAACCCGATAATACGGTTCCGGTGAAACACCGGCATCATCAGCAGAAAGTCATTCAGATGGCCGGAGGCGATCCACGGATCGTTGGTCATGTAGATATCGCCCGGTTTCATTTCCTGCAGCGGAAACAGGCCGCGCAACGTTTTCACGGCTTCCGCCATGGTGTTGATGTGGCCGGGCGTGCCGGTGACCGCCTGGACAAGCATGCGCCCCTGAAAATCGAAAATGCCGGCTGAAATGTCACCGCTTTCCCGGACGATGGGGCTGAAGGCGGCGCGTATGAGGGTCTGGCCCTGTTCCTCGACAATGGCGAGAAGCCGGTTCCACATCACCTGCAGGCGGGTCGGGTCCATCTGGCTCATGCTGTTTCCTCCGGTCGGCTGGTGCTGGTGAGAAGAATGTTGAGGGCGCCGTCTATAACGGCGGTGAAATCGCGGCTTACCAGCGTTGTCGTCTGCGGTTCGACAATCAGGGCAGCGCCGGCAATCCGGTCGCCCGGACGAAGAGTGTCCCGCTCGAAAATACCGGCCTCCACTGTTTCACCCGTCAGATCGCAGATTATCGGTCTGCGGGATGCCGGAAAAATATCGCGCGGCACTGGCATGTCAGCCAATTTTGCAGGCGGGACGCGGGCGGTCGAGACACGAACAGCCCAGTTCAGGATTTCGATGACCATGCCCGGAACGGCGCGGCTGAATTGACGGGTGTATTCTCTCTCAAAGGCAACGCGCAACGTCGAAATATCACCTGCCGACAGCGACCGATCCGGCAGATCGATTTCGATTTCATGCCCCTGCCCGCGATAACGCATGAATGCGCTGCGCCGACAGGACAAGGCACCGGAAGGCGCGCCGGCGCGAACCACCGCCTCAGCTTCCCCGATCAGCATCGCGAACATTGCGTTCAGGCCATCCAGATCGGCACCCTCCAGCATCGTGTAGCGGCTCTGCACGATCTCGAAGGAAATCGGCGCATAGAGAAAGCCGACGGCGGATCCGACGCCCGGCGCTGGCGGGATCAGGATGCGGCTGACACCGGCCTTGCGGGCAACGCGGGTCGCATGCAATGGCCCGTTGCCGCCAAAGGCGATCATCGTGCGTTGACCAAGAATCTTGCCTGATTCGACAGAGTGCATGCGCGCCGCCGCCGCCATGTTCTCGTCAACGATCTGGCTGATACCGTTGGCGGCAGCGCCGGTTCCGAGATTGAGGCTTTCGCCCACATCGGCATCGACAGCGGTCTTCGCCTTTTCAACATCAACAGAAAGCCTGCCTTCGGCAAAGACCGCAGGCTCAATCAGCCCCATCACTACATCGGCATCGGTGACTGTCGGACGCATACCGCCCCGGCCGAACGCGGCAGGCCCCGGTTCACTGCCGGCGCTTTCAGGCCCGACATTAAGCCGCCCGAGACGGTCGACATGGGCGATGGAGCCGCCGCCAGCACCAATTTCGATCATTTCGACAACGGGAATGCGAACCGGCATGCCGCTGCCCTTGATGAAACGCTGCGCCCGCGCGATTTCGAACCGTCTCGAGGTTTGCGGCATGTAATTGTCGATCAGGCACAGTTTGGCCGTGGTGCCACCCATGTCGAAGGACAGCACATCACGAAGACCGCTTTGTTCAGCCGCGTTGGCTGCGAGAACGGCGCCGCCGGCCGGGCCGGATTCAACCAGCCGGACAGGGTAAAGCGAGGCCGTTTCCAACGTCGTCATGCCGCCGCCGGCCGTCATCATCAGGATTGGACAGGTCAACCCCTCGGCGGCGAAAGTGCGGGCGAAAGATTTCAGATACCCCGCCATCAGCGGCTGAATATAGGCGTTTGCAATGGTTGTGCAGAGCCGCTCGAATTCCCGTGCCTCCGGGCTGACGCCGCTCGACAGGGTAATTGCAACGCCGGGAAGACGGTCGGAAATCAGTTCGGCCAGGCGCTGTTCATGCGCCGGGTTGGCGTAGGAATGCAGGAAACAGATTGCGATGGCTTCGGTACCGACCGCTTCCAGATCACGGACCAGACCATCAACGGCGTTTACATCAAGCGGTTCAACGATTTCACCGGTAACATCGCTGCGTTCGGCAATCGTGAAGCATCGGGTACGCGGCACGATCAGGTCGGGCTTGTCGATATTGATGTCGTACTGGTTGTAACGCCGTTCATAGGCGATTTCGAGGATATCCCGGAACCCGCCCGTCGTGATCGAGGATACGGTCGCCCCGCGTCGCTCAATCAATGCGTTGGTCGCCAATGTCGTGCCGTGAATGAACCCGTCGATATCGGTCATGGCGACACCCGCATCGCCAATTGCAATCCTGACACCGGCAAGAGCGCCTTCTGCCGGATCGCGATGTGTCGTCAGGGTTTTCGATGTCGCCAGCACATGGCGGCTGGCGTCCATCAGGACAGTATCAGTGAAGGTGCCGCCTATATCGACGGCAATGCGGAGGCCTTGCGAAGGTTTGGACATGATTTTGCACTTGTGTCTGGAAAAATACCGAAACGCGTTTTTCCCCGGCCTGTTCTCGAATGAGGAGGCCGGTCAGCGGACACAAGTGTCAGGTAACGAGATCGCACCCCGTTGCGCGGCGGCCATCCTGGGCCGGATTGAAGGGCAGAACCGTCATCGTGCAATCCAGAAAATCATAGCAAAAAACCGTGCGCCGGAATCTGATTCCTGTCAATTGGCTTCATAAAAAATCGAATAAAAGCTGCATGCCTACACTGGCAGACATATTGGCCTGTAACGTGAAGAACCGGTCTAGTTCTTGCCGGTCTTTCCTGCGTCTTGCAATTTCTTGTCGACCGCGGCGCTGTCCGCCTGCCCGTTGTCGTTTACCTGGTCATCGTCCTCGCGCACGATCCCCCAGCCGGTGGCAGGCTCTTCACGTTTCGGCAATGACGATTGGCGCATTTCCGGGGTCACGATACCGCCGGAAATCACCATTTTCACCGCATCTTCAATGGTCATGTCGAGCGGGATCATTTCGGAGACCGGCACGAACAGCAGAAAGCCGGATGTAGGGTTCGGCGTGGTCGGCAGGAACACGTTCACATGATCGCCCGGCGTTTTGGCCTCAACCTCGCCCTTGGTATCGCTGGTAACGAACGCAATGGCCCACAACCCGCGCCGGGGGTATTCCACCAGAACGGCTTTCTGAAAAGCCTTGCTCTGTTGTTTCAGGATGGTTTCGAGAATCTGTTTCACCGCCGCATAGACGCTGCGCACGACCGGCATGCGATTCAGCAGCGATTCCCAGAACCGGATCACCCAGCGGCCGACAAGACCGGCGGTCAGTGCGCCGATCAGCGTGATGCTGACGAACAGAACAATCAGGCCCAGTCCGGGAAGGCCGATTTCCAGCCCCAATACCTCTTTCATGTAGGTATCAGGGTTTAGCTGTGACGGGATCAGCGGAACGATCTTGCTGTCGACCAGGTCGATAAGCCACCAGGCGACGGCGGCCGTGATTGCCAGCGGCGCGGTTACGAGGACACCGGCGAGGAAGTACCCGCGGATCCGTCCCATAAGACCGATTCTTACTTTTGCGCCGATAATGATGTTGCCGTGTGCGTCATACACAGCCCCTTCCTGTTTTTTATCCTGTTTCGCCATGTTTTCCGTACCCTGCGCTGTCTAATCGGAGAGCACATTCCAAAGACCGCAGCCCTAGAAGATTGCTTATAGGACACACGCCCTTCCCGGAAAAGGGAAACGAAAGTTACAGGTCATAAAGACTCTCGCCCTATGGCAATCGGTGGTCTATGCTACACGCTGTATCTCACGCGGTTTGGGAGGATCCAGTGGGTGTCGCCGGTAAACCACTAAGTAAAATCAAGTTGTTCTCGGGCCTCTCTGACGAGGAGCTTGATGACATCGAACGCCGATGCCGCTGGCACAGTTTTCCCGCGCAGGAGCAGATTATCGACCGGCAAAGCGATGACCGAGATATCTATTTCATCGTTCAGGGTGCTGTGCGGGTTCTTAACTATTCGTTCTCAGGCCGAGAAATCGCTTTCGACGATATTCAGGCCGGCAGCATCTTCGGCGAACTGGCAGCGCTGGACGGCGAACCGCGCTCGGCGAATGTCGTAACCGTCGCGCCGACGGAAGCAGCGACCATGTCGCCAAGCGCCTTCCAGGACGTAATGAAGGAATATCCTTCCGTCGCTGTCCGGCTGATGCAGCGCATGGCGCAGGTGATCCGAGTGTCGACAGACCGGATCATGGACCTGAGCACGCTGGGCGCAAACAACAGGGTCTACGCTGAAATTCTTCGCCTGGCGCATGAAAACGAGGCCGATGAAGACACGGCGGTCATCTCGCCGGTGCCCATTCACGGCGATATCGCCAGTCGGGTTTCAACCACCCGCGAAACCGTTGCCCGGGTGCTGAGCGACCTTTCCAAGAAGGGGCTGGTCATTCGTGAAGGCAACAAGCTGATCGTCAATGACCTGTTGCAGCTTCGCGAAATGGTCGAGGAATTCCGTGGCGAGTAGACACGGCCGGAACGGCCCTTCCCTTATGCCGCGAAATCTCGCAGCGGCCATGGCAGTTTTCTGTGTGATTTTAGCATCGGTTGCATCCGGCAACGCGCAGGATTTTTCTGAAATCGGCGTCGGAACGCTGACGGCGACGTCCTACGAACCGTTCGGCGACGCCACCCCGATGGCCGTCGAGATTCTCAACGATTCCGAACTCAACACACGGATTGCAACCGATGTCAGCGAAGGGTTGAAGGCGACCGGGCGGCCGGTCGACAACTTCGCCCGTCTGGTGCTGTTCATTTCCACGGAAATCACCGGAGAAGACGGCCGCAGGCAAGGCGGCGGCATCGGGCGGCTTTATGGCAATTCCGAAACCGGTGTGGATTTCAGCTTGAATATCTATTCCGGCACCAATGACAGCCTGCTGACCGGCACGAAGAAGGACAAGCCCGGCCGGGTGTTCTACAAGCTGACCGGCGAAGTCCGGCGCGGCTCCGACATCCTGTGGCAGGGCGAGGTAAAGACCGAGGAAAGCCGGGGCGATACCTACCGGACCTTCAAACCGCTGGTGCCGACCCTGATCGACGGGCTGGGCGAGACCGCCGTTCCGGAAGAAACTGAAGATCAGCAGGAACTGACGGAACCGGAAAACTAGCGCACATCGTCTGTTGACCCTTCTGGACCGGGCCTCTATATCAGGCGCCATCGGTACGGCGCGCCCTTAGCTCAGTCGGTAGAGCAACTGACTTTTAATCAGTGGGCCACAGGTTCGAATCCTGTAGGGCGCACCAACCGACCCTCCCCGACATCCAATTAACGACACCAGCGTTGCGATAAATTTCACCGCGTATAACCGTCTTGATCCAGGCTCATTCGACGACATCTGGCCTGTAGAATGAAAACGCGGCCCCTTTCGAAGCCGCGTTCCCGTTTCTGGATTTTACCGGATCAGCTGTAGCGATACGGCCGGCCAGCCTTTGCCATATCGGCATTGTACTGCTTGAAGATATTGACGACTTTCGCCTTGGTTTCAGATTCTGCGGCGATCTCGTCCCAGAACTCAACCGCTGCATTTTCCACGGCCGCCCATTCGTTGTCCGGAATGGTCGTCAGCTTCATCTTGGTGCCATGCACCCGCAACGAGGCTTCCCCGCCCCAGTACCACCACTGGCGATAATAGTGCGAGCTGTCCATCGTAAGTTTCAGCAGTTCCTGCAGATGCCCCGGCAATTCGTTCCAGCGATCCATGTTTGCAAAGAACGATCCCGCCCAGGCGCCGGAGATATTGTTGGTCAGGAAGTAATCGGTCACGTCAGCCCAACCGACAGTGTAATCTTCGGTGATACCCGACCAGGCAACACCATCGAGTTCGCCAGTCTGAACGGCAACTTCGATGTCTTCCCACGGCAGGGTTACCGGCACGACACCGAACTGGGCCAGGAAACGGCCGGCTGTCGGGAAGGTAAAGACGCGTTTGCCCTTGAGGTCTTCCAGACTGTTGATCGGGTTCTTGGTTGCGAAGTGACACGGGTCCCATGCACCGGCGGAGAGGTGTTTGACCCCGACCTTCGAATACTCCGCGTCCCAGATTTCATTCAGACCGTATTGGTTGAACAGCACCGGCACATCCAGCGAATATCGGCTGGCGAAGGGAAAATATCCGCCGAACACCGTAACTTCGGTCGGCGATGCCATGGAATCGTCATCCGACTGAACGGCGTCGATTGTGCCGCGCTGCATTGCCTGGAACAGCTCGCCGGTCGGCACCAGCTGATCGGCGAAGAACAGTTCGATTTCCATCTGGCCTTCGGCGACCTTGTTGAAGCTGTCGATGGCCGGTTTGATGACGTGTTCGGCCAATGCCGGGCCGGCATAGGTCTGCATCCGCCACTTGATGACAGACTGGGCATGAACGGCGGGTGCCGCCAGAGCAGCGGCGCCGGCAATCCCCGCACCGGCTAGAAATTTACGTCTTGTTGTCATGGATAACCTCCTGTTTTTGTTTGTTATCTCCAAGGCACAACGCCCTTATCGCCCCGTTTTTCAGGGTTCTTGTTATTTTGAATAGACATAGTCCGGCAACCATAGCGCGATTTCGGGAAAAATCATGATCAAAGTCAAGGCAAGGATCATGATGAAAACGAAGGGAACAATTGAACTGTATATGTCCCTCAGCCCGATTTCCGGTGGCGCCATTGCCCGCATCAGAAACAGATTATACCCGAATGGCGGTGTCATGTAGGCGATTTGTGTCGTGATCGTATACAGCACACCATACCAGATGAGATCGAAACCAAGCGCCTGGACAAGGGGAACGTAAAGCGGCGCGACAATCACCAGCATCGCCGTATCGTCCAGAAAGGTCCCCATCAGCAGAAACGAAAGTTGCATCAGGATCAGGATCATCCACGGGTCCAGGCCCAGTTGTTCGGTGAACAGGTTGTCGATCGCCCGCACCGCGCCCAGTCCGTCGAACACAGCCCCGAACCCCAGGGCCGCCAGAATGATCCACATGAACATGCAGCTGATGGCCAGGGTCTGGCGAACAGACGTCTCAAAAACCGCCCTGGTCATCCGCCCTTTCAGGACGGCCGCAAAAAAGGCTGTCATCGCGCCGATGGCGGAACTTTCAACCAGACTGGTCCAGCCATTGACGAAGGGAACCATCATGGCGGCGAAAATACACAGCGGCAGAAAGCCTGATTTCAGCAGGGCGAGCTTCTGGGCCAGCGGAACATTCCGCTCTTCCTTGGCGAGCGGCGGCCCGAGATGCGGCTGGAACCGGCAGCGGATGGCGATGTACAGAATGAACAATCCGGCCATCATCAGGCCCGGCAACACGCCGGCGAGCCAGAGCTGACCGACCGGCTGACGCGCAATCATGGCATAAAGAACCAGCACCACGCTGGGCGGCACCAGGATTCCCAGCGACGATCCGGCCTGAATGACCCCGGTCACCATTCGTTTGTCGTAACCGCGTCGCAACAGTTCTGGCAGGGCGATGGTGGCCCCGATGGCCATGCCGGCCACGCTCAGCCCGTTCATCGCGGAAACCAGCACCATCAGACCGATTGTGCCGATGGCGAGGCCGCCGCGAATCGGCCCCATCCAGACATGAAACATCTTGTACAGATCATCGGCCAGTCTGGATTCAGACAGCACGTAGCCCATGAAAATGAACATCGGCAGGGTCAGCAGCGGATACCATTTCATCAGCTTTATAGCCGCCGAGAACGGGATGCCGGACCCACCCGTTCCCCACAGCGTCAACGCCGCAATTGCGGCAACCGCACCGATGGCGCCGAATACCCTCTGACCGGTCATCAGCATCAGCATCATCGATGCGAACATGATGATGGCGATGGCCTCATATGACATCAGGAGGCACTTTCACGCAGCGTCTTGATATCCTTGATCAGCTCTGAAATCGCCTGCAGCAGCATCAGGAAAAACCCGCAGCACATGATAATCTTGATCGGTGCTGTGTAGGGCCGCCAGGCCGTCGGGTTCCGTTCGCCGTATTGCAGCGCATAGCTGGTGCTGTCGATTGCACCGTAGAGCAGCACACCGAGATAGAAGATCAGGAAAAAGATCGTGCAGACATCGAACTGGGCCTTCTTCTTCACCGACCATTCGCCGTAAAACAGGTCCATCCGCACATTCGACCCCAGTTGAATCGAATACGGCCCGCCGAGCAGGTAGTAGGTCACCATCGCGAACTGCGCCATTTCGAGCGTCCACAGCGATGGCAGAAAGAATGTCTTGGAAATCGACGACCACAACAGGATCGCGACCATCACAAAAATGCCGTACATCATGACCCGCCCGATGCGACGGTTCACGGAATCGACGATCCGGACATAGTGGTCAGTCCACGACGGCATATATCCCCCTGCCAGACCGGTTACGGCCGGTGTGTCCGTTTGGACACTTTTCCCGATACGGACGGCAGAGACTGGTCTCCAGGTCCATCAGGCAGACCGGAAGCCTAGTCCGACTGGCGGACGAATGGCAAGCCATGTCATGATGCCCGATATCCGTCAGAAAATCTGTTTCCCCGACCAAGCGCCTTAAGGCATGGTGTTGGTGATTTCTGCTGTGCGATTTTCCTATATTGGGTTATATCGAAACTTACTTCTGAGCCTTCCAGCAACCCCCCGCAATAAACAAATCGACCGTTTTCGGCAGGGAATTATAAGGAACAAAAATGAGTGCATTTTCTGAAGACACCATTCTGGCGGCGTTGAAGGCCGGCCTGGACAAGGCATCTGAACTCGCCGAACCGTCCTGCGTTGCGATTTTGGATGCCGGTGGCAATATGGTCGCCTTTGCGAAGTCCGACGGCGCAACATTCGGTGTCGGCGATCTGGCGATCAACAAGGCCTATACCGCCGCCGCCTTTCAATGCAAAACCGAAGACCTGTATGAGGATTCCCAGCCCGGCGGCCCGTTTTACGGTATCGAAGTGACCAGCAATTCCAGGCCCTATGTGCTGTTCGGTGGCGGCATACCGGTGATGCGGAACGGCAGTTGTGTCGGCGCGGTCGGCGTTTCAGGCGGCCCGGTCGCGGCGGATACGGCTATTGCCGGCGTGATGGTCGGAATTCTGGAAAAGTGACCGCCGGACGGGTCGAGGTCGGGTTTCGGCAACAGGGCATTCATTGTGTTTCAGTCAATCGGCTTCCTTTTTACCGCGATTGGCAATCAATACACCGTTGTTGAATTTCACGATCACACCGTGATCCGTGTGCCGGTGTCAGAACGGGTAGCGCCTAGCCGGTCGGCAGTTGAATCTCCGGCGCGCGGGCCAGAACGGCAGAATAGTGGCCGCGTATCTTCGCCAGATCGACCGTGTTGAGAAACGCCGAATACGCCAGATACGAAACCAGAAACCGCAGATCCTTCGCCCAGGGCGGCAGGTATTTCGGGAACGTGATCAACCCTTCCCGGTACAGCACGCACAGGGCCGGCAGGTCCTCGATATCCAGCTTGCCGCTGAACAGCAGCCGGATGCAGTCCAGCCGGTCGAGCTGGACCGCCACGCGCAGAAAGTTGTGAACCCGCAACAACCCTTCGAGATACAGGATATCCTTGGTGAACGGCGCACCGCCGGTGACCAGCCCGCCGCGCACCACGCGTCGCGCATTCTCGAAGGATTGCCTCGGATCGTCTGTCCGTTCGCGGAAGAAATTGTATATCTCGATGAAATCCGCGCCGTCGATGGACATCTGGATGGCAATCACCCTGTCAGCCAGCCGGCGCATGCGGCTGGGGTCCATCGCCCCGCTGATCAGCTCGGCGAAGACGGCCAGCCCTTCCTGCGTGCGTGTCGTGCCGGGATGCCCCGCCGACAAAAGCCGCATCTGTTTCTGCGCATGGCCGTTCAGCGTGGTTCCGATGTGAACAAAGGCTTCGTGCTGCAGCAGTTGCTGACAATCCCGGTCTGAAAACACGGCGTCGCGACGGAAGCGGATATACTTGCCGCCGGCAATCGCCTTCGCTGACAAATTATCGTGAATTTCCAGGCTTGGCGCGGCATCGCCGAAATGCGCGGTGATGGCAGGGCTGATCTGGGTGACCAGTTCTTCTGCGGTATACGTTATCGGCGCTGAATCCAGATGCAGGTCTTCGTGCGTGAAGCCGGCCAGTACATCGTCCAGCGAACGCGCAAGGTCGATCGGCCGGGTCAGATTGTCCGTCAGCGTTGCCCCCGGTGTACCGTAGAGCGCTGCCGAATGGTCATGAAACGCCTTCGTGCCGACGGCGCCGACCATGTTGGCCCCGGTGTCGATGACATCGGCGACACGCTTCAGCCAGTCATGTACAGGGGAAGACCCGTCAATCAGCGCCCGGGCCGCAGCGGTCCGTTCATGCGTCGGCGCGGGGTCGGTGGGCGTGTAGGTGACATCGGGCAGCGCGCGCTCCTTGTTCTGCACGAAAACCTCGAAGACGCCGACCGGCCAGGCGACACTGCGCAACATCCGGACCGGGCGTTCGGCTTCCCGCAGGGCCGCGGCCGCAGTCACAAGACGTTCGCGCTCGCGGTCGCTGAACTCGGT
>CAYGSU010000041.1:32163-36800 GCA_964352715.1 uncultured Flavobacteriaceae bacterium | reverse complement strand
TGTATACCGGCGGCACCAGCGCGCAGGCGGGCGACCTTCTGACGCCGGACCGGTTTCCCGTGTTCAAAACGGGGCGCGGCGGCCAGTACACCTATCATGGCCCCGGCCAGCGCATCGCCTATGTGATGCTGGACCTGAAACGCCGTAACCCGGACATCCGCTGTTATGTCCACAATCTGGAAGACTGGGTGATCCGCAGCCTCGCCCGGTTCAACGTCACCGGCGAACGCCGCACAGGCCGGGTCGGCATCTGGGTCGACAAGGGCCAGGGGCATGAAGACAAGATCGCCGCCATCGGCGTGCGGGTACGGCGCTGGGTGACGTTTCACGGGATTTCGATCAATGTCGAGCCCGAGCTCGACCATTTCAGCGGTATCGTGCCTTGCGGCATCGGCGACGAGAAACTCGGCGTCACCTCATTGGTCGATCTCGGCCTGCCGGTTACCATGGAAGACCTCGACAGCGCCTTGCTGGCAACGTTCGGCGAGGTGTTCTGAAAGCGATTGCGGCGCATGGCTTTTAGCCAGTCGTGCGACCGTGCGTCCGTTGTCAGAAAAGAAATGCTGGTAAAGAAGCGGCAGGATCTGCCGAGTATCGGGATGACGGCTGCAACCGTCAGCGCTTAGCCCCCGGCGTTGAAACCGACAAGCGCAAGCGCGATAACTGCCAAAACAATAGAGATGATCAGGACATACCGCATCTTGCCGGATGTTTCGCCCTGCCGTGCATCGTTCTTGTCAATTTTCTCGCCCATACGTTACCTCCAATTCATCGGTTCACGTACTAACGTGGAGCCACACCCTCGACATGTCCAGTCGGGATGGGAGAAAATATTTTTAACCTATTGATTTTAAAAGATTAATATTCTTACGATTATCGTAATGCTGAGCCCGAATTTACCGGGCCCAGCCGCCTCGGTCAGGCAACCTGAATGAAAACCATGCTCATGAAAATCGACACGACAAGCATGCCCGTAGCAAACAGAACATAGTTCAGGCCCTTGGGTTCGGGCCGGCGCTTCATTTTCAGATCTTCGTTTCGTGCGTCCATGATCTTGTCTTTCAATCCAAATCGCCAGCGGTGATGTTGCGCCGCAGCATTAATGTCCCCATTGCCACCGTTTGTAAACGCATATACGGCGCTCAGCAGTGACGGAGGTCACTCTAATGTTAAAAAAATCAATAAATTACGGGAAATTACTTAGAGCAGCCGACCTACCGGATTTCGAACCCGGTTCGGCCCGGGTCATCCGCCGGTTCCTGGTCGATGTCGGTCACCCGGGCAAGCTTGGGACCGTCACGGCAGGCCTTCAGCATGTCGGCGACCGCTGCCTCATCACCGGCGAATACGGCCTCGACCGTTCCGTCCGGCCGATTGCGGACCCACCCGTCGAGCGACTTTTCCGTTGCAGTCCGTTCGGTCCAGGCCCGGTACCAGACGTTCTGAACCTTGCCGTGAATGATGCAGTGTATTGCTGTTCTGGCCATCTGTTCGCTCTTATTCGAAGGACAGGATTTTCTGGTCCACCGCAAGGCTGTCGCCGGACGCGGCGTGAACTTCCTTCACCACCCCTTCCTGTTCGGCCCGCAGCACGTTTTCCATCTTCATCGCCTCGACCACCGCAAGTTCCTGTCCCGGTTTCACCGTATCGCCTCCCCCGACCGACAGCCGCACCAGCAGCCCCGGCATTGGCGACAACAGGAATTTCGACATGTCCGGCGGCGCCTTGTAAGGCATCAGGCGCTGCAGGTCGGCCAGCCGGGTTTCGATCACCTTGACCGACGCCCGCGTGCCCGCATGCGAAACCACATAGCCGGCCGGCACCGGGTCGACCTGGGCGATGAACGGCTCGTTGTTGATGGTCGCCTCGAACAAGGGCGCACCCGGGCGCCAGGCTGTTGCGACTTCCAGAACCGACCCGTCCCGCAGGGTCAGCAGGTCAACCCCGCCCTCGTTCGGCGCAATCTTGACCGCCACTTCCTCGGGGTTCTCGTCCCCCAGAAACACCGTCAGGTCCGACGGCGCGGGATGGCCGGCCTTGCCGCCTTCCACCTGCCCGCTGATGCCCCGTTCTCGCTGTTCCGTGCGATAATCCACAATCGCAGATATGACGGCCAACATATTGGTATCTTTAGGATAAAGAAGGTCATCCGTCAGCCCGTCAGGGTATTCCTCGGCAATGAAATTTGTCGTCATGTCGCCGGCCCTGAACCGAGGATGGGCCACCAGATGCGACAGGAAACCGAGGTTGTTGCCAAGGCCGCGGATATAGTAGTCGTCCAGCGCGTCGCGCATCCGGTCAATGGCCTGTTCGCGGGTCGCCCCACCGGTGACCAGCTTTGCGATCATCGGGTCGTAGAACATGGAAATTTCCGCGCCTTCCTGCACCCCGGTATCGACGCGGACCTCGCCTTCGATTTCCTTCGGCGGACGGTATTTGACCAGCCGCCCCGTTGACGGCAGAAAGCCGCGTTCCGGGTCTTCGGCATAGACCCTAGCCTCCAGCGCCCAGCCCTTCAGGGTCACGTCCTTCTGGGCAACCGGCAGCTTTTCGCCAGCCGCAACGCGCAGCATCATTTCGACCAGATCGAAGCCGGTCACCAGTTCGGTGACAGGATGCTCGACCTGCAATCGTGTATTCATTTCAAGGAAGTAGAAGTTGCGATTCTTGTCAACGATGAACTCCACCGTCCCCGCAGAACAATAGCCAACCGTCTGCGCCAGGGCGACGGCCTGTTCGCCCATCGCCTTGCGGGTGGCTTCATCGAGGAACGGCGACGGCGCTTCTTCCAGAACCTTCTGGTGACGGCGCTGGATCGAACATTCGCGTTCGCCCAGATAGATGCAATTGCCGTGGCTGTCCGCCATCACCTGAATTTCGATATGGCGCGGTTCCTCAATGAACTTTTCAACAAAAACGCGGTCATCGCCGAAAGATGCCCGGCCTTCGTTCATCGCCGATACCAGCCCCTCGCGCGCCTCGTCATCGGTATAGGCCAACCGCATGCCCTTGCCGCCACCGCCGGCCGACGCCTTCAGCATCACCGGATAGCCGATGCCCCTGGCGATTTTCACAGCCTCTTCCGGATCGGTGATCGCTTCCAGATGGCCCGGCACCGTGCTGACACCGGCTTCCTGAGCGATCTTCTTGGATTCGATCTTGTCGCCCATCGCCTTGATGGCATTCACCGGCGGGCCGACAAACGCGATGCCCGCTTCGGCGAGGGCAATGGCGAATTTCGAATTCTCCGACAGAAAACCGTAACCCGGATGCACCGCTTCTGCCCCCGTCTCCTTGCAGGCGGCGACAATGCGGTCGATTACCAGATAGCTTTCCGAGGACGGGGCCGGACCGACGAACACCGCCTCGTCCGCCATTTCCACATGCAGGGCCGTGCGGTCGGCTTCGGAATAGACCGCAACCGTCTTGATTCCCATCCGCCGCGCCGTCTTGATGACCCGGCAGGCGATTTCGCCACGATTGGCAATCAGGATTTTCTTGAACATGTCGCCCCCAGCTTTGCGTGTTACTTTTTGGTCCAGTGAATCAGCGTGCCCGGATTGAACGGGTTCGACCCGTAATAGTCCATCACCTGTTCCAGCACCTTGATCCCGCCGGCCTTTTCCAGCCCCGCAATCGTCTCCAGCAAGTTCCGGTTATAGGAATGCTGGATCGCCCAAAAGGCCGCGTTGCGGCTGAACTGCGCTTCGGTTGCCTCGATCCGGTGCGCCGGTCTGACGCCGCTTTGCCGCGCCTGATCGTACCACGCGCGCAGCTTCACGAAGCGCTGCCAACCGCACGGCTCCAGATGTAGCATGTCGAGTGCTGCGCAGCGGTCGATCAGTCCGGTGAAAAAGGCTTCCTGAATGTCGGATATCTGTTCGATGGAAAAATGCGTGAAGGCGAAAACATTCGCACCGTCGGGCAGAAATGAAAAATCACAGGCGTTGTAGTCGAAGCCGGCCGTTTCAATTGAATAGGCCGGCATCAGCCGCGCCATGCAGTCGGTGACGCGCCGGCCGCTTTCAGTGAGCTCACAGGCGATATAGCGAAGGTCGGTCCGGCCTGTCTCCAACGCCAGCCGCACCAGATTCTGGCCGACGCCGCTGCCGAATTCGACCACGATATCCACATCCGCCGGCAACCGTTGAAGCATCAGATCGGTCAACGCCTTGCCGTGAATGCCGGGCGGCACCGCCTGATACCGGCCATAGGCCGCAACGACACGACCGAAGCCATTGCCGTCCTGCCCGGCCGGGGCCTGGAGGTCGCCATGAAACACCCGGAACGCATCCGCCCCCACCTTGGTTCCCGCCAGCGCCCGGTCAACCACGGTCAGGATATCGCCGATACCGGCGCCGCCGGTTTTCAGCCGCTCCTGCACGGCGGTTTCAACGCCGGACCAACTGCCCTCATAGGCTTCCTGATTGAAATGGGTTGACCGTGTTTGCATCGCTGGCGATCCGACACCGCCCTAAAGCGGCAGATTGTCGTGTTTCTTCCAGGGGTTTTGCAGATCCTTGCCGCGCAGCATGCGCAATGACCGGCAAATCCGCTGCCGTGTGCCGTGCGGCATGATCACATCGTCGATGAAACCCAGTGACCCGGCAACAAACGGGTTGGCGAACTTCTCGCG
>CAYGSU010000041.1:0-32063 GCA_964352715.1 uncultured Flavobacteriaceae bacterium | reverse complement strand
CATCGTCGATGAAACCCAGTGACCCGGCAACAAACGGGTTGGCGAACTTCTCGCGGTATTCCTGTTCGCGTTCGGCCAGCTTTTCTGGTTTGTCCTTGTCGGCCCGGAAAATGATCTCCACCGCCCCTTTCGGCCCCATCACGGCTATTTCCGCGGTCGGCCAGGCATAGTTGACGTCACCGCGCAGGTGTTTGGACGCCATCACATCATACGCCCCGCCATAGGCCTTGCGCGTGATGACCGTGACTTTCGGCACTGTCGCCTCGCCATAGGCGAACAGCAGCTTGGCGCCATGCTTGATGATGCCGTTGAATTCCTGATCGGTGCCCGGCAGGAAACCGGGAACATCGACGAAGGTGACGATGGGGATATTGAAGGCGTCACAGAACCGCACGAACCGCGCCGCCTTGATCGAGCTGTCGATATCGAGGCACCCGGCCAGCACCATCGGCTGGTTGGCGACAATGCCGATCGGATGGCCTTCCATGCGGCCGAACCCGGTCAGGATATTGGCGGCAAAGCCGGGCTGGGTTTCGAAGAAATCGCCTTCATCGACGATCTTCAAAATCAGTTCACGCATGTCATAGGGTTTGTTCGGGTTGGCCGGCACCAGCGTATCGAGCGACATTTCCTGCCGGTCGAACGGATCGTCCGTCGGCCGCACCGGCGACGGCTGTTTGTTATTGTCCGGCACGAAACCCATGAACCGGCGCAACTGCCGCAGGGCGTCGACATCGTTCTCGAACGCCTTGTCGGCAACGCCGGAGCGGGTTGTATGCGAAATCGCCCCGCCCAGCTCCTCGGCCGTGACCACCTCGTTGGTGACCGTTTTAACGACCTCAGGCCCGGTAACGAACATGTAGGAGCTGTCTTTCACCATGAAGATGAAATCGGTCATGGCGGGAGAATATACCGCGCCGCCGGCGCAAGGCCCCATGATCATGGAAATCTGCGGCACCACGCCGCTCGCCAGAATATTGCGCTGGAAGACATCGGCATAGCCGGCAAGCGAGGCGACGCCTTCCTGGATGCGCGCGCCACCGCTGTCATTCAGCCCGATGACCGGCGCGCCGACCTTCATCGCCTGATCCATGATCTTGCAGATTTTTCTGGCATGTGCGGCTGAAAGCGAGCCGCCGAACACGGTAAAGTCCTGAGCAAAGACAAAGACCAGCCTGCCGTTGATCAGGCCGTGCCCGGTGACCACGCCATCGCCAGGCACCCGCTGGTCGCCCATGCCGAAATCGTGGCAATCGTGTTCCACGAACAGGTCATATTCTTCAAAACTGTCTTCATCGAGAAGAATGGTGAGACGCTCACGGGCGGTAAGCTTTCCCTTGGCGTGCTGCGCATCGATACGGTTCTGGCCGCCGCCAAGACGCGCCTGTTCCCGCTTCTCTTCCAGCGCCCGAATGATTTCCTGCATTCATTCCCCCCGAAGATGCTGTTTTCTGCAATCTGATTACACTGCGATGCAGCAATTGGCCAGCCGCCAAAGGCCGGAACCCGCCCGGAAGGTCGCCTTCTGATCTATGTCAGCAAGGTGAAATAGGTTTCAGTCGCCGTCACTTCCCAAAGCAGCCGTTCCCGACGGTTCACGGCTTCCTCGTCCCTGCCCCAGAGCCGCGCCTGATGGTCTTCATCGATCTGGCTGAGAGTAAATGCGTCGGTCATGCTCATTTCGCCTTCAACCGCCGCCAGGGCAAGGACCAGAGAGCCATAGATATTCGTCAGGGTGTGCAGGCCGGCCAGACGAAAACTGTCATACGACACGACATGACGACCCAGAACCATAAGGGTCGCATTGTTCTGCGCCACCGGAATGACACCGTTTGTCGTGCAGAACAGAACATCGTATCGAGTCGCCGCCCAGTCCAGAACCGGCTGCCATTTCACAGCCTGTTCCGCTGCAAGATCCTGCGGATAATCCGCCCGATAGCATAACAGATCGGAACCGGCGAAGGCGGCAATTTCAGCAGCAACGGCCTGGTGCTGCGGCATGACCCGGTCGATTGCTGTCGAAACATACGACATGATCGGCATCGTGTGGGGCACGACCCGGTCTTCCTGCGCCTGCCATTCCGTCGCAACAGCTTCCGCCAGCTTCCGGTTAGGGAGCACAAGCGGAGCTTTGCCGGGCGTTTTCAGCGGCTTCCCGTCAAGTTCAATGCCGTAACCGTCCGACAGATCGACGGTTTGCGCCTGCTTGTAAACCCGCTTCACGAGATCAGTTGCCCAGAAGGTTGTTCAACAGCCCCTTCGCAGCATCTTCGATCTGTTTCTGCTGTTTCTGCTGCTGGGTCGGCTCAACCTGCTGTGCAGGCTCCGCAGGCTGCGCGCCGGTTTCGGTTGCAGGCTGGGCTGCGCCGCCCTGCGCGTCGCCGAGCACCGCACACGGGTGATCTTCCGGAAGCGCCTGATCAAGCAGAATGCCAACCGCCAGCGGAATACCGCCGCCGAGAATGCCAAGTCCAGCCCCCAGAATGGCCTTGCCCGGGTTCGGCGTGAACGACGGATCGGCGAAGGTCCCGCCGACGCTAACCGGGACGCTGATGCCTGCGACGCCGGCGATCCGGGTCTTCGGATCAATTACCATATCCAGAGTCTCATTCCCCAGATTGGCGGTGCCTTCCATCGTCACGGTCGCAACGCCGGTTTCGATAACGCCGGCCTTGGTCGTTGCAACGCCACCCCTGACTTCGTAGTCGGCAACGAGACATTCGACGATGACGCTGTTCTTGCCGCCGAACAGCAGGCTGATCAGCACATCGGCACCGGAGCCGAATTCATTCCGGATCGCTTCCGAATAGGCGCGGCCATCGACCACCGCCGTTCTTGCGTAACCGCCAAGCGTCGAGGCGATGGCCCGCGGATTGTCGCCAAGACCGGCCAGCGAGATATCCATGGTCAGCGGTCCGGTTATCATCGGGGCAACTTCGAGCATGTGCAGAACGACACCCAGATCGAGGTCACTCGCCTTGAACTTGACTGCCATCTCGGGGATTTCCTTGGAGGCGTTCATCCGGAACGACCCGTCAACACCGCCACCGACAGCATCGGCCGTCAACGGACTGACCTGAAGATCACCGTCTTTCAGCGAAACCCCGATATCCAGGTTGTTCAGGGTTGTGCGCGTCAAGCCCAGTTCGGCCACCTTGACCGACACATCGGCATTGAGCGATTTCATCGCGTCCAGCGGCAACGGATCTTTCGGGATCACACGCCCGTCAGCCGGCGGGCCGGCATCGGTTGACGCCGCCCCGGCGCTGCCGGAACCGCCTGTCGTACCGGCATCTTCACCTTCCTGATAAATATCCTTGATGCTGATGCGGTCGGAATTGAACGAAGCTTTCAGATACGGCGTGTCTTCCTGGAAATCGACAGAGGCCGAGCCGGTCAGATCGCTATGACCGAACTTCGCCACGAAGTCGGTGAAGCTCAGGACCTTCTCCGTACCGCCTTTGAAGGTGCCCGTCACGGTAACGGGGCCGATTGCCGGAATACTGCCGCCGGCGACATCCGAAAACACCCCCATATTCGGGCTTTCAAAGGCGATGGCGAGATCAACACCCTTTACGGCGATTGCATCGGCGATGCCACCCTTCGCACTCAGATGCGCCGTTTCCTTGGTACCGACGGAGACATCCAGGCCTTCAACGGCAAAGCCAGTATGCATATCTCCACGCAAACCGGCGGCAAGTGAGAACGGGCCGAGCTTGGGCACGCTTTCGCCTGCCATATCCTGCGCGATCGGCGACAGGTTGCCGGTTTCGTCACCGGCAACAGACACTTTCATGTCAACACCGGACTGGTTCATGAGGTCGGCAATGGCACCCTGAACCGAAACAGCAGCAATGTCCGCAGAACCAAGATTGACGGCGAGATTTTTCAACCCCAGCGCACCGCCGACATCGCCGGTGACCGACCCGCTCGCATCAAGGACACCCAGCGCCGGGACTTTCACATCCGGCCCCGCGAAGTCCTGCGCAATCGGGGACAGATTGCCGATCTGATCGCTTTTAACCGTGAACCCGATGTCGATACCCGACTGGCTCATCACGTTCACGATACCGCCATTGGCGGTTACATGGATCAGCTTGCTGTTGCCGAGGTCGAGTTTCAGATCGGACAGGGCAAGCGCCGAGCCAACATCGCCCCTGACAAGGCCTTCAACATCGAGGGCACCCAGCGCCGGGACTTTCACGTCCGGTCCGGCAAAGCCCTGCACCAGCGGTTGCAAATCGCCGACTTGTGCACTGCTGACGCTAAAAGCGATATCAATGCCGGTCTGCGACATTGCGTTTTCAATAGACCCAGTCGCCTTGGCCAGAAGCTTCGGCATCGCACCAACCGATACATCGATGGCGTCGATACGCAGAACGCTGGTGGCATCGCCGACGGCCTTAGCCGATACAGCGAAGGGACCGAGCGCCGGAACCGACTGGCCCGCAAATTGTTCAGCCAGCGGTGAAAGATTACCGGTGTTGTCGCCCTTTACGTTAAGATCAAGGCTGATGCCGCTTTGGCCCATCAGATTACCGATGCCCCCTGTTGCAGTAATCAGCGCAAGCGACTCGCGCCCGGCCGTCAGATCCAGGTCAGACAGCGAGATGCCGGTGTCCATCGCGCCGGTCACAACGCCGCCGATATTCAGCGGGCCGAGATTGGGGATCGGCTGACCGATATACGGTTCTGCAATAGGGCTAAGCGCGCCGATTTCAGGCGACTGCACCCGGAAGCCGATGGAAATACCGTCGACATTCAGGATGTCGCCAACTGCCCCCCGGGCGCTGACAACAACCAGATCCTTGCGGCCGAGCGAGAAATCTATATCACGCACCGCCAGTCCACCGGACTGGCCACCCAGAACTTTTGCGGTCAGTTTGTATGGCCCGACCGACGGGACGGACTGGCCGGTGAATTTCCGCACCACCGGCGACAGGCGCGCTGTATCGACGCTATCGACCTTGAGGTCGAGATCGACGCCTTCAAGCGCGGTTGCGGAGGCAATCTGACCGGTCAGTTCAATACGCACAAAGTCAGGCTTGCCGACATTGACCGAGATATCGTTGATCGCCAGATCGCCGTCGGCATCGCCGAGGGCGGAAGCCTTGATGTCGAACGCGCCGATTGTCGGCACGTCGATCCCGGCGATCTTGGCCGCATCCGCCAGTTCGCTGCCGGCAATCGCAACCGCCAGATCGACGCCGCGCCCGGTTGTCGGATCCTGAATAGATCCGTCCACCAGAACATCAAGCCCGGCGGCATTGCCGTTGATTTGCACAATCCACTTTTCCGAAGCCCGAACCATCGACTGCGGCGAGCCCAGTACGCCAGACAGTGAAATCGGCAGCGGATCGGGCTGACCGTCGATTGTCGCCTGACCGTCTACTGTAAGGTCAAGCGGTTCGCTGGCAGAGCTGCCGCGCAGCGACACGGTATCGAGGTTCACGGTGTTGGTTTTTCCGGTCTGCCCGTCATGCAGGGTGACAGCAACATTCTTGATATCGACCAGCCGGATAATCGGCAAAGAAAAGCCGTCGGCATCGCCGTCAAGGCCGTCGCGGTCGCCCGATCGCTGCGCCTCATCATCACTTTCGGCTTCATCACCGGGTTTCTGGAAGTCGAGGTTGCTGAGACCGTTTTCATCGGTTTCAACATTGATATCGGCATCGCTGAGCACGATCTTGGTCACATCGACAACGCCGGACAGCAGCGGCATCAGTTTCAGTTCGGCTTCCAGCGTTCCGATTTTTGCGGCATGCGGCGCCGTACCCCACGCTGAATTCGGCAGGGTGAAGCCGCGCAGAGAGACCGACGGATTCATGGAGAGCAGGTTAAGGTCGAGCGCTTCGATCGTCACATTACGGCCGGTTTCATCCCGCGCAATATCCTCAACGAACCCCTTGTCGATTGTGGCAATGAAAGCGACTGCGGCAGCGGCAGCAACAACAACAAAAGCCAATACACCGAGCAGGATCCGCTTAAACCATTTCATTCCTTGATTCTCCAAATTTTTTTCAGTGCCGTCGGCACATCTTTATAACGCGTGACGATCAAATCGGCGCCCGATCGCTTCAGGTCTCCGGTGGTATGATACCCCCAGGAAACCCCGATGGCGCTAACATTGGCATTCTTCGCCAATTCCATATCGAAAACCGTATCGCCAATCATCACCGTGGTTTCAGGACTGGCGCCGGATTCTGCTATCGCTTCCAGCAGTATTGCCGGATTAGGTTTACTTGGCCCGTCATCGGCAGTTTTCAATACCGAGAACCTATCACGGATACGATGGCGGGAAAGAGTCGTTTCCAGTCCCCGCCGACCTTTTCCCGTTGCTACAGCCATGACTATCTGTTGTTTTTCAATAACTTCAAGGCATTCCTCGACACCGGGGTAGAGAGGCTCCTCATGGTCCGGCCGCATCCGCGCCTGCTGAAAGGCGGTACGGTAATGTTCCGCGATCTCAAGATGCGTCTCAGCCTTTTGATCAGGAACCAGCCGGGCGATACCTTCAAGCAGCGACAGACCGACCAGGTGCCGGATTGTGTCGGCGTTGCCCGGCTGAAGGCCCGCCCGGGCAAGCGCAAGCTGCATGCAGCTGACGATCGTATGCTGGCTGTCGACCAGCGTGCCGTCACAGTCAAAGACGGCCAGATAGGCGGGCGCTGTCACGGTCGGTCCTTTCGGCTGCCGGTCATGGTCCGGAGGCGCGCGGGGTTATTTCGGCGCAACGAAATCGACGAATGGATCGATATCGCCGGAGACCAGCGGGTCGATGCCAAGAACTTCAAAGGTTTGCATCATATGGTCGGGCACGGCGGCCAGCAGACGCGGCCCGGTTTTCTTCCCATCGAAGCCGGGCAGAACCAGTTCGCGCGCATGTAGATGGACCTGCTTTGCGATGCCGTCGCCGCCCAGAAACGCTTCCGCTCCGCCGTATTTACCATCGCCAAGGATCGGCGTTCCCAGCGCTTCCAGATGCGCCCGCAACTGGTGCGTCCGACCGGTTCGCGGCCACAGGGCGACAACGGCGGCTTTCGCGGCGGCATGGTCCAGCACCTTGAACCAGGTGATCGCCGACTTGCCGTCGTCCTGATCGCCGAAGACCTTTTCCTGCCCCGGCCCGCCGCCTTTCGACAGCGGCATATCGATCTCACCTTCCATCGGTCGCGGAACGCCGACGGTGATGGCCCAGTAGATTTTCCGGGAATCCTTCTTGCGGAAGGCTTCGCCCAGTTTGCGGGCGGCCTGTAACGTCCGGGCCACCACCATCACGCCGCTGGTATCCTTGTCGAGCCGGTGCACAAGCTTCGGCCGCTCGCCGCTGCAATGTTTGTCGTATCCGATCAGGTGATCCAGCATGCCGTCGATATGGCGGTCAGTGTTGGTGCCGCCCTGCACGGCCAGCCCGGCCGGCTTGTCGAGGGCAATGACATGGGCATCGGCGTAAATCACCAGCGAGCGGATGAAGTCTCGGTCGCGCGGATCGGCGGCTTTCGCCTTACGCTCTGCCTGCGAACCGTCCTGGTTCTTCGCCGGCTCATCCATCGGCGGCACCCGGATCGCCTGCCCTGATTCAAGCCTTGTACTGGTCTTAACCCGCTTACCGTCGACCCTCACCTGCCCGGTGCGCAACAGTTTCTGCAACCGCCCGAAAGGCAGGGCGGGGAAATGGTGCTTGAACCATTTATCCAGCCGCTGGTCGGTTTCGTTCTTGCCGACATACCGGGTTTCGACGCCGCTCATGCCAGCACCGTGCGCAGCAAATGCATGCCCGTCAGCAGGCCGGCGACGGACAGGATAACCGAGGCGGCGACGTAAACGAAAGCCAGACCGAATTCACCCCGTTGGGCCAGCAGCACAACATCCAGCGAAAACGTCGAAAAAGTGGTGAAGGCGCCGAGAAGACCGACGCTGAGAAAGGCGCGCAGTTCCAGCGACGGGCTCCAGGCGAGCGCCATCGCCTCGACAAGTACGCCCATCAGAAACGAGCCGAACACGTTGCAGATCAGTATGCCGATCGGAAAACCGCCGCCGAACACAGCCATGATCTGCTGCGCCGCATAGTGTCGGCCAACCGCGCCGACCGCGCCGCCGGCGGCAATTGCCAATATCATCTTCATCGTCGTCCCTTACTCTACCGGTGTATAGTCGTAGGGTTCGATACCAAGAATGCCCTTCACGCCACCCAGACGCTCAATCACCGCCGCCTGATCAATAAAGCACTGGTCATTGACGGCATCGGGATCGCAGATTTCCAGCAGCTTGCCATGGCAAAGATCAACGATTTCACGATGTGTCGGCGAATGCGCCAGGTCGCGGTTCTCGAAAACATCTGCATCCATGTCGAAGAGCTGCGGCGGAAACCCCGGATAATATACATATTTCCAGTTTCGGTAGCGTATCATGAACATGCCGGTAATCGCGCCGCAATCGTGATATTCGCTGAACGCCACCCGTTCGCGGTCATCGTCCTCACGCGCAATATCATATAGCGAGCGGCCGGGCCGGGTATCGTCCTCGTCGGTCAGAGGCACACCGGCACCCTCGAGGATCGTCTTGTGCACATCGACCAAGGTAACCGGCGTGTTGCAGACACCAACCGGCGTACCCGGGCCGGCCAGAATCATCGGCACGCCCACCGCTTCCTCATACATTACCATCTTGGTCCAGAAACCGTGATCGCCCTGCATTTCGCCGTGATCGCTGGTGAACAGGATATCCGTCTCACCGGCCTGGCCGCTGTCTTCCAGCGCCGACAGAACCTGCCCGATCAGATCGTCCACAAAGCTGCACAACCCCAGATACGAGGCGCGCGCCACCTGCCGCTGATGATCGTCTTCGAAATAGTCGTCGTAGTTGGCGTAATGGCGCATCGCCGCCAGCACCGGATGGGCGTATTCGCTTTCGCGCCCGGCATACCGTCGGCGCGGAACCCGGTCGATCGGATATAGCCCGTAGAATTCACGCGGGCAGGTCATCGGATAATGCGGCCGCAGGAAGGAAACGAACAGCGTCCAGGGCTTGTCCTTGCGGCCGGACGCATCGCGCTTCAGCCAGGCCTTCGCCTGATCGCAGACGCCCCTGTCGTATTCGGTATACGGGTCTTCGCCCGGCCCGATCTTCTCTGCGAACTCCTCCACACCATCGAAGAACAGATGCTGACGGCGCAGCAGCCCGTGTACGAAGCCGAGACCGTTGTGGATGTAGAGCGGGTTGATCTCTTCGGAAAACCCGTTCTGGTCATCCGCACTCCGATAGTGCAGCTTGCCGATGGAGACACAATCACGACCTTGTTCCAGCAAACGATGACCCCAGCCCTCGACCTGCCCGGCATAGGCCTCGGCATTCGACCAGCAGGCGTTCTGATGTACATAGGTACCGGTTGCGAAGGACGCCCGGGCCGGCACGCAGATCGGCGATGGGGTATAGGCCTGGGTGAACCTTGTGCCGCGCGCGGCGAGCCGGTCGAGATTCGGTGTACTGACGATCGGGTGCCCGTAACAGCCGGCCGCATTGCGGGTCTGTTCGTCGGTCATGATCACCAACATGTTGCGTCCGGTCATTCCGGTTCGTCCCCGTCCGAGTTCCGTTTGCTGCGCAGCTTGGCCCAATAATCCAAACGCTTGCGGATGTCACGTTCAAAGCCCCGTTCGACCGGATTGTAAAGCTGGGCGCGCGGCAACTGATCGGGAAAATAGTTCTGCCCGGAAAACCCGTCCGGCTGGTCGTGGTCGTAGGCGTAATCGCGCCCGTAACCGATATCCTTCATAAGTTTGGTCGGCGCATTGAGGATATGCTTCGGCGGCGCCAGCGACCCGGTTTCCTTGGCCATCCGGCGGCTGTTCTTGTAGGCGGCATAAGCGGCGTTGGATTTCGGTGCGGTCGCCAGATAGATCACACATTGCGCCAGCGCCAGCTCTCCTTCCGGCGTGCCGAGACGGTCATAGGTCTGCCACGCTGTCAGCGCCTGCACGGCGGCCTGCGGATCTGCCAGGCCGATATCCTCGTATGCGAACCGCAGCAGCCGCCTTGCGATATACAGCGGGTCCTCGCCGCCTTCCAGCATCCGCCCGAACCAGTAAAGGGCTGCATCGCAGTCGGATCCGCGCAACGACTTGTGCAGGGCGGAAATCAGATTGTAGTGGCTGTCCTGGGTCTTGTCGTAAACCGGCAGACGCCGCTGGACGATATCCGCCAGTTCCGCCGGGGTCATCGGCGACGACCGGCCGGTGTTGTAGATCGCCTCCACCATGTTCAGCAGATACCGGCCGTCGCCATCCGCCATCGCCGCCAGCGCCAGCCGCGCATCCGCGTCGAGCGGGATCGGCCGGTTCTCCAGCGTTTCCGCCCGCACGATCAGGTCGTTGAGCGCGGCGGCGTCCAGCCGGTTCAGCACAAAAACCTGACAGCGCGACAACAAGGCCGCGTTCAGTTCGAAACTGGGGTTTTCTGTCGTCGCACCGACAAGCGTTACCGTGCCGTCTTCGACATAGGGCAGAAAACCATCTTGCTGCGCCCGGTTGAAGCGGTGAATTTCATCGACGAACAGCAGAGTACCCTGCCCGCCCAGCCGGCGTTCCTTCGCCCGGTCGAAGACCTTGCGCAAGTCCGCCACGCCGGAAAACACGGCGGAGAGCGGTTCGAAGGAAAGATCGGTTTCGTCGGCCAGCAGCCGGGCGATGGTGGTCTTGCCGCAGCCAGGGCCGCCCCACAGGATCAGAGACGTCAGACGCCCCTGCCCGACCATCCGGTGTATCGCGCCTTCCGGTCCCAGCAGGTGATCCTGCCCGACAACCTCAGCCAGTGTCGCCGGCCGCAGCCGGTCGGCCAGGGGCCGCGGCGCCTGATCGGAAAACAGTCCGGGGTCGGGAGGGCTCATGATACGGGCACCGGCGCTCTAGCGCGCTTCCAGAACGAGCTTGCGGCCCTTCCTGTCCAGCACCACCAGCCATTCCGGCGGCGGGTCATCGACAATCTGCACAAGATTGTCGACCACATTGATCGTCAATCCGTTCACTTCCCGGATAATATCCAGCGGCCGTATACCCGCGCGCGCCGCCACCGAGCCGCGCTGGACCGCTTCGACCATCACCCCGGTGAGGTCTGTCGGCAGGCCGATTTCCTCTGCCACGAACGGCGACAGGTTGATCACCCTGATGCCAGAGATCGGGAAATCACCGACAATA
Source organism: uncultured Flavobacteriaceae bacterium (assembly GCA_964352715.1). Lineage (GTDB taxonomy): Bacteria > Pseudomonadota > Alphaproteobacteria > UBA8366 > Aestuariispiraceae > JAVKBW01. Next base: position 20,871 of record CAYGSU010000041.1, on the reverse strand, counting down.
TCCGTGCGGTCGCGCGGTGGAATTTCAGGCGGGGCCAGCAACGCAAACCGCAGGGTATGGATCACCCCGTCCCGCACCACCGCGACCGGCACTTCGCCGCCGATTTCCCGAGTCGCAAAGTAGAAGCGCAGCGCCTGCCCGTCTTCGACCGGCTTGCCGTCAACAGCCACAACCACGTCGCCGGATAACAGGCCGGCATCAGCGGCAGGGCCTCCGTCATGCACTTGCTGAACCAGAACGCCGCTCGGCGTCGCAAGGCCCAGCGCTTCCGCGACTTCTTGGCTGACATCGCTGCCGGAGAAACCGAGCCAGGGTCTGATAAGTTCCTGCCCGTTTATCGCCGCCTTGACCACGCGCTTGACCATATTGATCGGAACCGCGAACCCGATGCCCAGCGAGCCGCCGCGTTCGTTGGTTGAAAAAATCGCTGTGTTGATACCGACAAGGCTGCCATCCATCGCCACCAGCGCACCGCCGGAATTGCCCGGGTTGATGGCGGCGTCGGTCTGGATGAAGGACCTGAAATCGGCGATGCCCACGGAAGTCCGCGCCAGACCCGACACAATGCCGCTGGTCACCGTCTGGCCGACGCCGAACGGGTTGCCGATGGCCAGCACGAGGTCACCCACTTCCAGCCCTTCGGAATTGCCGTAGGGCAGAACAGGAAATTCGATGCCCTCGACATCGATATGCAGCACCGCGATATCGGTCCGTTCGTCGGTCAGCATCAGCGTCGCTGCGAATTCGCGTCGGTCGGCCAGCACCACCTTTATCTCGTCAGCATCGGCAATGACGTGATGGTTGGTAACGACGATGCCGTCGCTTTGCACGATCACGCCCGAGCCGAGCGAATTTTCCACCCGTTCGCGGGTCTGGCCGAAAGAAAACGGCGAATTGCTGCCAAAAAACCGCTGAATGAGTTCATCGGCAAACAGCCCGGTGCGTTCGCGCCGCCTGACAATCTTTTTGGCGTATATGTTGACGACGGCCGGCAACGCCTGTTTGGCGACCGGCGCAAAGGAAAAGGTGATCTGTTCGCGATTGGCAGGCACGCTTTGCGCCTGTGCCGCAGCGGTTACGAAGATGGCCGCCATCAGCAGCGCAAGAATGCGTATGTTTTTCATGCCGCTATCCTATTCTGAATGGCCGGGTGAGAAAAGCGATTGGGATGCATCGCGCAACCGACTAAACTGCCCCTGACGGGTTATATGGGGTGCAGGCTTATGAACACAATTCGCAGCATGCGATCGGAAAAAGTCGAGGTTCGCCGAAGCGAGAGAGCGGGGCGCGGCTGCCACGCCGTCGCTCCAATCGCGCAAGGCGACGTCGTCGCCATCAAGGCGGGCCATATCGTCGACGCCGACATGGAACGCCGCCTGCGCAAGGAGGTTGGCGACTATGCGCTGCAGATAGAGGAAAAGTATTATCTGATGCCGAGAACGGTCGCCGAAATCGAGGAAACGGCGGTTTTCATGAACCATTCCTGCGAACCGAATGTCGGGTTTTCCGGTCAGGTTGTGTATGTCGCGATGCGTGACATCGCCGCCGGTGAGGAGCTCTGCCACGACTACGCCATGATGCGCGGCGATGATTACGAGCTTACCGGCTGCAAGTGCGGGTCTTCCCTGTGTCGGGGAACCGTCACCGGACAGGACTGGCAAAAGGCGGATCTGCAGGAACGCTATGGCGACCATTTCATGGCCTATCTGCTGAAACGAATCAGGGGCCAGGCAACACGCAATGAGTCTGACTGAAGCGCGCCGGTTACGCGCAGCGAGCCGGCCGGATGACGCGTTAACACTGCTCAAGCAGCTTGCACGGGAAAACCCCCGAAACGCGGATATCCAGCACGAACTGGGAGTGACCTTGCTTGATGCCGGTGACGCCAAACGGTCGCTGAAGCCACTTGCCACCGCCATCAAGCTGGCCCCGAAGACTGCCGGTTTCCACACCAGTCTGGGCGTCGCCTATTCCCGCCTTTCCGATCCCCGCAAGGCGGTCTTTAACTTCTCGCGCGCCGCCGACCTTTCGCCCGGCAACGCCACCAACCTGATCAACCTTGGCGTCAGTCATCAAGAGGCCGGCGATTTCGACAAGGCCGGGAACGCCTTTCGCCAGGCGATGGCGATTGATGCATCCGGCCGCGCCAGCAAGCTGCTGGGGCTGCTTCTGCTGCGGCGGGAAAGATACGATGAAGCGCATGACGCCCTGAGCAAGGCTGCGGCTGTGCAGGCCGGCGATGCCGAAATCTTCAATGCGCTGGGATATCTTGAAATCGAACGCAGAAACTACGATGACGCCATCACGCATCTCGAAACGGCGATCCGCGTGAACCCCTATCATGAACCGGCCCTGGTTAATCTGGGCAATGCGCACAAGAGCGCGGGCGATACCGATGCCGCGATTGAAAGTTACCGGCGGGCCATTTCGATTGACCCGAAATCGACCCTCGCCTACCGCAATCTCGGCAACACCTATCGGTCGCTCGGTCAAACCGCCGAGGCCGCCGAGTGCTTTGAAACGGCCTGTCGAGTTGACCCCAATGACGGCCAGCTCCACCGACTCCTTTCGACACTGCGGACATTCACAGGGGATGACGGCCTGATCGCCACGATGACCGACGCCTATGGCCGGACCGACCGCAATTCAACCGACAGGATGCATTTCTGCTTCGCCCTGTGGAAAGCGCATGACGATATCGGTGATTATAAAACCGCCTTCCCCTATCTTTCCGAAGGAAACGCCATTCGCCGGCGGCAAACGCCGTATTCGCCGGCGGCCGTGCGGCACTATTTCAACCGGCTGAAAACGGTCAGCGCGGATCTGCCCCAACGGGCGGCAGATGACGGGCCGGCGCCGGTATTCATTGTCGGCATGCCACGGTCCGGCACATCGCTGGTCGAACAGATTCTGGCAAGCCATCCAACGGTTCACGGATCGGGCGAGCTGCCCTATCTGGAAGAGATCGCAACCGGCATTCTTGAGCACGATGGCGATCCGGCAACGGCAGCGGATTTATACAGAAAGCGAAGCCGACCTTCCGGCAGCGGCATCAGCCATGTCACCGACAAGATGCCGGAGAATTTCCGGTATATCGGCTTGATTGCCCGGTTGTTCCCAGATGCGCGGGTCCTGCATTGCCGGCGTGACCCGGTGGAAACCTGCTTTTCAATCTACAAGCACTACTTTCCGGCCAAAAGCATGACCTATGCCTTCGGGCTGGAAGACCTTGCCGACTATTACCGGCAATACGACGCCCTGATGCAGCACTGGCGCGAGACGTTTCCAGGTCTTGTTCTGGATGTCGGTTATGAAGACCTGGTGGATGCGCCGGAACCGGTCATCCGCTCGATGCTGTCCTTCTGCGATCTGGACTGGCACGACGACTGTCTGCACTTCCATCGTGCCGACCGGGTTGTCAAAACGGCCAGCGCCGAACAGGTGCGCCAACCACTGTATCGCGATGCGCTTTCCGCATCCCGCCCCTATGCAAAATGGCTGGCGCCGCTGACGGAAGGCCTCGCAAGGTTCTAAAAGCCGCCGCCGCCACCGCCGCCGCCTCCACCGCCGGAGGACCCGCCTCCACCACTGGTGAAAGACCCCCGACTCGATGATGCCGGCGCGATACCGGCCGATCCGATTGCGCCGGAAAGCGAGGTGCCGAGATTCTGGCCGAGGCTAGACATGCTGGACGGTGACCAGCTTCGCCCGGAAAACCAGCGCGGCCGGTATGTAACGACTCCCGATCCGCCTTCCGATCCGGCGTCGCTGACTGCCTGCAAGTGATTGGCGAAGCGCTGGCTCCAGATATGGCCAACATCCAGCGCAATGGCATAGGGCATGTAGCGCTCGAAGGTTTCCGGCGTTTCCTCGGGCGGGTGCATGGCTTCAAGCTGATGTTTCTCGGCAACGGACAGATAAAGCTTGAACCCCTGAATCCGGTCCAGAACCGTTCTGCCCCTGATCGTTGGCGCGCGGAGAAGGTAGCTGAATACCATCGGAATAATGGCCAGCAATCCGACGAAGACCACCGGTGCCCAGGCGATTACCGAATACGCACCAACCAGATTGAACACCGCCAGAACCGCCAATGGCGCAACTATCTTCACCAGCAGGCCGTATACTTTTTTGTTCAGCAAGGACTTCGCGGATGTACCGAACAGCATCAGCACCCGGAACAGAAAAGCCGGAAAGATGAGCATAGGCACAAGTGAAACCACGAAATCCAGATTTCCGAAAGTGACTGCGCCATAAAAATACAGGGTTACCGCCGCCGCGAGGACAGACAGAACAATACCGACAATCCAGTAAGTCCTGTTTTTCAGGATGTATACATCGTCCACTTCGCTTTCCAGCCGATCGGCCAGCGCGGAGCGTGCACCGGAAACGGTCGCATGATTGCTGTTTTTAAGCACGACGGATTGCCGCCCGTCGGCAAACAGCTCTTTCGCCACACCGCGCTCACCCTCCGACAGGCTGGTGTAGTTCGAAGACACTTTGTGAAGTGTATACTCACCGTCATCATCAAAGATGCGGACCACACCCTTGACCGCCAGGCTTACAATCGCGGCGCAGAAGGTCTCGTCATCCACCTTCGTTTTGACCAGATACCTCACGACAGCCGGTGACATGCCTTCCGGCGGCCGGAACAAGGGGATGATCGTGCCCGGTTTCGGGTCGCGCCCGACATAGGCCCAGGCGGTAAGGTAGTAGCCTAACACAACGATAAGTCCGACAACGCCTGCCAGCAGCCCCGCATTGTCCTGCAGCAGCAGCCGGACACCTTCGACCTGCGTCGGTTCCCGCACGAAACCCTTCGGCCAGGAGACCGCGACCGTCAGGCCCTCGCCCGGATACAATGTGCGGGTGGTGCGGAACGACGCCTGATCGGGCGAGTTCGTTTGCACCGTCGCGGCCTGTTCCGTGCTGCCGTACGTACCGGTATAGGCGACCTTTTCCAGCACAGTCGCGCCGGGCGGGAGATGGATATCAGCGCTGGCTTTCAAAATGGGGAACACCCAGCCATCGCCGGTGACATTCCAGGCCAGTTCGTCGAACCCGTCGTAATAGCCGATCTGCCGGTCGGTTCTGTAGATCAACTGAAAGACATAGTCACCCGGTGGAATGAACGCGTCCTTGCTGCCCATATAGACCCGCTTGCCGCCGGAAATCGATTCAATCCAGTGGTTGACCGGCTCCGCGTCGCGCATGGTTTTCAGGACCTCGAACGATACCCGGACCGTGTTGCCGTAGCGGTCCTTGTAGTCAGTCGGGAAATCCCGGTAGATGCCGCGTTTGATTCTGTCACCGGTGGCACGGACCATGATGGTTTCGACAATCGTGACGGTCGCATCCTCGTGGATCGTGATCTCGCTGTTGAAGGACAGGATTTCCTCGCCCGCCGCCAGCACTTGCGTCGCTGCCGACAGCAGGAACGCCAGACCAAGCAGAATGTGTGAAAACCGCTGCATCGGGTTCAGTCGAAAGACACTTTGGGTACGGCGCGGTCGCCTTCATCCGGGATGACGAAGAATTCCGCTTTCCGGAACCTGAAATAGTTCGCCACGATGTTCGACGGAAAGGATTCGATGGTGATGTTGTTGTCCCTGACCGTGCCGTTGTAATACCGGCGCGCCATCTGGATTTCGTCTTCGATCTCGTCCAGCGCGCGATGCAGATTGGTAAAATTGGCATCAGCCTTCAGGTCGGGATAGTTTTCGACCACCGCAAACAGCTTTCCCAGCGCCGCCCCCAGCAGCCCTTCGGCAATGCCCTGCTCGGCGGGCGCTTCCGCGCCAAGCGACTGGTTGCGGTAGCGCGTGACGTTTTCCAGAATTTCCTGCTCGTGCGAGGCGTAGCCCTTCACCGTTTCAACCAAATTGGGAATCAGGTTCGCCCGGCGTTTCAACTGGACGTCGATGCCGCTCCAGCCTTCCTCGACAAGGCTCTTGTTCTTCACCAGCTTGTTGTAGATCAGGATGGCCCAGATGACCGGCAGGGCAATCAGTGCCAGTACGATGAGTAGGATTTCCAAACCGTTGCTCCTTCAACGTGACCCGTTTCAAGTGTGTCCGATGCCCGGATTGCACACAACTGTTTGTGCAAACCAAAAGGGCGACCCGAAGGCCGCCCTTTTCGAATACGTTTCGCGATGTCGCGAAGATCAATCCTCGTCTTCGTCGAAATCCGGGTCCTGCGTCGGCCCTGAATCCAGGCCCTTGGCTTCCGGGTCGCGGTCGACCAGTTCGATGATCGCCATCGGGGCGCTGTCGCCGTAGCGGAAGCCGGCTTTCAGCACGCGGGTGTAGCCGCCCGGGCGTTCCTTGTAGCGTTCGGCAATCACGTCAAACAGCTTCGCGACAACCGCGTCATCGCGCAGATGGCCGAAAGCCTGACGGCGGCGGTGCAGCCCGCCCTTCTTGCCGAGGGTGATCAGACGGTCGGTTACCCGCTTCAGTTCTTTCGCCTTCGGCAGGGTGGTCTTGATCTGTTCGTGCTTGATCAGCGCGTTCGCCATGTTGGCGAACATCGCCTTGCGGTGCGATGCGGTGCGGTTAAGCTTCCGGCCGGAAATACGATGTCTCATAGTACACTCCTAATCTTCTTTGTTGTGATCGCTGCCGGTCGCCGTAATTGCTTTTGCTTTTTGGCTACAGCCGACAGTGGAGAATGAACCGTCTAGCGGGATGTTTCCCTTTTTCCTAGAACGGCTCTTCGAGGCGTTTCGCGAGATCCTCGATGTTTTCAGGCGGCCAGTTGGGGATTTCCATCCCCAGGGCCAGACCCATCTGCGACAGCACTTCCTTGATTTCGTTCAGGGATTTGCGGCCGAAATTCGGCGTGCGCAGCATTTCGTTTTCGGTCTTCTGAACCAGATCGCCGATATAGACGATGTTGTCGTTCTTCAGGCAGTTCGCCGAACGGACCGACAGTTCCAGTTCGTCGACCTTGCGCAGCAGGTTGCGGTTGAACGGCAGTTCGGTTGCCTTTTCTTCGCTCGACCGCTGTTCCGGCTCGTCGAAGTTGATGAACACCGAAAGCTGGTCCTGCAGGATGCGGGCGGCCAAAGCCACGGCATCTTCCGGCTCGACCGCACCGTTGGTTTCAACCGACATCGACAGCTTGTCGTAGTCCGTTACCTGACCAACGCGGGTGTTTTCGACCTTGTACGAAACCTTGCGGACCGGGCTGAAGATCGAATCGACCGGGATCAGACCGATCGGTGCATCTTCCGGACGGTTCTGCGCGGCAGGAACGTAACCCTTGCCGTTGTTGACCATGAATTCCATCGTCAGCTTGGCGTCGGCGTCCAGCGTGCAGAGAACCAGATTGGGGTTCATGACCTCGATATCGTGGCCGGCTTCGATCATCGACGCGGTGACTTCGGCCGGGCCTTCGACCGACAGGCGCATGCGCTTCGGCCCTTCGCCGTGCATGCGCAGACCGAGGGCCTTCACATTCAGGACGATATCGGTGACGTCTTCGCGGACACCGGGAATGGACGAGAATTCGTGCAGCACGCCGTCGATCTGGATCGAGGTAACGGCAGCCCCCTGAAGCGACGACAGCAGAATCCGGCGCAGGGCGTTTCCGAGAGTCATGCCGAAGCCGCGCTCCAGCGGTTCGGCGACGACTTCAGCCACCCGGGCTGCGTCATATCCGGCCTCAACCGCGAGCTTCTTCGGTTTGATCAAGGATTGCCAATTGCGTTGGACAGTAGCTGTTGTTGCGTCGCTCATCTGTTACCGCCAGGCGTTTGGCGCCGGCGTCCCTACTTTTGACTTCATGTGACGAACCCTGGACGGAGACTGTGTTTCCGGGACAGGTTCGCGTAAGAAGGGCGCGCCGCTTGCGGCACACCCCGGATTCGACGCCGGGATCAGACCCGACGGCGCTTGCGCGGACGGCAGCCGTTATGCGGGATCGGTGTCACGTCTTTGATCGCGGTGATCGTGAACCCGATGGACTGCAGGGCACGAAGTGCCGATTCACGGCCGGATCCCGGCCCCTTCACGTTGACTTCAAGCGTCTTCATTCCATGGTCAGCCGCCTTTTTGCCGGCGTCTTCCGCAGCGATCTGCGCTGCGTAGGGAGTCGATTTACGGCTGCCCTTGAAACCCTGAGACCCGGCGCTGGACCAGGCAATAGCGTTACCCTGCACATCCGTGATCGTGACCATCGTATTATTGAAGGTCGACGCCACGTGGCAAATACCCGACGTGATGTTCTTTTTCTCACGGCGCTTACGAATCGGTGCGCGTGCCATATTCCAACCGTCCTTCCGACTTTACGTCAAACTCGATACTTCATTAACCCAAACCAGCCGCATACGCGCCGATTACTTCTTCTTGCCGGCAATCGCACGGGCCGGACCCTTACGGGTACGGGCATTGGTGTGGGTCCGCTGACCGCGAACCGGAAGATGCCGACGATGGCGCAGGCCCCGATAGCAACCAAGGTCGAGCAGACGCTTGATGTTCATCGATACTTCCCGGCGCAGGTCGCCTTCGACCTGATAGTCATGATCGATGGCCTCGCGAATCCGCGAGATTTCGTCTTCCGACAACTGGTTCACCCGGGTGCTTTCGTCGATCGAACACTTCTTCAGGAGTTCTTCCGACCGATGCCGACCGATCCCGTGAATATAGGTCAATGCAACGACGACCCGTTTGTTGGTCGGAATATTGACGCCCGCGATACGTGCCATTCTTTCAATCCTTCAAATTCGAAACACGTCTAACAACATACGGCACAACGACCCGTCACCCCTTTGTCCTTGCCGGGGCGTCGGCTCGTAATGCACCCTCAAAAAAAGCCTTTCACTTCAGGCCCTTGGCAACAGTGGAACCCCGTCCCACCATCACCTTTTCCCGGTCGCCGGCTAAAGCGCTCAAGCAGCCCTGAAAAGCGCGCGGAGTATACGGATATACACCCCTCTGTCAACGCATCCAAAGCCGCTAATTTCAAGCGTTCCCGACCGTTTGATCCGGTTTCCGGATCAGGCGGCGAGGATCGACCGTATTTCCTTCGTTACCGTTTCGATCGACTGCATGCCATCGACCGTTTTCAGCATATTCTTCTGTTCATAATACGGCAGCACCGGCGCGGTCTGGCTGTGATAGACATCCAGCCGCTTCTTCAGTGTTTCCGCATTGTCATCCGCGCGACGTTCCGATTCCGGCGTCTGCGAGATCCGGCCTTCAATCCGGTCATAAAGCACGTCGTCGGCCACTTTCACCTCGATCACATGATCAAGTTTGCGGCCCTTTGCCTGCAGCATGTCGTCCAGGGCTTCCGCCTGCGCGACCGTGCGCGGGAAGCCGTCCAGAATGAAACCGTTCTTGCAATCGTCCTCATCGATCCGGTCCGAGATGACGCCGACAATGGTCGCATCGTCAACAAGCGCACCGGAATCCATGATCGCCTTCGCCTTTTTGCCGATCTCGGTGCCGGCTGCGACGGCGGCCCGCAGCATGTCACCCGTCGATAACTGAACGAGACCGTGTTCCTGCTCGATGATCTTCGCCTGCGTGCCCTTGCCCGCACCCGGCGGCCCGAAAAGAATGATGATCATCGTTTGCGTCCCCTCAGCTTCGACTTCTTGACCAGTCCTTCATACTGATGTGCAAGCAGGTGACTTTGAACCTGGGCAACCGTATCCATCGTCACCGTCACCACGATCAGCAGGCTTGTCCCGCCGAAGTAGAACGGAACGGCATACTGGCTGATCAGGATTTCCGGCAGCATACAGACAACGGCCAGATAAATCGCCCCGACAGTGGTCAGACGGGTCAGCACGTAATCGAGATACTGCGCGGTGTTCTTGCCGGGCCGAATACCGGGAATAAACCCGCCATATTTCTTCAGATTGTCAGCGGTGTCTTCGGGATTGAAAACGACAGCAGTGTAGAAGAAGGCAAAGAAAATAATCATCGCGACATAGATGCCGAGATACAACGGCTGACCATGCCCCAGCATTGCCGTGATATCCTGCAGCCAGAGCGGACCGGACGCCCCGCTGAAGCCGGCGACGGTCAGCGGCATAAGCAGCAGCGAGCTGGCGAAAATCGGCGGAATGACACCGGCAGTGTTGAGCTTGAGCGGCAGGTGCGAGCTTTCGCCGCCGAACATCTTGTTGCCCATCTGGCGCTTTGGATACTGCACGATGATGCGGCGCTGGGCGCGTTCCATGAACACGATGAAAGCGATAACCGCGACGCTCATCACCAGCAGGATGATGATGAAGGCGGTCGACAGTGCACCGGTGCGGCCAAGTTCAAGCGTGCTCGCCAGTGCGCCGGGAAGACCGGCCACAATCCCGGAGAAGATGATCAGCGAAATGCCGTTGCCAACGCCGCGCTGGGTGATCTGTTCACCCAGCCACATCAGAAACATCGTGCCGCCAACCAGCGTGATAACGGTCGACGCACGGAAGAACAGGCCCGGGTCGAACACGGCCGGGCGACTGTCTGCCCCGAAACTTTCCAGGCCCACGGCGATGCCGTAGCCCTGTACGATACACAAAAGAACGGTCAGGTAGCGGGTGTACTGGTTGATCTTCTTGCGACCCGCCTCGCCTTCCTTCTTTTTCATCTGCTCCAGCGTCGGAGAAACCGCCGTCATCAGCTGCATGATGATCGACGCCGAAATATACGGCATGATGTTGAGGGCGAAAATCGACATCCGGCTGACGGCGCCGCCGGCAAAGGTGTCGAACATGCCGAGCACGCCGCCGGCCTGCTGTTCAAAGAACTGCGCGATAACATCCGAATCGATACCGGGAAGCGGAATATAAGTGCCCAGCCGGTAAACAATCAGCGCACCGAGAGTAAACCAGATGCGCTGACGCAGTTCCTTCGCTTTTCCAAGCGTGGAAAAATTGAAATTGGCGGCGAGTTGCTCAGCGGCCGAAGCCATGGGTATCTTCCTTTGACGCCGTTGATCCCATCAACAGTAATGCGAACTAGACAGATAGTGACGAGGCAACCGGGTCACAACCCGATACCCTCACACCCTGTCAATCGCGGTTTTTCATCGCCAGGTGGCGGCGCTTGCGCGATGCCGGCTTTTCTACTTCAGCCGGCAGATTGATTGACCCGCCGGCCTTCGCCACGGCGTCAACAGCCGCCTGCGATGCCTTTACGGCTTCAATGGTCACGGCATGGCTCAGTTCACCCTTGGCCAGAACCTTCACACCGCCGAAAACCTTGTGAATCAGGCCGGCTGCAATGAGCGCCTCGCCCGTCACCGGCTTCTTCGGATCAAGCTTCTTCGCATCTATCAGACGCTGCAGATCGGAAAGGTTAACGATGGCGTATTCCTTGCGGAACTGGTGGTTCGTGAAACCGCGCTTCGGCAGACGCCGATATAGCGGCATCTGGCCACCTTCAAACCCGTTGATGGAAACGCCCGAGCGGGATTTCTGACCCTTGACCCCACGGCCGCCGGTCTTGCCCTTACCCGAACCGATACCACGCCCAACGCGGGTGCGGTTCTTGGTGGCGCCTTCGTTATCGGATAAATCGTTGAGCTTCATCGCTCCAACCTTTCACTCTACCTGTTGCCTGCTTCCAACTGCGGACGACGAAACGCCCGCCGGGATGCTAGCTTGCCTCTTCCACACGGACCATGTGACGAACCTTGCGGATCATCCCACGAACCGACGGGGTATCTTCCAGTTCACGCGTCCGGCCGATCTTGTTCAGACCGAGACCGATCAGCGTTTCGCGCTGGCTCTTCTCACGCCGGATCGGGCTGCCCGTCTGCGTGATGCGTACCGTCTTGTCTGCCGCCTTTTTGGCCGCCGACTTTTTTGCGGACGTTTTCTTGGCCGCAGCTTTTTTTGCAGTTGCCATCGGACCTACTCCCGATTTACGCCGGCCATGGCTTCACGCCGACCGACAATGTCGCTGACTTTCTTGCCCCGGCGCTGCGCAACCATTTTCGGCGCTGCGCACCGGCCAAGACCTTCGAAAGCCGCCTTGATCATGTTGTAGGGGTTCGACGTACCGGTCGATTTCGAAACGACGTCCTGAACGCCCAGTGCTTCAAAAACCGCACGTGTCGGACCACCGGCGATGATACCGGTACCGGCAGGCGCCGCCCGCATCGTTACGTGACCGGCGCCGAAGTGACCGCGCACATCGTGGTGCAGCGTGCGGCCTTCCCGCAGCGGAACCCGAACCATGCTCTTCTTGGCATTTTCGGTCGCCTTGCGAATGGCTTCCGGCACTTCACGCGCCTTGCCCTTGCCGAAGCCAACCCGGCCGCGGCCGTCGCCGACAATCACCAGGGCGGCAAAGCCGAACCGGCGCCCGCCCTTAACAACTTTCGCAACGCGGTTGATCGCGACCAGTTTCTCGACGAGATCTGAATCCGACCCTTGTTGATTGCGATCTTCTTTTGGTGCCCGTGCCATACCAAATTGCCCTTCGTCAGAACTTCAAACCGGCTTCGCGCGCAGCATCTGCCAGCGCTTTCACCCGACCGTGGTAGCGATATCCACCGCGGTCAAAAACGACTTCTTCAACGCCCGCTGCCTTGGCGCGTTCGGCAACAAGCCGACCCACTTCCTTGGCTGCGTCGATATTTCCGCGATTGCCAAGCGCTTTCCGGAGGTCGCCATCCAGCGTTGACGCGGCAGCCACCGTGCGGCCCGCCTTGTCATCGATAATCTGCGCATAGATGTTGGTGTTCGAACGGAACACCGACAACCGCGCACGACCACCACCAAGCTTACGAACCTTGTAACGGGCCCGGTTCTTCCGGCGTGCAAAAAGTTTTTTCGTCTCAGCCATACGCGTAATCCTTGATCTGAACCATGGGGCCGCCGGTTTCCGGATTGTTCCGGGCCGGCTAGCCGTTCATCACTTCTTCTTGCCTTCTTTGCGGACAATCCGCTCGCCGGCGTATTTCACACCCTTGCCCTTGTAGGGTTCAGGCGGACGATATTTCCGAATGTCGCTCGCAACCTGGCCGACACGCTGTTTCGACGCACCGGTGATGCAGATAACGTTGTTCCGCTCGCCTTCGATCGCAACTTTCACGTCGCCGGGGATCGGGAAGTTAACGTCATGGCTGAACCCAAGCTGCAGTTTCAGGATCGATCCCTGGACCTGCGCACGATAGCCGACGCCGTTCACTTCAAGACGCTTGGTGAAATCTTCCGCAGCGCCTTTGACAGCGTTGTCGATCAAGGTCCGCGTCATTCCCCATTTCTGGCGAGCGCGCTTGATCATCGTCCGGGGTTTCACCGTAATCGACTTGTCTTCCTGGCTTACCTCAACGTCATTCGACAGATCGACCGTCAGAACGCCATTCTTGCCTTTTGCTGTCAGCACACCGCTGGCGATCGAAACATCGACCCCATCGGGAACTGCAACCGGATATTTGCCTACACGCGACATCGTACTTTCCTTTGTCTCAATCAGAATACCCGGCAGAGCACTTCGCCGCCGACATTCTGTTCTCTTGCCTCGGTATCGGACATGACGCCCTTCGAGGTCGACAGAATGGAAATGCCCAACCCGTTGTAGAAACGGGGCAGATTATCGATACCGGAATAAACCCGGCGGCCCGGACGGGAAATCCGAGAGATCTCCTTAATCACCGGCTCACCATCGGCATATTTCAGCTCGACATCCAATTCACTGATACCAGTCTTGATTTCGCTCCAGGAGTAGCCGCGGATATACCCTTCCCGCTGCAGAACATCCAGAACACGCGCCCGCATCTTACTGGCAGGCACCGGTATTGTAACTTTACGCGCCATCTGACCATTCCGAATACGGGTCAGCATATCGCCCAAAGGATCACTCATCGACATGGTGCGATATCCTTTCTACCAGCTCGACTTCACGACACCGGGAATCTGGCCTTGCGACGCCAGATCCCGAAGCGCGATACGGGATATACGGAACTTGCGGTAATACGCATGAGGCCGACCACTGATTTCGCAGCGATTGTGCACACGTACAGGACAAGCATTCTTAGGCAGCTTGTTCAGGTTCATTTGAGCCTGGAACCGCTCTTCCGGAGGCAGGGTGCGATCGTGCGCCACTTCCTTCAGTCGAGCCCGACGGCCAGCGAAAGTCTTCGCCATCCGTTCCCGTTTCTTGTTCCGCTCAACGGCGCTTTTCTTCGCCATCGTTCCACTCTCCCGTTAGTTACGAAACGGCATCTTGAAGCCTTTGAGAAGCGCCTTCGCCTCTGCATCGGTCTTCGCCGTCGTACAAATCACGATATCCATACCCCGAATTTCATCGACCTTGTCGTATTCGATTTCCGGGAAAACAATCTGTTCCTTCAAACCCATGGCATAGTTGCCGCGGCCGTCGAAGGACTTGCCGTTCACACCCCGAAAGTCGCGAACACGCGGCAGAGCGATGGTGATCAGGCGATCCAGAAACTCGTACATCTTCTTCTTGCGAAGGGTAACCTTGGTGCCGATACCCATGCCTTCACGAAGCTTGAACGTCGCTATCGACTTGCGGGCCTTCGTCGTCACCGGCTGCTGGCCGGTAATCGCCGTCAGTTCTTCAACCGCACCCGTCAAATGCTTGCGATCGGAAACTGCTTCTCCGACGCCCATATTCACGACGATCTTTTCAATTCGGGGAATCTCCATCGGATTCTTGTAACCGAATTCCTCTTGCAGAAGTGCGCGCACTTCATCGTCGTAAATCTTCCGCATACGCGGGACGTAAGCTTCATCCGCCATCGTCTCGATCCTTGCCTTTTCCGCCTATCAGCGATCGATGATTTCGCCGGACCGTTTCGCGAAGCGAACCTTCCGACCATCATCCAATACCTTGAAACCAACCCGCGTCGCCTTGCCGTCCTTCGGGTCGACAACCGCCAGATTGGACAACTGGATCGGGGCTTCCTTTTCCACGATCCCACCCTGGGTGTTCATCGACTGCTTCTGGTGACGCTTCACCATGTTCACGCCGCGCACGATCGCCCGACCGTCCTTCGGCGCAACAGAAACCACTTCGCCTTCCTTGCCGTTGTCACGGCCGGACAGCACGACAACCTTGTCGCCGGTTTTGATCTTCGCAGCCATCACAGCACCTCCGGCGCCAGGGAAATGATTTTCATGAACCGGCGGGCGCGAAGTTCGCGGACAACCGGGCCAAAAATACGCGTGCCGATCGGATCATTCGACTTGTTGATCAGAACAGCGGCATTGCCGTCGAACTTGATCAGCGAGCCATCCGGGCGGCGAACCGGGAAAGACGTACGGACGATAACGGCCCGGTGCACATCACCCTTTTTCACGCGACCGCGCGGAATGGCTTCCTTGACGGAGACGACAATGACATCGCCCACGCCGGCCGTCCGCCGCTTGGAGCCGCCGAGAACCTTAATGCACTGCACCCGACGCGCGCCTGAGTTATCGGCGACATCCAGGTTTGATTGCATTTGGATCATCGATCCAATCCTTTCCGTAAAAAACTAAAGCCGTTCGGCCTGTTATTCAGTCTTCGCTTATGCAGCGCCCGTTTCGTCAGCCGCGCCGATGACTTCCCAGCGCTTCTGTTTGGACAGGGGTCTGCATTCCTGTATCTGCACCTTCTCGCCGACCTTCCTGGCATTGCTTTCGTCATGCGCCATGAACTTGTTCGACTTCCGGATGATCTTGTTGAACAGCGGGTGCTTGAAGCGTCGTTCCACAGAAACGACGACCGTCTTTTCCCCTTTGTCCGACACGATCGTGCCTTGCATAATTCTCTTCGGCATATCTCAGACGCTCCTGGTCCGTATTACGCGCTCTTGCGCGTTTTTTCCGTCAAAATGGTCTTAATCCGCGCGATATCACGACGAAGCTGCCGCTGGCGCGCTGTATTCTCAAGCTGCCCGTTGGCGGCCTGAAAACGCAGGTTGAACTGCTCCTTACGAAGGCCGAGCAACTCGTCACCCAGTTCGTCTTCCGTCTTCTGCCGCAGATCTTCCGCTTTCATCTCTCTTGTCCTTCAATACGCCCGTTGCCGGGCACATTTCCTTCGCGTTAGTCAGTCAGCCCCAAACGGGCGACAATCTTGCATTTGATCGGCAGTTTCGCTGCCGCCAGCAGGAATGCATCACGTGCGATATCGCCAGGGACACCATCCATTTCAAACATCACACGGCCCGGTTTCACGCGCGCCGCCCAGAATTCGGGCGAGCCCTTACCTTTACCCATGCGAACTTCAGCAGGCTTCTGGCTGACCGGCACATCCGGGAAAATCCGGATCCATACCTTGCCCTGACGCTTGATGCGACGAACGATTGCCCGCCGGGCAGCTTCGATCTGCCGCGCAGTCAACCGGCCCGGTTCCATGGCCTTCAAGCCATGACTACCAAAATTCAAGGCGGCCCCACCTTTGGCGTTACCGTGAATCCGGCCTTTATGGGCCTTTCTGAACTTCGTACGCTTTGGACTAAGCATCTCTCATTCCCACTATCGTCAATAGACCGTTAAGCCGTCGATCAGCGCGCCTGCGCATCCTGTGACTTCTTGTCCTGTGCCATCGGATCATGAGCAAGAATTTCGCCCTTGTAGATCCAAACCTTTACCCCGCAGATGCCGTAAGTCGTGTCGGCTTCAGCGGTACCGTAATCGATATCCGCGCGCAGCGTGTGCAGCGGAACGCGACCTTCACGGTACCATTCCGTGCGCGCGATTTCCGCGCCGCCGAGACGGCCGCCGCAGTTGATCCGGATGCCTTCTGCGCCGAGACGCATCGCCGACTGAACAGCGCGCTTCATGGCCCGGCGGAAAGCAACACGACGTTCGAGCTGCTGGGCGATGTTTTCAGCCACCAGCCTAGCGTCGATTTCCGGCTTGCGGATTTCAACGATGTTGAGCGCAATTTCCTTGCCGGTCTTCTTGATGAGCTGCTGACGAAGCTTCTCGATGTCCTGACCCTTCTTGCCGATGATGACACCGGGACGCGCCGTGTGCAGCGTTACCCGCGCCCGACCGGCTGGCCGTTCGATGATCACTTTCGACAAACCGGCCTGCTTCAGGGTGTCGAACAGATACTCGCGAAGCTTCAGGTCTTCATGAAGCAGATCGCCATAGTTTCTGTCGGCATACCAACGCGAATCCCACGTGCGGTTGATGCCGAGACGCAGTCCGATTGGATTAACTTTCTGACCCATACTCTCGTTCCTTCAGCCTTAGGCTTCGGTGTCTTCGCGCTCACGCACGACGATCGTCAAATGTGAAAACGGCTTTACGATCCGCGCGCCGCGACCGCGAGCCCGTGCCCGAAAACGCTTCATCGTCAATGCCTTGCCGACAAACGCTTCCTTGACGAACAACCGGTCAACATCAAGCTGATGGTTGTTTTCGGCATTGGCGATCGCTGCCTCCAGAACCTTTCTCACGTCCCCGGCAATCCGGCGGCGGGAAAAGCTCAGTTCGGCCAGCGCCTTGTCGGCTGACTTGCCGCGGATCATCGACGCCACGAGGTTCAGCTTCTGAGGGCTGATTCGGATCGTCTTTGCATGCGCGACCGCTTCCTGGTCGTCGAAGCGACGTTCGCTAGACTGCTTGCCCATCGCGATTACCCTCTCTTCGCCTTCTTGTCGGCCGCATGACCGTAGTAGGTCCGCGTCGGCGCGAATTCACCCAACTTGTGACCGACCATGTTTTCGGTCACCAGAACCGGAATAAACTTCTTGCCGTTGTGAACGCCGAACGTCAGGCCCACAAACTGCGGCAGAACGGTCGACCGGCGCGACCACGTCTTGATTACTTCCTTCCGACCGGAAGACCGAGCAGTGTCGGCCTTCTTGAGGAGAAAGTGGTCAACGAACGGACCTTTCCAAACGGAACGAGCCACCTTGCCTACTCCTTATTTCTTCCGCGCATGACGGCTGCGCAGGATGTACTTGTCGGTCGTCTTGTTTGACCGTGTGCGTTTACCTTTTGTCGGCTTGCCCCAGGGCGTAACCGGATGACGACCACCCGATGTCCGACCTTCACCACCACCATGCGGGTGATCGACCGGGTTCATGACAACGCCACGAACCGACGGGCGCTTGCCAAGCCAGCGCTTGCGACCGGCCTTACCAAGCTTGATGTTCTGCTGGTCCGGGTTTGAAACAGCCCCGACCGTTGCGACGCATTCAGCGCGAATGACCCGCAGTTCACCGGACATCAGCTTGAGCTGGGCATACCCCTGGTCACGACCGACGAGCTGGGCATAAGCCCCGGCCGAACGGGCGATCTGGGCGCCTTTGCCCGGCTTCATCTCGATGTTGTGAATGATCGTGCCGATCGGCATGGCCGACATCGGCATGCAGTTACCCGGCTTCACATCGACCTTGTTGTCGGCGATGACCATATCGCCTTCTTTCAGGCGCTGTGGCGCAATGATGTACGACAGCGTGCCGTCTTCGTATTCGACCAGCGCGATGAAGGCCGTCCGGTTCGGATCGTATTCGATACGCTGAACCGTAGCGGACATGCCCCACTTTTCACGACGCTTGAAGTCGATCATCCGATACAGGCGCTTGTGCCCACCACCACGACGACGCGCCGTGATGCGCCCGTGGTTGTTACGGCCACCGTTCTTGGTCAAACCCTCGGTCAATGCCTTGACAGGTTCGCCCTTGTGCAGGTCCTTGCGGTCTACAAGAACCAGCCCACGCATGCCGGGTGTGTTCGGTTTATATTGCTTAAGCGCCATTTTCCGCTTCCTCTTTTCCAGCCGTCGCCTTACAGACCGGTCGAGACGTCAATCGAATGGCCTTCGGCCAGACGAACGACAGCCTTCTTGTAACCGACCTGACGGCCCAGCCGACCCTTGAACCGCTTCGTCTTACCGTGGACGTTGAGCGTGTTCACACTGTCGACCTTCACTTCAAACAGACCTTCGACCGCTGCTTTGATCTCGGGCTTCGATGCGTCCGAGGCCACCTTGAACGTCACCTGGTTGTTCTCGCCGCCAAGGGTCGACTTTTCAGTCACCACCGGCGCGACAATCACCTGATACATGCGTTCCTTGGAAACCGCAGACTTGTTGAGATATTTCCAGCTCATTTCAACCGGGCCTCCAGGCTTTCAACGGCTTCCTTCGTCAACGCCAGAACATCGGCACGAAGGATGTCGTATACGTTAGCACCCTGAGTCGGCAGGACATCGATTCCCGGGATGTTCCGGGCGGCCAGCGCCAGGTTCCCGTCAACTTCCTTGCCGCCGACGATCAAAGCCTTGCTCCAACCGAGCGTCGCAACCTGCTCGCGCAGGGCTTTCGTCTTCGGTGTTTCAGCAGCAGCCGCATCAAGAATGATCAGCTTGCCTTCCGCCATTTTCGCAGACAGCGCACAGCGCATCGCCATGGCGCGCACTTTCTTCGTCAGCGAATGCGCATGGTCGCGAACCCGCGGACCGTGAGCAACACCGCCGCCCCGGAAATGCGGCGCCTTGCCGTTACCCTGACGGGCGCGGCCGGTGCCTTTCTGGCGGTAGATCTTCTGTCCGGCGCCGATGATCTCGTTACGCTCTTTAACCTTGTGCGTACCGGCCCGGCGCTTTGCCAGCTGATAATTCACCATGCGCGCAAGAATGTCTTTGCGCACGGGCGCTGCGAAAACCGCCTCGGCGAGATCAATCTCTCCGGCCGACTTGTTCGCTAGCGTGATGACTTTCGCTTTCATACCCAAACCGCCTTATTCGGACTGTGCTTCAGCATCACCGGCATCGGCTGCTTCAGCCGGTTCCGTGGACGCCACTGTCTCGTTATCCGCATCGCGGCCTTCCGGCATCCGGAACGCACCGGGGAACGGCGCATCTTCCGGCAACGCCTTCTTCACTGCGTCGCGTACCAAAACCCAACCTTGTTTCGACCCCGGTACCGCACCGCGAACCAGGATCAGACCGCGATCGGTGTCGACCGAAACCACTTTCAGGTTCTGTGTCGTTACCCGTTCCGCGCCCATGTGTCCGGCCATCTTCTTGCCTTTGAAGACCTTGCCCGGATCCTGACACTGACCTGTCGACCCATGCGAACGGTGCGAAACCGACACACCGTGGCTGGCGCGAAGGCCGGAGAAGTTATGCCGCTTCATCGCACCGGCAAACCCCTTACCGATCGACGTACCGGTCACATCAACGAACTGGCCGCTGACGAAGTGATCCGTGGTGACTTCCGCGCCGATATCGATCAGCGCATCGTCGGCCACACGAAACTCGATAAGCTTCCGCTTCGGCTCAACTTTCGCCTTGGCGAAATGGCCCCGCATCGCTTTCGTCGTGTGCTTCACCTTGCGCACGCCGGAACCGACCTGAAGCGCGGTGTAGCCGTTCACATCAGCCGTCCGCTGGGCAACGACCTGCATGTTCTGAACCTGCAGCACCGTTACCGGAATATGCGCGCCTTCATCAGAGAAGACGCGGGTCATGCCGACCTTTTTCGCGAGCATACCGCAACGCATAATCCCGGCCTCCCTTACAATTTGATCTCGACGTCAACACCGGCGGCGAGGTCGAGCTTCATCAGCGCGTCCACCGTCTGAGGTGTTGGGTCGACGATATCCAACAGGCGCTTATGGGTCCGCACTTCAAACTGTTCCCGACTTTTCTTGTCGATGTGCGGAGAGCGAAGCACCGTGAACTTCTCGATCCGTGTTGGCAGCGGAATCGGTCCCCGCACGTTAGCGCCGGTCCGTTTCGCCGTATTGACGATCTCGAGTGTCGACTGATCGAGCACACGATGATCGAACGCCTTTAGGCGGATACGAATGTTCTGGTTGTCCATTCCCTATGGCCCTTTATCAAAAACGAAACTCCCGCGCATCAAACCCGCGCGGGAGGCCCGCATGAACGCCTTTACTACTCGATGATACCGGCAACAACGCCGGCGCCGACGGTGCGGCCGC
>CAYGSU010000040.1:0-36992 GCA_964352715.1 uncultured Flavobacteriaceae bacterium | reverse complement strand
ACGCCGATGGTAACGGTTTTCATGATCGCACCAGGGTCATCGGGCGGCCCCGGCTGTTATCGGATGACGTTTTCAAGGGTGGTCAGCATTTCGTCGATGACGCTGAGAACCCGGGCGGATGCGGCATAGGAGTTCTGCAACTGCGTCAGCAGGGCCAGTTCCTCGTCGACATTGACCCCGACCTTGCCGCGCAATGAACTTTCGAGAGAAAGGCGCAATGCTTCGGAGCGCTCAAAGACGCGGCTGGCGACACCGGCCTGCTGGGTGACTTCAACCAGAATGGACGCCGCCAGACCGACATAGGATTCGTTGTCGAAGGAAACGCCTGAACCGCGCATGTTCAGCACATTGCCCCCCAGCGCATTGACCACATCTGTGGCAATAAGCTGTTTGGGCAGTTCCAGGCCGTTGACGATGGTGTCGTTGACGCGAATGTTGATGCGGCTTGCATCGGCGCTGGTGCCGGATTCGACTTCAAAGAAGTCGGTGGCTTCGCCGGATTGCGGTGCGCCTGTAATGACGGTCAGCCCCAGCGTGTCCAGCGGCGTGTTGTTGGTATCTGTGAGGGTCAGGTTTCCCGCAACGGTCGAGATTTCCAGATTGCCGTTCACGAACCGCGCCCGTATGCCGGCGATGTCATTCAGGGTGGAGACAAGATCGGCCGCGCTGTCGCCGGTTGAAATTGTCACCGTCGTGGTTGTCGAGCCGACGGTTACGTCAAAGGTATCGCCGTTGGTGATGCCGGTAATTGAGGTCAGATCCGCTGTTCCCTCGATATCCAGCGTGCCGAGCGATTCCTGTACCTTGTAGGCATAGGAAAAGGTGTCATTGGCGCGGACTTCGAAGGTTTCGGTGGTGCCGCTGATAAGGTTGATGCCGGACGCCGTGGTGCCTGTCGTGTCGGTGATCGTCAGGTCGCCGGCCTCGGACAGAACCTGCAGCTGGCCGTGGGAATCGACGCGCGCCGAGATATTGGTCAGGGCGTCGATCTGGGCTGCAAGGGTAAGGTAGGTTTCGCCGGCGGCGATGGTGACCGTCTGGTTGCTGCCACCGACATTGAAGGTGATGACGTCACCGGCATCGACTTCGGCCAGGGTTGTGATGTCGGTGTTGATAAGATCACCGGCCTGAACCGTCGCAATGCCCAGCTGCACAAGCGGTTCATTGCCGATATTGGTGAATTTGAGGTCGCCGCGCGCGGTCTGGATATCAAGCACGTTGCCGACAATGGCGGCGGCGACGCCATCGACAGCGTTCAGAAAGGTCAGAACATCGTTGACCGTGTCGCCGGCGCCAACGGTGAAAGTCGATGCCGCGCCATTGCCGACGGCAATCGTGAACGTATCGCCGACCTGCATGCCCAGCGAGGCCAGTGTCGTACCGGCGGCGACGGTAACGGTGCCTACGGCGCGTTCGGCGTCGAAAGTTTCGCTGGTGGCGAAGATGGTCGAAGTATCGACCAGCGAAAAGGCGAATTCGTCGAGCTGGTTGCGGATCTTCTCGATCTGTGCGACCGCGTTGGTGGTGCTGGACAGCGAATCCGCATCGCGTAGCACCGCGTCGATTTCGGCCTTCAGTCGCCCGTCCGTCAGGCGGTCGAGCAGGTTTGCGGTGCGGCCGGTCTTGGTCAGGGTCTGCGCGCCGAGATTAAGGGTGAATTCCGATGCCGTGGCGTCGACCAGGTCCAGCCCATCGGTCGTGTAGACGGAAACTCTTCCGTCCGACCGTTCCAGAACACGGATGTCGATGATTGCGGCGATCTTGAGCAGTTCCGCATCGCGCTGGTTCTCAAGATCCGATGTCTGCCGGAACGAGGTTTTTTCGCGCACGATCGAGTTGTTCAGCCGGTTGACTTCAAACAGTCGTTCATTCAGTTCGTCAACGGTGTTGTTTGCATCGGAAGCGAACTGGCTCGCGATATTGTCCAGCCCGGAGGATATTCTTCCAAGTTCCGCCGTGATGGTCTGGCCGGTCAGGATCAGGTCGGTTCGCGCGGCATCGCTTTCCGGCGCTGCTTCAAAGGCCTTCCAGGCCGAGGTGAAATCCTCGACCGCATCGGTCAGGGGGGTTTCGCCGGAAATCGTGCCCAGTACCTGTTCGATCAGGGTAAACAGGTTGTTGCGCACTTCCTGGTCGGCGGCACTATTGGTTTCCGCCAGCAGGTCGTTGCGCAAGGCAAGGTCGAAGCGGCGCGATATTTCGTTGACGATGACGCCGCCGTTGATCAGGTCCTGAAATTCCGCGCTCAGCGCATTGAAGTCGGGGTTCTGCGCATTGGCGACGTTGTTGGCAACGGTATTGGTTGCGATGTTGATCGCATTCAACCCGCTGACGGCGGCATCAAGAGCGGCTAAGAGTCCCATCGCATTTCTTTCCGGTTACGGTCTTGCCATTGTGTCTAGAGCGTTTCGTTCAGGGCGACCGCGACGGCCTTGCCCGAATAGGCTCTCGCACCGCCGGCGGCGTTATAGCTGCCGATCGGTTGCGATACTTTCTGGGCGGCATCGCGCATGATTTCCATGATCCGCTGGCTGGCGCGAACCATCGCGTCGAGCCGGCGTTCATTCTGGCGCATGGCCTCGTCGAACCGTTTGGCGATGTGGGTAAGTTCGTCGCGCAAAGCAGGTTCCAGTTCGGCGGAAAGACCGACCAGACCGCCGAGATCGCGGATCATCGTTTCGTATTCGGCGAACAACTGCTGTTTTTGCTGCACCACGACCGCAAGATCGGCCGATTTCGGGCGACTGTGCAGCATCTCGGTTTCACGTTCGATCAGATCCGTCAGACGGGTGACAACACCAATCAGGTTCTGGGCTTTTTGTGCGGGACTCATATCGAAGATTGCTCCTGCATTCTCAACATTTCGGATTTCACCATGTCGGCAATGCCAACCCCACCGGCGTTGGCGATTGCCTTGCCGTATTCCTGGTTCAGCAAACTCTTGAACACCTCTTCGCCATGACCGCCGCCGAACATGCCGTCGGATTCAATGCCGCTGGAGATCTCGTCGAGCATCTGGGACAGGAAGAAGGATTCGAATTCCTTCGCCGCCTTGTCGATCAGTTCGGGCGACTTCGCGTTTTTCAGCTTGAGCAGCGCCGGATTGCCGGACACGGCCTGTTGGGTGGCGAATGTCGCCAGACCGTCCATGCTGCCGCCGAGAGATGCGCTATCCATCAGATCACCTCGATTTCGGCTTGCAGTGCACCAGCGGCCTTGACCGCCTGCAGAATGGTGATCATGTCGCGCGGGCCGACACCCAACGAGTTCAGGCCGTTCACCAGCTCCTGCAGGCTGACGCCCGGATTGAGCACGGTAAGCCGCCGGTCGCCGCCTTCATCGACCTCGATTTCAGTGCGGTCGACGGTCTCTGTGGTTCCTGTATTGGAGAACGGTTGCGGTTGCGACACCTGCTGTGTTTCGGTGATCCTGATGGTCAGATTGCCCTGCGCGATGGCGACCTGACTGATCCGCACGTTTTCACCCATCACGATGACGCCTGATTGTTCGTCGATCACCACCTTGGCCACCTGGTCAGGTTCAACGCGAAGCTGTTCGATATCGGTAACCAGCTCGACGATTCGGCCCTGATAGTTTTGCGGAACTTTCAGTTCCACCGTGCCGGGGTCGAGCACATCGGTCGCGTTCAGGCCGACAAAGGCGTTGATTGCCCGGCTGATGCGCCGCGCGGTGGTGAAGTCGGGGTTGCGCAGGGTGATCATCATGCTGTCGAGATTGGCGATCGCGAACGGAATTTCGCGTTCGATGATGGCCCCGTTGGCGATCCTCGCACTGGTCGGCACACCCTTGATGACCGTTTCCGCCGCACCCTGGACGGAAAACCCGCCGACCGCGACGTTGCCCTGGGCGACAGCGTAAATTTCACCGTCAGCGCCGACCAGCGGGGTGACCAGCAGGGTGCCGCCGAGAAGGCTGGACGCATCGCCGAGCGCCGATACCTGAACGTCGATGCGCGTGCCCTGGCGGGAAAACGGCGGCAGAACCGACGTGACCATGACGGCGGCGACATTCGCCGTATCCAGGCTGTCGTCCCGGGCGTTGACGCCAAGACGCTCCAGCATGCCGATCAGGCTTTCACGTGTGAAAATCGCTCCACCGAGGCCGTCACCCGTTCCATTCAGACCGACAACCAGACCGTAGCCGATCAAAAGGTTGTCGCGAACGCCTTCGAAGTCGACGATGTCCTTGATCCGGGACTGCGCATTCGTCTGGCTGGTCGTTGCCAGCAGGATCGTGGCGACAATCAACAGCGCGTTGACGACGGTCGTAATCGTGTGACCGATTGACCGATGCGACGGATTTTCTTGCCAGTTTTGGGTACCTAAAACGGAATTCACGCCATCGCTCCTCAAATCTACTCTCTCGCCGTATCTATTAGCGAAGATCGTGCCAGTTTTGATGGGGCTTTAACTCATTGAAATTTATCAATAAAATATATGACTGCTTGGCCGGGTTGTGGCATTCCCGGTCGGTACGGAAATTTCTGCCGGAACAGGTTGCCGGAACGGTGCAAACTGCCGGAAGACGGTTTTCGCGGGCCCGAACACGCGATAGGATGGTGGTATGAAAGTTCAGGGTCCCAAATCTTCAGGCGCCGTCGGTGCGACCAAGAAAGCGTCCAAGGCGAAGAAGGGCGGCGGTCCATCTTTCTCGAGCGCGCTGGGCGATCCGGTCGATGAGATCGGCGCATCGTCCTCTGCGGTTTCGGCCGGTCCGGTCAGTTCGCTCGATTCGCTGCTGGCGCTTCAGGAAGTCGGCGATGCGACGGAAGAGAAGGGTGGCGAGAAGGATCGACGGGCCCGTCAGTGGGGCCATTCGGTTCTCGACCGTCTGGAGGATATCCGCAATGGATTGCTGGCCGGAGCGATTCCTGCCGATCGGCTGGAGACCCTGGCCGACAGCATGAAAAAGCAGAAGGAAAACGCCAGCGACCCGGTTCTGGCGTCAATCATCGAGGAAATCGAACTGCGCGCCCTGGTCGAGCTGGCGAAGCATCACCAGCGTTAGGCCGGCCCTGAAGTCCGCCCGTATTGTTCAAAATTCGCTGACTTTCTAAAGAGTTGCATTCATCACACCCGGCGCTACCGGGAAATGCGATTGGCCCAAAAAAACAATTGTGTTTCACGCTCACGCTCTCTATACACCGCGCCGGGTAATGTGTTGCCCCATCGAGTTCGACCTCTTTTGTGGGAGCGTTTTATGGCTACAGGTCGTCGTACCGAAGGTAATTCGAAGAAAAAGTCCGGCGCTGACGGTGCGCTTGCATCGACCATGCTGCCGCAGAACTACAAACCGACCGCCAAAGAAAAATTCATGAATGCGCAGCAGCAGGAATATTTCCGGCGCAAGCTGCTGGCATGGCGCGACGATCTGCTGCGGGAATCTTCGGAAACACTGGAAAGTCTTCAGCAGGAAAACCTGGCCCAGCCTGATCTTACGGACCGGGCCAGCATGGAAACCGACCGCGCGATCGAATTGCGGACGCGGGACCGGGAAAGAAAGCTCATTTCCAAGATTGATTCGGCCTTGCAACGGATCGCGGATGGCGAATACGGCTATTGCGAGGAAACCGGCGAGCCGATTTCTCTTAAACGTCTGGATGCGCGCCCCATCGCGACCCTGAGCCTTGAGGCCCAGGAGCGTCACGAACGGCAGGAACGCACGCGCCGCGACGACTGATCCGCTAACAATCTGACAGTATTTTAGATGACCGCGTCCGGCCTTGCAGGGTCGGGCGCGGTTTTCGTTTGTGCTGAAATGTTTCCGGAATACGCCCCTGAAACGTCAGCCGGCGCCCCCTGATCAGGGGGGCGCCGGTAACGGGATCTACGCCTGCGAGAGGAGAGACGAGAGAGAGGAGAGTGCAGTCGTAAACCCTAAACTGTGTAAGCTGTTTCCTTAGAACGGCACGACGATGTCGAGTATCTGGGTGCCGTAGCGGGGTTGCTGAACATCGGTGATATGGCCGCGGCCGCCATAAGCGAGGCGGGCTTCGGCGATATCCTCGAACGGAACGGTGTTGTCGCTGGTGATATCCTGCGGCCGGATCACGCCGATGATCTGCAATTCGCGGACCTCGAAGTTGACGCGCGTTTCCTGCCGTCCATGAATGACCAGATTGCCGTTCGGCAGAACCTGGGTCACCACGGCGGCGAGCTGGATGTTGATTTCTTCCTCGCGGTCGATGGTGCCGGTGCCGGTATTCGAAGAGTTGGAATCCGTGCCCAGAAGATTGGGAGGATCTACCGCTTCAGGCAGGATCGCGTTCAGGGCGCCTTCGTATCCGAACAGGTTATCGATGCCGACGCTTTCGGTGTTGTTCCGGCTGCGCGTCGTCGAGTTACCGATGGCGGCGTCGTCGTCGATGGCGATCACCACGGTGACGATGTCGCCGATATTGTTGGCCCGCAGATCCTTGAAGAAGGCGCGGGAGCCGGGCCGCCACAGCGAGTTCGGCTGACGCTTTGCCGTCTTCGGTTCCGGCATCGGCATGCTGATCGGTCGGTAGTTCGGCGCATGCGTCGGGTTGTCAACGGCGCTCAGGGGCGGTGGTGCGCCGACATCGGCAAGCCGGCTCAGCGCATTGCATCCGCCGAGAACAGTGCCGACCAGCAGCAGGGCTGCGAGGCGGCCGCTGTTCCGTCTGAATGTTCGGCCAGATCTACTGGTTCTTCCAACCATCATCTTTTCCTTTGTTGAGCCGTTCTGGCTCGGGTTTTTCTAGCGTTCATCAGTTCATTACGAAGTTGCTGGACAGGGCGATGTCGAGCTGTCCCGGCCCCGTAACAACGGCCTCGATCACCCGGTTCGAATGCATGTTCATCACCCGCACCACATCGTTCATGCCGCCTGACTGCATGGCCTTGGCGCGTGCGGTCAGCACCATGTTGGCTGACCAGGCGCGGACGGTGACCAGACTGCCCTTCTTGATCAGGACGGGCGGTTCGATGGAATTCGAAGCAACGGGCGCACCTGTCCGCAGGGTTCTCTTTGCTGACAGGCCGATCAGCATCGACGGGTCGACAATGCTTTGCCCGGCAAGGCTGGCTGCGCGCATATCGATCATTTCAATGTCCCGCTCGGTGATGGTTTCACCGCGCATGATGCGGCGAACCGGCACCGGCACTTCAACAAGACGGTACAGTTTGCCGGCGATCGGCTTGCGAATGACCGGGTTGTCCCGTGGCGCGATCAACATGGCAGTGAACCGCTGGGTGCGTTCATCAAGCTGTAATTGTTCGATGCCCAGGGTCGCCGGCCGGTCGGTCGGGACATGCAGGGTCATGAAACTGTTGTCGAGTTCCAGGTCGTACTTGTCGGCCGTGCCGGTGCGGCGGTCGATCTCGTAGGTGACCGCTGCACGGATCGATGCTGAATCGATGGTCTGGCTGACCCGGATAACCGATGCCGTCTCGAACTGGCTCGCTGGTCGCCAGTTCAGATTGAAAGCCTTGGCGACCTTCATCAGCCAGCGGGCGTCGAGCATGACTTCCTTGCCTGGCTCTGGTGAACGGCCAATCGGCCGGTCGGCGTATTTACCGGCATTGGTGAATACGTCGCCCAGCTTCACCGTATCTGAGGTGATTTCGATGCGCGGGTTCAGGGTGACCGGCGTTTCGATAGCGGTTTCTGCCTCGGCCGCGAAAACCGGGGCGGACATCGGCATCAGCAACCCGGCCGATACCGCGAGGGGCATCGCCATGCTTGCAAAAAATCTGTGTCTGACCGGCTTCATCGGTTTTCTCCTCCGTCTGCCGCGTTAGCGAATGTTGCCCAGGGTGGACATCATCTGGTCGGCGGTTTCGATAACCTTGGAATTCATTTCATAGGCCCGCTGCGCAGAAATCAGGTTGGTGATTTCATCAACGACATTGACGTTTGATGTTTCCAGAAACCCTTGCTGCAAGGTGCCGAACCCGGTCGACCCGGGCGTGCCGGTAATCGCCGTGCCCGAGGCCGGTGTTTCCAGCATCAGGTTTTCGCCGATTGCCAGAAGGCCGGCTTCGTTGACAAAGTTCGCCAGCGTTAGCTGCCCGACATTCTGCGGCGTGGTCTGTCCGTCGAGGCTGACCAGCACTTCGCCGCTGGCATTGATCGAGATATCGACGGCATTCTGCGGGATCGTGATGCCCGGTTCGACGGTAAACCCGTCAGCCGTGACGAGATCGCCATCGGCGTCGACCTGCAGCGCGCCGGCCCTGGTATAGGCCGTATCGCCATTCGGCAGGGTGATCTGGAAATAGCCGTTGCCGTTGATCGCGAGATCGAGCGGGTTTTCCGTCAGGCTGAGGTTGCCCTGTTCGGATATCCGGTAGACAGCGGCTGTCTTGACGCCCAGACCGATCTGCACACCGACCGGCACAATCGTGTCGGCATCGGACGAGTTCGAGCCGACCCGGCGCTGGTTCTGGTAGAGAAGGTCCTGAAATTCGGCGCGGCGGCGCTGATAGGCCGTGGTGTTCATGTTCGCGATGTTGTGCGAAATGACTTCCACGTTGAGCTGCTGCGCCAGCATGCCCGTTGCACCGATTGATAAGGCTCTCATGTTCTTTCTCCTTCAATAATCCGGTCGGGATCGCTTAACCCTGCGATTGTCCAAGACGGCGGATCATCGTTCGGTTTCGCTCGTCTTCGTTCTGAAGCATCTTCTGTAATGAATTGTGAGCGTTGGATATTTCCATCATTCGAGTGATCTCCAGAACGGCGACCACATTCGACTGTTCCAGGCTGCCCTGGACGATCTGAACATCATTTGCCGCCTGTGGATCCTGCTCGGTCGTATACAGGCCGTTGGCTCCGCGTTGCGGCTCCTGGTCGTCTTCGAAGGTCACGACCCGCAACGAGCCGAGCGGACCGAATTCTGTGCTGATCGATCCGTCGCCGTTGATCGAGATCGATGTTGACTGTGGCGGGATCTGGATTGGCCCGGCATCGGTCAGAACCTGATGGCCCTCCGTGGTGACCACGAAGCCGTTGGCGTCGAGCTGGAACCGGCCATGCCGCGTGTAGCGTTCACCGGCGGGCGTATCGACAACAAAGTAGCCTTCGCCGTTCAGCGCGACATCAAGTTCGTTGCCAGTCTGTGTGATCGGCCCGTTTTCGGTCGAGCGGTACTGACCGACATCCTGAACGAAGGAATAGGCGGCTGACTGCTTCGACGGCTGGACCATGAATTCCTTGAACACCATGCGTTCGGCGCGGTAGGCCGGGGTGTTCACATTTGCGAGGTTGTTTGCCACGACGTCCATTTGACGTCTCAGGGCGGTCTGCCTCGATATACCGATATAGATTCCGTTTTCCATTTGTGTCCTCTCTGCGATCGTCTTTGGCACCCCACCGGGCGAAACCTCTCTCCAGGTTCTGTCCGGGGCGTCGGTGCGTGCCGACAAACCGTTCTCTTCCTCGGTCATGGATATGGCAAAGCGCGTGCCAGTTTTGAAAATGCAACAAAGTCAGCATGTTATGGGATTTTGTGCGGCAGGGTTTACGGTGCGGGCGGAACGAATGGCCACAGGCACGGGGCATTTATTTCCGGTCGCAGGGGCGTTTCGTGCCTGTCCGTTACCGTCATTTGGCCGGAGTGAGCACGAATATTTGGATGACGTTACGAAGATTTACGAAGTCTTTGATCCATTTGTGAAATTGTAGTAAAACTCAAGAATTCAGCGGTTCAGGCTCTGGCAATTATCGTCTGTTCGTCATGGCGTTTTTCGATCCCGGCGGCGTTGGACCCGAAACGAAAGCCACGCGGCGGCGCCGATCCTGCCGGCCGGGCTGACAAGGATGCAGGATGAGTGACGAGACCGAAGGCGCCGAAGAAGGCGAAGAAGGCGGCAAGAAAAAGACCGGCGGCAAGAAGCTGATCATTTTCATTCTGCTGCCGATCCTTATTCTCGGCGGCGCCGGGGCGGGCCTGTTCTTCAGCGGCATGCTGGATTCCCTTCTCGGCAATGAAGAAGAGGCGATGGCCGAAGGCGAACACGGTGGCGCAGAAGACGAAAATGCCGTTGCGGTTCCGGGGACCTATCTGGAAGTGCCGGAAATGCTGGTGTCTCTAAGGACATCGGGGCAGAAGCAGAAAATTCTGAAGCTGCGCATCAATCTGGAGCTCAATGCGCCGGAAGACGAGGCTGTGATCAACAGCTTCATGCCGAAGATCGTTGATAACTTTCAGGTCTTCCTGCGTGAATTGCGGGTCGAGGAGCTTGAAGGCAGCCAGGGTCTTTACCGGGTCAAGGAAGAGATGCTGGCAAGGGTGAATTCGGCCGTACATCCGGTTAAGGTGAAAGATGTGCTGATAGGAGACCTGCTGATCCAGTAGTCCGGCCAAGAGACAGACCCGGAACCGGGCACGCTTCCTGCATTCTGGCATTGCATGATGATCGGCGCAGCCGATGGACAGGCAACAGGCCGGACAAACGAATTAAGGCGCGAGTATCATGAGTGACGAAGAAGACATCGCCAAGACCATGGAAGACGGGGCCGGTGACGCCCTGGATAGCGATGCCGCTTTGGACGATGAATGGGGCGCCATGGCGGATGACGACGACGATGATGGCGGCGGCGTTACCCGGGTTCTGAATCAGGACGAAATCGACAGTCTTCTGGGTTTCCAGGAAGGCGGCGATTCTTCGGAAAACCAGTCGGGCATCGAGGCAATCATCGATTCCGGCATGGTGTCTTACGAACGCCTGCCGATGCTGGAAGTCGTCTACGATCGGCTGGTCCGGATGATGTCGACCTCGCTCAGAAACTTCACCTCGGACAACGTCGAGGTCAGTCTCGACAACATTACCTCGATCCGGTTCGGCGATTACCTGAACTCAATTCCGCTGCCGGCCATGCTGACCGTGTTCAAGGCCGAAGAATGGGACAATTATGGACTGATAACGGTTGATTCATCGCTGATCTATTCCATCGTTGATGTGCTGCTTGGCGGCCGACGCGGCACCGCCGCCATGCGCATCGAAGGGCGTCCCTATACGACCATCGAACGAAACCTTGTCGAACGGATGATCGCTGTGGTGCTTGCGGATCTTTCGGCCGCCTTTGACCCGCTGTCGTCGGTAACCATGCGGTTCGATCGCCTGGAAACGAACCCGCGCTTTGCCACAATCGCCCGGCCGGCCAACGCCGCTATTCTGGCGCGGCTGCGGATCGACATGGAAGATCGCGGCGGCAGACTGGAGTTGCTGCTGCCCTATGCGACGCTTGAGCCGGTTCGCGAACTGCTGTTGCAGATGTTCATGGGCGAAAAATTCGGCCGGGATTCGATCTGGGAAAACCACCTGGCGACCGAACTGTGGTTTACCGACGTGCCGATCGAGGTGGTGCTGGACGAGGTGCCGGGTAATCTCGGCGATGTTCTGCGGTGGTCGAAAGGCACGTTTTTGCCGCTGTCGGCAAAGCCGAATTCGCCGGTGGAATTGCGTTGCGGCAACATTCCGATGTTTAATGCAACGATGGGGCAGAAAAACGGCAATATGGCCGTTCGTATCGATAGCAAGGTGGAAGCCGAACAATGAACCTGCCTGATGTCTCGGTCATTCTCGATATCGTTATCGCCGTCCTTCTGGTGGTAATGATCTACTATGCGGTAATGCTGAACCGCAGCCTGTCGACGCTGAAGAAAAGCAAGGACGAATTGCAGTCGCTGCTCGGCGGTTTCGAGGAATCCACGGCCAAGGCCGAAATGGCGATCAACCGGATCAAGGTGGAAGCGACCGACAATTCGTACTCGGTAAAGGAATTGATCAAGGAAGCCGACCGCCTTCGCGAAGACCTGCAGTTTCTGGTCGATCGGGGCGAGGGGGTTGCGGACAAGCTCGAGGGCGGTATAACAAAAAGCCGTAAGAGCGCCGTTGCCGAACCGGCAGCGCAGAGCCGAAAGCCGGCGCCCTTGCGCGCATCGAAATCAATGTCCCCATCCTATGCAGCCGATGCGGAGTCCGAACAGGACGGTGGGGAAAACAGCGGCGAAGACGCCGGCAAGAAGCTCAAGTCCAGATCGAAGTCGGATTTGCTGAAAGCCTTGCAGGGCATGCGCTAGGCGTCGCCGCGATGCACGGGATAACAGACAGATGAATGCCGGATTCAGATTACTGCCAGCCGTTATATTTGTTGCGGTGCTGATGCTGACCGTGAAGGTCGGATCGATCTATCAGGCGCTGAACGACCCTGATAACACGGTGGCCGAAAACCCGTTGCAGCTTGCGGAAGCCCGTGCCCAGCAGGAATCGGCGGCTCCGGAATCGGCGGCTCGGGAATCGGCGGAGGATGATTTCGAGGGATTCGAGAATGTCGAGGACAGCCCGCCGGAAGGGTTTGAACCGATTGAAGGCTTCGATGCCGATGCAGAAGGCGCTTTCGACGACATCGCATCGCTGACGCCCGGCGAAATGCGGCTGCTGCACGATCTGGCGAAACGCCGCGACCGCATCCAGTCGAAGGAAGCCGAACTGGCCGAACGCGAAGCCCTGCTGCAAGCAGCAGAACAGCAGCTTATGGTTCAGCAGGGTAAGCTTGAGGAAATTCGGTCTGAAATCGACACGCTGCTGGAACGCTATGATACCGAGCAGGTGGCCGAACAGGAAGAGCTGCGCAAGATCTACTCGGCGATGAAACCGAAATCGGCGGCGGCGATTTTCGACGAGCTTGATCTCGAAACCCTGACAGGGGTGTTGCGCGGCATGTCGGCCCGGAAAATCGCGCCGATCATCGCGGCGATGAACCCGGAAAAGGCGCGGCTGTTGACCCGCGAAATGGCGGATCGGCGCGATCTGCCTGAACTGCCGCAATAGTCCGGCGGGGCTTTCGGTGCCCGCCGCTTATCAGGCTGACGGAAAAGGAATGAAATAATGCCGGATCGGCGTGAAACCGGTCGATTCGCAGTTCTCGCTTTGTCCGCCGGGGTGACGTGGCGGGCAGTCGTTGCCAGCAGCCGTTTTTTGCCCGGTTTTTCCTGCAGACCGCAGAAATGGTACAGTTGATGCAAAGTACGCATCGAAATTCGCAGTTTCGGTCAACAGGGATGCCAGGTCGTCAGACATCATGAATCAGGACCGCCTTTCCCCCCAACACCGCGTCCGGGAAACCGGAACGATGCTGTTTCTCAGCCTGTTTCTGCTGTTGTTGGCCTTCTTTATCCTGCTGAACTCGCTGTCGACCCTGGAAGAGGTGCGCTCGCGCGCGGTGCTGAGCTCGGTCGCCTCGACCTTTAAGACCGATGTGCTGCCCGATACGACCGCAGAAATCCTGATATCCACGCTTGGTCCCGTGCCGGAACCGGAGGACGTGACAGAAGAGCTTGAACGTCTTTGGGTCACGGCGGTTCCGGTCGCCAAGGTGGAAACCCTGAAACCCGGCCGAACCCTGCAGATGACGTTGAAAAAAACGGATATCTTCGTCGGTGGTGAAGCCGCTGTCCGCGCCGATCGGGACGATCTGATGCGCGCCACTGCCTTTGCCCTATCCGCCAGGCTGGAAGGTTTTTCGGTGCAGGCCCGGATTACGCTCGGCATCGAAAAGCTGGGCGATGTCCGTATTCGTGACAATCCGGACTTCGCGCAGGAAATAGCATCTGACGTGCCGGACATCGTTAACCCGAATGACCCCGAAGCCCTTGTGATTGCGCGGCCGAAGGTCGATCCGGCCTATATCACGTTTCATCGGGCGACCCTTCTGGCCCGGGCGCTGGTAGAGGGCGGCGCACCACCCGGCGGCCTTTCGACCGGCCTGAAAGAGGGGTTGGGCGATAATATCCGCGTGCGGTTCGATATTCTTCCGGTTGACCAGTCCCAGATCACTTTCGAGGAGACACCGAAAGAGACGCCGGTCGACCGTTCCATTGATGTGATCCGGTAGGGGGGCGGCATGGACGACGATGATCGCAACCCGCTGCTGGACGACCCGGAAGAAGAGGGTGACGAGCTTCTGGACGGCGAGGACGCTTCGGACGAGACGGAAAGGACGCCAGCCTTTCTGTCCGTCTATAATGAGGATGAACTGGCGTCGGAAATCGAGAAGGACAAGGTGGAACCGTCGCCGCCCTGGCTCGCCAGCATGGGCGACGTTACCGCATTGATGCTGACATTTTTCGTGATGCTGTTTTCGATGTCGGAACTGAAGTCGGAAAACTATGATGCCGTCATTTCCCTTATCAGCACCAGCACGAAGCCGGACCGGCCGGAAAAGCCGCAGCCGGTCAGCGAGCTGAATGTCGATACAACATCAGTCCTGTCAGCGCTGCCGACAGATTACCTGAACCAGATTTTCAGAAAGAAACTGGAAGCCGAACCCTTGCTGGCCGATATGGCGGTCACGTCATTGCCTGACCAGATGATCATTTCGCTGCCGAGCGACCGTCTTTTCATGCCGGGAAGTGCTGATCTTTCCAGTGGCGCACGGCGCATCATTACGGCGATAAGTGGCGTTCTGGCCCAGGTCGGCAATCAGGTCGAGGTGATTGGCCATACCGATCCGCTGCCGCCGCAGGCGCAATCGAATTATCCGACCAACTGGGAATTGTCGCTGGCGCAGTCCGTAACCGTGGCGAATGCCCTGACCAGGGCCGGATATCCGGGCCGAATGATCACCCTCGGCATGTCGGATTCGCGCTTCAAGCATCTCGACCGGGACATTCCGGAAGATCGCCGCTATGAATTGGCGCGACGGATCGACATTGTTATTCTGTCCGAAGCGGGTGGCCAATGAAACGAGTACCAAGTCTCAGTCAGATAGCGAACCGGGCCATGGCTTTGCGGGACGCGTGGCTGTTGGCGCTCATGATCGGTCTGACGCTTGTGGCGGCCGCCCCGGTGGCGGTGGCGCAGGAACAGGTTCGCACACGCGGCTGGTCGCATCCTGAATACGGACGTGTTGTTTTCGACTGGCAGAACCAGGTCGGCTATACCGCGACAGCGGAAAACGGCGAGGCGGTAATCCGTTTCGATGCGCCGTTGCGTACAACCCTGACGGACGCGATCGGCAATCTTACCGACTATGTCAGTGCCGGCAGCGTGACGGACGATGGCAGAACCGTTCGGTTTGTCATGAAGCAGCCATCGCTGGTCAGCTCCTTCACCAATGAAACCTCGATTGTCGTCGATATCACGCCGAGCCCGGATGCACCGCCGCCTGTCGATGCCGCAGCGTCGGCAGAACCGGCCCCTGCCGCGCCGCCGCTCGGTGTTCGCGTCGGTCAGCACCCGACCTATACCCGCGTGGTGTTCGACTGGACCGAACCTGTCGACTATTCGGTAACCGAGGCGAACGGCATTGCGACCATCCGGTTCCAGAAGCCCGCCTCGATCGATCCGGCGCCGGTCGGGCAAGCGCTGCCGGACGGGTTCGGCCGCCCGGCCAGCACCAACACGGCGTCCGAAACCGTGTTCACGCTTCCCCTGCCGCCGAACAGAACGACCAAATCGTTCCTGTCCGGCACCAAGGTCGTGGTTGATGTCGTGGAAGGGCAGCCGCCACCGCCGCCGGCTGATGCGGCGGAAGAGGGTGTGCCCACGCCGGAACCGGCTGCCGAGGCGATACCGGAGCCGGAACCGGCTGGCGAAGAAATCGCCGCCGATGAACCGGTTCAGGACGGTGACCCCGCTCCGCTGGAGCAGGACGAAACAGCGTTGCCCGGACCGGTGGCGCTGACGCCGCCGGATGAGGCTGTCGCCACGCTGGATGCAGCACAAACCGACACTGCGGACCTTGTTGAATCGGCTGATGAAACGGTGGCTTCCGCTGACGAGGCGCTACCGGCCGAAACGGAAGGCGAGCCGCCGGGGGAAGACGTTGCAACCGAAGAAGAGCCGCCGACCAACCAATTGAGCGAAGAAGAGCAAAAGGAGATTGCCGAGGCGGAAGCGGCCGGGACGGTCGAGTTTCTGCGCGACTCATCCGGGCAGCGCACCGAGCCGGAAGGGCCGGCCCCGGTCAGTTTTTCCTTCGACTGGCCGGAAGAGGTTGGCGCGGCCGTGTTCAAGCGCGGCGATTACGTCTGGATCGTGTTCGACCGCCGCGCGCCGATTGATCTGACCCCGTTGCGCCAGCAGGGCGCGCCGCTGGTCGACCGGATCGAACAATTGCCGCTCAGCGGTATGACGGTACTGCGGATGCGTGTGGCCGAAGATGTTAATCCGGCGGTGACGCTTGAAGGGTTCACCTGGGTCGTCGATTTCCGGCAACAGAAAATCAAGCCCCGGCAGCAGGTCGAAATCATTGCGGAAGCGAATGCCGATACCGGGCCGCGGCTGATATTTCCGGTAACGGCGCCCGGTTCTGTGTTCTCGATACCCGACCCCGATGTCGGCGACGAATTGCGGGTCGCCACAATACGGGATCCGGGCGTCGGCAACGATGGCGACCGCCATTATCCGGAATTCAGGATTCTCGATTCCGCGCAGGGCGTGGCGGTCGAGCGACTTGGCGACAACGTGCTGTTTGAACGCAGCTTCAACGGCTTCGCCCTTTCCAGCCCGGACGGCCTGCATATTTCTGCCGTGTCGCCGGAAGCGCCGGTCAGTTCAGGTCAGACCTATTCCGAAAAGCGGTTGTTCAACCTGACGGAATGGAAGCATGGCGGGCCTGACGAGTTCGGTCAGGAAGAAGAAAAGCTGATGCTCGCCATCACGGAGGTGCCCGCAGACAAGCGCAACGATGCACGGCTGGATCTGGCGCAGTTCTATATCGCCCATGGCATGGGGGCGGAAGCGGTCGGCATCATGAAGATTGTCGAGGGCGACGATCCGAAATTGTTGCAGCGGCCGGAAGTCCGGGCGTTGCGCGGCGCAGCCAGTTTCCTGACCCGTGACTTCGATGTGGCCCGAGAGGATTTTGCCGATCCGCGTCTCGATGGTTTCGCCGAAGCCGCGTTGTGGCGGGCCGCTGTTCTGGCCGAAACCAACGAATGGCGGGATGCCGCCGAAACCTTCACGGCCGGCGATTCCATCCTGCGAAACTATCCGTTCCCGCTGAAGGGCGAACTGGCGCTGTTGCGGGTGGAAGCCGCCCTGGCGATCCGGGACCCCCGGGCCGCGAAGGGATGGCTCGACGATCTGGATATCGATTATGAACTGTTGCGACGCGGCGAAAAGGGTGATCTGCGCTACCATCAGGGACGGATCGCGATGGCCCGCAATGACCTTGATCTGGCGCGTGAGTTGTGGGGCGGGCTGGCCAAGACCAATGATTTGAAAAACAAGGCGCGGGCCGAATTTTCGTTGATCAACCTTGATCGACAGCAGGGATCGATCAGCGATGCCGAAGTGATCGATCGGCTTGAAAAGCTGCGTTACCAGTGGCGCGGCGACCGGTTCGAGCTGGCGGTGCTGCGGCGGCTCGGTGAAGTGTATATCGATAACGACGACTACTTCTCGGGCCTGCAAATCTGGCGCACCGCGGTGACTTATTTCTCGAAGGACCCGCTTTCCGAGGAACTGGCGCAGCAGATGACCGATCTGTTCCGACGGTTGTATATCGAGGGCGAGGCTGACCGCATGCCGCCGCTGCGTGCGTTGGCGCTGTACGACGAATTCCGCGAACTTACCCCGGCCGGTGCGGAAGGTGACCTGATGATTGAAAAGCTGGCCGACCGGCTGGTGAAGGTCGATCTTCTGGGCCGTGCGGCGACGCTGCTTGACCATCAGGTGAAGTTCCGCCTGCAGGGCGAGGAACGGTCGCGCGTCGGTGCGAAGCTCGCCTTCATTCACCTGCTCGACAACGACCCGGTGGGTGCGAAGGAAGCGCTTGCACGGACCAATTTTCCGCAGCTTGAACGTGAACTGGAAGACGACCGTCGGCGGTTGCGGGCAAAGGCCGAACATGAGTTGAACAACGATCCGGAAGCCATCAAGCTGCTTGCCGGCGATACAAGCGACGAGGCCGACAGCCTGCGCCAGACCATCTATCGGGATGCCGAAAACTGGACCGAAGCGGCAAAGGTGCTGCAGCGCCTGTCAGGTGATCCGCCGGGCCTGAACGGAGAAATACCCGAAGACCGCGCGCGCCATGTGGTGAACTGGGCGGTTGCCCTGAAGCTCGACGGCGACGATGTGGGGCTTGCACAGGTGCGGTCGCTATACGGGCCAGCGATGAACCTTTCCGCCTTTCGGGATGTTTTCAACTATATCGTTGCACCGAACGAGGAAGGCGGGGCGTCGCTGGAAGCCAGCCTGCGGCAATTGGCCAGCGGCGGCGGTTTCAACGCCTTCATGGAAAACTACCGGGCCAAGCTGTTGTCGCCGGTGCTTGGCAGCGACCGGGAGCCGGAAGTCACTACCGGCGCGTCGAACAACCAGCAGGGCTAGAGACCCGGGCAGGGGGCAACAAGCGGATTCCGGGCGTGAGTCTGCCGGCTATACCGGGTTAAAGCTCTGAACCAGCGTTCCGACCACCAGATACCAGCCATCGACAAGCACGAAAAAGATCAGCTTGAACGGCAGCGAGATGATGATCGGCGGCAGCATCATCATGCCCATCGACATCAGCACCGACGCCACGACCATGTCGATGACCAGAAACGGCACGAAAACCAGAAAGCCGATTTCGAAGGCGCGGCGCAGTTCGGAAATCATGAAGGCCGGTATCAGGGCGCGCATCGGCGTGTCGGCCGGGGTTTCGACATTGGGGATCTGTCCCAGATCCATCATCAGCGCCAGATCCTGATCACGGACATGGCGCAGCATGAAGGCGTGGAACGGGATCATGGAAGCCTCGAAGGCCTCTTCCTCGGTGATCTGTTCCTCGATCAGCGGACCGATGCCGTTATCGTAGGCTTCCTGGAACGTTGGCTGCATGATGAAGAAGGTCAGGAACAGCGACAGCGCGATGATCACCGTGTTTGGCGGGCTTTGCTGGGTGCCGATGGCGGTTCTCAGCAGTGACAGCACGATCACCAGACGCGTGAAGGAGGTGATCATAACCAGTGCCGACGGTGCAAGGCTGATCACCGTGATCAGGATGACAAGCTGGACAAGCCTGCCGGTGACCGAGCCGGATTCGCCGGTATCTATCGTTATCGACTGCGCCAAAGCCGGGTTGGCGGCAAGAACGGCGGCAAGCAGCACCGCGATGGCGACCGGCAACAGACGATACAGATATGCGGTGTGGAAGGCGGGCAGGGTGGTTTTCATTGCTGCGCCCGTTTCTCGTTTCCCAGGAACCGGCGGATATCGGTCACGAAAGAGGCGGGCGGCTGTTTTGCCGGCGACGTTGGCGTCGTCATCTCCGCGTCGGATACCGATGGGTTTTGCGCGCCGAGTTCCGGCCGGCTGTCTGCTTCGATATTGGTTTCGATCACCACATCGCTGGTTGCGCCCAGCAACAGCAGATGTTCCTTGTCGTCTCGGCGCACCAGGACCATGCGGCGCTTGCCATCGACGATCACGGTTTCGACGATGCTGAGCCGGCGCGGACCCCGGCCGCTGCGCAGACCGGAAATTCCCGTCATCGACAGCCGTTTCAGGGCGACTGAAAACAGCCCGATCAGGCCCAGCACGAACAGCAGCGCGAACAGAAACTGCGCGTAACTGCCAAAATCCATCAAGTCGCTCATCGGCCGCCTGTCAGGTTGATTGCCACGCGAAACCAGCGCCGCAAATGTGGCGCAAGACGCGAACGACTATCTATCGGCCGATTCGTCGGGTCAGTCTTGTTTAGGTTCCGGTGAAACGGTTTCCGGTGCGGGGTCGCCGGCATCTTCGGCAACAGCTTCGGCGTTTTCGGAACTGACGGCCTGCTCCAGGTCGTCGGACAGGCCGGAAAGACAGTCTTTCAGGTCCTGCAACATATCCTGGACGGCAACTGCGTCCTCTTTTGGCAGTTTGACGGCGGCGGCGCAGACGTCGTTCACCCGCTGACCGACATTTTCCAGCTGCAGTTCGCCGTTCCCGGCCAATGCCGCCCGATCCGCCTTTATTTCGGCGATCAGGTCACTCAGGGTTTCTTCAACTTGTGCTCGGTCCATACTCCGCTTCCTGTTCCATTTCGGTTTCCATAAGTGTCCGGACGCTTTCCGGGACGGTGCCGTTGCGTTCGTAGACGTAACGAAGGATTTCCGCCACGGCAATGAATGCCTCAACCGGCACTTCTTCGCCGACCTCCGTCGCCGAAACGATTTCAACCAGATCGGGGTCGGTGCGAACCGGCACATCGTTCTCGAAGGCCAGCTCCAGAATGCGTTCCGCCAGAAACCCCTTGCCCGATGCCGTAACCTTCGGCGCGCTCGACATGTCTGTCGGCTCATAGCTCAACGCCACTGCCTTGGTCTTGGGAACCGGCCGTTCAGGCGCGTTTCTGTTCAAAGGTAATTTCTGCATGGTCTATCGCTATTCGTCGAAACCGG
This sequence comes from uncultured Flavobacteriaceae bacterium, assembly GCA_964352715.1. Taxonomy (GTDB): domain Bacteria; phylum Pseudomonadota; class Alphaproteobacteria; order UBA8366; family Aestuariispiraceae; genus JAVKBW01. The sequence continues at coordinate 16,627 of CAYGSU010000040.1, read as the reverse complement.
TTCCGCAACCTTAACATGATTTTTCAGCAGATCAGGAAATTTTCCATAATTTCGTTGTCTTCCAAGAGTTTATAAAGGGAAAGTAAACCAGAAATCAAACAATTCAATCATATTTTATTTACGCATACTTAAGTAAATCAAAGATGATACGTCACTTTATTTCGGTTTATTTTCTTAATGCTGTTCACATGCTTGGCGAATACATCTAGTTTGTTGGTAACTAGCCAAACAGATAACAGTTTTCATGCCCTGGCACGATCCTTGCTGTTTGGTTAGCGGGTTTGGAGAGGCCCGATATGAGAGAGGAACACGACGATGTCGCTTAAAGGCACAGCCCTTATGGGCATGGTGACGGACAAGATGAGCTGGCTGACACAGCGTCAGCGGGTTCTGTCCCAGAATGTCGCCAACACAAATACACCTGACTATGTGGCGAAAGACCTGCGGGCGCTGGACTTTCGCGAATCCCTTCGTTCGACGCGACGGAACGTTCCGTTGAGCCAGACTAACCCGATGCATGTTACAGCATCAACGGCGAAGGATGATTATCGGGTGGATCGCAACCGGACGCCTTACGAAATCTCGCCTGACGGAAACCGCGTTGTTCTGGAAGAACAGATGTTCAAGCTGAACGAAACCCAGAACGACTATCAGCTGGCCACGCGGCTGTTCCGCAAATACGGCCAGATGTACAAGATTGCGCTTGGCCGTCCCGGCGGGCAGTAGGCAGACAGAAGGAGCGATAAGAAATGGATGATCTGAAAGCAGCCATGTTTGTCGGCGGGTCGGGTATGCGGGCCCAGGGCACGCGTATCCGCATCATTTCCGAAAACCTTGCCAATGCGAACTCGACGGCCGACGTGACCGGTGGCGACCCGTATCGCCGCAAGATCGTTACTTTCAAGAACTATCTCGACCGCGATCTTGATGCGGATCTCGTTCGGGTGCGCAAGGTGACGGAAGATCAGTCGAATTTCGGCTTGAAGTTCGATCCTCAGCACCCGGCGGCTGACGAAAACGGCTATTACAAGACGCCAAACGTGACGACACTGATCGAAACGATGGACATGCTTGAGGCTCGCCGCAGCTACGAGGCGAACCTGAACGTCGTCGATATGTCGAAGCGCATGGTTCAGAGCACGATCGATCTGTTGAGATAGCAGAAGGATACTGCTGAGCCGTTTACCATTCCTTAACGGCTTGCAGATATGGTAAGGAACCCGTTGGAGGCATCGGTCAATGATTAACCCGGCAGACGCTATTGCCGCATACACTCAGCACGCAACGCCAGTTCCGTCGGCGCCGAAAGTCGGCGCGAGCGAACCGGTGTTGCCGGGGCACAATTTTACAGACGTTCTGCGCGGTGCAGCCGAGGAAATGGTTCAGTCGAGCCGGGTCGCGGAAAAGGTCGGCATGGAAGCCATTGCCGGCCGGGCCGAACTGACCGATGTGGTGACCGCGCTGGCGCATGCCGAATCGACGCTGCAGACCGTCGTCACCGTGCGTGACAAGATGATCCAGGCATATCAGGAAATTCTGCGGATGCCGATCTGACGGCTGGTGGTTTGGCGGTCTTTCCGTTTATCGAATCGACTTAAACTGCCATCGCCGCAAGGGATCGACAGCGGCGTGTCTTCGTGTCTGGAAAAAGCTGATGCGCGATGAATGAAGAAATTGCCCTCGATGTCGCCCGTGAAACGATTGTAACTGTGCTGCAGGTTTCCACGCCGATCATGATGGTCGGTCTTGTGGTGGGCCTGATTATCGCGGTTTTCCAGGCGCTGACCCAAATTCAGGAAGCAACACTGACATTCGTGCCGAAAATCCTCGCGGTTTTCGCTTCCATGCTGTTTCTGATCCCCTTCATGCTGGACCGGTTGCGGTCGTTTATGACGTATGTCATGGACCATGCCATCGGCGGCACACCCGGCCTGTGAAACCGGACCGGTAGCGATAGATGGTCGTCGATCTGCTTCCGCTGGAGGTCTTCTCCCTTTTCCTGATTTTCTGCCGGATCGGGTCGATTGCGCTGTTGATGCCGACACTGGGCGAAACCTATATCCCGACCCGGGCGCGACTGCTCTTCACACTGGGTTTCACGCTGCTGGTAGCCACAATTGTCGGCGATACGCTGCCGCCGATGCCAACCAACGCCACGATGATGATCATGCTGATCGCAGGCGAAATTTTTATCGGGCTGATGATCGGCATGTCGCTGCGTATCTTCATGGTCTGTCTGGCGACCGCCGGGACGATCATGTCCTTCGTTTCCGGGTTTGCGAACGCCCAGCTTTTCAACCCGGCTATTTCTGCGCAGGGCTCGCTGCAATCGGTCTTCCTGTCGATGTTCGGCGCATTGCTGATCCTTGAAACCGATCTGCACCACCTGATGCTGCGGGGCATGGTTGACAGTTATACGCTGTTTCAACCAGGCCAGTTGCCGGATCCCGGCGATACCGCTCTGATGATGGCGCGCAATTTTTCCAACAGCTTTGAAGTCGCCATGCGGATTTCATCGCCGTTTCTTGTTGTGGGCATCGTGTTTTACGTCATTCTCGGCATCACCAACCGGCTGATGCCGCAGATGCAGGTGTTTTTCATTGCACTGCCGCTGCAGATCATGCTCGGTCTGTTTGTGTTCGCCGTCAGTATCGGGGCAATGATGACTGTGTTCCTGCAGTATTTTTCAGAATCTCTGACCGCGTTTCTCTTATTGAACTGACGGCGTGCTAAAAGGGTGGCAGACGCGCTAGGAGTCCAGGATGTCCGATAAACCCGATGAGGCATCAAAAACTGAGGAGCCGACCGGAAAACGGTTGGCCGATGCCCGTCGCAAAGGCCAGGTGCCGATAAGCCGCGAAGTGCCGACATGGATCATGCTGTTCGGCAGCGGCATCATGATGGTTGCCCTGATGCCCGACCTTCTGGGCGGGCTGGCCGAATTGCTGCGCAATTTTATCTCACACGCCCATGAAATACCGTTTTCAGAAGCGGCATTCGGCTCGGCGATGGCCGGATTGCTGGTTGGTGTCCTGAAATATGTCGGCTGGTTGCTGGTGATTTTCGTGATCCTGGCGCTGATCGGCTACATTTTCCAGGTCGGCGTTCCGTTCGCGCCGGAGAGCATCAAGCCGAAACTCAGCAAGATCAACCCGCTCACTGGGCTGAAAAAATATCTTGGCGCAAAGCACTATGTGGAATTCGCCAAGGGCCTGCTGAAGATGACCATTGTCGGCATAACCGGGCTTATCCTGATCGTGCCGGCGCTGAACACCATTGATCACCTTCCGTTGGCCGGCGTGCCCGATCAGCTTGAGGAAATGACCTACCTGATCCTGAAATTCCTGGCGGCGGCCCTGGCTGTTCTGTTCGTCATCATGATCTTCGATATTTTCTTCCAGCGCTTTGACCACCGGAAACAGCTTCGGATGACGAAGCAGGAGGTCAAGGAAGAGATGAAAAACCAGGAAGGCGACCCGCAGATCAAGCGTCGGCTGGCCAGAATACGCTACGAACGCGCTGCGCAGCGCATGTTGCAGGCGGTGCCGAATGCCGATGTCGTGGTTACCAACCCGACGCACTTTGCCGTTGCGCTGGCTTACAAGCCGGATGAAATGGATGCGCCGCGTCTGATTGCCAAGGGGCAGGATTTCATCGCCATGAAAATTCGCGAGGCGGCGGAAGAGAACGATATTACCATCTACGAAGATCCACCATTGGCACGGGTTCTGTTCGCGACCGTCGAGGTCGACGAGGAAGTGCCGCCGGAACACTACAAGGCGGTGGCCGAGGTCATCAGCTTCGTCTGGAACCTCAAGAAGCGGAAGATGCCGACGTGAGCCGCGCCAGACGGCAGGCGATTGTTCTGGTCGTTGCGGGGCTGGCCGGCTGTATTGCCCTTGTTTCACTGATGCTGGGCGCGGCGGTGCCGGTCTGGCTTGTCGCGACCGTTGTCGTTCTGTTTCTGGCGCTTGTCGCCTATGCATCGTTCTGCCTGCTCTCACAGCCCGGCGTAAAGGCGCGCGGCGCGGCTGCAGCGATTCTCGATGGAATGGATACATCTGTCGCGATGTCCGATAGCGCGGGCAGGGTGCTGTTTGCCGATGCCGGGTTTTCGGCCATGTTGTCGGGGTCTGACAGTATTCCTGCGGCCCTGACCGCCTATTTCAGTGCTGGTGACAGTGAAGACGGCGGCAAGGTTGCTTTCGAATCGCTGGCAGCCGATGCGCTGGCGGGCAAGCGCGGCCGGGTCGAGGCGCAGTTGCCGGGCGACCGGCAGATCTCGCCGTGGTTCGAGGTCATGGCGCTGCCGGGGCCGGCCGCCAGCGCTGCGGAACCGACCGTGCTGTGGCAATTGCGGGATGTCAGCAACCCGCGCAACAGGGCCGAACAGCTTGGCGACCGCCTGGCATTGCTGTCGCGTGCGCTCGATCAGGCGCCGTTTGGTCTGGCTGTGCTAGATGACGATCTTGCGGTGCGTGAGGTCAACGCCACCTTCCGGTCGCTGATTGGCGAAACCGGTGTCACCGGCCGGCAGGTGACCGACCTTATCTGCGAGGCGGACCGTCAGGCGCTTGACGGTATTCTTCACCAGGCGAAGGATATTCCGGCCAACTCCGATCCGCAGAACGGATTGGTCACCCTGTCGATGGATGCACATCCGCTGGCCTTGCCGTCGACTACGGTCACGATCAACGTATCGCCGCCGACCCGGTCGCGCGGTGGCGGCGGCGGGCTGTTGCTGCATCTGGTTGATGCAACGAAAAGCCGGCAGCTCGAACAGCAATTCGCCCAGTCACAGAAAATGCAGGCGCTGGGCCAGCTTGCCGGCGGCGTCGCGCACGATTTCAACAACATGCTAACGGCGATGATCGGATTCTGCGATCTGATTTTGCAACGCCATCATCCCGGCGAGCAGAATTTCGCCGATATCATGCAGATCAAACAGAACGCCAACCGGGCGGCGGGTCTGGTGCGGCAGTTGCTGGCGTTTTCCCGGCAGCAGCCGTTACGCCCGCGGGTGCTGGATATCGGCGAGGTTCTGTCGGAACTGTCTTCTCTGCTGCGCCGCGTTCTGGGTGAGCGGATCGACCTGTCCGTTATCCATGCCCGCGACATGGCAAAGGTGAAGGTGGATCAGGGACAGCTTGAGCAGGTGCTGATCAATCTGGCAGTGAATGCGCGCGATGCAATGGGCGGCGTCGGCAAACTGGACATCGAAACCGCCCACCAGGGTGTCAAACAGAAGAAGCGGTACGGGTTTGTCGATGTGCCGGCGGGGGATTATGTGACGGTGACGGTGGTCGATACCGGACCGGGAATTCCAGACGAGATTGCCGGGCGGATCTTCGATCCGTTCTTCACGACCAAGGAAATCGGTGACGGAACCGGTCTTGGCCTGTCGATGGTTTATGGCAGCCTCGAACAGATGGGTGGTGTGGTCACCGTGCATAACCGGCCGGTGCGTGACGGCGGCGGGGCGGCGTTCACGCTGTTCATTCCGGACGCGGCGGATGCGGCGCTGGCTGACGATCCGGATGCGGACGGCGATGGCGATGGCGGCGATGTCACCGGCGCGGGGTCGATCCTGCTGGTCGAGGATGAAGACCCTGTGCGCCTGTTCAGTGCGCGGGCCCTGCGCAGCAAGGGATATGTCGTCACCGAGGCGCGAACCGGGGCGGCGGCGCTGGAGATTCTGGCGGAATCCGAATTCGACCTGCTGGTGACTGACATGATGATGCCGGAAGTAGACGGCGCCACCCTGATCAGGGCGGCGCGGGAAGCCACGCCCGATCTGCCGATCATCTGCATTTCGGGCTATACTCAGGAATCAGTGGCGGCGGAGATCGACGACCTGCCGAACCTGCTGTTCCTGCCGAAGCCGTTCAGCCTGAAGCAGCTTGTCGGCAAGGTCCGGTCGGCGCTCGATACCGCCGATGGAAGCTGAGTTCGGCTGACCCGTCCGGGCAGGACGATTCGTCCAGGCAACCTTTTCCGCGGCCGTACTGCAAAACGGACGCGTCGTCGGCCGGCAGCTATTTTTGCGAACAGGGTGGGACATTGAAAGAACAAACCGGAACGTATGCAATTTAACGAGAACAAAAAAAGAACTTGCGTTATGGAACAAACGAGGTACATTGCCGTTATTGCCACCACCCACTCCCTGTGACAGAAGAAGGGTCGAGACATGACGCAGCCAGCATTAACCCTCGTGGATAAATCCTCTATGGACAAGAACAAGGCCCTCGAAGCCGCCCTCGGACAAATCGAACGGAGCTTTGGTAAAGGCTCCATCATGAAACTCGGTCAGCAGACCGTGATGGATATCGAGGAAATCTCCAGCGGGTCGCTCGGACTGGATATCGCACTTGGTATCGGTGGTCTGCCGAAGGGCCGAATCATTGAAATCTACGGGCCGGAAAGTTCAGGCAAAACCACGCTCGCACTGCATGTTGTCGCCGAAGCACAGAAGAAGGGCGGCACCTGCGCCTTTGTCGATGCGGAACACGCGCTCGACCCCTCCTATGCGAAGAAACTGGGCGTTGACATTGATGAGTTGCTGATCTCGCAGCCGGATGCCGGCGAACAGGCACTGGAAATTACCGATACGCTGGTCCGCTCCGGCGCCATTGACGTGCTGGTGGTCGATTCCGTCGCCGCCCTGGTGCCGCGCGCCGAGCTGGAAGGTGAAATGGGCGACACCCATGTTGGGCTGCAGGCGCGGCTGATGTCGCAGGCGCTGCGCAAGCTGACCGGGTCGATCAGCCGCTCGAACTGCATGGTCATCTTCATCAACCAGATCCGAATGAAGATCGGCGTGATGTTCGGCAGCCCGGAAACGACGACAGGCGGTAACGCGCTGAAATTCTATGCCAGCGTCCGCCTGGATATCCGTCGCATCGGCCAGATCAAGGACAAGGATGTGGTTGTCGGCAACCAGACGCGCGTCAAGGTGGTCAAGAACAAGGTCGCGCCGCCGTTCCGGCAGGTCGAATTCGACATCATGTACGGCGAGGGTATCTCCAAGACCGGCGAACTTCTCGATCTGGGCGTCAACGCCAATATCGTCGAGAAATCCGGCGCGTGGTTCTCCTATGACGGTCAGCGGATCGGCCAGGGACGTGAAAACGCCAAACGGTTCCTGGCTGAGAACAAGGACATTTCCGATCAGCTAGAGCGGAAGATTCGCGAGAATGCCGGTGTTCTCGACAGCGCCATGCTGGAAGGGGCCGACCCGGTGCTTGAGGCGGATGCGGAACTTGGCCCGGCAGACGATCCGATCGCCGGATAATCCTGTCCTGTAGGGACGATTACCAAGCAATACGAAGCGCCGGTCCGGAAACGGATCGGCGCTTCACGTTGTGCTATCCTGACGCTGCAGTGCGAAACGGCGCTTGATCCGTCCGGCGCATCCCATAGATTAGCGGTGTTTGAAACCGCTATCAGGTAAGGCAGTCATGACGAGCGCCAACGACATCCGCTCCAGCTTTCTCGATTACTTCGTGCGCGAAGGCCATGAGGCCGTCGCCTCGTCGCCGCTCGTTCCGCGAAACGACCCGACCCTGATGTTCACCAATGCCGGCATGGTTCAGTTCAAGAACGTTTTCACCGGGCAGGAAATACGTCCGTATTCCCGGGCCGCAACCAGTCAGAAATGCGTCCGGGCCGGCGGCAAGCATAACGATCTTGAAAATGTCGGCTATACCGCGCGGCACCACACGTTCTTTGAAATGCTCGGCAATTTCTCGTTCGGCGACTATTTCAAGGACCGGGCGATTGAACTGGCCTGGACCCTGGTGACGAAGGAACTGGGGCTGACGAAGGATCGCCTGCTGGTGACCGTCTATTCGGAAGATGAGGATGCGGCGACCCTTTGGAAGAAGATCGCCGGTATCGGCGACGACAAGATCATCCGTATTCCGACGTCAGACAATTTCTGGCAGATGGGTGATACCGGCCCCTGCGGCCCGTGTTCGGAGATTTTCTATGATCACGGCGAACATATTCCGGGTGGCCCGCCGGGTAGCCCCGATGAGGACGGCGACCGGTTCATAGAAATCTGGAATCTCGTGTTCATGCAGTTCGAGCAGATCGAGCCGGGTAACCGCATCGACCTGCCGAAACCGTCCATCGATACCGGTATGGGGCTTGAACGGATCACAGCCCTGCTGGGCGGCAGCCACGACAATTACGATATCGATCTGCTGCGCACCATCATGGTTGCGTCCGCCAACATGACGAATTCCGATCCGGACGGGCCGGACAGGGCCAGCCACAAGGTGATTGCCGACCATTTGCGGGCGACGTCCTTCCTGATTGCTGACGGGGTTCTGCCGTCGAATGAAGGCAGGGGTTATGTGTTGCGGCGGATCATGCGGCGCGGCATGCGTCATGCCCATATTCTGGGCGCGCAGGACCCGCTGATGTGGCGGCTGGTGCCGACATTGATCGGCACGATGGGGGCGGCATTTCCGGAACTGAAGCGGGCGGAAGCGCTGATCACGGAAACCCTGAAACTCGAGGAAACCCGGTTCAAGCAGACGCTTGATCGCGGGCTGAAACTTCTGTCGGAGGAAACCGACCAACTGGCCGACGGCGCGCCGCTGGACGGCAAGGTCGCCTTCACGCTGTATGACACGTTCGGATTCCCGGTCGATCTGACGCAGGACATCCTGCGCGGTCAGGGCAGGGTGCTGGATCAGGACGGTTTCGACAGCGCCATGGCGGAACAGAAAGCAAAGGCCAGAAAGGCGTGGGCGGGGTCCGGTGAGGCGGCCACGGATGCAATCTGGTTCGACGTCAAGGAAACAGCTGGTTCGACCGATTTCCTGGGCTACGAAACCGAGCATGCCGAAGGCGTGGTCACAGCGCTTGTCGTCGACGGCAAGCCGGTGAAACAGGCAGAAACGGGTGCGCAGGTCATGGTGATCGCGAACCAGACGCCATTCTATGCTGAATCCGGCGGCCAGATGGGCGATTGCGGCACGATCACCAGCGCCGACGGCGCCGTGGTCCGGGTGTCCGATACGATCAAGCGCATGGATACGATGCATGTGCATGTCGGTTCCGTCGAAAAAGGGACGCTTCGGATCGGTGACGCGCTGGACATGGAAGTCGACACCGAAAGGCGGGCGAAACTGCGGGCTAACCATTCGGTAACCCACCTGATGCATGAGGCATTGCGTCGGGTGCTGGGCGATCACGTGACCCAGAAAGGTTCGTTGGTTGCGCCGGATCAGATGCGGTTTGACTTCGCGCATCAGAAGGCTATGACGGTCGATGAAATCACCGAAGTTGAGCGGCAGGTGAACACTGAAATCCGTAAAAACTCCGATGTCGTTACCCGCCTGATGACGCCGGAAGATGCGGTGAAGGCCGGTGCGTTGGCGCTGTTCGGCGAGAAGTACGGCGAGGAAGTGCGCGTCGTCTCGATGGGGTCGCCACAGGAAACTGTCGGTGAGGACAAGTCGCCGGTCTTCTCGACCGAACTGTGCGGCGGCACGCATGTGCGCCGGACCGGTGATATCGGCGCATTCCGCATCGTCGGTGAAGGCGCGGTGGCCGCCGGGGTCCGACGCGTCGAGGTACTGACCGGGCAAGCCGCCATCGACTATACCCGATTGCAGGAAAGCCGACTTGCTGCAGCTGCTGCCACCTTGAAGGCGTCGCCGCAGGACGTGCCTGATCGCATTGCGGGTCTGCTGGATGACCGCAAGCGGCTGGAACGGGAAGTCTCCGATCTGCGCCGCAAGCTGGCGGCGGGCGGTGGCGCCGGGCAGGCGGAAGCACCGTCAAAGGATGTCGGCGGCATCAAGTTCGCGACCCGCCTGCTTGAAGACGTCCCGCCGAAGGAACTGAAACCGCTGGTCGATCAGTTGAAACAACAGATCGGATCCGGCATCGTCGCGGTTGCGGCATCGAACGACGGTAAGGCGTCGCTGGTTATCGGCGTTACCGATGATTTTCCGGGTGAAAACAACGCGGTCGATCTGGTCAGGGCCGGCGTTGACGCCATCGGCGGCAAGGGCGGCGGTGGCCGGCCGGATATGGCGCAGGCCGGCGGCCCGGATGTTTCCGGTCTGCAGGCGGCGCTGAAAGCCGTTGAGGACAATATCAAACCGGCAACTGCCTCCTGATCGGATGGCGCGCGCGCTTTTGGGAGATACAATCATGACTGACTGGCATCGCATTCGAAAAGACCTCGCAGCGGCGCATCGCCTGGCGGTTCGCGACGGGCTGAACGAGGGCACCTGGAACCATTTCAGCTATGTTTCGCCGGACGAGCCGGACAAGATGCTGATCACGCCCGACCGGACGCACTGGCGCATGGTCACGGCCGGCAATCTGGCGCTTCTCGGCAAGGATGGCGAGCTGCTTGAAGGGATCCGCAAGGCGCGGCTGGCCGGCTGGATCATCCATGCCCCGGTTCATCGCAGCCGGTCGGACGCCAATTGTGTCATGCATGTCCATTCGCCCTATATTGTCGCAATGTCGATCCGCACGGACATCGCCTTCGACACCCAGCTGTCGCAGCAGGCAGCCCAGTTTCATGACGATGTTGCCTATTACGATACCTATGACGGTCTGCTGGAAGCGGAAGAAGAGGGCTACAGGATGGCGGAAGCGCTTGGCGACAAGCGTATACTGCTGCTGCGGAATCACGGGGCGATGGTCGTCGGGCCGTCTGTCGGCCGCGCCTATCTTGACCTGTACCAGCTTGAACGCGCCTGTATGTACCAGTTGCTGAGCGGGTCCGCGAACGATAACCAGGTTCAGCGTATTCCGGCCGATGTCGCCGCCGCGATGTCCGCGAAGGTTCGCGCATCGCCCGAAGACGAGGATTTCGACGCCATGGTCGAAGTGCTTGATGCGCTAGAACCCGACTACGCGCTATGACGGAAAGCCGCGCCGACGGCGCGCTGTCTGTCGCCTGCGCTGACGGCATCGTAACCGTTACGCTCAATCGTCCCGACAAGGCGAACGCCATAACAATGGCGATGCTGAGCGATCTGACGGCGCTGGCCGGGGACCTGGCTGACGATACAGACGCAAAGGCGTTGGTGCTGACCGGCAGCGGCGGCCGGATATTTTCCGGCGGGGCGGACCTGAGCGAAATTCGCGCCCAGGTGTCAGACCCGGCCTCGGCGCTTGCCTATGATGCCTTGTGGCGGGAAACAACCGGATCGCTTGCCCGTTTGCCGGTGCCGACCATCGCCCTGTTGAACGGGTCCTGCATCGGCGGCGGACTGGCGCTGGCGTTGGCCTGCGATATCCGGCTGATGGTCGAGGGCGGACAAATTTTCTATCCGACGCTGAAAAACGGCTTCCTGCCGGAACGTCACGATGCCGGCCGGCTGATCGACCTGATCGGCAAGGCCAGAACAAAGGCGCTGCTGCTGGGCGGGTTGCGCCTTTCCGCGCAAGAGGCCCTTTCCTGGGGCCTGGTCGACCGGGTGTTTGCGCAGACAGATGCAGCGGAACAGGCGGCGGTGTTTCTTGACCCGATCAGGGCGGCTGAGGCCGATCATCTGATTGCGACCAAGCGGGTGATCGATTTCGTTGATGATGACATGGTGACGGCAGATTGCCACGCGGCGGTCTACCAGAAAAACGTCGCAGCAATTCAGCGTTTGAGGAAACTGTAGAATGTTGCACGGCATTCGCGTGGTCGACATGACCAGTATGCTGTCCGGTCCGTACTGCACCTGGTTGCTGGCGGGCATGGGGGCTGATGTCATCAAGGTTGAAAGTCCGGACGGCGGCGATATCAGCCGAGATACACCACCGTTCAAGGACGGGCGGTGCCTGTATTTCGACAGCATCAATCGTAACAAGCGCAGTGTTGCGCTGGATCTGAAGACAGAAGATGGCCGCGCGGTGCTGCACCGGCTGCTCGAGACAGCGGATGTGTTCGTCGAGAACATGCGCCCGGGCGTGCGTGACCGTCTGGGGTGCAGTGACGCTGATCTTGACCGCATCAACCCGCGGCTGGTGAAAGCGTCGATCAGCGGTTTCGGCCAGACAGGCAGTCTGGCGACACGCCCGGCTTTCGACATCGTGGTGCAGGCAATGAGTGGGCTGATGAGCATCAACGGGCCTCTTGGCGGCCCACCGACTCGCGTAGGCGTTTCGGTCGGCGACCTTTCCGCGTCCCTTTTCACCACTATCGGTATTCTGCAGCGGCTGTATGCGCGTGATGTTTCCGGTGTTGCGCCCGGCCCGGTGCTGGATGTTTCCATGCTGGACTGCCAGTGGGCGCTGATGGAAAACGCCTTTGCGCGGAACCTCAATACAGGGCAGGTGCCGCAGCCGAACGGGTCGCGCCACCCATCGATTACCCCGTTTGAAAGCTATCCCGCTTCGGATGGCGATTTTGTCATCGCACTGGGTAGCGGACGCGACTGGCCGCGATTCTGCCGAGCGATCGGGCGACCCGATCTTGAATCCAATCCACTTTACGCCGAAGACGAAATCAGGCTTTCGAACCGCGACCTGCTGGATGAGGAGCTGCACGCGTTGTTTCGCAGCAAACCCAGACAGCATTGGGTCGATCAGCTGGCGCAAGCGGGGGTTCCCGTCTCGTCGGTAAACACGCTCGCCGATTCAGCGGTTCACGCGGCGATGGATGAGGCCGGATCGGTTTCTGAAATTGTTTTGGAGAATGGGGCGACGCAACGGTTTGTCCGCAACCCGCTCGGCAGCGAGGTTGCGGAAACAGCGGCGCCCGCGCTCGGTCAGCACACGGCTGACCTGATGCGCGAGTTGGGCTTTGACGAAGAGACAGTCTTGAGACTTGGCGGCGAAACGGGTAGCACACAGACATGAAATTCGAAGGTACAAAAGACTACGTTGCGACTGAAGATCTGATGGTTGCGGTCAATGCGGCGGTGACATTGCAGCGGCCGCTGCTGATCAAGGGGGAACCGGGCACCGGCAAGACCGTTCTGGCGCAGGAAGTTGCCAAGGCGCTCGGCAAACCGCTGATCGAATGGCACGTCAAGTCAACCACCCGCGCCCAGCAGGGATTGTACGAATATGATGCAGTCAGCCGGTTGCGCGACGGTCAGCTTGGCGACGAACGGGTTCATGACATTCGCAACTATATCCGGCGCGGCAAAATGTGGGAGGCCTTCGAGGCCGAAGAAGCGCCGGTTTTGCTGATCGACGAGGTGGACAAGGCGGATATCGAATTTCCGAACGATCTGTTGCTGGAACTCGACCGGATGGAGTTTCACGTCTACGAAACCGGCGAGGTGATCAAGGCGAAGAACCGGCCGATCGTGTTCATTACATCGAACAATGAAAAGGAACTGCCGGATGCATTCCTGCGCCGCTGTTTCTTCCACTTCATCGCTTTCCCCGATCGCGAGATTATGGAAAAGATCGTCGAGGTGCATCACCCCGGCGTGAAAAAGATGCTGCTGCGGGATGCGCTGACGGCGTTCTACGAAATCCGGGAGGTCAGGGGCCTGAAAAAGCGCCCGTCGACATCGGAGTTTCTCGACTGGATCAGGCTGCTGGTCGCAGATGACATTCCGCCGGAAGCCCTGCGGCCGGGCGACGCTGCAAACGCCATTCCGCCGCTTTACGGCGCGCTTTTGAAGAATGAGCAGGATGTGCATCTGTTCGAACGCATGGCCTTCATGGCCCGTCGGGGTGGCAATGACTGACTGCCGGACCGCCACCCGGGCTGAGCTTGCCTGGCTGACCGCGCTCAACAACGCCTGCATACCCGGCGTCAACGAAATGACGGCGGACGGATTGTGGGACATCGTCGAAAAGTCAGCCTATGCGAAAATCCTTTGGGATGATATCGGCGACGGGCCGCAGCCGCTGGGTGCCCTCACTGTGCTCGAGCCCGGGGTAACGCACTGGAGCACCTATTACGCCTGGTGCAGCGAGCGTTATGACGACTTCTACTATGTCGACCGGATCATCGTGTCGGAAGCGGCGCGCGGTCGGAAGGTCGGCGAGCGTATGTACCGCGATCTCTTCCGTTTCGTTCATGGCAAGACAGCCCGCATATTGTGCGAGGTCAATACCATTCCGGCCAATCCGGGTTCAATGCGGTTCCACGAACGGCTGGGCTTTCGCCCGGTTGAAAAACTCGGCGATGCGACCAAGGAAGTGCAGTTCTACGAATACCTGCTCTAGCCGGCGTGACTCCACGCCTGCAGCACGCGTTTGGCGCCGGCGCCGTCAATCCGTTCAAAATAGTCCATCGCCTTCATGAAGGCCGGCGTATCCCGGAAACCCTGCGCGTTACCGTCGCCATGCAGCAGGCAGACCATGTCGGAGAACGAATACCGGTCGATGCCCGACCCCTTGCAGGCGATGGCGAGCGCTTCCGGCCCGGTATCGTAAAGAACCCGCGTCGCCGCGCTTTCAGGCAGGCCGGTAAAGTCGCGGAACAGTTCCTCGAAATGAAAGACATCGCCTTCCTCGAGCGTTCTCACCATTACACGCGGATGAACGCGGAAATTGCCGCCCACGCCTGGAACCTCGAAGTTCGGTGCGGTTGACCCGCCCATCATCTCGTCGTCTTCCAGTGCTTCGGTAACCGCGTGCTTTACCTCTTCGTCCAGAGCGCTGGATGCGGTTGAGGAAGATCGCAGGTCGTCACCCAGTTTGACATCGATATAGCTTTTTACCGCTTCGCCGACCCATTCGTACATCCGGCGGGTCAGATCGGGCGGCAGGTCGGAACGCCGCACCAGCGGTTCCTGGATGGTCGGCATATGCATCGAATCCTCGACCAGCTTTTCCAGAGTTTCCGAGCTGAACGCGGCGCCGGGATTCTTCAACAGCGCTTCGATGACTTCCGCATTGCCGGTATCGGCCAGGGTTGCGGAAACATCCTCGGAAACAGACTTGCGGCCGGAAATCGCCAATTGATGCTGGGTTGCATGGTCAAGAATTAGCTGAATCAGATCAACGTCTTCCAGCACTTTGCTGCGAGACAGAATCGGGAAGGCGACTTCAATGATATCGTTCGCCAGCGTCACCACCAGATCGTGCGGAACATCGCCCCGGTCAGCCAGGTTTTCGGCGAGATGGCGGCGGACATCGATTTCGACTTCATGGATAAGGCGGCGAAGGATATCGAATACCAGATCGATTTCCGCACTGGACAGATGCTTGCCGGATGCAAGAACCATTTTGTTGAGCGCCTCAGCAAGAAGATTACGGTCTTCCGGCCTGTCGCTGCGCGCAACCTTGATCAGATCTTGAAACGAAAAATCGGACACGACACTCTACCTTAAAATAGCGTCCGTCCCCACAGAACACGCGCGGACTGTATCGCAATGTTATTCGGCGCACAATAACCGCCCTGATACCCTGTGTTACACCTTGCCACAGTTTCGCAACAGAAGGTATGCAAGGGGCATGTTTGCCTCACTCTTCTTTTCCCTACGTGATTCGGGCGTACCCGTCTCTTTGCGTGAATACCTGACGCTGATCGAAGCGACGGCTGCGGGCGTCGCAGAATATCAGGTCGAAACCTTCTACTACCTCAGCCGGTCGGCCCTGATTAAGGACGAACGCTATCTGGATCGCTTCGACCGCGCCTTCGGCGAGGCGTTCAGGGGGCTGGAGGCCGAGGATGGCGCCGCAATCGCTGCACGGGACCTGCCGGAAGAATGGCTTCGCGCAATGGCGGAAAAGCTTCTGACGGATGAGGAGAAAGCCGAGATAGAGGCCCTGGGTGGTTTCGACAAGCTTATGGAAACATTGAAGAAACGGCTCGCTGAACAGGAAGGGCGGCACCAGGGTGGTTCGAAATGGATCGGCACCGGCGGAACGTCGCCGTTCGGCGTCTACGGCTACAACCCGGAAGGGGTACGGATAGGTCAGGAGGAAAGCCGCCATCGTCGCGCCGTGAAGGTGTGGGACAAGCGCGAATTCAAAAATCTGGACAGCGATGTCGAAATCGGCACGCGCAATATCAAGATTGCGTTGCGCCGGTTGCGGCGATTCGCCCGGCAAGGCGTCGCCCGGGAACTCGATCTCGACGGAACAGTGCGCGCTACGGCCGATAATGCCGGCCTTCTGGACCTGAAAATGGTGCCGGAACGCCATAATACGGTGAAAGTGCTGGTGCTGTTCGATATCGGCGGGTCGATGGACGATCACATTCGCGTGTGCCGGGAACTGTTTGCGGCCGTCCGCAGCGAATTCAAGCATCTGGAATTCTTCTATTTCCACAATTGCCTGTATGAACGGTTGTGGCGCGACAATGTGCGGCGGTTCACCGATTTCACGCCGACCGACGAGGTGATCCGCACCTATGGCAGCGACTACAAGCTGATCTTTGTCGGTGACGCGACGATGAGCCCCTATGAAATCACCCATGACGGCGGGTCGGTTGAGCACTGGAACAAGGAAGCGGGCGTCACCTGGATGCAGCGGATGTTGACGCAGTTTCCAAAGGCCGTATGGCTGAACCCGCAGCCGGAAGCCTATTTCGAACGCGTCACCTCGATCGGGCTGATGCGCCGGATCATGGAAGATCGGATGTATCCGCTGACGCTCGGTGGGCTGGATGCGGCGATGCGGGAATTGTCCTAGGCTAGGGGTGTCCAGACGGCAAGTTCATAGCCTTCAGGATCGGTGAACTGGAACCGTT
>CAYGSU010000039.1:12157-38444 GCA_964352715.1 uncultured Flavobacteriaceae bacterium | reverse complement strand
GACAATGCCTTCTTCAACCGCAGCGCGGGTTGCATGCATCGCATCGTCGACGCGATCCTTGCGTTCCTTCACTTCGACTTCCGTCGCGCCGCCGACGCGGATCACCGCAACGCCGCCGGCCAGCTTGGCCAGACGTTCCTGCAGCTTTTCCTTGTCGTATTCGGACGAGGTCGTTTCGATCTGTGCGCGGATCTGGTCGCAACGGCCGAGAATGTCCTTCTTCTTGCCTGCGCCATCGACGATCGTGGTTTCTTCCTTCGTGATGGAAACCCGCTTGGCGGTGCCCAGCATGTCGACCGTGACATTTTCAAGCTTGATGCCAAGATCTTCGGAAATAACCTGGCCACCGGTCAGGATGGCGATGTCTTCCAGCATGGACTTCCGGCGATCGCCGAAGCCAGGGGCTTTCACCGCAGCAACCTTGAGGCCGCCACGCAGCTTGTTGACGACGAGTGTCGCCAGCGCTTCGCCTTCGATGTCCTCGGCGATGATCAGAAGCGGCTTGCCGCTCTGAACGACCTTTTCGAGGATCGGCAGCATTGCCTGCAGGTTCGACAGTTTCTTTTCGTGCAGCAGGATGTACGGGCTTTCCAGCTCAACGCGCATCTTGTCGCTGTCGGTCACGAAATACGGCGACAGATAACCGCGGTCGAACTGCATGCCTTCAACGACTTCCAGCTCGGTTTCGAGGCTTTTGGCTTCTTCAACCGTGATGACGCCTTCGTTGCCGACCTTCTGCATCGCTTCCGCGATCATGTTGCCGACTTCCTTGTCGCCGTTCGATGAAATACGACCAACCTGGGCGATTTCCTCGGAGGTCTTGATCTTCTTGGCGCGTTTGGCAATCGATGCAACGACAGCTTCAACCGCAAGGTCGACACCGCGTTTGAGATCCATCGGGTTCATGCCGGCGGCAACCGACTTCGCGCCTTCGCGAACGATCGCCTGGGCCAGAACCGTGGCTGTCGTGGTGCCGTCGCCGGCGATGTCGTTGGTTTTGGACGCGACTTCGCGAACCATCTGGGCGCCCATGTTTTCGAACTTGTCGCTCAGTTCGATTTCCTTGGCGACCGTGACACCGTCCTTCGTGATGCGCGGTGCGCCGAAGGACTTGTCGAGAACAACGTTACGGCCTTTCGGGCCAAGTGTGACTTTGACAGCGTTAGCTAGAATATCAACGCCGCGCAGCATTTTCGCGCGGGCATCGGTACCGAATTTGACTTCTTTGGCAGCCATTATGCGCCTCCAGTTAAAATATCGTATTAAGTATTCGTAAGATCAGGCCTGAACCGGTCTGGGGATCAGCCCAAAACGCCCATGATGTCGGATTCCTTCATGATCAGAAGGTCCTTGCCGTCGAGCTTGATTTCCGTGCCGGACCATTTGCCGAACAGAACCTTGTCACCCTTTTTCACATCAAGCGGCGTAACCTTGCCGTCTTCGGATTTATGGCCGGAACCGGCAGCGAGGATTTCGCCTTCCATCGGCTTTTCCTGCGCGGTGTCCGGAAGAATGATTCCACCGGCTGTTTTTTCTTCTGCATCCAGGCGGCGAACGAGTACCCGGTCATGAAGTGGACGGAATTTCATGGTTTCCCCTTTTCTATTGTTTAAACGCACCGGTAATTGGAAGGATTGGCCGGCACGGTTTGTGTTGTAATATTCGATACGGAAGCTGTGTTAGCACTCCCGTGTGGTGAGTGCTACGGATATGGAGACGGGTGCAGCCCGAGTCAACCAGTAACGCATCCGGGCGACGGAAATTCCGTCGTTTTTGCCGAAACTTGGGAAAAAGACGCCTAAACCGCCTGTCTGAGCGGCCCTGCCGCAGGCTCGCCGCGATAGCCGAACCTGTTTTCAAACTGCGCCCGAACTGACGGCGCCACGGCCACCGTTACCGAGATACCGGTTTCGTCGTCGTGCCGATCGCGAAGATCGGCCCTTTCATGCAGCCACGCCAAAGCCGCACCGTCGGTGAACGGAAGATGGTAAGTCGCAACCTGGAATGCGGATGCCAGCGATCGATCTATTCTGGCCTGCAACCGGTCACAGCCCTCGCCTGTCAACGCCGAGACGACGACCGAGCCATCCTCTCGCGCGGATTTGGCCATGATGTTGGGCCGCTCGGCATCCGACAGCAGGTCAGCCTTGTTCAGAACCTCGATGCGGTATTCGTCTTCCTTGCGGCCAAGCTGGGCAAGCACCTGTTCGACATCGGCCTTCTGGGCGTCGGTATCGTCATTTGCGATATCGCGCACATGCAGAACCAGATCGGCTTCGGTGACCTCTTCCAGCGTCGCCCGGAATGCAGCGACCAGATCGGTCGGCAGGTCGGAAATGAACCCGACCGTGTCGGACAGAATAACGGTCGCCCCGGATGGCAGGGTCAGCTTGCGCAATGTCGGGTCCAGGGTGGCGAAAAGCATGTCTTTGGCCATCACGGTTGCGTCCGTCAACCGGTTGAAAAGAGTGGATTTTCCGGCATTGGTGTAGCCGACAAGAGCCACCACCGGATACGGCACCCGTTTACGCGCCGAACGGTGCAGTCCGCGGGTGCGGGTAACACGGGTCAACTGCCGTTTGATCTTGGCGATGCGTTCGTCGATCAGCCGGCGGTCGATTTCGAGCTGGCTTTCGCCCGGACCGCCGATAAAGCCCAGACCGCCCCGCTGTCGTTCAAGGTGGGTCCAGCTTCGTACCAGACGAGATCGCTGATAGCTGAGCGCGGCGAGTTCGACCTGAAGCACCCCTTCATGGGTTCGCGCCCTTGCACCGAAGATCTCCAGGATCAGACCGGTTCGGTCTATCACCTTTGTATTCAGAGCTTTTTCGAGATTTCGCTGCTGCACTGGCGTCACGACGCCATCGATAATGGCGACGTCGATCTCCTCGGCCTCGATATCGGCCGCCAGCCGTTCAATGACGCCCATGCCCAGCAGAGTGCCCGGTTTGGGATTGGTCAGCCGCACGACTTCGGCCCGGCGCACGTCAAGATCGATCGCTGCAGCAAGGCCGACGGCTTCATCAAGCCGCAGGTCCGGCGACCGGCTGACCGTCTGTCCGGTGATATCGGGTACAATTACAAAAGCGCGGCGTCTGCCCGTTTGCTGAACATATCCGGCCTTGAATGGCTTCCCTGTGTCGTCGGCTTGGGAAATGGGTGTCAGTCCTCGTCTTCGCCGGTCCCGTCTTCGCCCGATGTCGGATCGAAAAGCTGCACGGGTTGAGACGGCATGACGGTTGATATGGCATGCTTGTAAACAAGCTGGGAATGGGCGTCACGGCGCAGCAGAACGCAGAAATTATCAAACCAGGTGATAATTCCCTGCAGTTTCACGCCATTGACCAGAAATACCGTTACCGGCATTTTCGCCTTGCGCAGATGATTGAGAAATACATCCTGAAGGTTCTGGTTCTTTTCGGTCGCCATTTTTCATCCCCTAATCGCGTTCGGTTGTTTGGTCATCGACTTTTGCGAACATGGCATTGTTTTTCTTGTTTTTATTGCCACCGGCGACAGTTCACCGTCGATTGCGATAGGAAAAATGAACAACAAGATAACAATCCGAACGATACCCGTCCGCACTGAATACCCTGTCTTTTACGGTATAGGTACCCCCTCTCGCAAGTCCGGTAACGACATACAGTGTGAATGTTTTACCGGGCGCTGGTCGGCAATTCGTTGAACAGGCTGATCAATTCACTCAGATCGGCCAGAATCAGATCGGAATTGGACCGGGTTTCCGGCAATACTTCCGTTGAATGCACAAGAATACCCCGGCACCCCGTTGCAGCGGCGAACTGCATGTCGATCGGACTGTCGCCGACATACCATATCTGACGTGACGGCGTGAGACCGGTGCCGTCCAGTGCCATGTGCATCGGGGCCGGGTCCGGCTTGTCGCGTGCGGCGTCGGTCGCTCCGATACTGGCATGGATCAGATCGCCCCAGCCCAGATGCTTTACCTCGTCGCGCAGAAATCTGCCGTTCTTGTTGCTGACAATCGAACACGGTACCCCTGCACCGGCGATTTCCCGCAGCAGGTTTTCCGCCTGATCCAGTGGTGTCAGCCGCTCCAGATGCAGCGATCCGAATGTGTCGTAGAAAACCGTTGCCGCGTCTTCCCAGCGGTCACCGAACAGGTCAGGAAAACTGTCGCGCAGCGATTTCGCGACCCGTTGGCGTGTTTCATCAAATGTCCAGGGCACCTGCCCCATGGCGGTGAAGGTCGCTTCCAACGCGGCATGAATGATAGGCCAGGTATCGACCAGGGTATTGTCCCAGTCGAACACCACGGCCTGCGGTTTGGCGGAAAGATCGCCGGCGGCAGACAGCGGCATGGTCTAGAAATACTCCAGTCGGACGGCGAACATTTTTTCCACCTTGCGGACCGCACCGGCCGAAGCAAGCAGGATGACCCGGTCGCCCTCAAGCACTTCGGTTTCCGGCCGCGGCATGATGACTTCGCCATGCCTTACAATTGCGCCGATGATAACGCCGGCAGGCACCCGCGCATCCTTTAGCGGCGTACCGACAAGCGGGGTCGTCTGCAGGGCTTCTGCCTCAATGACCTCGGCAAAACCGTCGCGCAGGGAATGCACGGACCGAATCCGTCCACGCCGGACATGCTGCAGGATCGTGGAGGCCGTGATTTCACGCGGGCTGACCACAACATCAACGCCTAGCGTGCTGATAAGAGACCCATAATTCGATTTGTTGACCAGGGCTGTCGCGCGTTTCACGCCATAGCGTTTGGCCAGCAGGGCGACAAGAATATTTGTCTCGTCATGGTCCGTGACGGCAACGATGGCCTCGGTCTGGCGGACATTGGCCTCCTCCAGAATTTCCGTATCCAGCGCATCGCCCTGAATGATCGTCGTGGTCGGCAGGGCTTCGGCAACGGCGCGTGCTTTCAGCGGATCCTTTTCAATGATCCTGACAACACAATCCTCGTTGTCGCCTTCCAAACGGTTGGCCAGATTGGCGCCGATGTTACCGGCCCCGACGATGAGAATTCTGCGCGATTTGACGGATTCGCTGCCGAACACCGCCATTGCACGGTTGATATGTTTGGTATCGGCGCAGAAATACACTTCGTCTCCCGCCAACATCTGGTCGTTGGAGCTTGGAATAATGAAGTTTTCGTTCCGGATGATGGCAAGAATTGTGATGCTCAGATCCGGGAACAGAGTCGTCAACTGGCGCAACGGCGTGTTGACGATGGGGCATTCTTCGGTACAGCGCGCCCCGATGATGCGCACCAGATCGTCGGCCATCGGGATCATGTCAGCCGCGCCGGACAGGCTGAGCCGCCGCTCGATCGCCTTGGCGACCTCGACTTCCGGAGAAATGATGACGTCGATTGGCAACTGGTCGCGGGCGAACAGGTTTGCCCAGGCTGGTTTCAGATAACCCGGCTGCCGGATGCGGGCGATCTTGGTCGGCACGTTGAACAGAGAATGGGCAACCTGGCAGGCGGTCATGTTGACTTCGTCGCTGAACGTCACCGCGATGATCATGTCGGCGTCACCTGCCCCGGCCCGCTCAAGCACATCCGGCAGAGAGGCATGGCCGACAAACGCCTGCACATCGAGAGAATCGTTGATTTTACCGATCAGTTCCGGCGACTGGTCGACCACGGCGACGTTGTTCTGTTCACCCGACAGATAGCGGGCGATATGGAACCCGACCTGCCCGGCCCCGCAAATAATGACTTTCATCGACGACTTCTTTCTATCGTATCAAGGATCGGCCTGCACCGGAATGTCACGCAGAATCCCGGGCATTGCGCAACGCATTCTGCAGACCGAGGCCTTTGAGCTTGCGGTGCAGGGCTGCCCGGTCCATGCCGACATATTCAGCCGTGCGGCTGATGTTGCGGCCGAATCTCAGAAGATGAAACATCAAATATTCCCGTTCGAAAGCTTCCCGTGCTTCACGCAGCGGCTGGTTCATCACGTCCTGGGCGCGTTCCCAGCTGAAGGACTTGCTTTCCTGCTCGCCGATTGCCCGTGAAACGGCATCGACCGATATCGGTTCCTTGCTGTCGGTCGGTGTCAGCAGCAGCAATCGTTCGATTACATTGACCAGTTCCCAGACATTGCCGGGCCAGTCATGTGCCTGCATGGTGGCGATTGCTTCCGGTGACAACGCGCGTGTCGCCCTGCCCTTGACCGCCGCTGACCGTTCCATGATGGTTTCCGCCAGGTCAGCCATGTCTTCCAGTCGATCCGCGAGTGGAGGCAGGCATACCGGCACCACGTTGAGGCGGTAGTACAGATCTTCGCGGAACTCGCCGGCTTCCATGGCCGTCAGAAGGTTCCGGTTGGTCGTTGCGAAAACCCGGACATCGACTTCGACCCACGGACCGCCGCCGACCCGCTGGAATTTCTGGCTGTGCAGTACCCGGACGATCTTGCCCTGCACATCCAGCGGCATATCAGCGACTTCATCCAGCAACAGTGTACCCATATGGGCCTGTTCCAGAACGCCGGTGATGCGCGGAATTTCGCCCTCGGGTTCCTTGCCGAACAGCGTCGTTTCGAACCGGTCATCGAGCAGACTTGCGCAGTTCATGACGATGAAAGGACCGTCCTTGCGCCTTGATTTTGCATGAAAAAGTCGCGCCAGAGAACTCTTGCCGGCACCGGCCGGTCCGGTGAACAGAATGCGGCTGTCGGTACCGACAACCTTTTCCATGATTCGGCGGATTTCCTGTATCGCAGGGGATCGGCCGACCAGTTCGGCCTCCTTGCTGCCGGTCATCAGGCGCAGGGTTTCGTTTTCCCGGCGGATTTTGACATCCTGCAAGGCCCGCGACACCGTATGCAGCAGGACATCGGTCTTGAACGGCTTGGAAATGAAATCGTAGGCCCCGGTTTTGGTCGCATTGACCGCCATGTCGAACGTTCCGTGCCCGCTGATCATGATAACCTGCAGCGCAGGATGATCGCGCTTCAGAATTTCCAGTACCTGCAACCCGTCATAGGCGCTGCCGGCGAGCCAGACGTCCAGAATGACCAGCGACGGCAAACGCGCGGCAACGGCTTCCAGCGCGCCTTCGCCGCTACCGGCTTCGCGCGTTGCATAGCCTTCGTCATCGAGAATGCCGGCAATCTGCATCCTGATATCGGCTTCATCGTCAACAATCAGAATTTCATAGGCGTTCTGGTTCATCAGCCGATCACCTGTTCCCTCTTTGTCGGGTTATCCGAAATCTGCGCGTCGCCGACCTGGATCGGCAGGCTCAGCGTAACCTTTGCACCCGACGGTTCGTTATCAGCCAGCACCAGAGCGCCGTGATGATCTTCAACAATCTTTTTCACGATGGCCAAACCGAGCCCTGTTCCCTTTTCCCGCGTCGTTACATAAGGCTCCGTCAGTCTGTCCCGATGTTCGGTGGGGAAACCCCGTCCGTTGTCGGAGACGACAATCGACGTATGAACCCGATCTTGTGAAAGAGTCAGCGAGATGTTTCCTTGAGGCAGATCATTCCCTGGCCGTCCATCGATTGCATCTTTGGCATTCTGCAAAACATTCGTGATGACCTGAGCTATCTGTCGACTATCACACCATTGATGCAATGATTCCGGAATATCCACATCATATTCAATATCGGGATTCGCGCTGCGTTGCAGGAACACCTGCTGGCGGCACAGATCAGCCAGATCGACATCGGTCATTGTCGGTTCCGGCATTTTCGCGAAGTTCGAGAATTCATCCACCATTCGCCCGATATCGCCGACCTGTCGGATAATGGTATCGGTGCAGACTTCAAACGTCTCCGGGTCGGTGGTTATTTCCTTCAGATACTTGCGTTTCAGCCGTTCGGCGGAAAGCTGGATCGGTGTCAGCGGGTTGCGGATTTCGTGTGCGATGCGGCGGGCGACATCGGCCCAGGCGGCCTGCCGCTGGGCGTTCATCAGGGCAGTGATGTCGTCGAAGGTGATGACCATGCCCGTCAGCTTGCCGTTATCGAGCTGCCGCGTGATGCGAACCAGCAGCGTGATTGTGGTATCGGCCCGGTCGATGGCGATTTCCCGGTCCAGACCGGCCATTCCCTGGCTGGTCCGTTCCCCTTCCTTCAGAATACTGGCCATTTCCGGCACCACATCCGCAAGACTGTGGCCAATCAACTGTTCCAGCTCCATTCCCAGCAGTTCCGAGGCGCGTCGGTTGGGCAGGTCGATCCGGCCTTCCGGGTCGAGGCCGATCACTCCGGCCGAAACCCCGGTAAGAACCGTTTCCGTAAAGCGTCGGCGGCGGTCGATCTGCTCGTTGGCCTGCAGCAGCTCCTTGCGTTGAGAGGTCAGCTGCCGCGTCATCCGGTTGAAGGCGCGGCTCAGGATGTCCAGCTCGTCACCCTGCTCTGTGACCGGCACCTGGGCATCGAGATCGCCGCCGCGAACCCGTTCCGTCGCGGCAATAAGCCGGCTGATCGGTTCCGACAGCTTGGTGGCGAAATTGAGCCCGATCCAGACCGCAGCCAGCAGCAGCAACAGGGCGATCAGCATGAAGGCCAGGGCGAAAGAGACCTGGATTTCAGACCGTTCGGCCTCAAGCTTCACAAACTGCCGCACTGCCCCTTCTGTTTCCTCGACATATTGGAGCACGGAGGGATCAACCGCGCGGCCGATGATGAGATAGGTATCGATGATCGAATCCAGCCGGATCAGCGCGCGGACCCGGTCATCGGCATCGCTTTGCAGGATAACGACTTCACCTTCGCTCGCGCGTTCGATGGCGACGGTGCTGATCGGCTCGAATTCCAGTGAAATTGTCAGCCCGGCCCGGGCCAGAATACGCCCCTGGTTTTCAAAGATGAGGGCTTCGGAAAGATTTCGGGAAAACGCCTGAAAATTCAGTACCCTGTCGAGCAAAGCCGGGTTCGAGGACAGCGCCGGCGCGTCCTTGTTGATGGCGCTGGCAAGCCACAGGGCATCCGCTTCGATATTGCGGATATGTTCTTCAAGATAGGCCTGTGCGATTGCCTCGCTGTTGTTGAGCGCCGTGCGGATCCTGTCGGAAAACCATGATTCTAGCCCGAGATCGAAAAACAGCAGCGAAAATCCGGCGACGATAACCGCCGGCGTCGCAGACAATACGGCGAACATGGCGACGAGCCGCACATGCATGCGTGCGCCGGCAGCGCCGCGCCGTCGTTCCGACCAGATGCGAACAATACGGCGCATCACAACAACGCCAAGCAGCATCAACAGGACAAGATCGACATAGATCAATGTGACAAGATTGTCGGTGCCGCCCTGCTTACCCGGATCGTCGGTCGTGATCGCGACATAGGTCGCGATGCCGGCGGCAACCGCCGTTGCAGCGATCAGGATTGTGAAGACCCGGGCGATCTTGCTGCGGTTGGAATCGTCGCGCAGCCAAGCCGGTATCCGCCGGTTTGGCGTCGGCGCCGGTTCCTGCGGCGGACCGGATGTCTCAGCCGTATCTTCTGTCATGGCGATTTCGGCGTTCTCACAACGGTAATTTCGAGATCCCTTACTTTCTTGCGCAGGGTATTCCGATTCAGCCCCAGAACATCGGCTGCCTTCAACTGATTGCCGTTGGTTGCCGCCAGTGTCAGCGTCAACAACGGCCTTTCGACTTCACGCAAGATACGCCCATGCAGTCCGAAGGCCGGCAATTCGCCGTTATGGGAATCGAAATAGCGCCGCAGATGGTGTTCAACCGCGTCGCTCAGACTGGTTTCCCCATTCGCGCCCTCTGATCCGGGCGGTAACAGTTCGATTTC
Source organism: uncultured Flavobacteriaceae bacterium (assembly GCA_964352715.1). Lineage (GTDB taxonomy): Bacteria > Pseudomonadota > Alphaproteobacteria > UBA8366 > Aestuariispiraceae > JAVKBW01. Next base: position 28,687 of record CAYGSU010000039.1, on the reverse strand, counting down.
AGACAGTTCGGTTGTCACGTCATCGCTGCCGATTGTGTCCTGGATCGACAGCGCGGCCAGACGGCGCACAAGGTTTTCAAGTTCCCGCACGTTCCCCGGCCAGGCATAGCGTTGCAGGACCTGCATCGCATCCGGAGATATGGTTTTCTGCGACAGACCGAGATCGACGGATTCCGCCAGAAAATGGCTGACCAGATCGGGAATGTCCTCGCGCCGGTCACGCAGCGGCGGCAGCCGGATCGGCACCACGTTGAGACGATAGTACAGGTCTTCCCGGAACAGGCCCTGCGAGACCTGTCGCTTGAGATCGCGGTGGGTTGCGGAAATAACCCGCACATCTGTCTTGATCGGTGTTCGCCCGCCAACGGTTGTGTATTCGCCTTCCTGTAGAACCCGCAACAGTCTTGTTTGGGCGTCCATCGGCATATCGCCGATCTCATCCAGAAACAGCGTGCCGCCGCGCGCCTGTTCAAACCGGCCTGAATATCGGGTTGTCGCACCGGTAAAGGCGCCCTTTTCATGCCCGAACAGCTCGCTTTCAATAAGTTCTCGCGGGATCGCCGCCATGTTGATGGCAACGAAGGGCTTGCCCTTGCGGTTCGAGAAATCGTGCAGCGCGCGCGCCACCAGTTCCTTGCCGGTGCCGCTTTCGCCAGAGATCAGCACCGAAAGATCGGTCGCCGTCAGCCTTGCGATGGCTCGATATACCGTCTGCATGGCTGTCGATCTGCCGATCAGCGGTATCTCGTCTTCCCCTGCCGCCGAACTTTCAACCGCGCCTGATTTATTGCGCGGCTCATTCAGTCCACGCTGAACAATGGCCAGTAATTCATTGAGATCAAAAGGTTTTGGAAGGTATTCGAATGCGCCCCGCTCATTGGCCTTCACGGCGGTCGACAGGGTGTTCTGTGCGCTCATGGCGATCACCCGCAGTTCCGGCCGGCGTTTCTTGATCTGCGGTATCAGGTCCAGCCCGTTGCCGTCCGGCATCAGCACGTCGGTAATGACGATATCGCCCTCGCCTTCGTTGATCCATTGCCACAGCGCGGCAACCGACCCGGTAACCTTCACCTCATGGCCGAGACGGCCAAGCGCCTGGTTCAGAACCGTCCGAATGGCGGCGTCATCGTCAGCGATCAGGATTGTTGCCGGTTCCATGGTCAGCGTCCTGTTTCCTGTTCAGCAGCGTCAACGGCTTTCAGCATCGGCAGAAACACGTTGAAGCGAGTTCGCCGCGGCCGGCTATCAACGTCAATCAGGCCGCCATGATCGCCCACCAGTTTGGCGACCAGCGCGAGACCAAGGCCGGTGCCGCCGGGCTTGGTGGTGATGAAGGGGTCGAACAGATGCGGCAGGATGTCTTCCGGTATGCCCGGGCCGTTATCTTCGATCCGCACCATCATGGGCAGATACATCCGGCTTTCGACACCGGGAACAGTCAACCTGACACCCGGTCTGAAGGCCGTTGTGATGGTTATTTCAGCATCCGGGCCATCGACGGCTTCAACCGCGTTTTTCAGAAGGTTCAGGAAAATCTGCACAAGCTGATCCCGGTTGCCGAGGATCGGCGGCAGCGAGGGATCGTAATTGAAATGAATGGAAACGCCGGCAGCGAAACCCGCCTTTGCCAGCTTGACCACATGATCCAGCACGGCGTGGATGTTAACCGGGCCGCGCCGGATCGCCGGCGCTTCGCCGAAAACATCAAGCCGGTTGAGCAGCACGACGATACGGTCAGTCTCGTCCATGATCAGGCGCGCCAGGGACTTGTCTTCGTCCGTCGCTGCCGATTCCAGCAATTGCGCCGCGCCCCGGATACCGGAAAGCGGGTTCTTGATTTCATGCGCCAGCATCGACGACAGCGCGGTGATGGACCGGGCTGCCCCCTGGCGGACCAGTGTTTCATCAATCCGGCCGGCCATTGCCTCGCTCTTGAAAACGATGATCACTGAAAGATCGGCATCGCCACCTGGCGCAACATCGACGCTGAGCGACTGTTCGCCGATTTTCGGCGTTGCAATGCGCAGCCGGTGTTCGGTCATGCTGTTACCGGTCCGGCGGGCCTTGCCGACCATCGACAGAACCGGGCTGTCGGGCGGAATCAGATCCTGCAGGTTAATCTTCAGCAACGACGCTGCGCTGGTCTTGAAAAACTGTTCGGCCGCCAGATTGACGAACACGACGTCATTTGCTTCATCGACCGCGATAACCGGGTCCGGCATCGCGTTCAGCACAGTTTCCGCCGACAACCCACCCCGGCGCGGCTCAAACAATCTTTTGAAAGCGTTCGTGCTCATCTAGGCGGCAACCGCAAGAGAGGTCATTTCGCCATGCTCACCGGCGAAAAACGCATCGATTGCATCAAAAACATGCGCAGCTTCATCAAGCTTCATTACCCGCTCGCGAAATGCCGCTGCATTGGGTCGGCCGGCCGCGTACCAGCCAAGATGCTTGCGAGCCATCCGAAGGCCGCGATGATCGCCGTGATGCACGAGCATTTCTTCCAGATGGTTCCTGACGACCGATTGAAGCGATATCCCGTCAGGCCCTTCGATCCGATTGCCTGTCTGCATGTATCGAATGATGGCGCCGATAAACCACGGTCGGCCATAGGCGCCACGCCCGATCATCACGCCATCGGCGCCGGACTGCGAAAGCGACCGGTCAGCAGCATCGAAGCTGTCGATGTCGCCATTGACGATAACCGGCAGCGACACGGCCTCTTTCACCTGCCGAACAAACCGCCAGTCGGCATCGCCCTCATACTTCTGTTCGCGGGTCCGGCCATGGACCGTAATCATTGATATACCGGCATTTTCCGCAATCCTCGCCAGGGTAGGCGCGTTGCGTTCGTCGATATCCCAGCCGGTTCGCATCTTTACCGTTACCGGTATGTCGACGGCGGCGGCCACGGCTTCCATAATCGCACCGGCAAGGGGCTCGTCCCGCATCAGCGCGGATCCGCAGAGCTTGCTGGTGACCTTCTTGGCCGGGCAGCCGAAATTGATATCGATATAATCCGCGCCCTGACCTTCGGCAAACCGTGCGGTTTCCGCCATCGCCTGCGGGTCATGGCCGGCAAGCTGCACGGCCATGGGCGCCGGATTGTCGTCACGGGCGATGCGTTTCATCGTGCAGGCGGTCTGCCGCAGAGCTTCGTTGCTCGCAATCATTTCCGAAACGACAACGCCACCGCCGAGCTGACGGACAAGCCGGCGGAACGGCAGATCTGTCACGCCGGACATCGGCGCCAGAAATACCGGCATGTCTATCCTGACACACTGCCGGCGACCGGAGAGAACAATTGGCTTAACCCGTGCCGACATCACAGCATCTGGTCCAAATTCACAGGGGTGATCGTGTCTTGAAAGGTTTTGCCTAAATAGTAGGCACATTGCAATGCAAACCTTGATGCTGCCGAAAAATCACACAAGCAGCACATCGGTGACGAATTTCACGCCGGGATAAGCCAGAGTCAGGGCGAGGTGTACGCCCAAAAGGTATCTGACCGCCTGACGCCCGCGCAGACCGAACCGCCAATGCGCAAACAGCATCAGGATGATGGCGCCAAAGGCGATAAGGGTCAGCACAGATTTATGATCGAAGACAATCAGTGTGCCTTCGTGATGAAGACTGACGGCCATGCCGCTGAGGATGCCGACGGCGAGCAGCCCGGCTGAAATTGCCAGGATCCGGAATTGCAGGTCTTCTGCATCCCTCACCGGTGGCAGATCGGCTACGAGCCAACTGGTTAGGGAACTGGCGTCCTTGCGTTTCAACGCCCGTTCGCGCAGCAGTACTGCGACACCCGCACAGGCGGCGAGCGTCAGCAGTGCGAAGGTCAACACCGCTGTTACGACGTGAACCAGGGTCCATGTATCAGGAAGTGCTGTCAGCCTTTCGATCGATACCGCGTTTGACCAGACTGTCGCCAGCACGGCAAGCGGAAGGGAATAAAGCGCGATCAGCATCGACAATCCGCGGATACGCTTGTCGATAATCGTCCCGAGAAGAAAGATCAGCAGCGTGGCCGAAACGATTATCCACAGCGACGACGCAAAGCCGGACGCCCAGCCGTTTGCCATGTGGCTGAAGACGACGGTCGCGGTGCCCGCAAGCGCAACGGCCGCAAGCAGCGGAAGCCGTATGGAATTTTCCATGGAACGGGCATGGTTCTGCCCTGCGAACATCGGCATGATGCTTGCGATTGCGCCAAGTTGCAGCCAGAAAGATAGATGTGGCATTGAGCTTTCGTTTGATGCGAACTTTACCTTATGCCAATCGATAACAGGATACACCCGTTGACGCGACCAGAAAGCGACCAGGATCATGCGGAAGCGCCGGATACCTGCAATCGTGACGTCAGTGTCGTCGTTGTTGCGGCCGGAACGGGCTCACGGATGGGCGGCACTCTGCCGAAGCAGTATTGCATGCTTGGCGGTAAATCCGTTCTGGCCCGGTCGCTTTCCTGTTTTCTGGACCATCCCAGGATCAGCCGGATCCAGCCGGTCATCAGCGCCGATGCGTCCACGCTCTATGCCGATGCGCTTGGCGATCTGGCGGAAAGCTCAAGGCTAAACAAGCCAGTGATGGGCGGCGATACACGTCAAGCGTCGGTTCTTGCCGGCCTCGACGCGCTTTGCGACCAGTCTTCCGGCTATGTACTGATCACCGATGCCGCAAGGCCGTTTGTTTCCCGACGGCTTGTCGACCGGCTGCTTGGCGCGCTGGACGCCGGTGAACAGGCTGCCATTCCCGCTGTCGCGGTCGTCGATACACTGAAAAAGGCCGGTGCCGGCGGCCGAGTCGAGAAAACGGTTGCGCGTGACGGTCTGTTTCGGGTGCAGACGCCGCAGGCCTTTTTGTTCGATACCATCCGGGCGGCGCATCATGCACAAGCCGGCGGCACCCTGACCGACGACGCCGCCGTTGCCGAGGCAACCGGCATTCCGGTCACCTTGGTCGAGGGCGACCCGGCGAATATCAAACTTACCCTTCCGGAGGACATGAAAATGGCGGAAGCCGACCTTCAGACGCCGCGCACCGGAACGGGATTCGATGTTCACCGGCTGGAACCGGGCGACGGTGTCATGCTGTGCGGTGTGTTTATCCAGCACGACAGGCAACTGGCCGGTCATTCTGATGCCGATGTCGGTCTGCATGCGTTGACCGATGCCGTTCTTGGCGCAATCGGTGCAGGCGATATCGGCGATCACTTTCCGCCAAGCGACCCAACCTGGAAGGGTGCCTCGTCAGACCGGTTTCTGGCCCATGCCGGTGCGCTTGTCTCTGGAAAAGGCGGCCGGATCACCCATGTCGATGTCACACTGATCTGCGAACGGCCGAAAATCGGTCCTCACAAGGCCCGCATGAAGCAAACAATTGCGGATATTCTGGGTATCGAGCCTGATCGGGTGAGCGTCAAGGCGACGACGACGGAACGCCTGGGCTTCACCGGCCGTAACGAAGGGATCGCTGCGCAGGCTGTCGCGACGGTGATCGTGTGACCAAACCGCCGACATCAGCACCGCTGACCGATCCGGGGGTGTTTCTTGCGACCGTCTGCGGTGTCGGGCGTATCCGACCCGCCCCGGGCACCTGGGGGTCACTGGCCGCCCTGCCCCTGCCCCTTCTCGCGCCGGCCGGAACCGATCCGCTGTTGTTGATCCCCGCTGCTGTTCTGGTCTTTGTCGTCGGCTGTTGGGCGGCAAGCCGCTATCAGCGCCTGACCGGGACGCATGATGCGAGCGAAATTGTCATTGATGAGGTCTGCGGACAGTGGATCGCCTTGTGCCTTGTGTCGTTATCGCCCCTGTCGGTGCTGGTCGGCTTTGTTCTGTTCCGGCTGTTCGACATAGTGAAACCATGGCCGATCCGCTGGGTCGACCGAAAGGTCGGTGGCGGGTTCGGCGTCATGCTGGACGATGTGCTGGCCGGTATCGCCGCCGCGGCTTGCCTGTATGGTGTGGCGTTGATTTTCGGCTGGCAGACACGATTTTAACCCACAGAGACAACTTAATGAACTGACAGTAGGCCCTTGATTATGAGAGATATTTCCCCGGATATCAGGGAGCGTGCGGAACAGGTCCTGTCGACGTGCCGGGATGTTCGCGTGATGCTGGTAACGGCGGAATCCTGCACCGGCGGACTGATATCCGCGGCGCTGACCGCCATTCCCGGCTCGTCAGACGTTCTGGAGCGCGCCTTTGTGACCTACACGAACATCGCCAAACACGAGATGCTCGGCGTCCCGATGCGGCTGTTCGAAAGCGTCGGGGCTGTTTCACACGAAGTCGCCGCCGCCATGGCCGAAGGCGCCTGCCGTCATTCGCGGGCTGATCTTGCGGTTTCAGTGACAGGTGTTGCCGGACCGGGCGCATCGGAAAGAAAGCCGGCCGGCCTGGTTTATATCGGCGTTGCCAGCAGGAACGGTGAGGCTGTGGTGGAGGAATGCCGGTTCGATGGTGATCGCGATGCGGTTCGCCACGCCGCCGTTCTGAAAGCGCTGGACATGGTGCTTCGTGCTATCGATACCGGCGGGCGGACGGCGACGGCCTGACGTCAGGTCTTGAACGACGGCGGCGGGGTCGTCGACAGCGGATCGTTGTCTTCGTCGTCATATCCCGACAGGACATCATCGATATCGATCGATTCAACCGGCCCGGACGGATCCGGCAGCGGGGGTTCCGGCGATGAGAAGGATTTCGGGCCACTCTCCTCGCTTCCCCTGACCGGCGGCGCTGACGGGTCCGGCAAGGGTGGCGGCTCGCCGACATCGGCACGATTCACTTCATCGACTGCCGGCGCAGATATATCCGGTAATGGCGGTCCGTCATCGTCATCGTAATCGTCTGCATTATCCGGGGCGTCTTCTGCTCCATCGTCCTGCCCGGCTTCGTCCGGTGAAGGCAAGACTTCTTCAGACTCGCCCAGCAGCCGGGCGACTTCCTCCGGAGACAGCGCCCGGTGGGCTGGCTGTTCCGTCGATGTTTGAGGACCGGGATCGGATTGACGTTCGACGCCCGTCGGTGTTGCCGGCGCTGGTTTTTCAGTCTTTGTTTCTGTTGCGACCGGTTCCTCATCCGGTTCGTCCGGCAGAGGCGGCGGCGTGAAGGCCTTGCTTTCTCCGCTTGATGCCGGTGCTCCTCCGGCAGCCGAAAATGCCTCGTGCAACGGATGTTCGCGTGTTTCAGACAATCGCTGCAGCGACGGCGTCCATTCGCCATAGACGAGAAGAAGGTCCTTCGGATGCGAAAGAGGTTTCCAGTTCATACCGGCGAGCCGGTAGGCGGCTTCTTCGAGATGCGAAATCGTGGTGTCTTCCACGACATCGGTGACATACTCGACACCGTCGGGGCAGTTCACCATCGCCGCCGTCAGCATTCGCGCCACTTCCGCCACACGCACCGAGTCGGTCAGAGAGAAATTGGCCTGATCGAACAACAGGCTGCGGGATTCACCTTCGATCATCACAGCAATGCGTCGCGGCGTTTCGGTCTGCTGCATGCCCAGGTTGGTCTGGACATAGAAGCGTGCCCGCTCGACCTTCAGCAGCGAGCCGGGTTCAAGACACTCCAGCACCCGCTGGCAGGCAAAATAGGTGTCGTGCGCGCTGGGGCGGGACAGCCGCTGAAGGGTTACTGTTTCCCGCTGTCCGTCGCCTTCGCATTCCACGCCGGCAAAGGCCAGTGCCCGTTCAATCGCGTCCAATGTACTGGATCGCGGGTCGCCGACACCGCGTTCGATATTGTTTAGCGTGGCAAGCGCAACGCCGGCAGCCTTCGCCAGCTCGCTTTGCTTGGCATTGATAAGGGCCCGACCGGCGCGAATTTGTGCTGCGGATATCATCAATTCACCCAATTAATAGGGACCATACCTAATTCAATGGGTGTCAGACTCACTTCAGGATTGCAAGAGCAAATGCAGTGGAAGCATGCCCCAGACCTACCAGATGCTGTAGAAGAGACCGTATTTTTCGTCACAGACACAGCCCTTATCTGACTGCGGATGTAGTAGAAAATGGTCTATGACCGATCAGAATACAGCGCATCTGCCCGTGTCTCGAAGGCATGAACCATCTTGCGCACGGCTTCGGTGAAGACCAACCCGATCAGGCCCTGTAGAAGCCGGGACCGGAATTCGAAGTCGACATAGAAATCAACAACACAGCCATCAGGAGATTCTTCAAAAACCCATTTGTTTTCAAGGTACTTGAAGGGACCGTCTTCATACGAAACATCAATCATCGGCGTCGCCGGATCAAGGGTAACCCGGCTGGTAAACCGTTCGGTGATGCCTTTGAACCCGATCACCAGATCGGCAACGATCAGATTGTCCGTCCGCTCGCGAATGCGTGCCGCCTTGCACCATGGCAGAAATTCCGGATACCGCTCTACCCCGGCCACCAGATCGAACATCTGGTCTGGCCTGTACGGCAGTGGGCGTCGTTCTGAATGGCGCGGCATATGTTTTTGATCGCTGGAAATGAAAGAGGGAGCCAGACTGCCGGTCAGGACGCGGCGGCAGCCAGTTTCCGTTCCCGCGCTTCACGCAGTTTCTGGAAATCCTCGCCGGCATGGTAGGAAGACCGGGTAAGCGGCGTGCTCGATACCATCAGAAAGCCCTTGCCGCGCGCCATGGTGGCATAGCTGTCGAATTCCTCCGGCGTCACGAACCGGTCGATGGCGGCATGTTTGACGGTCGGCTGCAGATACTGGCCGATGGTCAGAAAATCCACATCGGCAGCGCGCAGATCATCCATTACCTGCCCGATCTCGTCACGGGTCTCGCCGAGACCGACCATCAGGCCGGATTTGGTGAAAATCGACGGATCGATCTTTTTCACCCGGTGAAGCAGTTCCAGAGACGTAAAATAGCGCGCACCAGGCCGGATTGACGGATACAGGCGCGGCACGGTTTCAAGATTGTGGTTGAAGACATCAGGCCGCGCCGCCGCCACGGTTTCGATCGCGCTGGTCTTTTCCTTGAAATCCGGGGTAAGGATTTCGACCGTCGTTCCGGGTGACCGCGCCCGAATTGCGCCGATCACATCGGCAAAATGCGCGGCGCCACCGTCTTTCAGGTCGTCCCGGTCTACTGATGTGATGACGACATGCTCCAGGCCGAGCTTTTCCACCGCCATCGCCGTGTCTTCGGGTTCCTTCGCGTTCAGGGCGTCGGGCTTGCCGGTAATGACATTGCAGAAAGCGCAGGCGCGGGTGCAGACCTCGCCCATGATCATGAAGGTGGCATGGCGCTTCGACCAGCATTCGCCGATATTCGGGCAGCCTGCTTCCTCGCAGACCGTCACCAGACCATGTTCGCGCACGATGTCGCGTGTATTCTGGTATTCGCGGCTGACCGGCGCCTTGACCCGGATCCAGGATGGCTTGCGCTGGATGGGATTATCCGGCCGGTTGCGCTTTTCCGGGTGCCTCAGTCGTGCGGTTGGTTCAAGCGTAAAGCCCATATCGGTTTTCAAACTCCTGCCGATTGCGGTCTCGTCTTAACTGGCGTCCGTCACGGACAAGGTCAATGCGCACTTCGGATAACGATGCGATTGTATCCTTGGCCCGTTTCCCGCATTGCCGTGCTGACCGCATCGGTCATGGCATGCAACGCCTTCGGATCATGGTTGGGCGCATGCGGATCCATCGAGAGATTGGTGACAATCACCAGAATATGGGCCCAGCCTCCCGGCCCCCATTCCAGTTCGCGTTCAAGCCGCACGACATTCGGATGTTCGATCACAGTGCCTCCCAGAGATCGAACGATCTCGGACTTTTCCTTATTTGGCAAGTATTTATGCATCCGTTCAACGATGGCGAACAGCTTAATCCCTGCCTTGCAGAATTACATATGAATGACTTTGCCGTAGGCGTCCAGAACCGCTTCGTGCATCATTTCCGACAGGGTCGGATGCGGGAATACGGTGTGCATCAGTTCCGCTTCCGTTGTTTCCAGGGTTTTTGCAACCGAATAGCCCTGAATCAGTTCCGTCACTTCCGCGCCGATCATATGCGCGCCCAGCAGCTCGCCGGTCTTCTTGTCGAATACCGTCTTGATCATGCCTTCCGGCTCACCGAGAGCAATCGCCTTGCCGTTGCCGACGAAGTTGAACCGCCCGACATTGATGTCGTAGCCGGCATCCTTCGCCGCCTGCTCCGTCATGCCAACCGAGGCGACCTGCGGATGACAGTAGGTGCAGCCCGGAATGCGCGTCGTGTCCAGCGGGTGAACATCCTTTTCTCCGGCAATTTTCTCGATGCAGATAACGCCCTCATGTTCCGCCTTGTGAGCCAGCCAGGGCGGGCCGGTAAGGTCTCCGATAGCGTAGATACCGGGTTCCGCCGTGCGGGAATACTTGTCGGTTTTGACATGCGTCCTGTCGACCTCGATCTTGGTGTCTTCCAGGCCGATATTCTCGACATTGCCGACGATGCCGACCGCCGAAATGATGCGGTCGACCGTTATTTCGGTTTTCTTGCCTTTGGAATCCTCGATCGTCGCGGTGACGTCATTGCTGTTTTTCTTGACGCCGGAGACTTTCGAGCCGGTGATGATTTTCATCCCCTGCTTTTCGAACGCCTTCTTGGCGAGGCCGGAAATTTCAGCATCCTCGACCGGCAGCACCCGGTCCATCATTTCCACCACGGTAACCTCCGCCCCGAAGGTGCGGAAGAAACTGGCAAATTCGATACCGATTGCACCGGAACCGATGACCAGAAGCCGCTTTGGCATCGTGTCCGGCACCAGGGCTTCCATATAGGTCCAGATATATTTTCCGTCAGGCTCCAAGCCCGGCATCTGACGCGCCCGCGCGCCCGTGGCCAGAACGACATGCTTGCCGGTCAGTTCGGCGACGGCCTTGCCGTCCTTTTCAACCGATACCTTGCGCGCGCCTTCCTTGCCGCCGGCCAGTTTGCCCCAGCCGTCGATGACATCAACCTTGTTCTTCTTAAGCAGATAGCCGACGCCCTGGTTGAGCTGTTTGGAGACGCCGCGCGACCGTTCGACGATCTTCTTCAGATCGAATGACGCACCCTGTACTGACAGCCCGTAGGCGTCTGCATGGGTCATGTAGTGATAGACTTCCGCAGACCGAAGCAGCGCCTTGGTTGGAATGCAGCCCCAGTTGAGACAGATGCCGCCTAGATGCTTGGCTTCGACCACAACGGTCTTGAAGCCCAGTTGCGCGGCACGGATGGCGGTGACGTATCCGCCCGGTCCCGCGCCAACGATAACGACATCGTAAGATTTTTGCTCGGCCATGGTTTTATCCTTTATCGAGCGTCTGTCAGAGCATCAACGCAATGGGGTCTTCGATCAGCGCCTTCAGCTCTTTCATGAAACCGGCGGCAACCGCGCCATCGATACACCGATGGTCGACCGCAAGGCTGAGGCTGAGCATGGTCGCAATCGCCACCGCCCCGTCCTTCACCACCGGACGAGCCTCGCCGGCGCCAACCGACAGAATGCCGCCCTGCGGCGCATTGATGATCGAGTTGAAACTCTTCACACCGAACATGCCGAGATTGGAGATCGAGAACGTGCCGCCCTGATATTCTTCCGGCTTCAGTTTCCCGTCCCGCGCCCGGCCGGCGAGATCTTTCATCTCAGCCGAAATCGTCGCCAACCCCTTCGAGGCGCAATCCTTGATGATCGGGGTGATCAACCCGCCGTCAATCGCCACGGCAACCGCCATATCGACCCTGTCGAATTTCAGGATCGCCTGGTCGGTGTAAGCGACATTGGCGTCCGGCACACGCTTCAGCGCCAGGGCCGAGGCCTTGATGATGAAATCGTTCACCGAAATCTTGTAGTCCGCACCATCGCGCTCATTGAGCTGCTTGCGCATCGCCATCAGGTTGTCGATGGCGACATCGGCCTGGACGTTGAAATGCGGCACGTCGCGCGCCGATTCCGTCAACCGGCGGGCGATTGTCTTGCGCATGTTGGTATGCGGAATCGCTTCGGCTTCAGGCAGCATCTTGAAGATCGGGTCGTCCTGCGACAGCGCGGCGGCGGCCGGCGCGGCGGCCTTCGGTGCTGCGGCTGCAGTCTCGCCGGAAGCGGCTTTCGCCGGTGCATCGCCGGCCTTGGCGGAACCGTCCTTCATCGCTGATTCGACATCGGCCTTGATAATACGACCATGCGGGCCCGAGCCGGAAATCTTCGCAAGGTCGAGACCGTTGTCCTTTGCAATCCGCTTGGCCAGCGGGCTGGCGAAAACCCGGTCACCCTTGTCCGCTGGGGCATCGGCCTTTGCCGGCGCTTCAGACTTCTTCGGTTCCGGCGCTTTTTCTTCCTTGGCCTCGGCCTTATCGTCCTCTTTTGGCTTTTCGGGGGCTGGCTTCGGTTTGTCGCCGCCGCCGGACGCTGCCTTTTCCGCGTCGCTGGCGTCTTCACCGTCTTCAAGAATAACCGCGATCAGCGTGTTGACCGCTACATTCTCCGACCCGTCGGGAACCAGAATCTTGCCCAGCACGCCTTCATCTACGGCTTCGACTTCCATCGTCGCCTTGTCGGTTTCGATTTCGGCGATGACATCACCGGCGGTGATCTCATCCCCTTCCTTTACGTGCCATTTGGCCAATGTGCCTTCCGTCATGGTCGGCGACAGGGCCGGCATCAGAACATCTATCGTCATGCGCCTTCTCCTTTAATCCGTCCGACGGTTAAGACCGGTAACAAACGGCTTTCGCCGCTTCGACGATATCGTGCGCCTGCGGCAGCGCCAGTTCTTCGAGATTGGCCGCATAGGGCATCGGCACGTCCTTGCCATGGACCCGTGTCGGCGGGGCGTCGAGATAATCGAACGCCTGCTCCAACATGATCGCCATGATTTCCGACCCGACACCGGCAAACGGCCACCCTTCCTCGCAGGAAACGATACGGTTGGTCTTCTTCACCGACTCGACAATGGTCGCTGTATCCAGCGGACGGATGGTCCGAAGGTCGATGACTTCCGCATCAATCCCTTCCGCGGCCAGCTTTTCAGCCGCTTCCATCGCCTTGCCGACCATGATCGAAAACGCGGTAATGGTGACATCAGATCCCTTGCGGACAACCTTCGCTTTGCCGATCGGTACGGTCCAGTCGTCGGTATCAGGCACCTCGAAGCTCTTGCCGTAGAGCATTTCGTTTTCCAGGAAAATCACGGGGTTCGGATCGCGAATGGCGGATTTCAACAACCCCTTCGCATCCGATGCCGAATACGGCGCAATGACTTTCAGGCCCGGGCAATGCGCATACCAGCTTGCATAGCACTGGCTGTGCTGGGCGCCGACACGGCTGGCAGCGCCATTCGGTCCACGGAACACGATCGGCGCACCCATCTGGCCACCTGACATGTACAACGTCTTGGCCGCCGAGTTGATGATCTGGTCAATTGCCTGCATGGCGAAGTTGAAGGTCATGAACTCGACGATCGGCCGCAACCCCATGAAGGCGGCCCCGACACCGAGCCCGGCAAAACCGTGTTCGGTGATCGGCGTATCGATCACGCGTTTCGCGCCGAATTCCTCCAGCAGACCCTGGCTGACCTTGTAGGCGCCCTGATACTCCGCGACTTCCTCGCCCATCAGGAAAACTTCCGGCGTGCGGCGCATTTCTTCGGCCATCGCGTCACGCAATGCCTCGCGCAGGGTAACCTCGACCATCGCGCCATCCCAATCCGGTTCCGGGTCCGGCGCTTCCGGCGAGGGAAGCTGCGGCATGGCCGGCGCTTTCATATCGGCTGAATCAGATGAAGACTTATCTTCTTTCTTCGCTTCCGGTTCTGCAGGCTTTTCATCGGCTTTTTTGGACGATCCGCCACCTTCCAGCGCGCTTTCGTCCTCGCCGTCTTCCAGCAGCAGTGCAATCGGGGTGTTCACGGCGACCCCTTCGGTTCCTTCCTGAACCAGGATCTTGCCGATGGTGCCTTCATCGACAGCCTCGACTTCCATCGTCGCCTTGTCGGTCTCGATTTCGGCAATCACATCGCCGGCGGAGACGGTATCGCCTTCCTTCACCGACCATTTGGCCAGGTTTCCTTCAGTCATTGTCGGCGACAGGGCCGGCATCAGAATTTCTATGGGCATTTTCTAGCTCCCCAAGCGCGAGTATCCGGTTAATCAGGCGTCGATCAGAATGTTGGTCCACAATTCCGATGCGTCCGGTTCCGGACTTGATTGTGCAAAATCGGCGGCGTCGGCGACGATCTCCTTGATTTCCTTGTCGATGGCCTTGAGATCGTCCTCGCCCTTATGCTTGCCGTCGATCAGGATCTTCTTGACGGATTCAATCGGGTCACGCGTCTGGCGCATCTCGTTGACTTCTTCCTTGGTGCGATACTTCGCCGGATCAGACATCGAATGCCCGCGATACCGGTAGGTCTTCATTTCAAGAATGAACGGCCCCTTGCCGGCCCGGCAGTGTTCAACTGCTTCCTTGCCGGCCTCGCGAACCGCCATCACGTCCATGCCATCGACCTCGACACCGGGAATTCCATAGGCTGCGCCGCGGTCGTGCAGGTTGTCGGCGCTGGCCGAATGACGGGCGGTGCTGGTGCCCATGCCGTACTTGTTGTTTTCGATGACATAGACCGCCGGCAGCTTCCAGAGGGCCGCCATGTTGAAGCTTTCGTAGACCTGGCCCTGGTTGACCGCGCCGTCGCCTGTATAGGCTAGGCAGACATTCTTGGTGTCGCGGTATTTCATGGCAAAAGCGATACCGGTGCCGAGCGGGATCTGCGCGCCGACGATGCCGTGGCCGCCGTAGAAGTTCTTCTCTTTCGAGAACATGTGCATCGATCCGCCCTTGCCCTTCGAATACCCGCCTTCCCGGCCGGTCAGTTCGGCCATCACGCCGCGGGCTTCCATGCCGGTGGCCAGCATATGGCCGTGGTCTCGATAGGTGGTGATGACGGCGTCGTCCGGGGTAATGCAGCTTTGCATGCCGACGACAACGGCTTCCTGGCCGATATAGAGGTGACAGAAGCCGCCGATCAGGCCCATGCCGTAAAGCTGGCCGGCCTTTTCTTCGAACCGGCGGATCAGCAGCATGTTCCGGTAGTCCTCGGTGAGCTGTTCGACGTCGATATTGGCTTTCTTGGCCGGCGACTTGCCCGCGGCGGACTTGCCAGCAGTCGCTTTCTTGGCAGACGCTTTTTTCGATGCGCCGGATTTGGACGGTGATTTTGCCATGTTGCCCCCCCATTGGGATTATGCAGTGTGCTTACGGCGCGATATGCAGGCGCCGGCATTCTTGTTGCTCTAGACCTAGCCCGGCTTCGTGCGTACCGCAAGGATTGCCTTGGATTCCGCGCCTGCTGACCATAACCGAAAATCAGGGCAGAGCCGCGCAAACCGGCCGTAACCCGTTACCATACAAGATTATTCTATACAGGTAATTTGTTGTCACCGAATGGTGATCTTAACCATGAAAGTTTGGTTTCATGAAATCGGCGCGACCGCTTTCCGTGACCGGTCCCGGTCTATTCCGCCAGCGGGTTCGGCAGGAAAATCATCAGGTCATTGCGATCCAGCAGGTTGAACAGAACGCGCGCCTGCTGGTCCAGCATGTCGAGATCGAGCCCCTTCGCCCGCAGCAGGGACACGCGACGGTCCATGACCTGTCGGTGGTTGCGGATGCCCTCAAGCGTTGCTTCGGCGCGGTGAACTTCCTGCGTCATCCGCCAGTACGACAGCAGCCCCCGGTCGCCCTGGACCGTGTGATAGGCGAAGTAACCCAGCACGCAAGCACCGATAACCGGAATCGTTATCTGCCGGGCCCGTCGACGGATTTCGTTCAATACTGCCATTCGCGCACAGAATCACATTGGCGATTCCGCGTCAATCGGCAATATTTTCAATAACTTAGGCAGTTAATGCCGATAGGCAATATATGCCCTGTCTGACAGGCTCGAACCGCTATATCTGGTAGCTGTTACGGAAGATCGATGCCGAACCGGGCGGCCAATGCTTCGCCGGCGTAAACCGCTGAAACGCCCAGTTCCTGCTCGATACGGATCAACTGGTTGTACTTCGCCATGCGGTCGGAGCGGCTGAGAGAGCCGGTTTTGATCTGTCCGCAATTGGTCGCAACGGCGAGGTCGGCGATGGTGGAATCCTCGGTTTCACCCGACCGATGCGACATCACGGCGGTGTAGGATGCCCGGTGCGCGGTCTCAACCGCCTCAAGAGTTTCGGTCAAAGTGCCAATCTGATTCACCTTCACCAGCAAGGAATTGGCGAGGCCGCGTGCGATGCCGTCGCGCAGGCGTTCGGTGTTGGTGACAAAAAGATCGTCCCCGACAAGCTGCACGTCGTCGCCGATCAGGTCGGTCAGCGCCTTCCAGCCTTCAAAATCGTCTTCCGCCATGCCGTCTTCGATGGACTTGATGGGATAGGCATCGGCCAGGGCCTTCAGGTATTCCGCATGTCCGGCCGGATCGAGTGTTTTGCCCTCGCCTTCCATTACATACTTGCCGTTCTTGAAATACTCGGTCGAGGCGCAATCCAGCGCCAGCACCATGTCGGTGCCTGC
>CAYGSU010000039.1:0-12057 GCA_964352715.1 uncultured Flavobacteriaceae bacterium | reverse complement strand
CCATTGACGATATTCATCATCGGCACCGGCAGAACCCGGGCGGAAACGCCGCCGACATAGGCATAAAGCGGCCTTCCGCTTGCCTGCGCCGCCGCCTTCGCCACGGCCAACGAGGCACCCAGAATGGCGTTCGCGCCGAGCCGGTTCTTGTTCTCCGTACCGTCCAACTGGATCATCATGTCATCGATGGCGGTCTGATCTTCCGCCTCCATGCCGACCAGAATGTCGAGGATTTCGCTGTTCACCGCATCGACGGCCTGTGTCACGCCCTTGCCGTTGTAGCGGGCGCCGCCATCGCGCAGTTCGTGCGCCTCATGCGCGCCGGTCGATGCACCACTGGGTACTGCAGCGCGGCCGAATGAGCCGTCTTCAAGCGTGACATCGACTTCAACCGTCGGGTTGCCCCGGCTGTCGAGAATTTCGCGGCCCAGAATATCGACGATGGCGGTCATGAAAGGTCCCTTCCCTTAACGGTAAAAAATCAGGCCTGACCTATAGCGGCAGTTTGTTACAGATACAATGTAGACTGAGACGGGATATGCCTAGAGCGCGACCGCCGCGCGCGCTGCGATATAGACGCCGAGGATCAGGATCGCGACAAGAAACACGGTCTTGAACTGTTTTTCCGAAATTTTGCTGCGGATGCGCTGCCCGATCAGCATGCCGGCGACGGCGGGTATAAGGGCTGCGGCGGAGATGCCGAATGTTTCGGTGGCCATTACCCGGTTGTTTGCAAGCGACAGAGCCAGCGCTGCCCAGGAAATCGTGAACATGATACCCATTGCCTGCACCAGCCGGTCGCGACCGAGATCGAGCGCCTGAAGATACATCACGCCGGGCACCACTGACGATCCGGTCAGGCCGGTTATGAACCCGGTCATGCAGCCGACCACCGGGCTCATCCAGGTTTCATGTCGGTCTGGACGCGGAAATTTCGGCGTCGTCAGGCCGAGCACGGCATAGACGATCAGCACAACGCCCAGAACACCGGCGATGGCGGTGGCGTCCGATTTTGCGAGAATGCCGGCCCCGAACCAGGCAAGTGCCGCTGTGGTCAGCAGCAACAGCCACAACCGCTTCATCAGTTCGCGGAAGTGCCCGCCGGCCAGCCCCTGCCAGATATTCGTGGCGATTACCGGAACGGTCGCCAGCGCCAGCGCTGTTTCCAACCCGTAAACGGCTGTTCCGACCCCGACAGCGATGGTCGGCATGCCAAGCCCGACGACGCCCTTGGAAAACCCACCGAGCAGGAAGATCGACCCGATGATCGTAAGACCTTCAGGCGACAGGATATCCATTACCGGTTAGTGGAGCGGCCGGGATTTTGCCAGCCGGTCGAACTCGCGCAGGGTTTCCAGCAGGTCTGGAAGTTGATGCAGCGGTACCATGTTCGGGCCGTCGGACGGTGCGCTGTCCGGGTCCTGATGGGTTTCCATGAACACGGCGGCAACGCCGATGGATATCGCGGCGCGCGCCAGCACCGGTACGAATTCGCGCTGGCCGCCGGAGGTAGCACCCTGCCCGCCCGGTTGCTGCACGGAATGGGTGGCGTCAAACACAATCGGCTTGTTCGTTTGCTGCGCCATGATCGGGATGCCGCGGAAATCGGTCACCAGCGTGTTGTAGCCGAAGCTCGCACCGCGTTCGGTCACCAGAACCGATTCATTACCCGCATCCTGTATCTTCCTTACGACATTCTTCATATCCCAGGGGGCGAGGAACTGCCCCTTTTTGACATTCACCACCTTGCCGGTTTTGGCGGCGGCGACCAGCAGATCTGTCTGGCGGCATAGAAAGGCAGGAATCTGAAGCACATCGACGGTTTCAGCGACGGCGGCGCAGTGCTCGATTTCGTGGACATCGGTCAGCACCGGACACCCGATTTTTTCCTTAACCTCTGCAAAAACATCCATCGCCAGCGACAGGCCGATGCCGCGTGGCGAATTGACCGAGGTGCGGTTGGCCTTGTCGAAAGAGGATTTGTAGATGAAGGAAATGCCCAGCTTGTCAGTGGTTTCCTTGATCGCCGCCGCCATATCCAATGCATGGTCACGGCTTTCCATTGCGCACGGGCCGGCGATCAGCGCAAACGGCAGATCGTTGCCGATTTCGAAATCCTGCACACGCACGTGGTCGGTCATCTGAACCTTCTTTCTAGACAAGCCGCGACTGTTCCTTGGCGGCCTTGATGAAACTGGCGAACAGCGGGTGCGGATCGAACGGTTTCGATTTCAGTTCCGGGTGATACTGCACGCCGACGAACCAGGGATGGCCGGGCAATTCAACGATTTCTGGAAGTTCGCCGTCCGGCGACATGCCGGAAAATACCATGCCCACCGCTTCCAGCCGTTCCTTGTATGCCACGTTCACCTCATACCGGTGCCGGTGGCGTTCCGAAATATCGCTGGCATCGCCGTAAATCTGCGAAACGAGGCTGCCGCTTTTCAACCGCGCCGGGTAGGCGCCGAGGCGCATCGTGCCGCCCTTGTCGGTCGCTTCCGACCGGGTTTCCAGCCTGTTACCTTTGGTCCATTCGGTCAACAGGCCGACAATGGGCTCCTTGGCCGGGCCGAATTCCGTCGAATTGGCGTCGGCGATTCCGGCCATGTTCCGCGCCGCCTCGATCACCGCCATCTGCATCCCGAAACAGATGCCGAAATACGGAATGTTGCGTTCGCGTGCGAACTGTACCGCCTTGATCTTGCCTTCCGCACCGCGTTCGCCGAAGCCGCCCGGCACCAGAACCGCATCGGCCCCTTCAAGCTGGTAAACAGGGTCTTCGGATTCGAAGACTTCCGATTCGATCCACTTCAGCTTCACCCGCACATTGTTGGCGAGGCCGCCATGGGTCAGCGCCTCGCTCAGCGATTTGTAGGCATCCAGCAGAACCGTGTACTTGCCGACAACGGCAATGGTCACCTCGCCTTCAGGCGAGCGCACACCGTGCACGATCTTTTCCCAGCGGCTGAGATCGACCGTACTGGTCTCCGTATCGCCGAGAAGGCCGAAGAATCGAAGGACTTCGGTATCCAGCCCTTCGCGATGATACGTGTTCGGCACATCGTAGATGGTGTCGACATCCAGCGCCGGAATAACCCGGCTTTCCTTGACGTTGCAGAACAGCGCGATCTTGCGGCGTTCGCCGCGCGGAATATCGCGATCCGCCCGGCACAGCAGCAGATCCGGCTGAATCCCGACCGACAGAAGTTCCTTCACCGAATGCTGGGTCGGCTTGGTCTTCAACTCACCCGCCGCACCGATGAACGGCAGCAACGTAACATGGATGAACAGGGCATTCGCCGGGCCAAGCTCGTTGCGCAATTGCCGGATCGCTTCCAGAAACGGCAGGCCTTCGATGTCGCCGACCGTGCCACCGATTTCGCACAGAACGAAATCCTCGTCATCAAGATCGCTGACAACGAAATCCCGGATAGCGTCGGTAACATGCGGAATCACCTGCACGGTGCCGCCCAGATAATCGCCGCGGCGCTCCTTGGCGATGACATCGGAATAGATCCGGCCGGTCGTCACGTTATCGCTTTGCTTTGCCGGCACCCCGGTAAACCGCTCGTAATGTCCGAGATCAAGATCGGTTTCCGCCCCGTCGTCGGTGACATAGCATTCGCCATGCTGGTAGGGGCTCATGGTGCCTGGGTCGACATTGAGATAGGGGTCAAGCTTGCGCAGGCGGATCTTGTAACCGCGCGCCTGAAGCAACGCGCCGAGTGCGGCGGAAGCGAGACCCTTACCAAGCGAGGAAACCACGCCGCCAGTGATGAATATGAAGCGTGCCGACATGGACCTGAACGTTATCGGATTCAAAACGGAAGGGCCAACCTAAACTCACCCGCCCGGAAAGTTTTTCGAACGGGCGGCGATTTTCGGTTCAGCCCCGGTGAAAGGCTACGACCATGCGATTCGCCGGTCGCTCACAACTCTATTCCGTCGCGGGAATGGTCGGTTCGGTCGATTCAGGAATTGCGGTGTCGGCCGCCGGTGCAACGTCGATGACGGATGTCGGTTCGCTGTGGTGTCCGGACACGATGGCCAGGGCAAGGCTGGTGCAGAAAAACAGGGTCGCCAGGATTGCCGTCGCCCGGGTCAACAGATTGGCTGACCCGCGTGCGGTGAACATTCCCGCACCGCCGCCACCGCCGCCACCGCCCATGCCGAGCGCGCCACCTTCGCTGCGCTGAAGCAGAACGACAATCACCAGGGCGAGCGCCAGAATGAGATGGATAACGAGAAGGATAACGTCCATGAATTCCTGCCTGACCTTATTTGTCAGCGGTTGAAAGTTTCAATTGGCGCGGGTTTTAGCGGAACCGCGCGGACATGAAAAGCATCTTGAAGCGACGGATCGCATTGGTGACACCTGTTCACAAGATTTGTAATGCTAATTTTGTTTGTGCCGCATCAAACTGCTCTGTATTGTGCAATGCAACATAAGCAAACAGTTTTGCTTCGCAAGCGCAAAACAAACGGCAAAAACGGTAGCCGCAAATACCGTAATTCAGGGTGGAGCTTTCCAATTTTCAAAGGAGTTCCTCCATGTCACTTGTTAAGATCATTGAAACCGATCCGCACAAACATTTTTCAACCGACTCGGTGCCCCTGATCCGGCAGCCATTGAGTCCTGAAGAGGTTCAGGCCGCCGTCGAACGGGGCTATGCCCTGCGGGCTCAGTATATCGGTATGTTGGCGCACGACTTCTATCGGTTCGTGGGTAGCCTGACTGACAGGATCAGTCACCGCCACCGCAGCAACCACCTGCCGGCGCACGGTACGCGGTAAACCGTAACCCGGTTGCTGCGGTCAGGTTGCGGCCGCGACAATCGCCAGGAAATCGTCGGCCTTGAGGCTTGCACCGCCGATCAGGCCGCCATCGACATCGTCAACCGCCAGAATATCGGCTGCATTGCCCGGCTTCATCGACCCGCCATACAGGATGCGCATGGCGCCGGCCGTATGTGCCCCGGCCTTGCCGGCTATTTCCCCGCGAATATGGGCATGTGCTTCGGCAATGTCTTCGATGGTTGGCGTCCGCCCGGTGCCGATCGCCCAGACCGGTTCATAGGCAACGACCGAGTTTTCCGCCGTTGCGCCGTCCGGCAGCGACCCGGCGATCTGGGTCGACAAAACGGAGAGCGCGGAGCCGGCATCCCGTTCCGCCTCGGTTTCGCCGATACAGACAATCGCGATCAGGCCGGCGCGGTGGGCGGCCTCTGCCTTCGCCCGAACCGTCGCATCGGTCTCGCCATGATCGGTGCGCCGTTCGGAATGGCCCAAAATGACATGCGTCGCGCCGGTATCGGGCAGCATTTCCGCTGCAATATCCCCTGTATGGGCGCCGCTTTCGGCTGTGTGACAGTCCTGACCGCCGATTTTCAGAGCACCGCCGGAAACAGCATCAGCGACCGGCAGGATATAAACCGCCGGCGGGCATACCAGCACCTCGACTGCGGTTCCGTCCAAACCGGCCCGGACATTTTTCGCCAACGCCACCGCGTCGTTCAGCCGTCCGTTCATCTTCCAGTTGCCTGCAATGAGAAACCGCCGTTCCGTCATACCTGTCCTCTTTCGCATTTGCTGTTGATTCAATTGCGATTTGTCTTCGCATCATCCGCCCCGGATGGCAATTCCGATATGCTGCCGGGACGGAAAACACCTGTTGAAATCGAGGGCTGGACCCACCCCGCGCCGCCCCCTATGATCCGCGCCTTTCTGGCACCTTTTTTAGACTTGAGGCCCCATATGCTCAGCGCGATGCGAAAATCGGTCGGTTCGACCTTTGTTAAGATTTTCATTTTTGGTCTGCTGATAGTCAGCTTCGGCCTTTGGGGCATCAGCGACTATGTGTTTTCCGGCGCCCAACAAGGCCCTGCCGCCGTTGTCGGTGATGATGAAATCACTGTCGCCCGACTGTCCGACGAATACCGTCGCGACCTGCAGCGGATGAACGCGGAGGCAATCGACCCGGAACAGGCTCAGGCTCTGGGCCTCGCCCGGCAGACGCTGCAAAGGATGATCGGCCAGTCACTGCTGGATCAGGAATCCGGTGACCTCGGCCTTACCGCGACGGATAACCAGGTTCGCCAGCGGCTACAGTCCGATCCGTCGTTCCAGAGCGAACTGGGCGGCTTCGATCCCGATCGTTACCGTGCCATTTTGCGCACCACTGGCATGACCCCGGCCGCCTATGAAGCCAATCTTCGCCGCGACGTGGCCCGGACCCAGCTCGCCCAGGGCATCGTAACAGGTATCCAGGCGCCAAAGGTACTGGTCGATACGATGATCAACTATCAGAGCGAAACCCGGACGGCCGATTATCTGACGGTGCCTGTGAATGAGACCATGAAGATTGCCGATCCGGACGATGCGGACCTGACGGCGTTCTACGAGTCCGAAAAGGAATCTTTCCGCGAACCTGAACTGCGCAAGATCACCTATTTGTCGCTTGAAGCCGCGACACTCGCGAAAACCATTGATGTGTCGGAGGAGGAAATTCGTCAGTCCTATGAAGACCGGGTTGCCGAATTCACGGTTCCAGCCCAGCGGTCCTATCGTCAGATGCTGTTTTCGGATCAGGAAAAGGCCGAAACCGCCGCAAATCGCCTGCAGGATGGCGAGGCGTTCGCGGATGTCGCAGCAGACATGCTGGACAATGCGACTCTCGATGACCTGACCTTCGGTCCGCTTGGCCGTGCGGAAATTCCCGATGATGCGGTTGCAGCGGCAGTGTTCGACACTGATCCCGGCACGGTGCCGGACGCTGTCAAGGGCGCCTTCGGCTGGACTGTGGTCGAAATTACCTCTGCTGAAGGCGGTACCGTCATGCCGTTCGACGAGTTGAAGGATCGGTTGCGCGAAGAACTGGCGCTCAATCACGCGATTGAACTCGTCTACACTTTGTCAAATGACCTGTATGACCAGCTTGGCGGCGGCGCACCGCTGGAAGAAGTATCGCAGACCCTGAACCTGCCCTTGAAGACGATTGATGGCATCAGCCAGTCCGGTCTCGACGGGGCCGGTAATCCTGTCGATGTGCCGGCGCGCAGCCAGTTTCTTTCCGTTGCTTTCGAGACCGAAATCGGGACTGACAGTTTCATCACTGAAACCGATAACGGCGGCTACTTCGTTCTGCGCGTCGACAGCGCCAAAGAAAGCCGTATCCCCGACCTGTCCGAGGTCAAGGATCGTGTGATCGAAGCCTGGAAACAGGAGCAGCGGCAGGATGCGGCAGCGGAACGGGCCGAGGATCTGGCCGAGCGTATCCGCACCGGCGAGACAATGTCGAAAGCGGCATCCTCTGCCGGCGTCGTCTGGGCGACCAGCGGCGCGATTTCACGCCAGTCGCGCGATACAGGCGGGCTCGGGCCGGAAGCAGCGCAGGCCCTGTTCGACATGCAGGTCAATGATATCAGCGTTATTGAAACAGCCGACGGCTATGTCGTAGCCAGGCTGAACACGATCGATGCCGGCAAGCGAGACTTCGACGAGATGGAAGCGCTTGCCAACCAGCTTCGCATTGGCATGGCCGGCGATCTTCTCGATCAGTATGTCGATGCGCTGAAGGACAGATTTGGCGTGCAAATCCGGGATGAAGGCCTGAATCAGGTCTACTTTCCCAACCTCGCCGGACAGGGCAGCTAAGCGAATGCCTGTTCTTCAAAAAGCATGAGATCATGAAGGTTTCTCCTGAACTCGACACGTTTGAGCGCGCCTATTCGGATGGTCAGCCGCAGGTTGTCTGGACGAAGGTTGTCGCCGATCTCGAGACCCCGGTGTCGGCCTATCTGAAACTGGCTGGCGAGGCTGAAAACTCGTTTCTGCTCGAATCCGTTGAAGGTGGCGCGATCCGCGGGCGGTATTCCTTCATTGGCATCAAGCCGGACCTGATCTGGCGCTGCCAGGGCAACAAGGCGAGCCTGAACCGCAACGCGCTAAATGATACTGATCATTTCGTTCCGGACGCCAAGCCGTCGCTGGAGTCGCTGCGCGCAGTGCTCGCTGAATCGGCCATCGATTTGCCCGAAACCCTGCCGCCGATGTCGGCCGGGCTGTTCGGCTATATGAGCTACGATACGATCCGCCTGGTTGAACATATTCCCGACAACAATCCGACGACCATCGATACGCCGGATGGTCTGTATATCCGCCCGACGGTCATGGCGATTTTCGATTCCATCGAGGACACCATTACGATTGTGACGCCGGCGCGGCCGCTGGACAGCGTTGCGGCGTCAGATGCCTATTCGGCGGCGCTGGAACGATTGGATTCAGCGCGTTCATCGCTTGGCCGCGGCCTGTCTAACACGCTTTCCGACCGCACCGACACGACCGACCTGCCGGATGCGCAGGCGAACATGACGCCGGATGGCTACAAGGCCATGGTGGCGAAGGCGAAAGACTATATCGGTGCGGGCGACATCTTTCAGGTCGTGCTGAGCCAGCGTTTCAGTACGCCGTTCACACTGCCCGCCTTTTCGCTGTATCGCGCATTACGGCGCACCAACCCCTCGCCGTTTCTTTACTTCCTGAATTTCAACGGGTTTTCAGTTGTTGGCTCCAGTCCGGAAATTCTGGTTCGGGTGCGCGACGGTACGGTCACGATTCGTCCCATCGCCGGAACACGGCCACGCGGTGCGACGCCGGCGGAAGACAAGGCGAATGCGGAGGATCTGCTCGCAGACCCGAAGGAGTTGGCTGAACATCTGATGTTGCTCGATCTCGGGCGCAACGATGTCGGCCGGGTTGCAGAAATCGGCTCGGTCAAGGTTACGGAACAGTATCTGATCGAATTGTATTCGCATGTCATGCACATCGTTTCCAATGTCGAAGGCAAGCTGGACCCGAAATACGACTTTCTGACGGCCCTGATGGCGGGTTTCCCGGCGGGTACGGTTTCCGGCGCACCGAAAATCAGGGCGATGGAAATCATCGACGAACTGGAACCGGAACGGCGTGGCGTCTATGCCGGCTGTATCGGCTATTTCGGCGCGGACGGTGCGATGGATACGTGTATCGCGCTGCGCACGGCAGTGGTGAAAGACGGAAAGATGTTCGTTCAGGCCGGCGCCGGCATCGTCTATGACAGCGTGCCGGAAAACGAGTATCAGGAATGCGTGAACAAGGCCAAAGCCCTGTTCCGCGCGGCAGAGGAAGCGGTGCGCTTCGCACAGGGCGGAAACTGACGGCATGGCCGGAACCGAAAAGATACTCTCGACCGTCGAGGAACTGGAAGACGTCTACGGGCATCCCATCGAAACCGCGATGGTAAAGGAAATCGACTATATTTCAGACCACTACCGCACGTTCATCGAGGCATCGCCGTTTGTCGTCCTGTCTTCGGTTGGCCCGGAAGGGCTGGATTCATCGCCGCGCGGCGATCCCGCCGGTTTCGTTGAGATTGAAGACGAAAGAACAGTGCTGATCCCTGACCGGCGCGGCAACAACCGTATCGACACCCTCCGCAACATTGTCCGAGATCCGCGCGTGTCGCTGCTGTTTCTTATTCCCGGTGTCGGTGAAACCCTGCGGATTAACGGAACGGCGAAAATCAGCGTCGACGAAAAGCTTCTGGAGCGGTTCGAAATGCAGGGCAAACGGCCGCGCAGCGTTATCCGCGTTTCTGTCGGGCGGATTTATTTCCAGTGCCAGAAGGCGCTGGCGCGCTCGAAACTGTGGGACCCGGCAATGCAGATTGACCGCAAGACCCTGCCATCGACCGGTACAATGCTGTCAGACCTGTCAAAAGGCAGTATCGACGGCAAGGCGTACGACGATGAGTATCCTGAGCGTCTCAAAAAAACCATCTACTAACCCGGACACCGGTTATCCCTGCGGGTAATTGCGACGCACAATCGCCGAAATCGGCACAAGCTGATAGCCGCGCGATTCAACGGTTTTCAACCATATGTCCAGTTCATCCAGGGTTTCGTCATGCGGATGGCCGATGGCGATGGCAAAACCTCGCTCGCTGGCAACACCTTCGGTCCGCCGAAGCTGACGGGCAATTGCTTCGCGTCTTTGATCGTGATCGAGGAAGATATCGCGAACGGCGTTCGGCAATCCGACGGTACGCGCCAGCTTGAAGCCGACGGAGTCCCGGGTAGTGATCGAATCCAGAAACAACAGGCCCCTCGCCTTTACTTCGCGGATCAGCACTTCCATGCCCGGTGTCCAGGCCGTGAACCGGCTGCCCATATGGTTGTTCAAACCGACATAGCCGTCAAACTGCGACAGGTTCCAGTCGATCCGGCGTTTGATTTCCGCAAGACTGAGCGAGGTCAGCAGCGCATGCGGCCCGGGGTCGACATCCGGGCTCATCGGTTCCGTCGGCAGATGAACCAGCACTTCGTGGCCATTCGCCCGGGCTGTCCCGACCAGTGAGGTCAGATTGTAGCCGTAGGGAATGAAGGCGAGCGTCAACCGCGCCGGCAGGGCGATGGCGCGCTCACTACGCGGTTGGTTTATGCCGACATCGTCGATCACTATGGCAATCATCGGTCGGGTGAAATCGATGGTAACGGGCACCGAATTCTGCCGCCATAGCGGTATGGCCGCGCTGCGGTCCAGATGCTCCGGTATCGCGCTCGCCGCAGGCGGCAGGCTGGCAATCTGTTCTTCAGTTCTAACCGTCGCACTGTCGCTTGCGGTCTTGCCCGTGACGGGTCCGATCAGCGGTATCGGTCCCTGCGCATCAATCGGGGCTGAGCTATCAACATCCTCCTCCCCGGCGGTTTCATTCATCGCTTCATCGTCGTTGGCGATCTCGGCTATATCGATTGCCGTAATGGTATCGTCCGGCGCCTCGTCGGTCAGACCGATTTCCGGGATATCCTGAAACACCTCTTCCGGCAGGTCGTCCGGCGGCGCTTCTTCGTAAACGAAGTCCTTCAGAGCGTGTTCCGACCGGTAGACCGTTACCGGCAGCGAATATTCGCCGTCATCGGGCGGCGTTTCCTCCTGCCAGGTCTCTGTTTCCGGCATGGCGACATCCGCCGCCGGCCGATCCTGTTCAACGAACACGGCGCCGATGCCGATTCCCGCTACCAGCCCGACCGCAAAAACGCCCAGGGTCAACCCGGTGACAAGTGCCAGGGAAGACCGCCTTATCCCGAGAAACTTCCGCTTTCCGGTCCGTGCCGCCGATATTGTCGGGCCTTTCGGCGGTGGCGGCTCCCGATCCACCTTGCGTTTCAGCGGCCTCGGCGGCGTCGAACGCTCAATCTGTTTCCACATATCCGCCCTGATTTCCGCGATGCTGCTTGCCAGGTGATGATACAGGTCGATTCGACTATCCAAAAGGCGCTTTACAGACAATCCGCGCTGGCCATTTATAGCGGGTCCGCATCTTCCGGTTTGAATCCTCGGCCAGCCTTGGGTAAGACCGGGGCTGCACCTTTTCACCATGGCCCGGCCCAGGAATTCCGTCATGTATGTGATGATCGATAACTACGACAGCTTTACCTACAACCTCGTGCATTATCTGGGCGAGCTGGGCGCGGAAATGCGGGTGATCCGCAACGACGCCCTCAGTGTGGCGGAAATCATGGAAATGCAGCCGGACGGCATTGTCGTTTCGCCCGGCCCCTGCACGCCGAACGAGGCCGGCATCAGCGTCGATCTGGTGAAAGCGGCACTTGAGTCAGACACACCGCTGCTGGGCGTCTGCCTCGGTCACCAGTCGATCGGTCAGGCGCTGGGCGCTTCCATCGTCCGGTCGCCGGCGATCCTGCACGGAAAGACAAGCAAGGTGAGTCATGAAAACAGAAGTGTTTTCAAGGATTTGCCGACTCCCTTTACAGCGACGCGCTATCACAGCCTGACCATCGACCCCGATACGGTGCCGGATAGCCTGGCGGTAACGGCTGTTGCTGATGATGGCGTTATCATGGGGGTCGAGCATCGCAGCAAGCCGGTATTCGGCGTCCAGTTTCATCCTGAAAGCATTGCGACCGAACACGGACATCGCCTGCTCGACAATTTCCTGTCCTATACCCGTCACTGAGAGAAACGAGGCCCGTCATGTCCGACATTTCGCAGGATCTGAAA
>CAYGSU010000038.1:4973-39245 GCA_964352715.1 uncultured Flavobacteriaceae bacterium | reverse complement strand
CCGTCTGGGCGGTTAACCTGCCGCTGGACCATCCCTACTGGTTGTCGGGTGGAAGACTGAAATACGAATCCATTGACGCCACATTCGTGAAGCTCGAGACCGATGCCGGCATCACCGGCTGGGGCGAGGGCACACCATGGGGTCACACTTACGTGCCGGCGCATGGGCCCGGTATCCGGGCCGGCATCGAAACCATGGCGCCGTTCGTGCTGGGTCTCGATCCGCGCAAGGTTCTGATGGTCGAGCGCGCGATGGATCTGGCGCTACCCGGCCATCTCTACGCAAAATCGCCCATCGACATGGCCTGCTGGGACATTGCGGGTCTGGCCGCCGGTCTGCCGATTGCCGATCTGATGGGCGGCGGGTCGCGCACGCCAAAACCGATTGCGTCTTCCATCGGGGCCAAGACGGCGGAGGAAACCCGGGCGGTGATCGAGCGGTATCGCGCCCGCGGCTATGTTGCCCATTCCGTCAAGATCGGCGGCGATGTCGACCGCGATATCGCCCGCATCCGCGATGTGGAAAGCATAAGGCGGCCGGGTGAAATCATGCTCTATGACGTCAACCGGGGCTGGACCCGACAGCAGGCGCTGCGCGTGATGCACGCGACGGAAGACCTGCATGTCATGTTCGAGCAGCCCTGCGAAACGCTCGACGATATCGCCGCGATTTGCGGCAAGCATGCCGCGCCGGTCTCGGTCGATGAAAGCCTCGTTACCCTGCAGGATGCGGCCCGGATCGCGCGTGACGGGCTGGCCGAGGTCTTCGGCATCAAGCTCAACCGCGTCGGCGGGCTGACCAAGGCGGCGCGGATGCGTGACATCGCGCTGGCCCATGGCATCGACATGTTCGTGATGGCGACCGGCGGGTCAGTGCTGGCCGATACCGAAGCGCTGCATCTGGCCGCGACTATTCCGGACGAAAATTGCCATGCGGTCTGGGCCTGTCAGGATATGCTGACCGTGGATATCGCCGGCGGACGCGGGCCGCGCAACAAGGACGGTCATCTGCACCTGCCCGAAGCGCCGGGTCTTGGTGTGCACCCCGACGAAGACGCGCTGGGCGACCCGGTAGCGGTATATGGAGTTCAGAAATGAAAATCACCGGGCTGACCCTCTGGAAGCTGCCGCTTACCAGTCACGAAACATATTACATGGCCGCTGGGAAAACCTGCGCGACGGTAGACAGCATCATCCTCTGTATCGACACGGATACCGGCACCAGCGGCTGGGGTGAGGTTTGCCCGATCCCGCATTATCTGCCGGCCTATGCAAATGGCGTCATGCCCGCAATTGAGGAGCTTGCACCCATACTTCTCGGTGCGGACCCTGTCGGGCCGGAGGCGCTGATGGCGCGTGCCGACGCGCATCTGCCGGGGCATGCCTATGCAAAGTCGGTTCTCGACATGGCGCTGTGGGACATCACCGGCAAGGTGGCCGGTCTGCCGCTATATGCCCTTCTCGGCGGGCGGCAGGCATCCGCTCTGCCGCTCTATCATTCGATAACCTGTGTATCGCCTGACGAGATGGCGCGCATGGCCAAGGATGCCTTCAGCGAGGGCATCCGCCAGTTTCAGGCGAAGCTTGGCGCCGATGCCGATTGGCAGGCAGACGTGGAACGGCTGACCAAGGTGCGGGAGGCGGTCGGCCCAGGTCCTCTGGTCTATGGTGACTGGAACTGCGGCGCCTCGCGACTGGAGGCCATTCGGGTGGGGCGTGCTGCGGGCCATCTCGATGTCATGCTTGAACAACCCTGTGCGACCATTGCCGATTGTGCCGAGGTCAGAAAAACCACCGGACTTCCCATGAAGCTGGATGAAAACGCCCATGATACGGCGTCGCTTCTGGAAGCCTATCGTTTCGGCTGCATGGATGCAGTGGCGATCAAGACATCAAAATTCGGTGGACCCGGCGCGGCAAGGCGTGCCCGGGATCTGTGCCAGTATCTCGGCGCGAAAATGTGCATTGAGGACACATGGGGAACTGACATTACAACGGCCGCCTCATTGCATCTCGCCGCAGCCACCGCGCCGGCGGCGGTGTTGAATGTGTGCGATCTGTCGCATTATGTATCGCCCAGACTTGATCCCGCCGCGCCCGGCCGAGTTGACGGTTTCATCACCCCGCCCGAGGGGGTTGGTCTTGGAATTACGCCGGACCTCGACCTGCTCGGAAACCCCGTCGCCATTTTCGATTAAGGAAACCAGTCATGGACCAGACAATTCTGATTGAACGCGCCCGCAAGGTTCTGCCGGCTGGCGGTTTCGGCAATTTCGATCCGGGCATCGTGATTCGTGAAGGAAGGGGCTCGCGGGTCTGGGACGAGGATGGCAACGAATACATCGACTACCTGATCGGCTCCGGCCCGATGCTGCTCGGCCACGGACATCCGGAAGTGATCGAGGCGGTGACGGAACAGCTCGGCAAGGGCATGACGTTCTTCGCGAACAACGCGCGGGGCATCGAGCTGGCGGAGGAAATCTGCCGCGCCGTCGCCTGCGCTGACCAGATCCGTTACGTTTCCTCCGGCGGCGAGGCCGACATGTACGCCATGCGGCTGGCGCGCGCGTTTACCGGTCGCGACAAGATCCTGAAATTCGAGGGCGGATACCACGGCATGTCGGCGGAAGCGCAGATGAGCCTGGCGCCGGAAAAGCTGGTCAACTTCCCGGTCGCCGTGCCCGATTCGGCGGGCATTCCCGACAGCGTGCGGCAGGAGATGCTGATCGCGCCGTTCAACGACATCGATTTCGCGCGGTCGCTGATCAGCGAGCATGCGGACGAAATCGCCGGTATCATCGTCGAACCGCTGCAGCGCATCGTGCCGCCGGCCCCCGGGTTTCTGGAGGCTTTGCGCGAGGAATGCACCAAACACGGGATCGTGCTGATTTTCGACGAAGTGGTGACCGGGTTCCGATTCGCCTATGGCGGTGCGCAGGAAGTGTATGGCGTGACGCCGGATGTCTGCACCCTGGGGAAGATCATCGGCGGCGGCTTCCCGCTGGCCGCAATTGCCGGGCGCGCCGATATCATGGCGCATTTCGACAAGGCGAAGGTGGGGGCCGAAGGGTTCCTGATGCAGCTCGGCACCCTCAGCGGCAACCCGGTCGCCGCAGTCGCGGGCCTGAAGACAATGGAAATTCTGCGCCGTCCCGGCCAGTACGACCGGTTGCGCGCCAGCGGTGAACGGCTGATGGCGGCCTTTTCAAGGCATCTTGACGCGGCGGGCCATGCCCACCGGGTTGTCGGTCACCCGACCCTGTTCGATGTGATCTTCATCGACCGGACCGTGCGTGACTATCGTGACACGGCCGCCGGCGACAAGACGAAGAATGCAAGGTTCAACGCGCTGCTGCGGCAGAACGGGGTGTTCAAGTCAGCCGGAAAGACCTATCCGTCGCTGGCGCTTACCGAGGACGATCTGGCGCAGACCGAAGCCGCCATCGCGGCGGCGGCGCAGGCGCTGGACGGCTGATTGATGACCGCTGCCCTTGGTCTCGGGAAGGCTAGTCCGCCGCCCCCGCCGACCGGTCGTCAAGTGTGAGCATGGCAAGCTGACCGGCCATGAAATCGGTCAGCGCGGTGCGGTCGATGGGCTTGCTCAGACCGGAGACGATGGTAAGGCCAAGCGCCTCGCCATAGTGTTCGACCGTCTGGCGCAGCCGTGT
This sequence comes from uncultured Flavobacteriaceae bacterium, assembly GCA_964352715.1. Taxonomy (GTDB): domain Bacteria; phylum Pseudomonadota; class Alphaproteobacteria; order UBA8366; family Aestuariispiraceae; genus JAVKBW01. Next base: position 35,578 of record CAYGSU010000038.1, on the reverse strand, counting down.
GTCGAAACCGGTTATCACCACGACAGCGCCTTTATAGGCGATACTGCTGAGATTGCGCAGATACTCGACCGCATCGTGGTCCGGCATGCACATATCCATGATAATCGCATCGAAGCTCTGTTCCCGCATCTTTTCCTTAAACTGCGAGTAGCATGTCGCCATCGTGGATTGATGACCGGCCATGTCGATAAAGTCTGAAACGAGCTGCGCGACCGCGCCGTCATCGTCCAGTACCAGGATGTTCAGTTTGTTCATGGTTGGAAATCCACTTTCTTTCTCGACGGTAAATACCCGTCAGACCGGAGTCGATTCTGCGGCGCCCGAAGGCTGAAGAACCCGGAAGATAACCGACAGAAGGTTGTTTGTGTCATATGGTTTGGCAATCCAGACGCCGGGCTGGTTTGCAACACCCATTCTTCGCAATGCGCCTTCCGCGTAACCGGAGGTGAAGATAACCTTGATCTCCGGTTTCATCTGCCTGCACTTTTCGGCAAGCTCCAGACCGTTCATGCCACCCGGCATGACAAGGTCGGTAAACAGCAGATCGATATCGTCATGCCCAGTCAGCAGAGATACCGCTTCCTGGCTTGAGGAACAGGCAAGCACGGTAAAGCCGGTTTCCCTGAAAATACTTTCCGCTGTGTTGCGGACGGAAACATCATCGTCAACCAGCAGGATCTTGATCGGGTTCATCGGGCTGATCGGCACGTCGTCGCTCTGATTGTCCAGCGGATTCACCTGGCCCGTATATGCCGGGAAATACAGCCGCGCCGTCGTGCCGCATCCCGCCTCGGAATAAATCGAAGCATGCCCTTGCGCCTGCTTTACAAAGCCCATGACCATGCTCAGGCCAAGACCGGTTCCTGCGCCTACGGCCTTGGTCGTGAAATAGGGCTCGAAAACATGCTTCAGCACATCTGCCGGAATTCCACACCCGGAATCTGTTATCTCTATCAGAACATAGGGGCCGGGTCTGACATCTGTATGGCGTTTCGCATATTCTTCGCTAAGGGTAGTATTCGACGCTTCGATGATTAGATTGCCGCCATTGGGCATTGCGTCGCGTGAATTGACGACAAGATTAAGGACGGCGTTTTCAAACTGTCCGACATCCGTTCTGATCGTGGCAAGATCATCAGCAACTGTCAGGGCGACATCAATGTTATCGCCGATGGTACGGCTGGCAAGTTCGTGCATCTGGCGCAGAACGTCGCCCACATTGAAAATGCTCGGTTCAAGAACCTGCTGGCGGGAATGGGCAAGCAGGCGCTGGGTCAGACTTGTGCCTCGCTCACTTGCACCCAGCGCCGCATCAATCCAGCGCTTGATCTTTTCGTCCGACTGGATGCCTGGCTGCTGGGCGATAAGTTGCAGGTTTCCCTTCATCACGGTCAGCAGGTTGTTGAAGTCATGCGCGATGCCGCCGGAAAGCTTGCCGATCGCTTCTTCCGTTTGAATCTGCTTCAACTGGCATTCGATACGACGTTGTTCGGTAACATCGATATTTGCGCCGATCGCCTGAATGGGCTCACCGGTTTTTTCGTCATAGAAAAACGTCGCATTCGCCTTGATATGACGCACTTCGCCATCTTTCAGAACTATTCTGAACTCTGCATTGAAGGGGCATTTGTTGCGCATCGAATGCTGCAACAGGGCTTCCGCAGGCTCCCTGTCCTCCGGGTGAAGACTGATTGCCCAGTCTTCATATTTGCCGCCAAATTCGGCCTGCGTTCGGCCGTAAATGTCATGCATTCTTTCGTCCCAGATCAGGGACTGACTATCAACGACGTATTCCCAGACACCGATTTTTGCCGCCTCTGCGGCAACGTTGAAGCGGTTGATCGTCTGCGTCAGTTCATCCCGGGCTATGGCTTCACGCGTAATATCGCTTGTTACGCCGACGATCATTTTCACCTGACCGTTTTCATCTCTTACCGGTATTGTCCGGTCGCGTGCCGTAATGAGGTGGCCATCGCCTGCGACTATTTCATACTGGTATTCGCACTCTTGTTCCGCAAGCTGTGCATATCGGCGTTTCATCAGCTCGTGGTCCTTTTTGCTGACCACGCCATAGAAAAAGAGATCTGGATTTGAAATCAGCTCTTCCGGGGTATAGCCGTGCAACCATTCCACGTTGGGGCTGATATAGAGAAGCCGTTCAACCATGCTGTCGACAAGCCAGAATGTGTCTTGCGTATTGTCTACAATCAGCCGCAGTTGTTCTTCGCTTTCGGCAAGAGCAAGGCGCGATGTCTTCTGGTCGGTAATGTCGCGCGATACGCCGACGATCTGTGAGGTCTCACCGTTGCTGTCCTTCACCGGCGTCGTCGTTTCCTGAATCCACCGAACGGATCCGTCCGGCTTTCTGATCCGGAATTCAAACATTTGCGGCGCATCGGGTATCTTCTTGCATGTCTCATGCACATACGCCTTGTCCTCTTCGATGACGGGTCGAAGATATTCAAGGGTTGTATTTTCATAGAAGCATTTAGGGGCAACGCCCCAGATTTCTTCAACGGCCGGGCTGACATACAGCACTTCTTCATACCATCGGTCGGTCAGCCAGATCGCCTGATCCATATGCTTTGAAATAAGGCTCAGCTGTTCTTCCCGCTTGAGCAGCTTTTCTTCAACTCTTTTGCGTTGAAGCACCTCGCCCAGTCGGGCGGTGATATCGGTCAGGAAGCCGCACAGCATATCATCCTGATGGTCGTGCTGAAGAAAATAGAAAATGCAGACAAACAGGGTATCGTTGCTTGATGTCTTGATCGGCAAAGAAAAAATTGAACCGAAGCCTGCATCAATCGCCATGGACGCCCGCAGAAAGGCCGGGTCGGTCTCGCCCGGGTCGAGCCTGATCCACCGTGGTGTGCTGGAATTCCAGACCGTTTCGCACAGGGGCGGCATGCCGGTGCCTGCCGCGGCCCTGGTCTGTTTCCGGTACAGGTCGAGCGATTTGTTTTCAGGATCGCAGAATTCGTGAAAAAGTATCGTGCCGGTATCGGGGTGTCGGCCCCATGCTTCGACATATTCAGCGCCTGTTTCCCGCGCAAGCATGTCAATCGCCGCATCGACAGCCTGTTGCTCGGTACCCGCTGTGGCGACTGCAGCGGTGATGTCGACAGCAATCTCGAGCTTGTGCCGGTCGAATGCAGGGTCGAAGCTGCCCCGGTGATCAATGTTCAAGTCAAAAGCCACGATCTGCCGCCTGTTTCCTGTTTGACCGGCCGGTGGTCGCAATCTGCGGGTGATCCCGATTTTGCGATACCGAACAGCTGGATAAAAAACGTTGACTGAACTCAAGCCGCCGGCACCTTCTCCGGCGATTGCAGGCTCAGGGATATGACAACTTGGTTACGTCTACAACTTGTGGCGAAGCCTTACGGCTTCTTACGTACGTAGCAGTACGTAGTGTGCCGCAGACGCCGGAAACGGCCGGATACCGAGGGTTGCGGCAAGCCGGCGATGCGCTGCCGAAGCGTCAGAAAAACAGACGCGACAGCCGATTGGAAACCGCAGACATGGAATCCACATCGAACCGTTTCAGAATCGCCGACCGGTGGACTTCGATGGTCCGGTAGCTGGAATCAAGCTCCCGCGCGACTTCCTTGTTGGCCTTGCCCAGCATCAGATGGGCCAGAACCTCGCGCTGTCTTGGCGTCAGTCTGGATACCGAATAGGCGATTTCCTGCGGCTTGACGGTTTCGTCATGGTCGAGCGCCGCCAGCGACTCGTCATGCAGAAAAGCCGCGCAGAATGTCGACAGGCCGTCCCAGATGATGCGGCGGATGATCAGCGAACCCGCCAGCTTTTCCGTGTCGCCGTCGGCCCCGATCACGGGGAACAGCCAGATATCCTGGCCGTTTGCCTGGCTTTCCCGGAAGCCTTCAAGATAGCTTTCGGGAACCGCCAGAACCTCGTCGATTGTGCGGCTCAGCAACTCCTCTGCCGGCAGGCCCGTCAGGTGATAGGCCACGTCGTTGCAGTCCAGTACCCGAAGATTGTCGGGCTCCAGCACGAACATCGGCAGTCGGCTTTCATAGAAAACCCCGGTTCGACCTGTCTTTGTTGCATTTTCGTCAGCGGCCGACGTCGTGCCGTCGCTCTGCCCATGAACGGCGATCAATTCTGACGCAACGATTTTGAACATGGTCTTCAGTGTGTCGACCAGTGCCGGTTCCAGATCCTGCTGGCTCCTGCTGGTCAGCACAATGGCATACGCTACGTTATTGTCTGTATGGAGAGGCAGACCGATCGTCGCCCTGAAACCGGCGCGATTGGCGGCAAATCCGCGGCGGAAAATCCGATCCGGTTGTTTGTGAATATCCGATATCCATTCGAATTCGCCGGATTCGAAAACCCGACCGACAAGGCCTTCGCCGACCGACAGGTCCACACGCTGTGTGGTGCTGACAAAAGCGGCCATTTCTTCATCCGGTTCGTGCCACCAGGTCACATACTGCAGCGCGTCGCTGCCATTCCAGGACCATGCTTCGCCATAACACCAGCTGAAGTTCCTGCAGACGATTTCCAGGATCACGCGCAATGCTGCTGACAGGTCGGCCGCCTCGCGAACACCGGGAAGAATGGCAGAAGCAAGAGCCTTGGGGTGTGGAACAATATCGGGTTTCTCGACATTCCATATCTTGCTGATCACATAACCCGGCGATGTGTCTCCGGTGACTTTCAGAATTCTGTGATGTGAGGCGAAAGTCGAACCGTCCTTGCGGCGCATCCGAAAGTCGGTGCGGCAGGACGTATCCCGCGCCACCCGCTCTGCGGTTATCTCGTTAAAATGTTCATAGGACCGGGTATCGATATGGAGAAGTTCCGTCGACTGGCCCACCAGCTCCTGTTCGGCGTAGCCGAACAGGTGGGCCGCTGCCGGGTTGCAGGCGAGAATTTTCCGCATCGGAGCGTCAACCAGAAAGGCAGCAACACTCAACTTTTCAAACAGAGTTTCAAAAAGCCGGTTATTAATGACAGGGTCTGTTTTTGGTACTCTGTTTGGAATCAGGGCTCTCCCTTGGACAAGCAAAGACATCAGTCTTCATTATCCAATCGAAAAAACGGTTTAAGTCCATGCCCCAAAGTCGTTTATAGCATGAAACATACAATTATTATAGCGCGCTAGTGGTGGTTGCCGGTGCGACAAACCGGCTTGCCGGAAGGCCCGTTGCAGCCCTGCACATCCACGGCGACGGGACGGCGCAGGCGCCTTCATTCCTCTTCTATATAACGCTTCAGAATGGATTCCGTTCCCGGTGCGCCGAGATATTCCTGTTCGGCGAACTCGATAGATATTGTTTCATGCTCTGTCAAAACCTTCAGGGCGGGCAAGTCCTCTTCCGGCGCGGCGTTTTCCAGAGCCAGAAAAGACGGCATGTACTTTTTATAGTCCTTTGCCACTTTCTGCATGAACGCTTCCCATGACAGGGCGCCGTCCCGGTCGGCGTCGTCCAGGCTCAACTGCTTCAGGTCAGAGTCCGGACGGGGGGTCAGCCCGTATTTATCCAGAAGTGGCCGTACGGATTCCGCCGCATGGCGTTCGACCTTCGCCAGAAGTTGAATTTTCCGCTTTTCATCCGGATCGCTGAAATGACAGGCGAGAGCATTGAAGTAGGCTTCGCCCATCACTTCCTCTTCGTGATAGAGCAGCAGCGTTTTGAGGTAGTTTTCCCTTGTGACGTTTGGCTGTGTGTCAGTCATCCGTGTACTCCATACCCTTTCAAGGCAACAGCGAAACGGGCGCTCCGCCTGTCTCAGGCCGCATCAAACGCGCGGCGACAGAACATCTTCGCCATCGACCATCCGGTTATCTGTGCAGTTGATGATGATATCGGGAAGGACTTCCTTGCCGAGGTCAATGGTGCCGCATTTTCCCAACGCGTCCTTCAAGTTCGGCTTTTGCCCCAGATACTGCCAGACCGTTCGGACGCAGGAAATTTCATGCACCCCTTCGACGGCGATGCTCATCATGAGGCCGGACAGGAATGTCGGCGGCGCATGGTCCGAAGCGTAGAGAATGCACTGAAAGACGCCTTGACCCAGAATCTGTTCGCGTTCGCAGATTACAATGCGATTGTTTCCCTCAAGAACCAGCCCGTTGTATTTGAGTGTGTTCGGCAACATGAACTGCGCATCCAGATTCCGGTCGATGGATTTTACCATCCAGATCCCGTCCTGCTGGTATATCCGCGACAGGGATCGGTAGTAATAGTCCCGCTTCGGGTCCGGGTAACAGTAGGTGTGATAGTAGCCGGCATGCGATTCCAGAACCGCCTGGTTCATGCGCGGTGTCTGCATCAACCGCTCGATCGTATCCCGCGCGGTGTTTCTGGCCTCCGCAAAGCGTGGTGCCCGAACCCGCACCAGCTCGCGAAATTCAGCCGTGTCGAGCAGGATTTCCTGTTCATCGACCCCGAAGAAATCACAGAGCCGACGCAGGGTTGATAGCGAAGGAAGCGCATGTCCGTTGAGATACTTGCTGAACTGCTGGCGGTTGATGCCGGCACGGCGGCAGACATCGGAAGCAGACCGACCGTAGCTGCACAGCAGCCGCAAATTATCGGACAGGTGATCCAGGGGCATTTTTTCTTATGCTTTTTTATGCCGGATGTTGTCAACAAGCTAAACAAAGAATCGCGGGTATCTGTTCCGTTTTTGTCATGAAGGCGTATCATTTCCTTTCATGTCGCAGGACAAGAAAAGAAAAACAGGAACAGGAGAGAATATAAAATGTCAGTTTTTGAGTTCAATAGACGTTCCGTTGTAAAGGGCGTCAGCGCGGCCTTAGCCGGCGTGGTAACGGCCGTCGGCTTCTCGGCCCTGGTGGCATCGGCGCAGGCAGAAACCCTTCGCGTTTACGTGCCGAGCGATCCTGCATCGATTGACCCTGCCTATTGGGGTACATCCGTCGACGGCTATCTGATGTTCAATGTGATGCCGCGACTGGCGTCGCCGATTGTTGGCGACGAGTGGGTATTGGAAAACGATATTGCCGAATCCGTCGATCTGTCGGATCCGGAGAATATCAGGTTTACACTGAAGAAAGGCCTGCAATGGGCCAACGGATACGGTGAAATCACCACCGAGGACGTGAAGTATTCCTACGAACGGCATCTCGATGAAAAAGTCGGGTCCTATATCGCCAGCGAATTCGACGCCCTGGACCATGTTGAAATCGTCGACAAGTATACCGGCATCATTCGCCTGAAATATGCGGCCATCCCGATGTGGAATGCGACGCTTGGCTGGTACGGCGGCACAATCATCTCCAAGAAGGAAGCGGAAGAACACGACGGAACGATACCGGTGCAGCCGAAAGCGACCTATGGGCCGTATACATTTGCGGAATTCGCACCCGGCGAGCGAATGGTCCTCAAGGCCTATGACGGATGGTATGGACCGAAACCTGAATACGATGAGATCGTGATGATTCCGATCGGCGACGCCAATGCGGCGGAAGTCGCCTATGCCGCCGGCGAGATCGACTTCATGACCAGCACATCAACGGCACCCGACCAGTTGCGCGAGCAGCATGGCGACAGTGCCGTCATCGAAGTGCGGCCGTCAGTTGACTACACCTGGATTGGCATCAACATGCGTCACCCCAACCTGACGGATATCCGGGTCCGGAAGGCGATTCAGCTCGGAATCGATATCCCGACTGTTCTTGCCGCGTCCTATGAAGGAATGGATGTACCGCAGGCAACCGGTTTCGCGGCACCCGGGGTGGTCGGCTACCGGCCGTCAACGCCAATCAAGTACGATCCGGATGCGGCGCGTGCCCTGATCCAGGAAGCCGGCGCGGAAGGCATGACCATCGAACTCAGCCACGCGAATTATGGCAACCGGCTGACGCAGTCGCAGATCATCCAGGCGAACCTTGCCGAGATCGGCCTGAATGTCGAAATCAACGCTGTGGACGAGTCAACCTACTGGGATGTGAGTTCGGTTCCCGCGGACGAGCGTCAGCTTACGCTGAAAGGCTGGTTCGGCAGCCCTGAAGCGATGTATGTGCTGCAGACATTTACCGACGACCAGTATGGCGCCTGGAACTGGGCCGGCTATTCCTCCCCGGAATACGATGCTCTGCTGGAGAAAGCATGGGGCGTATCCGACGATACCGAGCGTGGTGAAATCTACATCGAAATGCAGAAGCTGCTCGAGGAATCGGGCGCCTTCCTGTATCTCGATAATGGCCCGGCCGTCATCATGTACCGCCCGGGAATTGTGCCGGGGACGTTGCCCGACGGAAGACCGCAATTCGCCTACTTCAAGAAGAAGTAATCCTGCATAGTAATGCGTGAACTGGTCCGGGTTCCGGCGCCGTCAGCGGTGCCGGAACCCGGGACGGTTGTTCTGGTTCGGTTGGTGGTCTGTCGATGCTGAAGTTCTGTTTAAGGCGTATCGCCATTGGGTTTGTGATCGTCGTTCTTGCCGTATCGACGATCTATATTCTTGTTCAGGCAGCGCCCGGTAACCCGATCGCCATTCTGGCCGGGCCACGCGCGACCCCGGAAGTGATTGCACAGATTGAAGCCCGGTTCGGTCTCGACAAACCGATGCCGGTGCAGGTGTTCAAATTTGTCGTCAGCGCTTTTCAGGGCGATCTGGGAATCGATATCCGAACGCGCCGGCCTGTGCTTGATCAGGTTCTCGAGCAGATGCCCTATACCATCTACCTCATTCTCGCTTCGCTGGCGCTGGCGGCCGGGCTGGGCATTCCGCTCGGCTGTGTTGCGGCTATCTACCAGAACTCACTGGCTGACCGATTGCTCGGCATGCTGTCTGTCAGCGTGATTGCGGTGCCGTCGCTGATCATCGCAATCTACGGCATGATCCTGTTTGCGGTGCACTTGAGATGGCTGCCGGCGATCGGGCTGGGCGACCGGAGCGATGTGCTCGACCAGCTTCATCATCTGATCATGCCGACGATTGCCGTCGGCATCGGCTGGGTCGGCTATCTGGCGCGGCTGGTACGCGCGGCGATGCTTGAAATCCTCACCGAAGACTACATTACAAATGCGCGGGCTTTCGGCCTGCCGGAACGATGGATCATCTACCGGTATGCCCTGCGCATTGCCGTTGCACCCACGATCACGGTGCTTGGCATCGGCGTCGGCATCATGCTGGGAAGCGCGGTGTTTGCCGAAATCGTGTTCGCCCGGCCCGGCATCGGCAAGATGATGTATGATGCGGTGAATACCAGAAACTATCCCGTAACCATGGGCGTTGTGCTTGCCAGCACGGTTCTGCTGGTCGTTGCGACAACGCTTTCCGATATCCTCAATGCTCTTATCGACCCGCGCATCAGGGAGGCCCAGGAATGACCGTCGTCGACCCGGCTCAGCCGGCAGAAAAGCCGGTCGCCAGATCGAAAATGCCCCAGGGCCTTCGCAGTCTGCTATCGGATCCGATGGGTCTGTTCGGTCTCGTTCTTGTGCTGGCGCTGGTGTTCCTGTCGGTCTTCGCCGATGTGCTGGCGCCGTTCGACCCCGCGAAGATTAATGTTCCCGGAAAATTCCAGACGCCCAACTGGACCCATCTGCTGGGCACGGATGAACTTGGCCGCGATGTTTTCTCACGCGCACTGTACGGCGGACGCGTCGCCCTGAAAGTTGCTCTGATCACCACCTTCGCCGCCCTCGGTATCGGCACGGCGCTTGGCTTTCTGGCGGCCTACGGACCGCGCTGGCTGGATAACGCGATCGTGCTGTTTCTCGATACGGTGCGTGCCTACCCGACGATTATCTTTGCCCTTGCCGTCGGCCCGATGTTCGGCGCCGGCGTGTGGACGGTGATCGGTATTCTGATCGCCACCTCCGTTCCTTATTACGGACGGATTGTGCGTACAGCGGCCCTGTCCGTCATGCAATCGCAGTATGTCGATGCGGAACGCGCCATGGGCGCAAATGCGTTCCGGGTGACCATCATCCACATGCTGCCGAATGTGATCGGGCCGATGCTCATCATGGCCAGCATGGATATTCCGGTCGTTATCACCGCAGAGGCGGGGTTGAGCTTTCTGGGGGTCGGCATCAAACCCCCCGATACAAGCTGGGGTCTGATGCTCGATCAGGGATACCGGTTCATCAACCGAACGCCCTGGCTGGTTATTTCGGCCGGTATTCCGCTGATCATTGCGACCCTCGGCTTCACGTTTCTGGGCGAAGCGATGCGCGATGCGTTCGACCCCAAACTGAGGCGGGCGCGATAGACGATGGAGGCCTGTGAACCTCGCGCCGAGCCGACTGTCACCGTCAAGGGCCTTACCCTGCGTTATGGCGGCTTTGAAGCTTTGTCGAATGTTTCGATGGAAATAGGCCGCGGCCGTATTCTCGGCATCGTGGGTGAAAGCGGCAGCGGCAAGTCGACAATGGCAAAGGCGATTCTGGGCCTGCTGCCATCCAGCGCGACCATCGCCGAAGGTGAAATCCTGTTCGACAAGCAGGATCTGTCGCGGATTTCCGCAGACGCGCTGAGGGACATTCGTGGCCAGCGCATCACCTATATCTCGCAGGATCCGCTACGGGCGCTTACACCGACCCTGACCATCGGCGACCAGATGACCGATATCCAGTACCGGTCGGGCCTGTCGATGTCGGAAAAGAAAAAGCGCGCCGTCGCCATGCTGGACCGGGTCGGCATGCCCGACCCAGAACAACGGCTCGGCATGTATCCGCATGAACTGTCAGGCGGTCAGCGGCAGCGTGTGTCGATCGCGATGGCGGTGATGATGCAGCCGGATCTTTTGATCGCGGACGAGGCGACGACGGCGCTGGATGCGACGCTGGAACAGGAAATCATCAAGCTTCTTAAAGAGCTGCAACGCGAAATCGGCTGTTCGATGATGTTTGTGACCCATCACCTGGGTGTCGTCGCAAGCCTGTGTGATGATGTGGTCGTCATGCATAACGGCATCGTGCGCGAAGCCGGCACGGTGCCGGATGTCTTCGGCAATCCACAGGATGCCTATACCAAAATGCTGCTGCGGTGCGATCCGGCATGGATCAGCGAAAAGACACGGCATCTGCCGATCACCTCCGATGACCCGGACGCACCGATTGTGATTGAAACCGGCCCGCCGGACCGGATCAAAAGCAACGAGCCACCGATTCTCGATATCGAAGACCTGCATGTGACGTTCTCGAAAAACGGCCTGCTGGAAAAACTGTTTGGCGATGCTTATGACATAGAAGCTGTAAAGGGGGTGAATCTGCACCTGCACGAAGGCGAAACACTCGCCATCGTCGGTGAAAGCGGGTCAGGCAAAACGACGGTGGCCCGGACGATCATCGGTCTGCAAAAGGCGGATTCTGGATCTGTGAAATTCGGCGGAAGAGAGCTTCTCGGTCTGTCGGCGGGGGAGCTGAAATCGATCCGCAAGGAAATCACCTTTATCTTCCAGGACCCGATCGGCTCTCTCAGCCCGCGCATGCGCGTCGCCGATACGGTTGTCGAACCGCTGCGCATTCATGACGTCAAAACGGCTGACTTCGATGCCGAAGCGGCTCGACTTCTTGATCTAGTGGGCTTGAATACCGATTTTATGGAAAGATACCCGCATGAACTGTCCGGCGGGCAGGCGCGCCGCGTCGCCGTTGCGCGCGCCATTGCGCTGGAACCGTCTCTGATCATCGCAGACGAACCGACTGCCGGTCTCGATGTTTCGATACAGGGAGAGGTTCTGAACCTGCTGGCCGAGATTCAGGATCGTACAGGTGTTGCGATGCTGATGATCACCCATAATCTTAACGTCGTTCGCCATGTCAGCGACCGGGTCGCGATCATGTATCAGGGAAATTTCCTTGAGCTTGAAACGACGGAACGCATCTTCGAAAACCCGCAGCACGACTACACGCGACGCCTAATCGCCGCCAACCATCACCCCAACTTTTAAACCCCTGTTCATGGAGTTACGCGCGATGTCTTCCGCCGATCTAGATTTGTGTTACATGCCTGCCCGCGAGGTTCTGGCGAAATTCCGGGCGCGGTCGCTGTCGCCCGTTGAATACCTTGAAAACCTCATCAACCGCGCGGCTGAAACGGAACCGACGATCAACGCCTTCGCCTTCAAGTGGTTCGATGAAGCGATGGACCAGGCGAAAAAGGCGGAAGCCGTCTATGCCGGCGGCGACGGCAAGGCCCGCCCGCTGGAAGGGCTGCCAATCGCCATCAAGGATGAAATGGACATTGAAGGCCAGCCGATGACCAACGGTTCGTTGTATCTGAAGGACAATATCAGCACCGAAACCCAGTACGCCGTCCAGCGGTTGATCGACGCCGGTTGTATTGTGCATGCAAGAACCACAACGCCGGAATTTTCCTGCTCAGGCACGGCGGATTCGCGAATTCATGGAACAACCCACACCCCGTGGAAACACGGCTATACTTGTGGCGGGTCGTCCGGCGGGTCCGCTGCGTCGCTTGCCGCTGGCACGACGCCGCTGGCAACCGGTTCCGATATCGGTGGTTCCATCCGCATTCCCGCTGGCTGTTGCGGCGTCGTCGGCTTCAAGCCGCCCTATGGCCGCAATCCGGACAACACGCCTTTCGCCTTCGATATGTATGCGGTAGTCGGGCCGATGAGCCGAACGGTCGACGATGCCGCGATGATGCAGAATATCCTGTGTGGCCCGCACCCGCTGGATAACGCATCGATCAGGCCGAAATACATCCTGCCTGATACGTATGAAGACATTCGGGGATTGAAAATCGCCTGGTCGATGGATCTCGGATTCTTCGAGGTGGACGAACATGTCAGGAAAAACACGCTGACGGCGCTCGATGTGCTGTCGGATCTGGGTGCGGAGCTGGTCGAGGTCGATTTCGGGTGGACTGCGGAGGCCGACAGAGCAGTGCAGAACTACCTCGATCATCTCTTCGGCGGGTACATCAAGGAAATGGTGGATACGGATCCGTCACTGGCGTCCCCCTGGGCAACCTACTGCGCCGAGGCCAGCGGTAAATCCACCGCGGCAGACTTTTTCGCCGCCTACGAAATGCAACTGAAAATGTCCCGGCACGTCGGCGCCATCATGGACGAGCACTTTGCGTTCGTTTGCCCAACAATGAACTTTCATGAAATACCCGCCGATCAGAATCCCAAAGACCCAGTCGTCATCAACGGCAAGACGGTCGATCCGCTGTATGGTTGGTGCATGTGCCACCCGTTCAACATGCTGGGGCGGATACCCGTTCTGTCGGTTCCCTCGGGCATCGGCGGCAACGGCCTGCCGACGAGCCTTCAGATCACCGCGCGGCATCTCGACGACGAACGTGTGTTCCGGGTCGCGACAGCGTTTGAAAAGGCGCAACCCTGGCTGGACGCGCCCGAGCGTCGCCCGCTGATATGACGGAAGTTAATCATGGCTGATACGGACCTGATCTTCATGTCGGCCATGGAAGCCGGCAAGCGGTTTCGTGACAGGTCGCTGTCGCCGGTCGAACTGCTGGATGCGCTGATCGCGCGCTATGACGACATAGCGCAAACCGTCAACCCGTTCGCGGACCGGTATTTCGAACTGGCGATGCGGCGCGCCCGGGAAGCAGAAGCGGTCTTTGCCGGAACCGGAGGCCGCGCGCGGTCGCTGGAAGGGATACCGCTGGCGGTGAAGGACATGAGCAAGATCGCCGGTCAACGGACGACCGACGGATCGCTCGTCTATGCGAGTGCGATTGCGACCGAAACGGACCCCGATATCCAGCGGCTTCTCGATGCCGGTGCGATTGTGTTCGCGCGCACGACCTGCCCCGAATTCGGCTGGCTCTACACAACCCAATCCCGGATGTGGGGTGTGACGCATAACCCCTGGCGGCATGGTGTCTCGCCCGGCGGATCTTCCGGCGGGTCGGCGGCGGCGCTGGCGGCAGGCGCTGCGACCCTGGCGACAGGTAGCGATCTGACCGGATCGATCCGCCAGCCGGCAAGCCAGTGCGGCGTCGTCGCCTATCAGGCGCCCTATGGCCGCATTCCGATGGTCGGGGCCGGGTCTTTCCAGACCTATTGCCATCTCGGGCCGATGGCCAGAACCGTGACCGATTGCGCGGTAATGACGAACCTGATGTCCGGCTTTGATGCGCGGGATCACAATTCGCTCGTCGATACGATCAGCCTGCCCACCGGCAGTTACGATGCCGCCGGGATGAAGATTGCCGTCTCGATGGACCTCGGCGTTTACGAGGTAAGCGGGGATGTGATCCGCGAAACCCAGGCCAGCGTGGAGGCGCTGCGCGCCGCCGGCGCAGTGGTCGAGGATGTCGATATCGACTGGGCGGGAGAAGTCGTTCGCCTTGCCCACGGATCGCAGGAATTTCTGTTTGCCGGGTACCTCAACGACGTTTTTGCAAAACACGGCGATCAGGTCAGCGACTATGTTCAGGAACTGGTCGATACGGCGAACAGCTATACGGCGGCCGATTACCGCCGGTCGGTTGAGCTGGCGGGCGAAGTCTGGCGCGATCACCTAGGACCGCTGTTCCGGGAATACGATGCGCTGATAACACCCACGACAACCTGCCCGGATATTCCGGCGACCGGCTGGCAGAAAACCACGATCGAGGTGAACGGCAAGCGGGTGACCGATACGGAAACATCGATGACGGCGATCTGGAACATGTTCGGCCGCTGCCCGGTCATCGCCGTGCCGTCCGGCATCGCCGACAGTGGCGTCCCGACAGGGGTGCAGATTGTCGGCCGCCCTTATGACGAACCGACCGTCTTCCATATAGCCGGTGCGCTGGAAAAGCAGAAACCGTGGTCCTACACTAGGCCGCCGCATCCGGGGATATAGCGGCGTAAACGGGTGCAACAGGACGGAGCGCGAAGAGGAGCGCGTAGAATGTCAGAGCAAAGAATCGACTGCCTGGATATGATTCCGGCAGAGCTTGAGGAGACGATCGAGCGCGGCCATACGGCCTATGAAAAAAGTCACGGGGTGGTCTGCGGTTATCGCCAGTTCCACCTTGTGTTCCGAAGCGACGCCGGGGCGGCAGTTGGTGTTCTCACGGCTTACACGGCCTATGCTGAAATTTATGTCGATGATCTCTGGGTTGATGAAGGCCATCGCAACAGGGGAATCGGCAGCGCGTTGCTGGCCGATCTTGAAAGCCGGTTTTCCGGCAAGGGCTACAACAACATCAATCTGGTGACGAACGCGTTTCAGGCGGTGGCTTTTTATGAAAAGTGCGGCTTTACCGTTGAGTTCGTCAGGCGCAACACCCGCCACCCCGCACTCAGCAAGACATTCTTTATCAAGTATTTTGACGAAACGACGCAGACCCAGGGCATTCTATAACAGGGCTTTCGCCGGAACGGCCCGTCACTGGTCATCAGACGTGTCTTCGGCGTCTTGTTCAAGAAGGGGCTCTCTTGAGCGGATCTGGTTTGCCTTGCGGGAATCGCAGGTGGTGCAATTCAGAATCAGGGCTTTTTCGGACTGCTGCGTTTCATAGATCCGGTAGACTAGAACGCCGCCACCGGCCAGCAACAGACACAGGATGACGCCACCTATTGCCATGCGCCGGCTCATCCGCGTTAACGCCCCGGGCGCGAATGCTCACCCTTCGGCAGCAATACACCGGCATCATGGCTCCAGTTCAGCCAGACATCCTTATTCTTCTCATCCCTCTCCGCGACCCGACCGTCGACATTCTGCATCAGCGCCATGACCGTGCTGTTGCCGCCGTTCACTGAAACATAGATATGCGACCGATCGCCCAGAAAGGCGGTATTCTCGATCTGACCACCGACAGTGTTCGCATCGCCTTCTGCTTTCTGCGTCGAGACAGTAATGTGTTCCGGCCGAAGCGCGACGACGACAGCTTCGCCCTGCGACAGCGACCGATCGCCCTTGTTTATCCGGATCATGCCCAGATTCTCGGTATCAACCTGCGCCACCTCACCCGAGATGCCGCTTACCTTGCCGTCGAAGAAATTCATCGAGCCCAGAAAATCAGCCACGAAATGTGTTTTCGGATGGTGATACAGTTGCGGCGGCGCCCCCACTTCCAGCACCTGACCTTCGCTCATCACGGCGATCCGGTCAGACATGGTCATGGCTTCTTCCTGGTCATGGGTCACAAAAATGAACGTGATACCGACACTTTTCTGCAGCTCCCTCAGTTCAAGCTGCATCTGTTCGCGCAGTTTCTTGTCAAGAGCCCCCAGCGGCTCGTCCAGCAGCAGCACCTTCGGTTTCTTGATCAGGGCGCGCGCCAGTGCGATACGCTGTCTCTGGCCGCCGGAAAGCTGATGTGCGCCGCGCGAGCCGTAGCCCGGCAGCTTGATCATTTCCAGCGCTTCCTCGACCATCCGGTTCATCTGATCTTTTGGCAACTTGTCCTTCCGCAGGCCGTAGGCGATGTTTTGCTGTACGGTCAGATGCGGAAAAATCGCGTAGTTCTGAAACACCATGTTGACGGGGCGCTTGTGCGGCGGGGTGTAACCCATGGGTTGACCGTCAATGTAGACATCGCCTGCACTCGCTTCTTCAAACCCTGCAATAATTCGCATCAGCGTTGTCTTGCCGCAGCCCGACGGCCCGAGCAGCGAGAAGAATTCACCTCGCCTGATATCGATGGACACATCGTCTACCGCTTTGACCGACCCAAAACGCTTGGAGAGACTCTGGATGCTGATGAAGCTCTCGTCATTCATATCGTGTCTTTTCCTGAATCAGAGGGTTGTGTTCCCAGCCGTCTAAACCACTCGGCGAAGACAACAACAAAGATGCTGACCACCAGAATGCATGACCCCAGCGCAAGCACGCTCGGCAGTTTGGTGGGGAACCGCAACTGGCTCCATATATAAATCGGCAGTGTCGGTTCGTCGCCTGACAGGAAGAAGGCCAGGATGAATTCATCGAACGAGATCGTGAAACACAGCAGAAGGCTGGATACAATTCCCGGCAGCGAAAGCGGGAAGGTCAACCGCCAGAAGGTCATCCAGGGAGTTTCGCCCAGATCCTGCGATGCTTCCTCCAGGCCTTTGTCAAACCCTTCCAGACGCGACATCATCACCAGCATCGAAAAGGGCACACAGATCACGACATGGCCGATCCCGATGGTTATCAGGGTCAGCGGCACATTGGCCTGGCTGAACACGACCAGCAGCGAAATGCCGAGGATGATCAACGGGATCACCAGAGGGATCGTTATGAACCCCTTGAGCGACCGGTTATAGGGAACGGTATAGCGGGTAAACGCCTTTGCCGCCATTGTGCCAAGGATTGTCGATATGATCGAGACAACCACGCCCACCTTAACGCTGTTTTCCAGCGCGTTCAGCAGGGCGGTGCTTTCGGACATTTCCTCATACCACTGCAGCGTAAAGTCCTGAATCGGAAACGCGATATAGATCGCATCGTTGAAGGAGAACAACGGCAGAAACAGAACCGGTATGTACAGGAACGCCAGATAAATGACGGTGTAGGAGCCGGCTAGTGAGAAAGGTAATTTTTTGCCGCCGATCCTCATGCCAACCTCTTTTTGATCTGATGCGTCAAAAGCAGAACGCCGCAGACGACGGCGGTAATCGTAACCATCGAAATGATCGATATTGCAGCGCCAAGCGGCCAGTTGTTTCCGCGCCCGAATTGCGTTTGAACCAGGTTACCGATCATTACACCGTTATTGCCGCCGACCAGTTTCGGCGTGACGTAGTCGCCGACCGTCGGGATGAAGACCAGCAGGAACGCGGCCATGACGCCGGGCAATGACAGGGGAAGGGTTACCCGCATGAAACTCCAGAACGGGCTTTCTCCCAGATCCGCAGAGGCTTCCAGAAGCGAGCGATTGATTTTTTCCAGCGACACATAGATCGGCAGAACGGCAAACGCCGCCCAGGCATGCGCCAGCGTGATGATGACAGCTTCACGATTGTTCAGCAGGAAGGTCAGCGGTTCGTCGATCAGACCGATCGAGATGAGACCCGAATTGATGACCCCGTTGTATCCGAGAATGATCTTCCAGGCGAAAACGCGCAGCAGATAGCTTGTCCAGAAAGGCAGGGTTATCAGGATAAGCCAGAGCATCTTCCGCTTTCTGACCTTGAAGGCGATGAAATACGCTGCGGGATAGGCCAGGATGACGGTCAACGACGCGACCATTGCCGAATTCTCAATCGAGCGCAGCAGAACCAGCCGATAAATTCGCTTCTCGAAGAACGCACCGTAGTTTTCCATCGAGAAGCCGGGTGTCAGGGTCATCCCGACCTGGGTCCAGAAACTGAGGCCGATCAGAACAAGGACCGGCAGGGCGAGCGTCAGCACCAGCAGGATGAGTGTCGGCGACAGCAGCGTCAGCCCGCGCCGCGTTTCCTGTGTCATGCTGAAGCGAGAGCTGTCCGACCCGGCATTCCGGTCGGCTGCAATCGAAGAGGCGGTATCAACAGTCATGCGGCACAACCCCTGCAACCCGGACTAACGCGTCGTTCACAGTATCGCTGTTGATGACGCTGCTTATCCCTAGCATACCTGTTCTCGCGTCAAGCTTCTGGCGATTTCGTGTGCGGCCCGAAGGCCGGAGTCATAAGCGCCGTTGCAGGTGCCTTGCCCGCCATAAACCGTCGCTTCGCCTGCAAAAAACAGCACGTCATTGATGGGGCGCGCCAGATCGGCTCTTTTGTCGGCATGCCCCGGTCTGGCGCAGGCCCAGGACCCGCGTGTCCAGGGCTCGGATTCCCAGGCCGTTGCGATGCACCGGTCTACATGCTTGCGAATGCCGTTGCCGAAGATATCCGCAACACGATCTATCGCAAAATCCTGCATGGCCTGAGCGCCCTGCTTTTCCAGCCAGATACCAAAGCGCCCGCCAATGAAGACCGATGCCGTGTTCAGCCCCATCACGCTGGCATCAACTTTCCCGGCATGTCCGTCTGAATTCCATGTGGTGTAATGTGCCCGGCCGTCTTCGCCGAAGATATCCTTGTCAAAATGAACACCGATCTTGTTTTCTGTTCCCATCGGCAAATTGTGTATCGCTTCGACCTTCCAGTCCGGCAGGCCGGGCGAGAAGACAAGTTCGCCCGATCCGAGAAACCCCGTTGATACGGTGATCAGCGCGCACCGGCCGGAAACGGTTCCCTTCGGCGTCTCCAGTTTTATGCCGGTTCCCGACCAGTCGATTTTGTCGACACGACAATTGAGGGTCACATCAACATCGCGCCCCCATGCGGAAACCAGATTGCCGTAGCCATGGAGAGCCTGATGTCCAAGCTCGCCTTTCGTTGACGCGCTGTCTGTTGTCGATACCTGATCGACATCCATTCCCCAGGATGTGCCGATTGAGGCGAGAAGGGGCGGCGCGTATTCATGATCCATGTCGATCACGTCGCTGATGGCAACATCCCGCCCTTGTTCAGCCGCCGCTGCAATCGCCTTGTAGCAATCAGTATAGTACCGGATGCAGGCTGCCTGCTGGTCAGCGTTCAGAGCGGTTCCATCACGCTGAAAACGATGATTGTGAAGCCGGAACCGGTCGCTCTTGTCTCTTGAAAGTTTAACACCCAGTTCGTCAGCGATCTTTACGAAAGGGTTGGAATCGCCCCCAACCAGCCAGGCGCAGCCCAGATCGAACCATTCGTTGGGCGCGATTTCTTCAGAATAGGCGCGGCCGCCGATCCTGTGCGAGGCTTCCAGCACCTGACAGGTCAGGCCGAGTCTCGACAGCTCCTTCGCTGCCGACAAACCCGCCGCCCCGGCGCCAACGATGATGACATCCTTGTTCGAAGACAGAACCTTTACTCCCGACCTGCGCAGGAATCATTCATGCGGCTTGGTCCCCCGGTCAAGGGAGGGCAGGCCGGTTCTGCAGGCGTTCCTATCAGACACCGGCTTGCGCTTTCACATCGTCGGCCGTTCCGACATAACCGCCGCGGTTTTCGCGCCAGGCGGGAACAGGGGGGTCGGCCACCCACGCAGAACACTCGCCACGGAAAGCACCGCACTGATCGTCGCCTTTTCCATGCGGTGTATAGCCCAGCAGGGCCCGCAAACGCGGTGAAAACTTGGCGGCGATTTCCGGCGGATGGTTCAGATACTGGTTTGATTCCTGCCGCAGCCAGCCGAGGGAATAAACATTGATCAGGCCCATACGGGGCGCATTGCTTCTGTTCGCACCCCCGCCATGCCACATCGACCCCAGATAAAACAGGGCCGAACCCTTGGGCATTATGGCAGATTCCCAGCTATCAAGATGCGGTAGATGCCAGGCGCGGAGGAACCGATGGCTGCCCAGCACGACGCGGGTGCCGCCATTTTCTTCCGTAAAGTCTTCCAGCGACCACATGACGCCAATCTGAAGTTCCATGCCGGCATGATCGATCGGAAACGGTGTGTCGTCACGATGCAGCGCCTGGGCCCCTTCACCGGGCAGAATCTCGATCGCCGTCATGCTGCCGATGTGATAGTTGGCGCAATGCGGCAGAAGGATTTCGTTCGCAACATCGACAACCATATCGTGGTCGACGATTGCGGCGGCGCTTGGCGCGACGGCCAGCACCTTGCTTATCCGGTTTGTCAGCGACCCGTTGAAATTGCTCTCCGAAGCAAGCCCTTGCGCATCCAGTTCCGGCCGAAGTTCGGCGCGAACGGCATCCACGATATCGTTATCAACAAGATCCTTGACGATGACGGCGCCATCGCGACGAAGAATTGATACAACCTGTTCTGCATCAACATCTTTGTCGAGAGCTACGATTGGCATATATGTCCTCCACTACTGTAAACCGCACCCACCGCATAAAGTCATGCGGTGGGCGGGCTTACGTGCATTTCGAATTAGAAACTGACTAGAAACCGGCCTTGATTTCCGAGAACAGCGACGCTGTCTTGCTCTGAAACTCGACCGTCATCTCTGTCTGGTACTTGCCGGACTGCAACAACTCTGTCGGATTTCTGCTCAGACCGAGCTCGGCAAGCCGTTCCTCGCTGACCAGATCAAACGCCTTTGTATTCGAATGACCGTATCCGTAATCATCAATCAGGAAACGTCCGGATTCCGGGCTGATCAACGAGTTGATGACGTCATGGGCCTTGTCGACATGCTTTGCATCCGCATGAACGACGGCCCCGCAGACCCAGGTCAGCGCCCCTTCCTTGGGGTTGGCGAACTTCACAGGCACGCCTTCTTTTTTCAGCCGTGTCGGTGTTTCATTCCAGGTCATGGCGGCAACAAGCTCGCCGGATGCCAGTGACTGTTCCATCGTCGTCACATCATCATAGTAGGCCAGAACCAGCGGCTGCTGTTTTCTCAAGAGCTCAGCCACTTTCTCGATGTTTTCTTCCGTGTGAATCTCTTCAAAGGGGATGCCGGCATAAATGGCTGCGCACCACCAGGTGTCGCCTTCATTTGCGAGCACGCCGATCTTTCCGGCGTAACGCTCGTCCCAAAGAAGGCCCCAGGACTCCTCTTCGCCCTTCAGATCGACAAGGTCGGTCCGGTAGGTGATTGAGTTCTGACCCCAGTCCATGGCGGCAAAGTAGTGATCGTCACCCCGATGGCCGATTTCCGTAAGAGACGGGATCATGTCCGGCCAATTCGGCAGTTTGGATAAATCGAAGGGCTGAACCACGCCGGCGTCGATCCACGTGCCAATATTTGTATTGCAGGGATGCAGGACGTCGACTTCGAACCCGGCCTGGACTTTCGTCAAAGCCTCACTGCTGCTGGCATAAGGCGCCATGTCCGGCAGCGCGCCGTGTTTTTCCTGGTAATAGCCCAGAAGCTCGGGAACGTCGTAACCGCCCCAGGTAAAATAGAACGCTTCCTCGCCGGCGGCTTCGGTTGAGCGCGAAAACATAGGCATTGCGACCAGCGACACCCCTGCCGCCCCCAGCAACTGACTGAATTGACGGCGTGACAACTTTCCAGCCGCTGCCTTTTCCATCATTTCATCGACGTTTATTTCTTTATTCGACATCTGTTGTGTCTCCCTGTTTGTAGCGAACTTCTAAGAGTTGACTCATTGAAAGCCTATTTTTGTTTCAGCATGAGAGTCAATTAATTTATCTGAGCGGTCATTCAAAAAATATATTTTCACAGTGTCTGATCGACTGCTAGGGTTTTCCCGTTACCAAAAGCATCGGGGCACGATCAGGATATGATTGCCTGTTCCCAAAATAATCTTAATGCGGATTTGTAAAAATGAAGACATCGCGGGTTGGAAGACCAAAGGGCGAAAATGTCGATAACGCCAATCGCCGGCGAAAACAGCTTATTGATGCGGCCATCCAGTCTATCGTCAAACACGGCCTGTCGGCGACAACCCTGGCGACCGTCGCCAAGGCGTCGGGACTTTCGCAGGGCACGGCTGTTTTCTACTTCAAGAACAAGCAATCGCTGCTGTACGAAGCATTCCGGTCTCGTCTCGATGAGTACAGAAAGACGTGGACGGATACGCTGTCCGATGTCGGGCCTGACCCGGTTGATCAGATTTCAGCCCTGGTTTTTGCCTCGATGGATCCGAAGCTGCTGACCAAAAACGATATTGCGTTCTGGAACTCCTTCTGGCCCGCAGCCTCACGACACGCGGACCTGAACGAGATATACGAGCAGTTCGATGATGAGCGGCAGGCTGTTTTACAAAAATTGTGCGAAGAAGCCCGGGAATACATGGCGAAGACGATCTGGACACCGAAAACGGTTGCACAGACCCTTGAAACGGTTGTCGAAGGCGTCTGGATCCGGCTGTACTATTCCCCGTCGCATATGACCGCTGAAGACGCCCGGCTTGCCGCAGGAACCCTTCTTTCAACCATATTTCCAAGCCGGGCCGGCGACATCATGAAACTGGCCAAACAGCCCGTGAACGACAATTGACGAACATTGAAGTGAGTGCCCCATGCCCCGAGATCCCCGATACGATATCCTGTTCGAACCCGTCAAGATCGGGCCGGTAACCACCAAGAACCGGTTCTATCAGGTTCCCCATTGCAACGGCATGGGGCGTCTTTACCCGGACAGCATGGTCGCGATGCGCGGCATGAAAGCCGAAGGGGGCTGGGGCATAGTCTCGACGGAACAATGTGACTTTCACCCGACGGCTGATACCACCTCGTACTGCGAAACCAAGCTGTGGGACGATACGGACATTCCGTATCTGGCCGGCATGTGCAACGCCGTTCACAAGCACGGCGGGCTTGCCGCCGTGGAACTGGTCCACAACGGCCATGACACAGGCAACCTTTACAGCCGGGAAGTACCGATCGGCCCGATGCATCGGCCGGTGAGCTGGCTGAACCATCCGGTTCAGGCGCGCGCCATGGACCGGCAGGATATCCGCGACTACCGCCGCTGGCATCGCGACGCTGCCCTGCGCGCGCGCAAGGCCGGGTTCGACATCGTCGTTGTCTATGCAGGGCATGACGGCACCATGCCGTCTCACTTCCTGGCGCGCCGGCACAACCAGCGTAGCGATGAATACGGCGGCAGTCTTGAAAACCGCGTGCGTCTGTATCGTGAACTGCTGGAAGACACACTCGACGCTGTGGGTGACACGATGGGCGTCGTTGCGCGTTTCGCCGTGGATGAAATGATGGGGCCGGATGGCCTGGAATGGGAAGGCGAAGGCCGCGACGCCATCGAGATGATGGCCGAAATCCCACATATGTGGGATGTGAATGTCGCCGACTGGGACAACGATTCGATGACCTCGCGCTTCGCGCCAGAAGGGTATCAGGAAGAGTACGTCGCCTTCGTCAAGAAGGTCACCTCGAAACCAGTATCCACCGTCGGCCGGTACACTTCGCCGGATGCGATGGTTTCGGCGATAAAGCGCGGTATTGTAGATCTGATCGGCGCGGCGCGCCCATCGATCGCTGATCCCTTCCTGCCGAAAAAGGTTGAGGAAGGCCGGATTGAAGATATCCGCGAATGCATCGGCTGTAATATCTGTGCCGCCTGGAACAACGTTTCCGCGCCCAGCCGGTGTACGCAGAACCCGACCTTCGGTGAGGAATGGCGCAAGAACTGGCATCCGGAACAGGTCACGCCGAAAGCGTCCGACGCGCATGTGCTGGTCGTCGGGGCAGGACCGGCGGGCCTTGAAGCCACGCATTCTCTTGGCAAGCGCGGCTACAAGGTAACACTGGCGGAAGCACGGGGCGAGGCAGGCGGTCGTGTCACGCGGGAAAGCGCGTTGCCGAACCTGAATGCCTGGGCCCGGGTGCGTGATTACCGACTGGGGCAAATCGCCCCGATGCCCAATGTCGATCTGTATCTGGAAAGCGAGCTGACGGCCGACCAGGTGCGTGAACTGGGCGCCGATCATGTCGCCATTGCAACCGGGTCGCGCTGGCGGCGGGATGGCGTGGGGCGTGCCGTTCGCACCCCGATACCCGGTGCGAATGCCGAGACAAGCTTCAGCCCGGACGATATCATGGACGGCAAGCGCCCGCCGAAGGGCCACGTCGTGGTGTTCGATGACGACCATTACTACATGGGCAGCATGATGGCCGATCTTCTGGTCGAGGAAGGCTACACGGTAACGCTGGCGACGCCGGCCGCAACCGTGGCATCCTGGACCGTGTATACGCTGGAACAGGGCCACATTGAAAAACGGTTGATCGGTCTGGGTGTGGAGATACTGCCCCGGCATCGCGTCAAAGACGTTGGTGACGGTGTCGTTACGATGGTCAATGATCTGACAGGCGAACAGGTTGAACGCAGCGGAACGCTGGTGCCGGTAACGATGCGCCTGCCGAATGACAGCCTGTATGACGCATTGAGTTCAGACCCTGAAAAGCTGGAAGCAGCCGGCATCAGGACCGTGCGCCGTATCGGCGACTGTTACGGCCCGGCCACCATTGCCGCAGCGGTTTATGAAGGTCATCGCTATGCGCGGGAACTCGATGTCGAGATTGACCGCGACAAGGTGCCTTTCAAGACCGTAAAGTACGATCTGGAACTTGGTGGCTAGACTTCAAGAATCACGGCGCCAGGGATGTTAGCGCTTTTTCGTCCATCTCGATGCCAAGCCCGGGTTTTAGCGGCAGACTGGCGTAACCGTCCTTGATGACATAATCGCAGTCGGCGAATTCGTTCCCTAATTCCAGATAGTCGTAATAGAGCTCTGCATAGATGGAATTCGGCATCACGGCGCAGACATGAAGCATGGCGAGAAAGGCGACGGTCGTGCTGTTCCAGCTGTGCGGCGATATCTTCACCGAATGGGCGTTCGCCATGGCGCCGATATCCAGCATTTCCAGGATTCCGCCGGCCCCGGCAATGTCGGGGTTCAGCACATCGGCAGCGCGTTTCATGACAACATTGCGGTAATGTCGGATGCCGGATTGCCGTTCGCCAGTCGTGACGCGGCTTTTCACATTGGCGCGGAATTCGGCCATGGCATCGAGATCGTCGCCGGCGATCGGCTCTTCGATCCAGTACGGGTTATAGGGCTCGAACAGATGGGCGGCGCGCAGGGCGTGCCTCGGGTCGGTCTGCACCGAAAAATCGAGCATGATGTCGGTATCCGGCCCGACCGCTTCCCGTGTCAGCCGAAGACAGGCCTCGGCATCCGCCAGTTTCGGCCGCCGCAAGGGGTAGATCTTGACTGCCCGATACCCTTCGGATCGCATCCTGGCGCAGCGTTCGGCAACAGCGTCTGCCGGCTGTGTCGGGAAATCCCATGCATTGGCATAAACCGGTATCCTGTCGACAAGTGCGCCGCCAAGCAGCGCATGCACGGGTTGACCCAGAGATTTTCCGAGCAGGTCCCACAGCGCGATTTCGATGGCGCTTACCGCAGAAGCATAGTCGATACCCGGATGCTTGCTTTCCAGCGGCCTGGCAATGTTGTGCAGAAACGCCCGTGGTGTGGCCTGGGCCATCTGCTTCACGGCTTCGCCCAGCGCGAGGATAATTTCGCTGATCGCCCGCTGCCGAATGTCGAGCGCGTAGGCCTCGCCCCATCCAATCAGGCCGGTATCCGTTTCGAGCTTCACAAAAATGACGATCTGCCCATGGGACCAGCCGTCCGAACTCGGTTTGGGGCCAACCAGAAACGGGGTGACACGGGTGATTTTCATTCGATACTCTCCTCCAGCGGGTCGTTTCGGCGGTGGGCCCGAATCACATAGTCTAGAGTAACTTCGGATCGACGCCAATTGATGTTAAAACACAAAAAACAGCGGAGAATGACCTGATGACACCATCCGACGATATCGAACCCGAACTGGAATACGACGACGACATGATCGCCGTGCTGGAAGCAGTGTGGGGGGCGGGGTTCCTGTCGCCGGGCGGCACGGACGAGGTGGACCGCATCCTTGACGGCATGGATCTTTCGGGTTTCTCCGCCATCGATATCGGCTGCGGGCTTGGCGGCGCGACGCTTCACATTGCCGGCAATTACGGTGTTTCCGGCATCATCGGTATCGATATCGAGGACAATCTGATCGAGGCCTGCGAGACGCTTGCCGAGCGCACAGGCTTGCAGGAGACGGCAACGTTCCGTCTTGTCGAACCCGGCCCGCTGCCCTTCGACGCTGACAGTCTGGACATTGTGTTCAGCAAGGATTCGATCATCCACATCGCCGACAAGCACACCCTTGCCGCCGATATCTTCCGGTGCCTGAAACCCGGCGGCTGGTTTTCCGCCAGCGACTGGCTGGCGGGCTATTCCGGCGATCCGTCACCGCAAATGAAGGCCTATGTCTCGGCCGAGGGGCTGGATTTCGGGCTTGCCTCGGCGGAGGTCTACAAGGCGGCGCTTGAAGAGGCGGGCTTCGTTGATATTCGCATCACCGACCGCAATGCCTGGTACAGGCAAGAGGCGCGGCGGGAACTCGAAAACCTTGCCGGCGCGTTGCACGAACGGCTGGAATCCACCGTCGGAAAGCAGTTTCTGGACCGTCAGGTCGATGTCTGGAAAAAGATGATTGTGGTGCTGGATCAGGGCGAACTCAGACCGACGCATCTCAGGGCGCGAAAACCCTGAACCGGCGCGGCAAAGACCGGCGATGCGCCACACCAGATAGAAATGCTTTCTGTGCGGAACAGAAGACGACGTCGTGTGATTCTAAAGCCTTGTTGGTGAAGTGGCGGAGGGAGCGGGATTCGAACCCGCGAGGGGTTGCCCCCAACACGCTTTCCAGGCGTGCGCCTTAAACCACTCGGCCATCCCTCCGTCGTCGGTCGGCATCGCCGTCCGTTTGCACGTCTCTGGCGGCGAAAGGGCCCGGTTTCGACCCCCTGTCTTTTTCGCTGTCCTGTGCGGCGGCGACCGTACCCAAGCCGGGCCGACCAATCAATAGCGGAAAACGCACCGGCATGCGGGAAAGTGCGCCACCTGTTTGCGCGCGCGCGGTTGCATGATAGTGTCTTTTTCGTAACAAGGCCTTATGCGGTCTTTCCGGGGGCGGGAACGATGATTGTGCTTGTGGTGATCGGACGGCTGTTGATCGTCCTGGCGCTGGCCCTGCTCGGGCTGGGCGTTTACCTGTGGCTGTCCGGGGCGCAAATAACCGAAAAGGCCGGCCAGCTCTGGTAC
This sequence comes from uncultured Flavobacteriaceae bacterium, assembly GCA_964352715.1. Classification (GTDB taxonomy): domain Bacteria; phylum Pseudomonadota; class Alphaproteobacteria; order UBA8366; family Aestuariispiraceae; genus JAVKBW01. The sequence goes on along the minus strand of CAYGSU010000038.1, from coordinate 8,082 downwards.
GATCTGCATGTCGCCAGCCTCAATTTCAGTCAGGTCATTGTCCAGAAACACCTCAGCATGCCGTTTCTGTGGGACGATTTTCTTGTGCCGGTGCTGTTGCAGAAACCGGCCTGGGAGGCGATTCTCTGGGTCTTCATCACACTGATGATTCTGGGCGGCCTCCTCAGCCTGCCCGGCCGCGCCTCGCGCCGGCACCGCACCTTCAAGTAACGGCACGCGAACAACGACACTGTTCGCGGAAACCGTCCCGCTACGCGCCGAGCTTTGCCGCGAGATCGATCAGGTCGTCCGCCACGACATCCCAGTCGCTTTCCGCAACAAGATCCTGCGTCTGGCCCGGCCCGCGTTCTGTCGGGCGGGGCAGGAAGGCGGTTTTCAGGCCGGCCTCGCGCGCCGCCGCCAGGTCGCCGTTATGGGCCGCCACCATCATCACCCGGTTGGGCGAAAGACCGAGCGCCGCTGCCGAAGCGAGATACACCGCCGGCCGGGGCTTGTAGTCGCGGGCGATATCGGCGCCCAGAATCGCATCCCAGTTCAGCCCGCCATATTTCGCCAGCCGCGTCATCAGCGCAATCGACCCGTTGGAACACGGCGCAATCATGTGCTGTGTCTTCAGGCGGTCCAGCCCGGGCACGCTGTCCGGCCAGGGCGGCAGCTTTTCCCAGGCATGGGTGAAAGCTTCCCGCGCGGCCTCGTCGAAATGACTGTCGAGACCGAACCGCGCCAGCACCGTATCCAGGTTCTCCCGGTGCAGGATATCCAGCGCGACATAGCCCCGGTCGCCATCGCGGATACGCGCCATCGCCGGGTCGTATTCACCGCGCCAGGCATCGGCGAAGCTGTGCGGGTCAAGGTCAATGCCGCGATGCCGGAACAGGGCGGCGGCTTCCCGCGCGATGCCGCCCCGCCAGTCGACGACCGTGCCGAAAACATCGAAAATCAGCGCTTCGACCATATCCCGCCTACCGTTTCGTTGCCTTGATCGAATAGCTTACAGGCATGTGATGCATGCCATCCGGCAACCGCCACCAGCCCGCGTCGGCCTCGACCATGCCGGGAAACATCGGCCAGGCAATCCTGTCATGCTCATGCAGGAAATCCACTGTCAGACCGGCGTCGATCAGCGAGGTGACGACGCGCCCCAGCCCATGCCCCCAATCGTAGGCCTGCGGGCTGGACGAGGTTTGTGTCGGGTCGGCATAGTCCGGCCCCCAGTCATAGCCTTCCGGCTCCGCGCCGGACTGGTAATTGTGAGTCAGGCGGATCGGCCCGGTTTCCGGTGTCCAGGTCTCGTCGGCGGCCAGCGCCATCGGGTGCCCGTCGATGGCGTAGAAGCAGCCGCCCGGCGCAAGCAGCGATGACGCCATGCGGGCGAGACCCGGAAAATCGCGAATCCAGCACAAGGCCCCCCAGGACAGAAAGACGATGTCGTAGGGGCCGGTAACGTGCTTTTCGGTGTCGACCACATCGCAGCAGACGAAGTCGGCCTCAAGTCCGGCCTGATCCGTCAGGCTGCGGGCGGCCGAAATTGCCACGTCGGAAATGTCGATACCGGTCGGTATCGCGCCCTGTCTGGCCCAGGACAGGGTATCCATGCCGAAATGACACAGCAGGTGCAGCATCCGCTTGCCGGAAACATCGCCGAGCTCCCGCCGTTCAATATCGCCGTTGGTATCCGTGCCGGCCAGAAACCCGTCGACATCGTAAAAAGCGGATTTCAGGTGAATATCGACCAGACCGTTCCACAGCGCGCGATTTGCCTCGACAAACGAATCCATTTCCGGCTACCTCCCGTTCTGGTCTTCCGGCCCTGACGGACTGGAACAACAACCTTGTTTTTTACCCGTTAAAACAGCCACTCTGCACCTGCCGGGTCGGGTATTCTTTACGGTCATCTCGGGGATTTCGCAATTGGCCTTCAACGTTCGTCATCCGCTCTGGCTTCCGGCGGCGCCGAAACCCGGCATCAGGGTTATCGCAACCCTGTTCTTTATCGAGACTTTCGCCCGGGCGTCGATTGCAACCGTCATTCCGGTGCAGGTCTACGATCTGTTGCAGGACGAACAGAAGGTCAGTTTCGTCTATACCGCTACCGGCCTTGCGGCGCTTGGCCTCAGTATCATTATCCCGCTGCTGATCCGGTTCACGTCGCGCCGCTGGACTTACACGATCGGTTGCCTGTTGTTTATCGTAGCGGCGGCGCTGCTGGCGACATTCACCCTGCCGGGACAGATCGCCGGCATGATCGTGCGGGTTGCCGGGGCGGCCTGTCTGAACGTGACGCTGAGCCTCTATATTCTGGACTACATCCGCAAGGAACAGTACGTGCAGAATGACGCCGTGCGGATGACTTTCTCAACCATCGGATGGACAATCGCGCCGTTTCTCGGCGTGTGGATCTATACCAATTACGGGCCGGGCGCGGCCTATCTGCTCAGCGCGGCTTTCGCCGTCATCCTGATCTGCGTTTTCTGGTATCTTCGGCTGACCGACGCCGTGCTGATCGTGCGGGCCAAAACGCCGGCAGCCAATCCGTTGCGGTATTTTGGCCGGTTCTTCAGCCAGAAACGCCTGCGCGTCGCCTGGTTCATCGCCTTCTGCCGGTCGAGTTTCTGGTCCAGTCTGTATGTTTACGGCCCTTTGCTGATGATCACCAGCGGGCTAGGCGCAGAAGCCGGCGGCATCCTGATTTCGGTCGCCAACGCGATGCTGGTTCTGACCTTTGTTTTCGCCCGGTTGAGCGGCAAGATCGGGGTGCGAATGCTGGCGACGACCTGTTTCTTTTTTTCCGCGGTTACGGTGTTCATTACCGGCTATACCGCAGGCGACTGGCCGCTGATCAGCGCCGCCCTGCTGTTGCTGGGCAGCGGTGCGGTCGTCGGGCTGGATGCCGTCGGCGGGGTTGCCTTCTATCGCGCGGTGCGCCCGCATGAACGCGCGGAAATGTCGTCGGTCTACCGGACCTATATGGATGTGGGCGAACTTCTGCCGCCGGTGCTGTACGCGTTTCTGCTGGGCTTCTTCGGACTGGGGTCGGTGTTTGTCGCCCTGGGCTTCCAGATGTGCATCGCCGCCTGCGTCGTGCTGGCGTATATTCCGCGCCGTCTCT
>CAYGSU010000038.1:1914-4873 GCA_964352715.1 uncultured Flavobacteriaceae bacterium | reverse complement strand
ATGACGCCGGCGCCGATCAGGGTGAGCGGCTCGGGAATTTCCTGCCAGATGAGCCAACCCAGAAGCATGCCCCAGATCAGCGTTGTGTAGTCGAAGGACGCGATGGCGGGCGGCGGGGCGATGCGATAGGCCTGGGTGATCGCCAGATGCGCCACCAGTGTGACGACGCCGGCCATCAACAGGTAATAGGCGTCGGGAAAGGGCACCGGCGTCCAGTCCATCGGCGCCAGCACCACACCGGCGGCAAGGAAAACAATGTTCTGGTAAAAAACCAGGCTGGTCAGGCCTTCCGTCGACCCCAGTTTCCGCGTCATGATCATTGCCAGGGAATAGCAGAGCGTTGCTCCAAGGCACATCAGGGCTGGCCAGCCGAAGACATCGCCATCCGGATGCAGGATCACGACCACACCGACGAAGCCGATCAGCACCGCCCCCAGCCGGTGTATGCCGACCTTCTCGCCCAGCAACGGAATCGACAGCAGGGTAGTGAACAGCGGCGCGGTAAAGGTGAGCGTAATGGCCGTCGCCAGATCCAGATATTGCAGGCCGGTGAAGAACATCAGAAACATCGACAACAGCAGCGCGCCGCGCAGAAGATGAAGGCGCAGCTTGGCGGTTCTAAATCCGCCCAGACCATTGGTCTTCCAGACCAGCAGACTGGCCAGCGGCACCAGCACGACGCTGCGGAACAGCAGGATGACGAAGACGGAATAGGAATCCAGCATCAGCTTGAAGAAGGCGTCCAGCGACGAGAACACAACCATGGCGCTGCAGGCCAGCAGCGCGCCCATCACGGGGCGGCTGATCGGCGATGGGTCTGTCGTGATGGCCATGATTGTGTTCCGTTCGGCGTGTGGGCGTATCGGCGTTTCAGAATTCAGTGTCTCTATCACCGTTACCCCAGGAACGGGCCAAGAAAAAGCCCGGCGCGATGGCCGGGCTTTCCTTTTGTCTTGGCATCGGTGATTGCCGAAGCCGGTTCCTTAGGCGAACCACCAGCGTTCGGCGGCCTTTTCGCCGTCGAAGCCCCAGTTGGACGCCATCTGGTCGGGCAGGCCGACCTTGCTTGTGACGGCACCGGTATACGGCATGAACAGCGGAATGACCGCGCCGCCTTCATCATGCATGATGCGCTGCATTTCCACGTAGATTTCGCGGCGCGTATCCTCGTTCAGCTCCGCGCGGCCCTTGACCAGCAGCTCCTCGAACCGTGCATTGTTGAAACGGGTTTCGTTCCAGTCCGCGCCGGCGGCGTAGACCTGGCTGAACATCCAGTCTTCCGTCGGGCGGCCGCCCCAGTAGGAGCCGACCCATGGTTTCACCAGCCACACATTCGACCAGTAACCGTCATCCGGTTCGCGGGCGACGGTCAGGTTGATGCCGGCCTTCTTGGCGCTTTCCGAATACAGTGCACCGGCATCGACCGCCCCTTCGAAGGCTGTTGCGGCCAGATGGATGGTCAGGTCGATACTGTCATGACCGGCCTTTTTCAGATGGAACTTCGCCTTGTCGGCATCGTATTCCCGCTGCGGCAGTTCTTCTTCCGATGCAAGGAACTGGTTCGCCGAGCCGATCGGGTGGTCGTTGCCGAGCGTGGCATAGCCGCGGAAGATTTTCTGCTGCCATTCCGGCCGGTCGATGGCGTATTTCAGCGCCAGTCGCAGGTCATTGTTGTCGAACGGTGCAACGTCCATCAGCATCGGCAGCGTGATGTGCTGGTTGCCGGCAAAAGTCAGGACGTTGATGTCGGGCTTGCGCTTCAGAAGATCGGCCGTTTTCAGGTCCAGGTTCTGCATGCCGTCGAGTGCGCCGGTCTGCAGGGCGGTCGTCCGCGCTGTTACATCGGGAATGAACAGCGATTCGATGGCATCGAAATGCGCCACGCCTTCCTTCCAGTAGTTTTCGTTGCGCTTGGTGTTGGTGCGCAGGCCGGGTTCGTAGTTTTCCAAAGAATAGCCGCCGGTACCGATGCCGGATTCCCAGTCAATCGTGCCGTCCGCTTTCGCCGGGCAGATGCCGAGGTGGTAATCGCTCATCAGATACGGGAAGTCGGCGCTGCCGCCGGAAAGTTCAAAAGTAACCGTGTCCGGTCCGTCCGTCTTGACGTTCTGGATCGCCGCGATGATGCCTTTCGCGGCCGATTTGGAATCCTCGCCCAGATGGTGGTTGATCGAGGCCTGAACGTCGGTTGAATCCATGGTCTTGCCGTTGTGGAATTCGACGCCCTTGCGCAGCTTGAAGGTCCAGGTGCTGCCATCGGCATTGGCTTCCCAGCTTTCGGCCAGCTCACCGATCAATTGGTTATTGCTGTCGATCTCCGTCAGGCAGTTCCGCAACTGCCCGAAACCGACATTGATCATGTAGGAATCGAGGAAGGTCGCCGGGTCGAGGCTGTCGCTGGTCGCGCCGCCGGTCAGACCCTGGCGGAACGTGCCGCCTTTTTTCGGTCCGGCTGCCTTGGCTGCCTTGTCGGCCAGCATCGTTGCCGCCGATGCCGTCACGCCCAGCGCAACCGCCCGGCCGATGAACTCACGACGGCTCATTTTTCCTGCCGTCAATTGATTCTTATAATAATCTAGCTGCTTCATTTTTTAGGTTCCCTGTTGTTGTGTTTCACTGTGATGTTTTTTTTCGATTAGTGAAGCACTGTTGGCCGACCTTGCTGTAACGATTAAATTACATCAGGTGACGAGATTGACTAACAATCCTTGCGACTGGAACTGTAACCGCAGCCTTGAATGGCGTAAACTTATAAAAGAACAGGGGGCTTTTTGCCGGAGTCTCAGGAATCACCCATCTTGAGGGCTTCCAGGAACGCCGATTGCGGAATTTCCACCTTGCCGAACTGGCGCATCCGCTTTTTCCCGGCCTTCTGCTTTTCCAGCAGCTTGCGCTTGCGGCTGACATCGCCGCCATAGCATTTCGCCGTCACGTCCTTGCGCAGCGCGCCCAGGGTTTC
>CAYGSU010000038.1:0-1814 GCA_964352715.1 uncultured Flavobacteriaceae bacterium | reverse complement strand
GCCATCATGCGCACCTTCATGCCCTTTTTCAGGGTGCCGTCGATCACCCGCACCAGCGCTACAACGCCCAGATAGGCGTCGTACCAGCTATCGACCAGCAGGGCGCGCAGCGGCCCGTCGGCGTTGCCCTTCGGCGGCGGCAGCTTGGTGACGATGGCTTCCAGAACCGTATCGATGCCAAGGCCGGTCTTGGCCGAGATTTCCAGCGCCTCGCTGGCGTCGATGCCAATGACATCCTCGATCTGGGTGCGGATGCGATCCGGCTCTGCCGCCGGCAGATCGACCTTGTTCAGCACAGGAATGATGTCGTGGTCGTTTTCGATGGCCAGATAGACATTCGCCAGAGTCTGCGCCTCGACGCCCTGACTGGCGTCGACGATCAGCAGCGAGCCTTCACAGGCCGCCAGGCTGCGCGACACTTCATAGGAAAAGTCGACATGGCCGGGCGTGTCGATCAGGTTCAGGGTATAGGTCTGGCCGTCATCGGCCTTGTACAGCAGGCGAACGGTCTGCGCCTTGATGGTGATGCCGCGTTCGCGTTCCAGATCCATCGAATCCAGAACCTGTTCCTTCATTTCACGGGTTGTCAGCCCACCGCATTGCTGAATCAGCCGGTCGGCCAGCGTCGATTTGCCGTGGTCGATATGCGCGATAATCGCGAAATTGCGGATCAGGGCCGGGTCGGTCATTGCCGATGGGTCTCGCTACGTCTTGTGTTCATGAAAAATTGCCGTCAAAAAAGCAGCGCACCATAGGGTTTGTCGCCGCTCTGTGCAATCTGGATATGGCCAAAGGTTTCCGATGCCCCTCAGTTCTCTCGCTTTACCGTTGCTGCGCTGCCTCGATCCGGAGACCGCGCATGACCTGACCCTGAAGGCTTTGCGCCTCGGCTTCGGCCCGGTTGACCGGGTCCCGGATGATCCGCGCCTGTCGATGCGGGTCTGTGGACTGGATTTTTCCAGCCCGGTCGGCCTGTCGGCCGGGTTCGACAAGAATGCCGAGGTCGCCGGGCCGATGCTGCGCGCCGGGTTCGGTTTCGTCGAGGCCGGCTCCATCACGCCGCGGCCGCAGAAAGGCAACCCGAAGCCGCGCATCTTTCGCCTGCCGGAAGACGGGGCCGTCATCAACCGGCTGGGCTTCAATAACCGGGGCATGGATTATGCCGCGCACCGGCTTGAAACCTGGCGCAAGCACAAGCTTGCCGGTCCTATCGGGGTCAATCTCGGCAAGAACAAGGACACGAAAGTCGCCGCCGACGATTACCGGCTGGGGGCGGAAACGCTGGCGAAATTCGCCGATTATCTTGTCGTCAATGTCTCCTCGCCCAACACGCCGGGCCTGCGTGCCTTGCAGGATCGGACGGAGCTTGAGGCGATCCTGAAGGGTGTGGCCGAGGGTGCCTCCGCTGCGCATGTTCCGCTGCCGCCGGTCTTCGTGAAGATCGCCCCGGATATCGAGGAGGGGGATATCGCTGATCTTTCGTCGATGGCGCTGGAAGGCCGGATGGACGGGCTGATCGTTTCCAACACCACGATCACACGGCCGGAAACCCTTACGGAAACCAGCCTTGCGGCGGAAACCGGCGGCCTCAGCGGGCGGCCGCTGTTCGACCGGTCAACTTCCGTGCTTGCCGCGATCTACCGGGCGACGGAGGGGAAAGTCCCGCTGATCGGCGTCGGGGGCATTGCGTCCGGCGCAGACGCCTATGCGAAAATCAAAGCCGGCGCGTCTCTGGTGCAGCTCTACACCGCGCTGATCTATCAGGGGCCGGCCCTGGTTACACAGATCAAGCGCGACCTCGTGCAGCTTTTGCA
>CAYGSU010000037.1:27950-39265 GCA_964352715.1 uncultured Flavobacteriaceae bacterium | reverse complement strand
GATCAGATTTCCGACAGCGTCTTTCTGAAGACGTCGATGATTTCGTCGATCTGGCTTTTCTCGACGATCAGCGACGGCGCGATAATCGCCGTGTCACCGGTGAACTTACAGTGGCAACCGTTCCAGAACAGCTTCTTCTGGGTTTCGTTGCCGCGAATGCCGGGCTTGCCTTCCAGCGGATGCAGCTCGACGCCCGACATCATGCCGATGACGCGCAGATCCTTCACGACCGGCAGATCCTTCAGCGAGAAGATGGCGTCGGCGAAGTAACCGGACAGGCTGTTGGCCCGTTCGAACAAGCCTTCATCCTCGTATATCTGCAGGGTTGCGAGACCGGCGGCACAAGCAGCCGGATGACCGGAATAGGTATAGCCATGGAAGAATTCGATGGCGTTTTCCGGCGCGGCGTTGGTAACGGTTTCGTACACCGTATCCGTCGCTGCAACCGCGCCCATCGGGATCGCACCGTTTGTCAGCGCCTTCGCCATGGTCATGATGTCCGGCATCACGCCGAATTTATCTGCCGCGAACGGCGTACCCAGGCGGCCGAAGCCGGTGATCACTTCATCGAAAACCAGCAGAATGCCGTGCTGATCGCAGATTTCGCGCAGGCGTTCCAGATAGCCTTTCGGTGGGGCCAGCGTACCGGTTGAGCCGGCAACCGGTTCCACGAACACGGCGGCGATGGTCGACCCGCCATAGGTTTCGCAATGGCGCTGCAGATCGTTCGCCAGTTCCGCACCGGTTTCCGGCTGACCGTTGACGAACAGTTCTTCCGCATTCCAGGTGTGGCGGATCATCACGATATTCGGCATCACGACCGGGAAGGTTTCCCGGTTCTTTACCATGCCTGACAACGATACCCCGCCCATGTTGACGCCGTGATAGGCGCGTTCGCGCGACACGAAGCGGATGCGCTGGCCGTCGCCACGCGCCCGGTGATAGGCCATCACCATCTTCAGCGCGGTGTCGATCGATTCCGACCCGGAATTGGTGAAGAACACGTGGTTGAACGGTTCCGGCAGCATGTTAGTCAATTTGGCCGCCAATGCGAATGACGTCGGCTGCCCGGTCTGGAATGGCGAGGTATAGTCGTTCTGCAGCATCTGGGCATAAACGGCGTCGGCGATTTCGCGCCGGCCATGGCCGGCGGCGACGTTGAACAGGCCGGAACAGCCATCAATCAGCTTGTCGCCGTTCTGGTTCCACAGATACATGCCTTCGCTTTTGGTGATCAGACGCGGCGCGGCCTTGAAGTCGCGGTTCGCGGAAAACGGCATCCAGTGCTGTTCCAGCGAGTTGGTGGAGAACCGTTCCAGCGGTTTTGCAACGACATTCATGACACTTATCCAATCTAGAAATTCAGGGAAACGCCCATCAGGGCGCACTGTGCCATATGAACCGAAAGCCGGCCCTTGCGATAGAGCCAGCCTGATCTGATAATAGGGCCAGATAGCTCGCTGTTTTCCCGGATACGGCCGGACAGGATAGAGATCGACAATGCGCTACAGTCTGTTTCACGTGGAACGCGACAAGGCGACCACCCTGCAGTCGCAAATTCGCGAAATGCTGGTCTCCGCCATGCTGGCCGGGCAATTGCCTGCGAAATCGCCGGTACCGTCGACCCGCGCGATGGCGAAACGGCTTGGCGTTTCCCGCAACACCGTGATGCTGGCCTATCAGGCCCTGGCCGTGGACGGCTTTCTGATCGCCAGGGAACGATCCGGCTTTTATGTCTCGGATAATGTCCGCAGTGGCATTTCGACTCAATCCGGCGCCCGACCGCCGCCATCTGCGCCGCAAGGCAGACCTGTCGACTGGCAATCCAAGCTGCGCCTGAAACCGAGCCAGCAGACCAACATTTCAAAACCGCAGAACTGGCACGACTACAAATATCCGTTCATCTACGGTCAGGTCGACGCCAGGCTGTTTCCGATCGGTGCGTGGCGCGACTGCATGCGACAGTCGATGAGCCTGAAATGGCTGGACGCGTGGACCGACGACCGGTTCAACGCCGATGACCCGATGCTGATCGAACAGATCCGCCAGCGCATTCTGACCCGACGCGGCGTGATGGCGAAGCCGGAAGAAATTCTGGTCACGATGGGCGCGCAGAACGCGCTGTATCTGCTGTCTCATCTGCTGGTGCGCGACCACACCGCCGTCGCAGTGGAAGACCCGGGCTATCCCGATATCCGCAACATGTTTTCGCTGCGCAGCGACGACATAAGACCCATCCCGCTGGATGACGACGGCTTAAGGGTCGATCTGCTGGGCAATTCCGAAATCGTCTATGTCACGCCAAGCCATCAGTACCCGACCAATGAAACGATGAGCCTTGCCCGGCGGCGAGAACTGCTGGACTGGGCGAATGAAAATGACGCCCTGATCATCGAAGACGATTACGAATACGAAACGAACTACCGGGGTGAACCGACCGTCGCCCTGAAGTCGCTCGACAGGGCCGGACGGGTTCTGCATGTCGGCAGTCTGTCGAAATCGATGATGCCGGGCCTGCGCATGGGGTTCGTTGTCGGTCCGGTCGACCTGATTGACGAGCTGCGGGCGATGCGCCGGTTGATGTACCGTCACCCGCCGGGCAATAACCAGCGGGTTGTCGCGCTGTTTCTGTCATTGGGCGGCCACGATTCCCTGATCAACCACCTGCACCGCGCCTATCTGAAACGCTGGGAAGCGATGGGGCTGGCGCTGGCCGACCACTTTCCCGGCTGGTCGCAGGCACCGGTTTTCGGCGGCACATCGTTCTGGATCCGGGGGCCGAAAGGGTTCGATGCAAGGGTGCTGGCCGACGACGCCCTGAAGGAAAGCATTGTCATCGAGCCGGGCGATATCTTCTTCGCCGTGCCGAACCGTCACCGAAACTACTTCCGACTCGGATTCTCGTCGATCCCGGAAGATCTGATCGAGCCGGGCATCCGCCTGCTGGCGGAAATCGCCGACCGGCAATTGAAGGATCCGAAGGCCGAGGTCGCGGAATAAAGCAGTCCGTGTTCAAGCGGAGGCCGCGGCCTTGTCGCCCCAGCCGATGGAGGCCCGTTCCCCCGGCTCGACCCAGCCGGCAAAAGCCAGAAACGGCTGATCGGTTGTGCGAATAGCGTGCATCTGCCAGGCGTCGTGATACAAAAGATCGCCGGCTTCGACATCGAACCAGTCGCCTTCATCCAGCCGCCACTGCGCGCCCGGTGTCAGCACGAGGTAAACTTCCTTCGGGCCATGTCGGTGATCGGGATAGGTCACCTGCGGGCCCATCAGCATGATGCCGCCGCGTGGCGCGGCGCATTTGATCGGCCCGTCCGGCCCGCCCATCGCTGCATAGGCATAGCCATCCAGCAGCGAGCGCGAACAGTTGGTTTCGTTGTAGCTGGGGTTCTGCGACCAACGCAGCAAAGGCAGTGCGCCGGCAAAGTGATCCGCTATCGATGCCGCCTTGTGTTGACGGGCAAGCTCGATTGCCGCGTTCACATGGCGCAAAACCGGAAAATCAGTCCCGAAGCGGGATTCCGCCGGCGCATCCGCACCTCGGGCAACGGGCGGGACAAAGGCCGGCACATCAATGCTGTTGCCGTTCATCTTGTCTTTCAGACCGGCGATATGCAGCCATATAGCGTCAAATGCGTCCCGTAGCGTATCCTTGTTGTCTTCCATGAGTTTCCCCTCGTTCAAACAGCGACGACGCCGCTTTCATCCGCTTCCAGGCGGAATGCCGCCGCCATCAGCGCCTTTGTATAAGCATTCTGCGGATCGTCGAAAATCTGCCGGGCCGGCCCCTGTTCAACAACCCTGCCGTTGCGCATCACCATCACCGTGTCGGCCATCGCGCGCACGACCTTCAGGTCATGGCTGATAAACATGTAGGCCAGCTTGTGGCGGGTCTGAATATCGCGCAGCAGATCGACGATTTGCGCCTGTACCGACATGTCGAGCGCCGAGGTCGGCTCGTCCAGCACGATGAAGCGCGGCTTCAGCACCAGCGCCCGGGCGATGGCGATCCGCTGCCGTTGGCCACCGGAAAATTCATGCGGATAGCGATGCCGCACATCCGGGTCGAGATCGACTTCGTTCAACCCCCGAATGACAAGGTCTTCCCGTTCAGCCGCACTACCGCCGAGATTATGGACCTTAAGCCCTTCCTCGATAATCTCGCCGACCGACATGCGGGGGCTGAGCGAGCCATACGGGTCCTGAAACACCACCTGCATCTGCCGCCGCAGCGGCTGCAGATCGCTGCTTTTCATGCCGTCGATGCTCTGGCCTTCAAACGCAATTGCGCCGTCCGCCTGCTGCAACCGCAGCAGGGCCATGCCCAGGGTGGTCTTGCCGGAACCGGATTCGCCAACCACGCCCAAGGTTTGCCCTTCCCGGATTTCGACGTCGATGCCGTCGACCGCCTTGATGTTGTCGACCGTGCGCCGGAACAGCCCCTTCCTGATCGGGAACCAGACCTTGACGGCATCGCCCTTCATCACGATGGGCGCATCGGGATCGTTCGGTGTTTTCGTGCCGGACGGTTGCGCCGCCAATAGCCGTTTCGTGTAATCATGTCTGGGGTCGGCGAAGACAGACGCGGTGGTGCCTGTTTCGACAATCTCTCCATTGCGCATCACAGCCACGCGTTCCGATATTCTGCGCACTATCCCCAGATCGTGGGTAATGAACAGGATCGCCATGCCGAATTTCTGCTGCAGGTCTTCAAGCAGTTTGAGGATTTGCGCCTGTATCGTGACATCCAAAGCCGTTGTCGGTTCGTCGGCGATCAGAAGGTCAGGTTCGTTGGCCAGCGCCATGGCAATCATCACCCGTTGCCTCTGTCCGCCGGAAAGCTGGTGCGGATACGAACCGAGCCGTTTTTCCGGGTCCTGGATGCCGACAAGGTCGAGGAGTTCCAGCACCCGCGCCCGCACCGCATTTCCGGTCAGGCCACGATGCAGAATGAGGGCCTCGGCGATCTGCTTTTCGACCGTATGCAGCGGGTTCAGCGAGGTCATCGGTTCCTGAAAGATCATCGAGATTCGATTGCCGCGCACTTTACGCAACGCCGGTTCAGCCGCGCCCATCAGTTCCGTTCCGTCAAAATGGATCGACCCGGACGGATGCCGTGCCGACGGGTAGGGCAACAATTGCAGGATCGACAAGGCGGTGACCGATTTGCCGGAGCCGGATTCACCGACCAGCGCCAGGGTCTCGCCTCGGTCGATTTCGAAAGACACATGACGCACCGCCGGGGCCTCGCCGCCATCCGGCAAGACGAAGGAAACCGACAGATCGTCCACTTTCAGCAAGGCTTCGGTCATCATTCCCTCATCCCGTCTTGCGTGGGTCGAACGCATCGCGCACCGCTTCGCCAATGAACACAAGCAGCGACAGCAGCAACCCGATGCTGACAAAGGCCGTAATGCCCAGCCACGGCGCCTGCAGGTTTTCCTTGCCTTGTTTCAACATTTCACCCAGTGACGGCGAGCCGGGCGGCAGGCCGAAGCCGAGAAAATCCAGCGACGCCAGTGCCACCACAGACCCGCTCGTTATAAACGGCAGGAAGGTCAGGGTCGCCACCATCGCATTGGGCAGAATGTGTCGACGCATGATCACCCAGTCGGACACGCCCAGCGCCCGTGACGCCCTTACAAAATCGAAATTGCGGGCGCGCAGGGTTTCGGCCCGCACAAGCCCGACCAGACCTGTCCAGCCGAACAGCACCATGATGCCCAGCAGCCACCAGAAATTCGGCTGAACGATGGACGCCATGATAATCAACAGATACAGCACCGGCAGGCCGTTCCAGACCTCGATGACGCGTTGCCCGGCAAGGTCGGTCCAGCCGCCGAAAAACCCCTGTACCAGACCGACGAAAATACCGATCACCGAAGTCGCAAAAGTCAGCGCCAGGCCGAACAGGACAGAAATACGGAACCCGTAGATCAGCCTTGCGGCCAAATCCCGCGCCTCGTCATCGGTGCCAAGCCAGTGCTGCGAATCCGGCGGCGTTGGCGCGGGACCTTGAAGATCGCTGGCCGGCGTATCGTAGCGATATCGGATGATCGGCCAGACCATCCAGCCCTGTTCCTGAATCAGGTCAACCACGGCCGGATCGGTATAATCGGCCTCGGTTTCAAAGAAGCCGCCATATTCGGTTTCCGCCACCGCCTCGACCACAGGAAAGAAATACCGGCCATCATATTGCACGATCAGCGGCCGGTCGTTGGCGATAAAATCAGCAAACAACGAGACGACGAACAGGATCAGGAATATCCAGAACGACCACCAGCCGCGCCGGTTTTTGCGGAACCGGTCGAGCCGCCGGCGCATCACAGGGGTGATCTTCATCAGGCCCCCGGGTTTTACTGTTTCGACCGCCGCATCAGTCATTGCGGGCCTCGAAATCGATACGCGGATCGATGATCATATACATCACATCGCCGATGATGTTCATCAGCAAGCCCAGCAGGGTGAAAAAGTACAGGCTGGCGAACATCACCGGGTAGTCACGGTCAAGCGCAGCCTCGAAGCCCAGCAGGCCCAGCCCGTCGAGCGAAAAAATCACCTCGATCAGCAGCGAGGACGTGAACAGGATGCTGACAAAGGCGGATGGAAAGCCGGCGATCACGATCAGCATGGCGTTGCGAAACACGTGCCCGTACAGAACCCTGCGTTCTTCCAGCCCCTTGGCGCGCGCGGTCACCACATACTGCTTGTTGATTTCGTCCAGAAAGCTGTTTTTGGTCAGCATGGTCAGGGTGGCGAACCCGCCGATTACCATCGCGGTTACCGGCAGAACCATATGCCAGAGATAATCCAGGATCTGATCGAAGGTCGACAATTCGTCCCAGTTTTCAGACACAAGACCCTTCAGCGGAAACCAGTCGAAGTATCTCCCGCCGGCAAATACGACAATCAGCAGCACGGCAAACAGGAACCCCGGAATCGCATTGCCGACGATCACCAGACCGCTGGTCCAGACATCGAACCGCGACCCATCGCGAACCGCTTTCATGATGCCCAGCGGAATCGAAATCAGATAGACGATCAGCGTTGTCCAGATACCCAGCGAGATCGACACCGGCATCTTGTCGAGAACCAGATCGACCACTTTTTCATCACGGAAGTAGCTGGTGCCGAAGTCGAAGGTGGCATAGTTGCCCATCATCAGCAGAAAGCGTTCATGCGCCGGCTTGTCGAAGCCGAACTGCTTTTCCAGTTCCGCAATGAATTCAGGATCGAGCCCGCGCGACCCGCGAGTTGATGTGTCGGCCCCCGGCTTGGCGCTGGAGCCGGAATCGGACGTGCCGAAATCGCCGCTCGGTCCGGTGACCTGCGACAGGGCGCCCGCCGCCTCGCCCTTCAGTTCAGCGATCAGCCGGTCAATCGGGCCGCCCGGCGCCGCCTGAATGATGATGAAGCTGATGGTCATGATCCCGACCAGAGTCGGGACGATCAGCAGCAGGCGGCGGACGATATAAGCGAGCATTATAGGTCTTTAACAGATGCCGGCCTCAGTTCCGACCCTTTTGCTGCAGGGCGGCGTCCTTTTCCGGATCGATCCACCAGGCAGACGTATCAACGCCTTGCAGGGGGATCGGCTTGTCGGGAATACCGAACCGGTTCCAGTAGGCAATGCGGTCGACATTGATATGGAACATCGGGATAACGAACTGGTTCCACAGCAGCACCCGGTCAAGCGCGCGGGTGCGCTGGACTAGGCTTTCGCGGTTCGGTGCGGAAATCACCAGTTCGATAAGCTCGTCGATGGCGGGGTCGCGAACGCCGATCAGGTTTCGGCCACCCGGACGGTCTGCCGTGTCCGAGCCCCAGAAATCGCGCTGTTCGTTGCCCGGTGACAGCGACTGGCCCCAGCCGGAAACGATCATGTCGAAATCGTAGTTTTCCAGACGGGATTCATACTGCGCGTCCTCGACGGCGCGGATATTGGCCTCGATGCCCAGCCGTTTCAGGCTGCGGACCAGCGGCTGGGTGTGCGGCACCAGTGCTTCGCCGCGCAGCATGATTTCAAACTCGAACGGCTCACCGGTTTCGGCATTCACCAGCTTCTTGTCCTTCACCTCCCAACCGGCCTGCTGCAGCAATTCGTATGCCTTGCGCAGGTTCTCGCGGTTGTTGCCGGACCCGTCTGTCGTTGGAAGCGCATAGGGTTCAGTGAAGACCTGATCGGGAATCCGGCCGCGCAGCCCTTCCAGAATTTCAAGTTCCTCGCCCTGCGGCAGACCGGAAGAAGCAAGCTCGGAATTGGCAAAGTAACTTTCTGTCCGCTTGTAGGCGCCATAGGTGATGTTGGCGTTCACCCATTCGAAATCCCAGGCGAGGATGATCGCTTCGCGCACCCGGACATCCTGAAACAGCGGATTGCGCAAGTTCATCACATAGGCCTGCATGCCGGCCGACCGGCCGTGCGGAAATTCCTTCTTGATGATACGGCCATCCTTGACGGCCGGAATGTCGTAGGCAGTTGCCCAGAATTTGGCGGTGTTCTCCGCACGGATATCGATATTGCCGGCCTTGAAGGATTCCAGCGCAACGGTCGGGTCGCGGTAATATTCATAGCGGATGCTGGCGTAGTTATCGCGGCCCTTGTTTACCGGCAGATCGGCTGCCCAGTAATCCTCCACCCGTTCCATCACCACGGCGCGGCCCGGATCGACCGACGCAATGCGGTAGGCAGCGGACCCCAGCGGCGCGTCAAGCGTGGTTTTCTCAAAGTCGCGGTCGGCCCAGTAGTGTTTTGGCAGAACCGGCAACTGACCCAGAATCAGCGACAGTTCGGCGTTATCGCCCGGCTTGAAGTTGAACCGGACAGTGCGGTCATCGATGGCGACAACCTGTTCCACATTGCCGTAGTAGTACCGATAGAAGGGCCTTCCCTTGTCGCGCAGGTTCTCGAATGTCCAGATAACGTCTTCCGCGCGGATCGGGTGGCCGTCATGGAACCGCGCCTCTTCCCTCAGCACATACTGGACCCAGGAATTGTCGTCCGGCACTTCCACGGATTCAGCCAGCAGGCCGTATTGCGCGAAGATCTCATCCTGCGGGGAAACCATCAGCGTATCGTAAATCGAACTCGACCCGGCCCCGGGACTGCCCTTGATGATGAACGGGTTGAGGCTGTCGAACGATCCCAGCGCGGCAAAGGTGACAGAGCCGCCTTTTGGCGCATCGGGGTTCACATAATCGAAGTGTTTGAACTCAGGCCCATATTTCAGATCGTGGCCAAGCGCCAGGCCGTGGATCGGCCCGCCCGTTCCCTTCAGTCCTTCAGCAAGCGCCGGCAGAATGCCGGAGGTTGCGATGGCGACCATACCGGCCATAACCGGAGCAAATTGGCGACGCGTCAGACTGAGTTTCATAGGGCTTCCTTACATATCGTCACAGTGTTTTTATGAAAATGGGTGACACACCCCCTGTTCGGCAAGCCCCACCACGAATTTGCCGTATTTGATAACATAGATATGAGCGCTGCCTTGCGTTTTATGCTCTTCTCGCATTTGTCCCCTTCGGCGACTCAGCAAACCCTGCCAACTATACACCCCCGAATCACGAATATCAGGAGCATCGGCCCAATGTGGAGCCTGCACAAACCAAGAGACATTGAAAAAACCGGCGACGACAGGCCAGTCGATACCCTTCTTGAATATGTCTGGCGCATGAGCGGCAAGCACCAGATATTCATCTGCCTGATTGCCGTTGTTGTCGGCGCCTTGAGCATGGCGCCGCTGGAGCTTCAGCGACGGATCGTCAATACGGCGGTCGAACAGGGCGATCTTTCATTGCTGCTGACGCTGGGGGGTATTTTTGCCGGTGTTCTGGTTCTGCAGGGCGGTTTGAAATTTTTCCTGCGGATGTATCAGGGCTGGCTGAGCGAAAGCGCCATTCGCTATTGCCGCGGCCATCTGGCCGGGTTGCATGACGGGGCGACGTCAGACGACAAGGAAAGCGGATCACGGGTCGCCGTCATCACGGCTGAAGTCGACAAGCTGGGCGGTTTCGTTGGCGAAGGCCTGTCGCAGCCCATCGTTAATTCCGGCATGCTAGTCGCCATCGCCGCCTACATGCTGATTGTCGATCCGGTGGTTGCCGGTTTGAGCTTCCTGTTTCTGATTCCCCAGGCGTTGCTGGTGCCGTTTGTGCAGCGG
This sequence comes from uncultured Flavobacteriaceae bacterium, assembly GCA_964352715.1. GTDB lineage: Bacteria > Pseudomonadota > Alphaproteobacteria > UBA8366 > Aestuariispiraceae > JAVKBW01. The sequence goes on along the minus strand of CAYGSU010000037.1, from coordinate 29,105 downwards.
TGGATCAACGCCCTGATCGAAAAGCGGCTTTCCATGATCAGGGATCTCAGCGACGCGCTGTCAAACGACGAAGACGAACAGAAATCCGGCAAAAAATATGATCTGATGGACAGCGTGTTTTCTAACCGAATGAGGATTTTCCTACTAAAATTCTCGATGAAGGCCGTCATCAACCTGCTGAACGCCCTGGCGCCACTGACCGTGCTTGTCGTCGGCGGGTATTTCGTGGTGCAGGGCGAAACCGAAATCGGCATCGTGGTTGCGTTCATGTCAGGCTTCGACAAGCTTTCCGACCCGGTGCGCGAGTTGATCTCGTTTTACAGGATTGCCGCGCAGGCGGCCGTACAGCACCGCATGATCGCCGAATGGATGTAGATTTCAGGCGCGTTTCGTCGATTCCATGAAAGATGCGATTTCCGACCCCGGCATCGCCCGGCCGGCATAGGTGAAAGTGCCGGTTTCCTTGACTTCCTGTGCTGCGGCGTAAAACCCGCCGAATGCCGCGCGGGCAAAGGAACCGCCGACACTGACGCGGGCAACCCCGGCCTGCTGCAATTCCTCCAGCGAATAGGTCGGGCCCTTCAGACCCATTACCACATTCACCGGTTTGTCGACTGAAGCACACACCGTGCGGATCGCCTCGATATCCGGCAGGCCCGGCGCATAAAGCACATCTGCACCGGCTTCGGAAAACGCCTGCAGGCGACGGATCGTGTCATCCAGATCGGGGCAGCCATGCAGAAAATTCTCGGCCCGGGCAGTCAGCAGAAACGGCAGGCCGGCCGCGGTTTCGACGGCGGCGGCAACCCTTTCCACCGCCTGGCTGAAATCATAGATCGGCTTTTCCTTGCAGGTGGTCGTATCCTCGATCGAGCCGCCAACGAGGCCTGTTTCCGACGCCAGACGAATCGTTTCGGCACAGGTCTCCGGTTCCGGACCAAACCCGTTCTCCAGATCGGCGGATACGGGCAGGTTTGTTGCCTCGACGATCTCTCGGGCATTCTGCAGCACCGTGTCGCGCGAAACGCAATCGGCGCCATCCAGATAGCCCAGAGAAAACGCCAGACCGGCGCTGGTCGTCGCCAACGCCTCGAAGCCCATCGCGGTCAGAATCCGTGCGGTTCCGGCATTCCACGGGTTCGGAATCACGAAGGC
>CAYGSU010000037.1:0-27850 GCA_964352715.1 uncultured Flavobacteriaceae bacterium | reverse complement strand
TCGCGGTCAGAATCCGTGCGGTTCCGGCATTCCACGGGTTCGGAATCACGAAGGCCGTGCGACCCCCATGGAGCGCCTTGAAGGCTTCATACTTTTCGGTTTGCGTCGGTGATGTTGGCATGGGCCGAGTATAGCCGATGCCCGGATACCGGCAAGTCAGCTCAGATCGGCCGCCAGCGCTTTGCGCGTGCTTTCCGGCAGCACGGTCAGATGGCCGTATTCCGGATGCGTAAAGCCCATAAGGACCTGTGTTCCGTCCTGCTTGAACGCCGCCGCCTGTTCAGCGGTGAACGGAAAATGGATAAACTGAACTGACGATGCCTTGCCATCGGCACTGGTGCGGTCGACATCCGCCTCCGGCACGCCCTTCACTTCAAACCCGTCGAACTTCAGCACGGCGGTTTCCTCGACGCCGCCCAGCCGCATCAGAAAGTTCTTGCGGCGGATCGGCTCGTCGATCTCGAACATTACAGTCGCGATCAGCTCGTGGCCTTTCGGAATGAGCGGGTTGTACGCGTACAGTTCATCGGCGATCTGTTCCTCGCCGCCTTTCTCGATATACAGCATTTCGTGAATCTGGTGCCACATCGTCTCGAAGCTTTCGAAATAGCAGGTCGCGACCGGCCCGATTTCCACCCGGCGATGCTTTTTCAGTTCAACCATGTGCTGGCGCCGTTCGCCGCGGATCTTCTTGTATTCCGCGATATCCATGATATCGGCGCGCGTGATCTCGGTCTTGCGTTCCATTTCCGCCATTTCCATCCTCACATTCCTCTTATACGTCTCATTACAGGCCGTAGGCCCGCGCGAACAGGATGACCGGGTGCGGCACGGTTTCGGGCAGACTGTCGCCGTCATCCGCCGCCCGCTCGACACCCTGTGCGATATGCAGTCCCGCCAGCGGGCATTCGCTGGCGACGTATTTCGTCTTGCCGCCATCCGCCGCCTGCCGGAATACCGGCCGGCCGACTTTCATACCGACCTCGAAATTCTCGGTCATGATGCCCCACGAACCGCCATGACCGGAACATCGCTCGATCACTTTCAGGTCGATCTCCGGCACCAGCTTCATCATCTCTGTCGCCTTCTGGCCTATATTCTGGGCCCGGGCATGACAGGCGATGTGGATCGCCACCTGACCGTCCAGTTTACCGAGTCCGTCAGCCAGACCATCCTTCTTGGCAATCATCACGATGTATTCGCTGATATCGAAGGCAGATCGCGACAGGCGTTTCACATCCTCGTCATCGGGCACGATAAGCGGCCATTCAAATTTCATCATCAGGGTGCAGCTCGGCACCAGCGACACCACATCATACCCCTTGTCGATATAGGGCTTGAAAGCCTGCGCCACCGATTTAGCCTTGCCGGCCACCCTGCCGATATCGCCCTGTTCCAGTTGCGGCATGCCACAGCATTCGGGATAGGCGATTTCGCATTCAACACCATTTTTCGACAGAACGGCGCGCGCTGCCTCGCCGATTTCGGGGTTGTTGTAGTTCGCATAGCAGGTGGCGTAAAAAACCACCTTGCGGCCATGCGCCGGCGCATCCTTGTTCACTGTTACCGGCGTGTCCCTGGCGCTCTTTTCAAAGGTTTTTCCGGCATATTTCGGCAGTACGGCCTCGTGGTGAATATGGGCCGCTTTTTCCATCAAGCCCCGGGTCAGCGAATTGCCGCGCCCCGACGCCCAATTAGCAAGCCCTGAGATTTTCGTCGCCAGAGCGCCGTTTCGGTCGGTCTCTGTGATCTGCTTTTCCATGCCGCCGACAAGCCCCTTCTTCTGCTCGATGGCGCGGTAGCGCAGCATTAGATGCGGAAAATCGAGATTGAATTCGTGCGGCGGCACATAGGGGCACTTCGTCATGAAGCACATGTCGCACAGGGTGCAGGCATCAACGACGGGTTTGAAATCATCAGAGGACACCGTATCCAGTTCACCGGATTCGGAATCGTCGATCAGATCGAACAGTCTGGGAAAACTGTCGCAAAGATTGAAGCAGCGGCGGCATCCGTGACAGATGTCAAAAACCCGCCGAAGTTCCTCATCGAGCTTCGCTTCGTCGTAGAAGTCAGGGTTTTGCCAATCAATCGGATGGCGTGTCGGTGCATCCAGGCTGCCTTCCCGCATGGCCCACTCCCAAAAAATCTATAAATTTTGCGCTAAAACAGCGATCGCGCCGGGCCGGGTTTTCAGCCTGGCCAAAAGTCCGGCCCGGTGCGATCAGATGGCTATGCGTCCATCGAGTCGAAAGCCTTCTGGAAACGACCAGCGTGGCTTTTTTCCGCTTTCGCGAGGGTTTCGAACCAATCGGCGATTTCGTCGAACCCTTCTTCACGCGCCGTGCGCGCCATACCCGGATACATATCCGTGTATTCGTGGGTTTCGCCGGCAATCGCGGCTTTCAGGTTCAGGCCCGTGTCGCCAATCGGCTCGCCCGTTGCCGGGTCGCCGGTTTCTTCGAGAAACTCCAGGTGACCGTGCGCATGGCCGGTTTCGCCTTCGGCGGTCGACCGGAAAACAGCGGCAACGTCGTTATAGCCTTCGATATCTGCTTTCTGTGCGAAATACAGGTACCGGCGGTTCGCCTGGCTTTCACCGGCAAACGCTTCCTTCAGATTGTTTTCGGTTTTTGAGTCCTTTAACGACGGCATTTCACTCTCCTGATTTGTCCGTTTCCTCTGGAACGGGCGCCTGCTTGAACAGCCCGCACCCGATGTCACAGAATATGGCGCAGACCAATTCAAACGTCAATTATTTTAGAACCATTCTAAAATAATTGTTTGTAACAGGACTGCTGTTTCAGGAAGAGGCGGTTCAACCGCTTTTCGACACACGGACGACGACATCGACCCGGTCGATCAACGTGCCCGGTGGTGGCGTCGGCAAGGCGCTGACGGAGACTTCCGTTACCGGAATATCGCTCAGTTCGCCGTTATCGACGTTGAAGAAATGATGATGGTTTTCGACATTGGTGTCGAAATAGGACCGGCCCGGCTCAACCACAACCTCACGCACCAGTCCGGCGTCGCGAAACTGGTTCAATGTGTTGTAAACCGTGGCGAGTGATACCTTGATATCTTCGTCGCGCGCCTGAGCATGCAGCACTTCCGCCGTTACATGGCGGTCTTCCTTGTCAAACAGCAGACGCGCCAACGCCATGCGTTGACGCGTCGGGCGCAACCCGGCGTCACGCAACAGATCAATCGATTTTGCAAAAGGACGCATCGATACTTCTCCGTAGACGACTTGAATAATATATAATTGATCTTATCCAAAGTTCTAGCCCTTTTTTTGGAACGAGTTAAAACTGCAACAAAATCGATATTGCGTGTTTCGATACGACAGGTATTGAGATATGCGGGCCGAATCCGTGTAAGGGCTGCGGATGGCCAAATCAAAGCAATCGAAAACCAAAACCCGCGCCAAAAAGGCAAAGGCGGCAACCGGCACGCGTCGCGCGAAACCGGCCGCGGCCTCACCGTCAAAACGAACCTGGCGCGGACGCCTCATCCGTGGCGTAATCGCAATCGCAATCTGGTGCGCCATCGGCCTGACCGGGCTGATCGGCTATTTCGCCTGGGACATTGCAGATGTCGCCGATATCAATGCGGCGTCGATGCGCAAGCCTGTGCTGACGGTTCTGGCGTCGGACGGATCGGTGCTGACCCGACAAGGCGCGGATTTCGGCGATCCGGTCACCATCGCCGACCTGCCGCCCCATCTGCCGCAGGCCTTTCTGGCCATCGAAGACCGCCGGTTCTATGACCATCAGGGCCTTGACCCGATCGGTCTGGCGCGGGCGATCTGGGTGAATATCACCGCTGGTGTGGTGCGTGAAGGCGGCAGCACGATCACCCAGCAGGTTGCGAAAAACCTTTTCCTGAGCCCCGACCGCACGCTCAAGCGCAAGGTGCAGGAAGCGCTGCTGGCCTTCTGGATGGAAGCGACCTTCACGAAGGACCAGATTCTGGAAATCTACCTGAACCGGATCTATCTGGGATCGGGTGCGTACGGCATCGACGCCGCCGCGCAGCGCTACTTCGACAAACCCGCACGCAAAGTCGGTCTGTTCGAGGCCGCTATCCTCGCCGGTCTGCCGAAAGCGCCCAGTCGCTACAACCCGGTCGCCAGTCCGGAACGCGCCACCACCCGTGCCCGAATCGTGCTGACCGCCCTGGAGCAGACCGGCTGGGTCGACGACGGAAAGATTGCCGCTGCAAAGAAACTGACTGCCCGCCCGCCATCGACACGCCCTAACAGCAACATTGTCCGCTACTATACTGACTGGATCACCAGCCGGGCCGGCGACCTGGTCGGCGGCGTCGACCGCGACCTTGTAATCGAAACCACGCTCGACCGGCGCATCCAGTCTGCCGCCCAGGCGGCAATCCAGTCCGGTATCGCCGACGGCAAGGATTACGCGGTCGGCAACGGCGCGCTGGTCGCCATGCGCCCCGACGGCGCGGTGGTCGCCATGGTCGGTGGATCGGACTGGAGCCGGTCACCCTTCAATCGCGCGGTACAGGCCCAGCGGCAACCCGGTTCGACCTTCAAGCTGTTCGTCTATCTGGCCGGGCTGGAATCGGGTCTGACGCCGGACAGCATCGTTGACGCCAGCAAACTCAATCTTGACGGATGGGCGCCCCGCTCTGTCGCAAGCGAACAGACCGGCCCGGTGACCATGCGCGAGGCCTTTGCCCGGTCGCTCAACCCCGCCTCCGTGCAGGTTGGCGAACTTGCCGGCCGCAAGGCGGTCGTCGCCGCCGCGCGCAGGCTGGGCATCACCAGCCCGATGCGGCCAGACCGGTCGATCGCGCTGGGGGTTCATGAAGTCTCGCTACTGGAACTGACCGGCGCCTATGCCGTGCTGGCCAACGGCGGCAACCAGACGGTGCCCTTCGGCATCCTGCGCATTCTCGACGGCAAGGGACGTGTCCTTTACGAAAAAACAGGCACAGCAAAGGAAGCGCTGATCGATTACGATACGGCCGCCCGGCTCGATTCGATGCTCATGTCGGTGGTCAACGGCGGCACGGGTCGCCGCGCGGCCCTGGGCGGCGAGGCGGTCGGCCATGTGGCGCGCGGCAAGACCGGTACAACCCAGCTTAACCGCGATGCCTGGTTCGTCGGCTACACGCCGGGCCTGGTCGCGGGCGTCTGGTACGGTAACGACGACGCATCCCGAATGGTGGGTAAAACAGGCGGCGTTTCCGGCGGCGGTCTGCCGGCAATCACCTGGCGGCGGTTCATGGAAAAGGCGCTGGCCGGTGTTCCGGTTGTCGAGACGCCCTTTGCCAAACCGCTCAGGTCAGCAGCGTCGCAGGGCAGTAGCGCTGGCGATAATGACGGTGGCAGTTTCAGCCTTTTCGGCCGGCCGGAAGGGTCGGACCGGTAAGGCTCAGGACGCGCCGGCTTCTTCAAGCATGGTGGCAATGGAGCTGTCACGGCTGGATCGCGCCCAGTCGAGCGCCGTTCGACCCGTATAGTCTGCGATGGTCAGATCCGGTTTCGCCAGAAGAATTTCCTCAACCAGATACCTGTCGTTTTTCCGCACCGCCTGCATGACCGGCGTCATCCCCTGGTTGTCCTGCGCGTTGGGATTTGCCCCATTTTCCAGCAGCAGAATGGTCGCATCGATTGCGTTGGATCGGACGGCCCAGTGCAGGGCGGTCGCGCCGTTGACGTCCCTCTGCTCGATCTGTGCATCGTAATCGAACAGCAGTTCCATGATGTCGATATCGTTCCGCGACGCGGCGATCATCAGCAGGCTGCGACCACTGGCATCGGACACGCCTGTGTTGGATCCGCCAATCAGCAATGACCGCAAAGAATCGAGATCGCCTTCTTCCACGGCAATTGATTCTCTCGGTCTGGTATCCAGCAGGTTGTCGTTGTTCTGCGCCTTCACCCCGGGCGAAAGCATCATGGCGAACAGGCAAACCAGTAAAAGAGTTCTAATCGTGTGCAGAATAGTCATTGATCCATTTCCGCCAGCCAGCCGAGGGCTTCCGCTATTGTTGTCACGACCGGTTCGACATGTTGTTCCGGCCGTTCGATCATGATCACCGGTATGCCTGCTTCCCTTGCAGCGGTCAACTTGGCCGCCGTCGCCTCGCCGCCACTGTTCTTGGTGACAAGAACGTCGATACGGTGTTGCTGCAGCAACGCACGTTCATCTTCAAGATCGAACGGACCGCGCCCGAGAATCATCACGACCTCTTCAAGCGGAACCGGCTCCGCCGGCGGGTCGACCAGACGCATTGCAATCTGCACGCCCTGCAGCCCGCGAAACGATTCCAGTTCTTTCGCACCGACCGTCAGAAATGCGACGGAACCAACCTCCGGCAGCAGTCTGGCGGCCACGGTAGCATCGGAAACGGAATGCCACCGGTCTCCATTCTGCGGCGTCCAGGCCGGTCGGTCGAGCCGTAAATAGGGGACATGAACCTGCCGGCAGGCGTTGAAAGCCTGGTCGGTCATCTGTGCCGCGAAGGGATGGGTTGCATCGACAACACAATCAACCGCCATGTCGCGCAGATAGGCCATAAGCCCTTCCACACCACCGAAACCGCCAATGCGAACCTGCCCGGCCGGTTGCCGGGGGGCATCTGTCCGTCCGGCAAGAGCGCTGACGACGGAAAACCGGTCTGCGAATGCCGCCGCTACGGCATCAGCAAGATCGTATGCCTCGCCTGTTCCACCAAGGATCAGAAGCCGCCGTTTGCCTGCATCACCCGACATGAGCCAGTTCGTTCCCTTCCCGGTCGACAATCAGAACGTCGACAGATGTATCGCCCGACAGTGTCGCAAGCGCAGTTTGCCGCGCTCTCGCGGCGACTGTTTCCGCCAGAGGCAGGTCGCCGGCAAGCCCCAGAACCTCAGCCGCTGTATTGGCGGAACGTGCCGCTACGCCAATCGATGGCGACCCGCCGCATTCTTCCACCAGCGTGGCCAGCTTCTGGAAGTCGACCTGGCTACGCGACGAATGCAAATCAAGGTTTCCCTGCGCCAGCTTCAGCATCTTGGCGAACCCGCCCGCGATCGTCAGGCGCGGCACCGGGTTTCGGCGCATATATTTCAGCAGCCCGCCCGCAAAATCGCCCATATCCAGAAGGGCTTCCAGCGGCAGGTTGAATTTCTTCCGCACCGCCTGCTCCGACATGTTGCCGGTCGATCCGGCGACATGATCGATTCCGCCCGCTCTCGCCACGTCGATACCGCGATGGATGGAATGGATCCAGGCCGAACAGGAAAACGGCACGACGATGCCTGTTGTTCCCAGTATCGAAATGCCGCCGATAATACCCAGTCTGGGATTCCAGGTTTTTTCGGCAAGTTCAGCCCCGCCCGGCACCGAGACGGTAACGCTGATATCGGCAGGCTCGCCGAATGCATCAGCGATTTCCGTCAGGTTCGAGCGCATGATTTCCCTGGGCTTCGGATTGATCGCCGGTTCGCCCGGCGGAATCGGCAAGCCCGGTTTAGTAACCATGCCGACGCCTTCACCGGCATGAAAGGTAACGCCGGACCCTTTCGGTCCGCGCCGCACTGTCGAGACGATTATCGCGCCATGGGTAACATCCGGATCGTCGCCGGCATCCTTGATCACGCCGGCCCGCGCCTGGCCGTTCTCGAGCATCGTGTCAACAAGCGCAAACGTCGGCAATTCGCCGCGCGGCAGGCGAATGGTCTCGGTTTCCGGGAATTGACCCGAAACAAGCGCACGAAACGCCCCGCACGCCGCCGCGGCGGCGCAGGCGCCTGTCGTCCATCCACTGCGCAAGGGGCCGTCCGGTTTTCTTGCCATGGCTTTAGCTTACGGTATTTTCCCTATTCGTCGAGGCGCTTCCGTGCGAAGAAGCGTCGCCTATTTGCTTTCCTAACCCCTTTCGCCCGAATAGAATTTTCAGATGCGACACGATCTGTTTTCTCCAGGAGGTTCGATGCCGGATCTTCCCGTTCTCGAGGCGGGCTGGGTTTGGCTGGTTGGCGCAGGCCCTGGCGATCCAGGTCTCCTGACGCTGCATGCCGTCAACGCGCTGCAACAGGCCGATACCGTCGTTTACGACGCGCTTGTCGACGAGCGCATCCTGAATATGGCGTCTTCGGATGCCGAGCGTATCTATGCCGGAAAACGGGGTGGCCGGCCTTCGCCCAAGCAACGGGCGATTTCCGCACGGCTGGTCGAACTGGCTCGCGCCGGCCGCAAGGTTGTGCGGCTGAAAGGCGGCGACCCGTTCGTATTCGGACGTGGCGGCGAAGAAGCGCTGGAACTGGTTCGTGCGAATGTGCCGTTCCGCATCGTGCCCGGCATTACCGCCGGCATTGGCGGCCTGGCCTATGCCGGCATTCCGGCGACCCATCGCGACACCAATTCCGCCGTGACGTTCATTACCGGGCATGACGTTACAGGCGACGTGCCGCATCACCTCGACTGGCATTCCATCGCCAAGGGATCGCCCGTTATCATTCTGTATATGGCGCTGAAACATCTGGCCGGCATTGCCGATCTACTGATTCAGGGCGGACGGCGCGGTGATGAACCCGTCGCCATCGTGTCCAAGGCCGCAACAGCGGAACAGAAGGTTGTGGTGACCACCCTGTCTGACGCCGCCGAAGCCGCACGCGAGATCGACCCGCCGGCCATTGTCGCAATCGGCGAGGTTGTTCGCCTTCGGGCCGCGCTTGACTGGATCGGCCAGGCCCAGGGCGCAACAGCCGATCCCGATCCGCTCGGCCTGTGGGACCAGTCCCAAAGTGAAGCCGGCTGAGCCGGCGCCCGGCCTTAGATGGCGAAAACACCTCCCGGACTTGTCATCGCAGCACCGTCGAGCGGCAGCGGAAAGACCCTGATCACGCTCGGCCTGCTGCGGGCCTTCGCCCGGTCGGGCGTCGCCATCGCATCGGCCAAGGTCGGCCCTGACTATATCGACCCGGCCTTCCATGCCGCCGCGACCGGCCGCCCCTGCTACAATCTGGATCTGTGGGCAATGCGCCGCGAAACCGTTCTGCACACTATTTCGGCCGTATCGGCAGGGTCGGATCTGATCATTGCAGAAGGGGTCATGGGTTTGTTCGACGGTGCAGCCGATGGCGCAGGGTCGACAGCGGATCTGGCGGCGCTGACCGGCTGGCCGGTCGTGCTGGTGGTTGACGCCCGGTCGCAGGGCGCATCGGCGGCAGCTCTGGTTCGGGGTTTCGCCGGCCACCGAACGGACATCACCGTCGCCGGCGTGATCTTCAACAAGGTCGGCAGTGAAAAACACCGCCGGATTATTGCTGATGCCATGGCGTCGGCGCTGCCGGAAATTTCCGTGCTCGGCTACATTCCCCGGGTCGCCGACCTTGAGATACCGTCCCGCCATCTCGGCCTTGTGCAGGCGCGCGAGAAGGCCGGCCTCGACGATTTCATTAATCGCGCAGCAGACCTGATCGCCGAGAATGTTGATAGCGGCATCCTGCAATCGCTTGCCCGGCCGTCGACGGTCGAGGCATCTGAAACCACGCCCATGCCGCCACCGGGCCAACGGATTGCGGTGGCCGACGATATCGCCTTCGCCTTTGCCTATCCGCATGTGCTGGCCGGATGGCAACGGGCTGGCGCAGAAATTCTGTCATTCTCGCCGCTGGCCGGCGACGCACCGCCGGCAGATGCCGATGCGATCTATCTGCCCGGTGGATATCCGGAACTGCATGCCGGCGCGCTTGCCGCCAATGCGGTGTTTCTGTCCGGCCTTCGGAACGCCGCGGCAGCCGCGACGCCAGTGATCGGCGAGTGCGGCGGGTACATGGTTCTTGGTGCCGGACTGGTTGACGCCGACGGCAACCGTCATGCGATGGCCGGCCTGCTGGCAGTTGAAACAAGCTTCGCCGACCGCAAGCTGCATCTTGGTTATCGAAAGGCGGTGAGCCTGTGCGATTCACCGTTCGGCCCGGTCGGGCAACAGATTACCGGTCACGAATTTCACTATGCGACGACGTTGACCGAAGGACCGGGCGACGTCCTGTTCGAAACCTGGGATGCGACGGGCGACCCGTCCGGCTCTGCCGGATTGCGCGCTGGATCGGTCGCCGGGTCGTTCCTGCATATGATCGACAGGGCCGCCTGATGGCCGCGCCCCGCCCGTTCTGGAAAACCAAGCGGTTGGCCGAAATGAGCCAGACGGAATGGGAATCGCTGTGCGACGGTTGCGGGCAGTGCTGTCTTCACAAGCTTGAAGATGCCGATAGCGGGGCCATCGCCATGACCGATGTCGCCTGCGAACTGCTGGATACCCATAGCTGCCGCTGCGGCGACTACGCCAACCGGAAGGACATTGTCGAGGATTGCATACAATTGACGCCGGCGACGGTGACCCGACTGCCCTGGCTGCCCGATACCTGCGCCTACCGGCTTCTTGCCGAGGGCGAGGATTTGCCCGACTGGCACCCCCTGGTTTCAGGATCGCCGGAAAGCGTGCATGAGGCCGGTATTTCGGTGCGTGACAAGGTGGTGTCGGAAACCTTTGTCGATGATCTGGAAGATCATGTGACGCGCTGGCTTGAAGACAAGGTAAAGAACCGCCCGATCTGGCGGTTGGGAACGCCGCTTGATCGAAAAAATCAGAAAACCCGCCGATAGGTTTTGGCGTTTGCTGGCGAATCCATGGACAAAAGTGACCATGGCTGAAGCGGACCCGAAAACCGGATTCACGATCGCGCTGCCCGATGGCGCGCTGCCTGTCGCCGTGCGCCGGCACCCGCAGGCGCGGCGGGTCAGCGTTCGAATGGACCCGCGCGGCAATGGTGCGATTCTGACCATCCCGAAATGGATGCCGCTGCGCGACGGCATGGATTTTGTGAATCGCCATCGTGACTGGCTGATCGAAACCGCTGCCGGAAGGCCTGCACCTGTGCCGTTTGCCGACGGTGCCGCGATACCCTTTCAGGATAGACTGCTTGTCATCGATCATGATCGCGACTGGCGTGGTCATGCCCGGATAGTAGACGGCCATCTTCGGGTTGGCGGTGATGCTCCGCATCTCGCGCGGCGGGTGCGGGACGCCCTGAAAAAGGAAGCGCGCCGCGAATTTCAGGTCCTGGTCAGCGACAAGGCGAAACGGATCGGCAAAAGGCCCGGCCGCATTTCAATCCGCGATCAGACAAGCCGCTGGGGAAGCTGCAGCGCAAGAGGCGACCTGAATTTCAACTGGCGTCTGATCTGCGCTCCGTCCTTCGTGGCGGATTACGTCGTCGCACACGAAGTGGCGCATCTTGTTCATATGGATCATTCGGCGGCCTTCTGGCGGCAGGTCGCAGCGCTGACCGAGCACCCGGAAACCGGCCGAACCTGGCTTCGCGACAATGGCGCCGGCCTGCACCGGATCGGCAGCGATGACCCCGTCGCCGTCTGACGGACCGATCCGCCTCGGCATCGCCATCGCGTTCATCACGATGGCGGTGGCGCTGGGGCCGATCTCGACGGATCTGTATCTGCCCTCCCTTCCCTCAATAGCCACGTCCCTGAATACCGACGCTGTTACCGTGCAACTTACCTTAAGCGTGTTTCTGGTCGCTTTCGGAGTCAGCCAGTTGTTCTATGGCCCGGTATCGGACCGGTTCGGGCGGCGCCCGGCCCTGCTGGCCGGGCTGGCGATCTATACTGTAGCGTCGCTTGCCTGCTGGATCGCGTCCACGGTCGAGATTCTGATCGTCGCCCGGTTTTTCCAGGCGCTGGGCGGATGCGCCGGGCCGGTGATCGGACGAGCGGCGATCCGCGACGTTTATGGCCGCATTGAAGGCGCGCGTGTGCTTGCCTATGTGGCGACCGCGATGGCGCTGGCCCCGGCAGTCGGGCCGGTGCTGGGCGGTTTTCTTGAAGGCTGGTTCGGGTGGCGGGCGAACTTTCTGGCGCTAACCCTGTTCGGCGGAATCGCCCTGGTGGGGATCTGGTGCAGGCTGCCGGAAACCAACCGCCATATGAGACCGGATTCAACACAGCCGAAACGCATTCTGCGCAACTTCGCAGACTTTCTGGCGCATCCGACCTACCGGGCCTATGCGTTTGCCGGCGTTTTCAGCTATTGCGGCCTGTTCTGCTTCATCAGCGCGTCGCCGCTGGTCTTCATCGACGCCTATGGCGTGAAGCCTGAAATCTACGGTTTCTGTTTCGCCGCCATCGTTGTGGGGTATATGGCGGGAACCCAGCTTGGCGCGCGCCTGGTGCGCCGGGCCGGGATCGCGTCGCTGACGCGGCTCGGCACGCTGCTAAACTTTGTGGCCGGCGTGACGATGACCGCGACGGTTCTGGCCGGCTACGGCTCCGTCGCCACGGTATTGCCGCTGATGGTTCTGTATATGGTCGGGCTGGGCGTGCTGATGCCGAATGCGCTGGCCGGCATGATGGCCCCGTTTCCCGAACGGGCCGGTGCGGCGACGGCATTTCAGGGCTTTTCCCAGTTCGCCCTGGCAGCACTGGTTGGGATAGTGGTGACGCAGATGTATGATCGAACGGCATTGCCGATGGCGATAGGACTTGCGACGATGGGTGCCCTCGCGTTGGCATTCTGTTTCAGGCTTCGCGAAGACGGCTGAACGAAAGCGACACACCGATGCAGGGCGGACACGATCTTGGCGGCATGAACGGTCTGGGACCGATAAACCCGGAACCGGAATCATTCGAACCCCTGTTCCATGCCGATTGGGAAAAGACGGTTTTCTGGTTGACCCTGTCCTGCGGCGCGCTGGGCCTGTGGTCACTCGATGCATCGCGCCATGCGCGCGAACGCCAGCACCCGGCCACCTATCTTCTGAACAGCTATTATGAAAACTGGCTGGTCGGGCTGGATACACTGCTGCGCGAGAAGGGTGTTCTGTCTGACGACGCGCCGTCGGATGCGCTGAAGCGGCGCAAGCTGACCGCCGACCGGGTCGCCTCCACCCTGCGCAAGGGTGGCCCGTCGGCGATGCCGGCGGAAGGACCAGCCCTTTTTTCGCCCGGCGACCGGGTGACGGTGACGCTCGACCATCCCGCCGGTCATACGCGCGTGCCCGGCTATCTGCGTGGCCGTACCGGCACGGTCGAAACCTGCTGCGGCTGGCACGTTTTTCCGGACAGAAGCGCAGAGGGCGACCGCATCGGCCAGCCGCTGTACCGCGTGGTTTTTACTGCCGATGCCCTGTGGGGCAGTACCGCCGATACACGCGATTCTGTCAGCGCCGACCTATGGGAAAGCTATTTGCAGGCCGGATAGCAGAAAAAGCCTGGAAATTTTTCTGCCATCAATTCAACACGTTACGCCGCGAATCCTCGCTGATTCTTCTAAAATGCGCCTTAAATCACGTCTATGTGACACCAGTCACAGACGAAAACGTCGGGCATGAATAATCTGACCATAGAGACAGAGGAGACGACGATCATGGTTACAACCCAGACAGAAGACACACCGAATACGGCGCGGAACGTTCTGATCGGTTTGATTTCAGGCATGGTTCTCGGCGCCGCACTGATTGCCACCGAAGCCACGACAGGCTTCGCAATGATGCTGGTTTCGCTCTTTTAAGAGGGAAACCCTGGCCCCGGTTCCGGGCCGCTCTTTCAAAACTTGCTTGTATTTGCCGTTCAAGCATATGCCGGAAAGAGTTGGCCCGGGCCTGTCTCGAAGACTATAGGGCTGGTTGCGACCCTCGCCCTTACCCCTTGCGCATCGTCACGACGCGCAAAGCGGGTGAAGACCCGGGCCGGAGCCAGTCCATTCAGTTCCCTAGACTGCCTTTTCCCGCAAGACATGGGTATGATCGGCCGCATACAGACGGCTGTCGTTGAACGCTATTCCTTCACCGAGCACCCGGCCGACCAGAATCAGCGCTGTTCTGGTGATCTTGGCTGCTTTCACCTTCGGCCTGATATCGCCCAGGGTTCCGGTGATCACCAGCTGGTCCGGCCAGGTCGCGCGATAGATGATCGCAACCGGACAGTCTTCACCGTAATGCGGGGTCAGCTCACGCACCACTTTCGCCATATTGTTGATGGACAGATGAATTGCCAGTGTCGCCCCCGTGCGGCCGAGCGTGTCCAGGTCTTCGCCTTCCGGCATGCCCGAGGCGCGAACGGCGGTGCGCGTAAGGATGATCGTCTGGGCGATTTCCGGCAGGGTCAGTTCGGTTTTTAAGATCGCCGCTGCTGCCGCATAGGCTGAAACGCCGGGCGTTATTTCATAGTCGATGCCAAGCGCATCGAGCCGGCGGATCTGTTCCGCAATCGCGCCATACAGCGACGGGTCGCCGGAATGCACCCGGGCCACATCCTCGTTGCGGTCACGTGCCGCTTCGATTTCGCTCATGATCTCGTCAAGATGCATCGGTGCGGTATCCAGCACCCGCGCCCCGTCCGGTGCTTCCGCGACCACCGCTTCCGGCACCAGCGAGCCGGCATAGAGACAGACCGGACAGGACTGAATGAGTTTCAGTCCGCGCACGGTGATCAGATCGGGCGCGCCCGGCCCCGCGCCGATAAAATATACTTTCATGCCGCCCCCTTTTTCGCCGACTTCTGCGCATAGCCACGCGGTGTATACATGAACGACCGCCCCGCCACATCAATGCGCCGCGTTTCAGAATTGCCGATCACCACAAGCGACAGCATGTCGACGCTTTCCGTATTGAATTCCCCGATCGTCGTAATCTCGATATGTTCTTCCGGTCTTCCGAGAGACCGTGCGATGGCGACCGGTGTATCCGCCGGTCTGTGTGCAGCGATCCTGTCGCGCGCCTCGCCGAGAAGCGACCGCCGCCGCAGGCTTTGCGGATTATAGAAGGCGGTTACGAAATCAGCCGACGCTGCGGCATCCAGTCGTTTCAGAATGGCCTCACGCGGGGTCAGCAGGTCGGACAGGGATATCAGGCAAAAATCGTGGCCCATCGGCGCGCCGAGGCGGGCCGAGGCTGCCTGAAAGGCCGACACGCCAGGGCAGACTGCAATTTCGACACCGCGCATGGCGCGGTCTTCCGATTTCTCCAGCACTTCGAAGACCAATGTGGCGAGCGCGTAGATGCCGGGGTCGCCGGAACAGACCAGCGCGACGGTCTTGCCGCTCGCTGCCGTCTCCAGCGCCAGACGCACCCTGTCTTCTTCCGCGCCCAGCGGCGATTCCAGCCGGTCCTTGCCGGCGATCAGGTCGCTGACGAGATCAAGGTACAGGCCATAGCCGACCACCGTATCCGCCGCCTTCAGGGCTTTCACGCTTTCGCCCGTGCGCCACGCTGCCTGGCCCGGCCCGGTGCCGACAACGAACAGCCTGCCCCCTTCCCGGCCTGCCGGTTCGGCTGCGAGGCGTGGTGCTTTGGCAACCGCCACCGTAACCTTGCCGACGCGTTGCTTTTCGACAACGAGACTGGCTTCCGGCCCGGCAAGGGCCAGCGCCGACGCTTCTGCCACCCCGTGGCAGCCGATTTCCTGAAACACGACATCGGACGGGTTCTTGAGACGCGGCGTCAGCGCTTCCAACTCATCGACCGTGAAAAACCGCGCCGTGCCGCCAAGCGCACGCGCTGCGGCCAGCACTGCCGGCTCGTCTGCTTTCAGATCGACCGAACCGATTGCCGCCACAGAGTCGGGCGCATACCCCTGTGCCTTGAGGACCTGCCGAACCGCAGCAACGCCATCCTCAGCCGGAATATCGCGTTCGCAGCCGATGCCGACCGCTAGGACAGGCGGGTGCAGCACAAGGGTTGTCGGTGTCGATGCTTCAGCGCGATCGGTAACCCGCACCGTATAGTCGCCGCCATCGGCAAACCGGTCACCCGGCGGCCAGTCGCCTGGTCCGGCTTCCTGCATCAGTGCCACTTTCTCTCCCGCCAGCAACGCCGCGGTTACCGGCTTCACGAGCTGGGGATTGGCGACAACCCAGCCCGGCGGCGGATCATCCAGCGCATAGCCCAGATCGACATCTCCGGCGGTCGTAACCGCAGCATGACCGCCTGTCGCTTCGGCTATTGTCACCGCCAGCCGGTTTGCGCCACGGTGGCCACCCAGCAGCGGCACCACGCTCGCCCCATCCTGGGAAACCGCGATGACCGGCGGTTCAACATGCTTGTCGCCCAGCAGCGGGGCCAGAAGCCGTACCGGTATCGCGGCCGCCATGATCGCGACAATCGGCGTGCCTTCAAGATACTTCGCCTGCAAAAGGGCCTGAACATCGTCGAAAGTCTGGTCCAGCCCGTCAGCCCGCCCTGTCTTTCCGAAAGTTACGGAATCAGGAAGCGCCGCCTGCAAGCGGCGGGCAAGAGCCGATCCTTCGGCCGTCAGCGCGATCAGGGCTGTCATGACAGCCGCCAGGCTTCGCCGCGGCGATGCACGATGACCATGGAAAAATACGGCGCTTTCATATCGGCGGGCATGTTCGCCAGCGGTTCGACCAACTGCTTCTCCATCGTTGCATGCTGAACGTAGCGTGCGTTATCCAGCAGCCCCAGCGTTTCGAGAACCCGCCGGATTTTCGGCAGATGCCGGCCGACCTTGATGATTGCGGCGGCCTCGCAATCGCGCAGGCGTGCTGTCAGCACATCCTCGTCAAGCGGACCGGGCAGCACGGTTAGCACATCATTGCGGGATGCCAGCGGTACGCCGAGCGCCGCAGGAACGGCGGTAAGGCTGCTGACACCGGGGACAACTTCAACCGAATGATGCTCGGAAAGGCGAGCGAACAGATACATGAAGGATCCATAAAAGAACGGGTCGCCCTCGCACAATACGGCGACATCGCGTCCTTCCGACAAGTGACCGCCGATCTCAACAGCCGCCTGATCGTAGACATCCTGAGCAGGAAACCGGGATTCCACCATCGGCATCCGGATCGGGATCTCGATCCGGTCGGCGGGAATATGCGGTTCAGCGATGGCCCGTGCGGTCGATTCATTTTCCAGAGTCGCCGGCCAGGCCAGCACAGGACATTCCTGAATCAGCCTGAACGCCTTCAGCGTCAGCAGTTCGGAATCGCCGGGTCCGACCCCGATGCCGTAGGCGGTGCCCTTACTCATCGTCGAAATCACCATAATCATCTTCAAGCAGGGCGGCGAATTCAGCCTTCAGCAAATCAAGCGACGGGGCCACCGAATGGCAGTCGAGCAACAAAAGCAGATGTTCAAGAAGGATCAGCTTCTCCATCGCCTTGCCGATATGGTCGATAATTTCAGCTTCGGGTAATGTATAGGCCGTCGCCAGCGTCGCCGGTATTTCCGCCGCTGTCACCAGCGCCGTTACGCCTGGTCCGGCATGCGCCGCTTCGCCCAGCGCCTGTTTGACCGCCAGCGCCAGATCAGTGGACGCCTGCCACAATTCAAGATCCTCGTATTGAGAACATAGCCGGTCTTGCATCACTCGAACCCTTTAACCGCATGAAACTGGGTCACCGGCATCAGGGGCCGCCATCCATGATAAGGCCCAACCGGTTCGAGGCGTGATACGGCTATTCTGGTCATTGCGCCACCGATTTCCGCATGCAGATCAATTAGCGCTTTTTCCCCTTCCATGGTGACCGCATTGCAGACCAGCCGCCCGCCGGGTTTCAGCTTTTTCCAGCACAGATCCGCAAGGCCGGTCGCCGTGATGCCGCCGCCGATAAAGACCGCATCAGGCGCAGGCAAGCCATCCAGCGCCGTCGGCGCATCGCCGCGAACAAGCTGAAGCAGCGGCACGCCAAGCGCCGAGGCATTGGCGGCTGCCTTGGCAACCCGGTCGGCGGAGCGTTCAATCCCGATGGCCTTGCCGCCAAGCCGCATCCATTCGATGGCGACAGATCCGGCCCCGGCGCCGACATCCCACAGCAGTTCACCGGGTTGCGGGGCGAGAACCGCCAGCGTTGCCGCGCGCACTTCCCGCTTTGTCATCTGGCCATCGTGGTCGAACGCTTCATCCGGCAGGCCGGCCGCCCGGCTGAAAACCGTTGCCCCCGCACCGGCCACGCAGTCGATGGCGATGGTGTTGAGGTCACGGCATGTACCGATCGACCAGTCCGCTGCCGTGCCGGACAGGATTGCCTCGTCACCGCCGCCCAGATGTTCCATCACCCAAATTCTGCTTTGACCATAGCCGGCGACCGTAAGATGGGACGCGACCGCCGCCGGCGTGGTTCCGTCTTCCGACAGGATGAGCAGTCGCGCGCCGGGCCGGACAAAACCCGCCAGCATCGCCATCGGCCGACCGTGCAGGGTGAGGCGGTCGATATCCTCCAGCGGCCAGCCGAGCCGCGCCGCCGCCAGCGAGAATGCCCCAACCGCCGGCAGCACCGTTACCGCGTCCTTGCCGAATTCACGCCCCAGCGTAACGCCGATGCCGTAGCTCATCGGGTCACCCGTCGCCAGAACGACCAGACGCTTTTCCCGCCGCGCTGCGATGTCCGCAACCGTATCCTTCAGGGGTGAGCGCCATGTCAGCCGTTCCGCCGGATGGTCGCCATCGATCATCGCCAGATGCCGGTCGCCACCGACCAGCACCTCGGCGGCGTCGATCAGCGCGCGGGCGGATGCGGTAAGACCGGCAAGCCCGTCTTCACCAATCCCGACAATCGCAATCCTGTTCGACGGCTCCGTCATGCCGCTTCTTCTCCTTTGCCGGCGAGAGCGTTCACCGCCGCCGCCGCCAGCGCGCTGCCGCCGTCGCGCCCCTGCAAGGTGATAAAGGGAATGTTCAGCCGGTCGGATGCCGCTGCCGCCACGAGTGCCACTTTGGATTCAGCCGCACCGACAAACCCGACCGGAAAGCCCAGGATCGCCGCCGGTTTCGGCCAACCCGCTTCTAGCCGTTCAAGAAGATGAAACAAGGCTGTCGGCGCATTTCCAATGGCGACGACCGCGCCCTCAAGCCAGGGTTTCCAGAGTTCTACCGCCGCCGCCGACCGGGTGGTGCCAAGGCGCGAGGCGATGCCGGCGGTTGAGCCGAACCCGATCGTGCACAAAACATCAGCGCCTTTCGGCAGGCGCGACCGGATGATGCCATCCGCCACCATGCGCACATCGCACAGGATCGGCTTGCCGTTGCCGATTGCATCGGACGCCGCCGTGACGAGCGTGTCGCTCCAGGCCAGATTGTCCACGACATCAGGCCGCCCGACGGAATGCACAAGACGCAGGATCAGCGCGTGCATATCCGCCGGGAACCGCGACAGATCCGTCGCGGCCCGGCACAGGGCGAAGCTTTCGGCGTAGATTGCCGACGGCTCGCGGATATAGTCGTAACCGGTCATCGGATCAACCGCCCGCCTGTTCAATCCTGCTTCATCGATTTCGGCCCCAGCGGATGGTCGGCATGCGGATAGGGGTGATGGTGGTGCCCGTGGTCGTGACCGTGATCGTGATCGTGACCATGCTCATGACCGTGGCTGTGACCATGCGCATGGTGATCGTGGTCGTGGGGGTGATCATGGTCATGATCGTGGCTGTGGCCATGCGCGTGATGATCATGATCGTGGTCGTGGCCGTGATGACCGTGCGGCTCGGCGTCGCCCGTGCCGATGCCTTCCACATGATGGTGATGGCTTTCCTGGGCGAGGCCAACTTCCGCCTCGAAACCCAGCACCTGCGTGCGGTACTTGCACATCTGGCAGTTCATGTTGTTCTTGCCTTCGACGATTTCCATCAGCCGATCAGCGAATGTGTCGAGCACCCGGACATGATCGTTCAGGTATCCTGCCTTGACGAATTCGATCTCGGGATGCCGTTCCGCCACGACATCGGTGTAGTGGTAGATCCGGTCGATCAGGATGCCGGTGAACAGAAAATACGGAAACACAACGATGCGCTTGAAGCCCAGCTTCGTCGCATGTTCAAGGCCCGGCTCGACAAGCGGAAAGGTGACGCCGGAATAGCAGACTTCGCCCCAGCCGAAGCCCTTGCCTTCCCAAAGCATGCGCATGACCTTGGAGACATTGGAATTCGCATCCGGGTCTGACGCGCCGCGGCCGACCACCATCAGCAGCGTATCGTGCATCGAGATACTATCGTCGCACCGGTCCAGCGCTTCCTGAATCCGGTCGCCTGCGGCCTGCAGCATCTTAAGATCGACCGCCAGTTCCCGCCCATAGGTGATTTCCATGCCGGGATTGCTGGCCTGGTAGGTGTTCAATACAGACGGAATATCATTCTTTGCATGCCCGGCCGCGAACAGCATGCCCGGTACGGCCAGCACGCGCGTGCAGCCGGCCTCGCGCAGCTTGTCCAGCCCGGTGCGGATGATGGGTGTCGCGAATTCAAGAAACCCGTATTCCACCGGATGATCGGCGAACCGGGCCCGAAGCCCTTCGGCGATCGCCTGGAATTCGGTAACCGCAGCCGTCGATCGGCTGCCGTGGCCGCACACCATGATGCCGATCTTCTCGCCATCGGTTTCGGGAATACGAAAGGTCTGGAAGCCCGGCTGATCGCTCCGGGTAAGCACTGCATCAGACATATTTGCCCCTGTCCTAATCTATCTCGGGTTCGAATGATCGATATTCCTGCCGAATTTGCCCCGGGCAGGCGGGTACGCATGTCGGGAAGCTATCGGATGCAGGCTGGCGCGTAAAACGGAATCACGCCGAATTCTGGCGAGAATGCGCCTGAATCCTGAATGAGATCAGCCGCGCGGGGCGTGCTTGTTGAGGATGCGCTGCAGGGTGCGGCGATGCATCTTAAGGCGCCGGGCGGTTTCGGAGACATTGCGGTTGCACTGCTCGAACACGCGCTGGATGTGCTCCCAGCGCACCCGGTCGGCCGACATCGGGTCCTGCGGCGGCGACGGCAGTGGTGTTTCGTGATCAAGCAGGGCAGCGGCGATCTGATCTGCATCGGCAGGTTTCGGCAGGTAATCAACCGCGCCGGCCTTGATGGCGGAAACCGCGCTGGCGATATTGCCGTAGCCGGTCAGCATCACAACGCGTGTGTCGGAGTCGCCCTGCGTCAGAACCTCGATAACGTCCATGCCGGTGCCGTCATCCAGACGAAGATCAACCAGAGCATGGGAAAAGCTTTCCTTCCCTAACAGCGCTTTGGCATCGGCCACGCTTTCGGCATCGGTAACCAAAAAACCGCGCTGTTCCATCGCCCTGACAAGACGCTGGCGCAGGGGCCTGTCGTCGTCGACGATCAAGAGCCGAGGCATGTCGGCATCGGCGATGGCTGGTTTGGCTGTCAGTGTATCCATATCCAAGACCTTTTAGACCCTGTTCACAGGTCCGTCCACGCGGAGAGGTATCCGAACTTGTACACTCGCACCGGTCGGTTTCCTGTTTCTATACCTAACGCGCGCGCCGACCCGATCAAGTAGTGTTTGCGCAATAAAGATCCCCAAGCCCATGTGCCCGGCCTTGCCCGCCTGTGTCGAAAGGTATGGTTCGCCGAGCGAATCCAGCAGCCAGACGGGAAATCCCGGCCCGTCATCAATGATCGTGATCGTTACGCTGTCTTCTGTCCAGAACAGCGACATATCTACCCGCTTACGGCAAAACTGGCTGGCATTCTGGATCAGATTTCCCAATCCGTGCAGCAGTTCGGGGCTTCGGGCAAGCATGGGTTCCGGCCCGTCGGACGCTTCATCGACCGTCAGATGGAACTGCCTTTCAGGGTCGATATGATTTTTCGCCGATTCCGCCGCCAGATCTGTCAGCGGCAGGATATCGTAGGGCTGGCCGCCTTCGGTTTCCGGCCGCCGGGCGAGCGCCTGCAGGATATCGCGGCAGCGGTCGACCTGCTCGACGAGATCGGACAGGTCCTGCTGCACCGGGTCATCCGGCGGCAATTCCTTCGGCAGATCCTTAGCGATCAGCGAAATCGTGTTCAGCGGCGATCCCAGTTCATGCGCCGCCGCCGCCGCCAGACCGCCAAGAGCAGACAACCGCTGCTCGCGCGCCAGAGCCGCCTCTGTTTCGGCCAGTGCCTGTTCGCGCTGCCGGGATTCGTCGGCAACCGACCAGACAAAGGCCGCCATGAAAATCAGGCTGACCGCCAGCGCTGTCCACAGCGCCAGCCGATAGACAATCGGCAGTTCAAGGCTTTCGCTCCACGGCAACGGCTGATGAAACACCGCCAGCACCGAAATGCCGAACAGAGAGAAGATCGTCAGCATGATCGTCGCGCCGCGCGACAGGATCGCCGCGGATACCGTAACCGGCACCAGTATCAGTGGCGAAAACGGGTTCGACAGCCCGCCTGTAAAATACAGAAGCGCGCTGATTTCAGCCATGTCGAAGGTCAGCAGGCGGGCAGCGTGGTAGTTCGGCAATCTGGATCGCCAGTGCCGGCCGCGCCTGAGAACAAGATTGGAAACCGCCAGCGCCAGCACGCAGGCAAGACATTCCCAAACCGGCAGCGGATAGTCGAGAATGAATTGCACAATGCCCAAAGCGGTCAATTGGCCACCGACCGCGACCCAGCGGATCAACCCCAGGGTTCTGACATTGATGCCGCCGGCGCGCCTGGTTGTTACGGCCGGCCGGATATCGTCGTTTTCCGCCTGATCGGGCGACGGGGAAAGGGTCTCGGTCATGCCATCATCTCAAGCCGGGTATCGCAGGAAGGTCAAGGCCAATGCCAATGCTGCAAACATCCGGCACGACAAATGGTTTGCCCTGTCTGTGTCCCGCCGGCAAAGCATGATAGCGTTCCGTCATACTGATTTCTGCGACCCGAAAGCTGACCATGGCCTTTTCCCTGCCGGACCTGCACAAGCAATCCTATATTGACCCAATTCTGCCGCAACTGACCCTGTGCGATATCGGCGCAGCGCTGTTGCAGGCAGAGCCGCCGCTTTACATGCCTCTTGTCGAGGCCGGTCTGGCGACCCTGATTGCCGCGGAGCCAGACCAGAACGCCCTTGCCGCGCTGCGCAGCAAATTCCCGCCGCCGCACCGGATAATAGACAAGGCCATCGGACGCGGCGGTTCTGCGGTGCTGCATCTTACCAATACCGGATATACAAGCTCGCTTTACGAACCGAACCATAACCTGATGGAAAAGTTCCAGAACCTTGCCGAGCTTTGTCAGGTTGTCGACCGCATTCCGGTCGAGACCGTCAGGCTCGACGACGTTTTGAACGGCCAACAGCCGGATTTTCTGAAAATGGATGTGCAGGGTGCCGAGCTGGATGTGCTGACCGGTGCACAAAAGGCGCTGGAAACCGTTTCGGTCGTACAGACCGAGGTAGAGTTCCTCGAACTCTACAAGGGCCAGCCGCTATTCGCGGACGTCGATGCGGAACTGCGGAAAGCCGGGTTGCAGTTTCACACCTTTCTGGGTTCGGCGACGCGCTGCTACAAGCCGGTGAACCTGCCGAAAGGCGGGGCACAGGGCGTAAAGCAGCTTTTGTGGGGGGAAGCGGTGTATATTCGCCGCATCGAAAGCTGGCCTGATATGGAAGCACCCGCACTGATAAAGATGGCGGTGCTTCTGCAGGACATGTACCGGTCCTTCGATGCCGTTGCCGCCATTCTCAAGACAATCGACGACAGGGGCAACAGCGATCTGGCCCGGCAATTTTTCCGGTCGCTCTCCGGCGGCTGACCCTAGATACACCCGTCTACCCTAAGCTTTGCCAGCGCCGTGGCGATTGCCCTGGCGTCTTCCAGCGCTTCATGGGCCTTGAACACGAAATCAACGCCGGCCAGATGCGGAATCTCGACTGACGATATGCTGGGCCGACCGGGAAACAGGGCCAGCAGCGCCGGCTGGATATTCAGGAATTTTCGGAAATTGAGCGGACACGGCAACCCGTAACAGGCGAAGGATTCGACAAAAACATCGGCATCGCCACCATTCGACAGAATGACATCCGACGTTTCCGTAAATGTTTCAAAACCGGCAACGGCCTCGGGCAGCGGCACACCGTTTTCTTCAAGATCAGCCTGGGTGATGCCGGTCAGCGTGACAAAGTAGTCCGACAGGACCGGGTTCCTTTTCGGCAGAACCAGAACCTGAAAACTGTCCAGAATGGCGAAAGTGGCGGAGTCGCACCGCACCGCGCCGATTTCCACCAGTTCCGTCGTTTCCCAGGGTTCAGCCCAGTTGCGCGCCTGGCTGCCTTCCCAGGCGGTGAATTCTGTGTCGAATACGGTAACGGTGCCGGATGTTGGCCAGTCTGAGAGGGTGTGCGCCTGCGCCGTTCCTGCTTCGAAAACCATCAGGCAGAATCGACGGAATAACTAGAAGTCGACACAGCGTCCGGCACGTTCCCAGTCGCCGTAGCGGGTCGGTTCCAGCCCTTTCGGACCGCCGGTCTCGCGTTCGATCTCGCCTTTGGCTTCTGCTTCGGCGCGCCATTTCATGCCCGCCATATCCGCCTTCAGCTCCGCCATACGGCGGCTGTCCTGCCCGCGGATTTCAGGGTCATAGCCGGGCGGCAGCTTGGCCGGTTTCGCCTCGGCGGCAGGCTTTTCAGCCTTTATGCTTTTCTTGAACAGTTTCATACCGGGGAATATGGCCCAAGCATTGCGTCGCGCCAAGCCTTGTAGCCGGGTTTTCAGCGCTTATCTTTGAAAAGTCATAAACCTTATCGGACAGAACGAAACCAATGAACACGATGCGTACTTTCATGCTGATGGCCGCCATGACCGCCCTGCTGGTCGGGTGCGGCTATCTTGTCGGCGGTCAGACCGGCCTGCTCATCGCCCTGGCTTTCGCCGTCGCGATGAACTTCTTTTCCTACTGGAACTCCGACAAGATCGTGCTTCGGATGTACCGGGCAAAGCAGGTCGATGCGAAAACGGCCCCCGGCTTTCACGGCATTGTCGAGCAACTGGCGCGGCGTGCCGAGTTGCCGATGCCCAAGGTTTATATCATCCAGAGCGACCAGCCGAACGCCTTCGCAACCGGCCGCAACCCGGAAAACGCGGCGGTAGCGGCGACCAGCGGCCTGCTACGGCTGTTGAATGCGCAGGAACTGGCCGGGGTGATGGCGCACGAACTGGCGCATGTGAAAAACCGCGACACGCTGACCATGACAGTAACAGCGACCATTGCCGGTGCGATTTCAATGCTGGCCAACATGGCTCTGTTCACCGGCCTGTTCGGCGGCAACCGGCAAAGCCCGCTGGGTGGCCTCGGCGCAATCATCGTGATGATCCTCGGGCCGCTGGCGGCGATGCTGGTGCAGATGGCGATCAGCCGGACACGGGAATATTCCGCCGACAAAGCCGGTGCAGAAATCTGCGGCAATCCGTTATGGCTGGCCTCGGCGCTGGAGAAACTGCAGCGCGGCGCCGACACCGTCGAGAACGCGCGCGCCGAGGACAACCCGGCGACCGCTCATATGTTCATCGTCAATCCCTTGCATACCAGAAAGATGGACAATCTGTTCTCGACCCACCCCAATACAAAAAACAGGGTCGAGGCGCTTCGCCGGATGGCGCAACATATGGAATCCACAGGCGTAAAACCGGTCAGCCCGTGGGGCTGATCCTGCTCGCCAAGCGCGGTTCGACTGTCTAAGGTCCCCGCCATGAACGACACAGCTTCAAAATCAGTCTCAGCCGACCCTTCCGAACCGACCACCGGTCTGCCGGCGCGTCGCGCTGCATTGCATGTGCTGAATGCCGTGCTCGCGAAATCACGCCCGCTGGACGAGGCGCTGGAACATGACAAGGGCCTGAAAGCGCTGCCGAAGCGCGACCGCGCCTTCGTCCGCATGCTGACAGCGACGGCATTGCGCCGGCTTGGCCAGATCGATGAAATCATCAATCGCTTTCTGACCCGCGAACCGACCGCGCACGCCGTAGCGGTCAAAAACATTCTGCGGCTGGCGACCGTGCAATTGCTGTTTCTGGAAACCCCCGCCCATGCCGCCGTGGGCACGGCGGTCGATCTGGCGGAGGCTGAACGGCTGACCCGCTACAAGGGCCTGATCAACGCCGTGCTGCGCAATGTGGTGAAGGCCGGTCCGGCCGCACTGGCCCAGCAGGACCCGGCGCGCCTCAACACACCTGACTGGCTGTGGGAGGCATGGATTGCCGCCTATGGCGCAACGGTTGCGCGAGAGATCGCGCTGGCGCATCTGACCGAAGCGCCGCTGGACCTGTCCGTGAAGGAAGAACCGAAGGCATGGTCGGAAACGCTGGGCGGGGTCGCTTTGCCCTGGGGCAGCGTGCGGCTGACGCACGCCGGCGATGTGCCGAAACTGTCCGGCTTCGATGAAGGCGGCTGGTGGGTGCAGGATGCGGCTGCCGCCCTGCCGGCCCTTCTACTGGGCGATGTAAACGGAAAGACCGTCGTCGATCTGTGCGCCGCGCCTGGCGGCAAGACGGCGCAGTTTGCCTCGGCCGGCGCGCATGTGATCGCAGTCGATCGATCGGAAAGCCGTCTGAAACGGTTGAGTGAAAACATGGAACGTTTGTGGCTGCCGGTCGAGGTGGTTGTTTCGGATGCTTTGCAATGGCAACCGGCCGCACCGGTTGATGCCGTGCTGATCGATGCGCCCTGTTCCGGCACCGGCACCCTGCGCCGGCACCCTGATATCGCCCGCATCAAGAGCGGCGCGGATATCGCGAAGCTGGCCGCCCTGCAACAGAAGCTGATCCTTCACGCCGCCTCGTTCGTAAAACCCGGCGGGTTGATCGTCTACGCCACGTGTTCGCTGCAGCCGGAAGAAGGCCCGGCCATCGTCAGCGCCGTGCAGCAGACCGATGCGCCGCTGGAGATTGTTCCGGTTGAAGCGGATGACCTGCCCGGCCTTGGCGAAAGCGCCATCCGCGACGGCTGCCTGCGCACTCATCCGGCCCTGTTGAACCGCAAGGGCGGGCTGGACGGCTTCTTCGCGGCCCGGTTCCGGCGGATATAGAAACAAGAAAAAGGCCCGAACGAAGCCGGGCCTTTTCAGCAACAGATGCTGTCTGCTGTCAGTTGACGATGGCGGTAGAACGCTGTCGTTCGAATGTTTCGACCTGTGCCGCCAGACGCTCTTCAACCTCCGTCTTCATGGTTTCACAATTGTTGTTCGCGGTGTTGCATCCTGAGCTGATTTCTTCAAGTTCTTCTTCGGCATTCGCAGTGACACGCGCAATCTGTACATCGAAGAAACGATCCCGGGCATCAACCGAATCGAAGGATTCCGGTGGCATGACGACAACCACGGATTCCTCATACTTGTTCATCGCACCCGATGCCGCATCGACGACAACGCCGATACCGCCGCCCAGTATGATGTTGCCGAGCGTTGCGCCGGCAAATTCGCTGACCAGGGTTTCCGACCCCGCAAAGTGACCCGGTTTCTCGCAGGTCACGCTGATGTCGTTCTTGCTTTTGTCGACGGTCAGGCTTGTCGGTGTCGGGTTCGCAACCGCGATAACCTTGCCATCACGAAACAGTTCGCAAGACGCGCCCGGTGGTTCGGTGATGACGGTGATGGTCTGGTCAGACCCTTCAACAACAGTGGAACAGGCACCAAGCAGCACAAGCATGCCGGCTGCACAGAGCCGGCCAAAGGAATCAAGCATACTATTCTCCGATATTTCCAAATGAACTGCCACGGGCAGAATTGAAACTACCGGGCCGTGTAAGGACGCAATCCCTGCGTGTCAACGCAAAGGTTGAAGTTCATGCTGGCTGTTAAACCGAAAAAAAGGCCCGGACAATGCCGGGCCTTTTACTAGAGCCGTCAGGTTGGCGCTATTCGCGCGCCGCACCGAAGATGCTGAGGATATGGATGAACATCACGACGAAGCTGCCGTAAAGCTGCAGCGCGCCGAAGATGGCAAAGCGTGAGAGCACGTCCATACCGAGATGTTCCTGGTACATGTTCTTAATCGACTGTGTTTCCCAGGCGGTGATGCCTGCGAACAGAAGAACCGTCACCAGCGACATGACAAAGGCGAATTCGCTGGAGCCGACAAAGAACGCGTTAACCAGACC
>CAYGSU010000036.1:0-40537 GCA_964352715.1 uncultured Flavobacteriaceae bacterium | reverse complement strand
AGCCGCCCAGCGCGGCGTCCAGATCAGCGATCAGGTCGTCTGCGTTTTCCAGCCCGACGCTGAGGCGCAGCACGCCGTCGCCGACACCGGCGGCGTCACGCTGTTCTTGCGTCAGTTGCCGGTGCGTGGTCGAGGCGGGATGCAGGATCAGCGAGCGCGTATCGCCGACATTGGCAAGGTGTGAAAACAGGTTGCACGACGCCACGACCGCCTTGCCCGCCTCTAAACCGCCCTTGACGGTGAAGGTGAAGACCGAACCTGCGCCCTTCGGCATGTATTTTTTCGCGAGCTCGTGCCACGGGCTGTTCTTCAATCCGGCGTAGGAAACGCTTTCGACCGCAGGATGGCCAGAGAGGAAGGCGACCACCTTTTCCGCATTCTCGACATGGCGCTGCATGCGCAACGGCAGGGTTTCCGCCCCGGTTATGGTCAGGAAAGCGTTGAGCGGGGCCATGGTCGGCCCCAGATCGCGCAGGCCCACCGCATGGCCATACGTGGTGTAGCCCAGATTGCCGAAAGTTTCCCAGAAGGCGATGCCCTGATACGCGGGTTCCGGTTCGGTCAGCGCCGGAAACGGCCGGCCGGCGGCCCAGTCGAACCGGCCGCTGTCGATCACCACCCCACCCATCGCATTGGCATGGCCGGACAGAAACTTGGTCGTGGAATGCACCACGATATCGGCCCCGAAGTCGAACGGCCGGCACAGAACCGGCGTCGCCAGCGTATTATCGACGATGAAGGGAATGCCGGCGTCATGTGCAATTTTCGCCAGCGCTTCCAGATCAGTGACCATGCCGCCCGGATTGGCGAGGCTTTCTGCGAAAACCGCTCTGACAGACGGGTCGCTCACCGCTGCGCAAACCGCATCGAGATCATCGGTATCGACCAGGGTACTTTCCCAGCCGAATTTGCGGAACGTATGGCTGAACTGCGTCACCGTGCCACCATAGAGACGGTTGGCGGCGACAATACGCGCCCCCGGCTGCATCAGCGGCAGCAGGGCGATGATCTGGGCGGCATGGCCCGAGGCACAGCAGGTTGCCCCAACTCCACCCTCCAGCGCCGCCAGCTTCTGTTCCAGAGCCGCCGTCGTGGGGTTGGTGAGCCGACCGTAGATGTTGCCCGGCGTTTGCAGATTGAACAGGGCCGCTGCGTGGTCGGCATCGTCAAAAACAAAACTGGTCGATTGCTGGATCGGCACGGTGCGTGCGCCGCTGGCCGGGTCAGGCGATGCGCCGGCATGGATCGCCAGGGTTTCCAGATGGTTCGACTGGAAGAACCCGCCCGCGCGTTCGGCGGCCGGCGGCGGGGATACCGGACGCCGGCGCGACGACATCACCCGCGCATCGAACCCGGCTGACCCGAGCAGGCCGGACAACCGCGAATGTTCGATTTTCGGACACCGGTCCATGATTACGGTCAGACCCGCCGCCTGTGCGATGCTTTCCGCCTCGTCACTGACAATGGCGAGCTGAAGCCACAGCGATTTCGCGCCGATCGCGACCGCCTTTTCGGCAATCCCCGGCGCTTCGCCTGACGGCCGGAACACATCGACCATATCGACCTTGACCGGAATATCCTGCAGGTCGGCATAGACGGTTTCGCCGAGGATTGTCTCTCCGGCATTGCGCGGATTGACAGGGATAACCCGATAACCGGCGTTCTGCAGATACTTCATCACGAAATTCGACGGTCGTTTCCAGTTGCCGCTGGCGCCGACCATGGCGATGATCCGGGTTTCAGCCAGCAAATGCGCAAGGGCCTGATCGCTATAGGTACGCGTGGTCGACATTTTAGATAAGCCCCGTTGCTGAATTGGAATAGTCGTTGTTTCTGTTTACTTGGCAGGTTGCCTTCAGTTTCATTGCACGATGTCACAAGACAATGAAATATCAAGCCAGCCTTAACCCTTTGATCGAAAGGCCATTGAATGACAGCCGAAAGACATACCGGATCGTGCCTGTGCGGCGGCGTCGCCTTCGCTATCGACGGGCCGCTGGCGCCGTTCACCACCTGCCACTGCACAATGTGCCGAAAACAGAGCGGCCATGTCTGGCCCTGCACCACAGTCTGGCGCGATAATTTCACCCTGCTGCGCGACGATACCCTGAAATGGTACCAGTCCAGCGCGGACAGCCGGCGCGGTTTCTGTGACGCCTGCGGATCACTGCTGTTTTTCGATATGCCCGGTACAGACGACATCGGTGTCTCCGCCGGGGCGTTCGACGAGCCGACAGGGCAAAAAATCGCGATGAATATCTGGACCGACTTCAAAGGCGACTATTACGATCTGGAACCAGGCCTGACCACCTATGGCGACAATGACGGGCCGGACCTGCCGATGCCGCCACGCCGTGGACAATCCTGACAGAACGCTGTCAGCAGGTATCGGCTAGTGTGCCCGGCCCCTTGAATGGAGAACAAGTTTATGAGTGAGAAAAAAACAACCGGGTCATGCCTGTGCGGGTCGGTTCGATACGAAATTACCGGTGAGACCCGCGACGTCGTCGCCTGTCATTGCACTGCCTGCCGCAAACAGAGCGGCCACTTCTGGACATCCTTCACCGTCTGGACCGACCAGTTCCGGCTGACCGAGGACAAGGGCCTGAAATGGTACCACGCCAGCGACCACAGCCGGCGCGGCTTCTGCGCCGAATGCGGCTCTTCTATCCTGTTCGAGACGCTGGATTCCGGCAAGATTTCGCCTTCCGCCGGGTCGGTTGACGGGCCGACGCATCTGGAGACCATCGGCCACATCTATACCGCGACCAAGGGCGACTACTACGATCTCGACGATGGATTGCCGTCGTATGAAGACACCGACAACGGCGCCTTCCCGATGCCACCGAAACAGTGACTACGGCGCCGCCTCTTATTCCGCAGCCTGCGGATAGGAGGCGGTGACTTCGCGCATCGTTACGAATTCCTCTGCACTGGTTGGGTGAATCCCGATGGTTGCGTCGAAATCGGCCTTCGTCGCGCCAGCCTTCATTGCGATGCCAAGTCCTTGCGTCAGTTCGCCGGCTTCCGGGCCGACCATATGCGCGCCGACAACCCTGTCGGACGCCTTGTCGACGATCAGTTTCATCATCGTGCGTTCGGCAGACCCGGTCATCGTGTGCTTCATCGGCCGGAATTCAGACTGGTAGATATCGATCGCCGCAAACTCCTTGCGCGCCTGATTTTCTGTCAAGCCGACCGTACCGATAGTAGGCTGCGAGAAAACCGCCGTCGGGATATCGCGATAGTCCATTTTCTTGCCGCCGGTCTTGTAGGTGTTCCACGAAAACACCATGCCTTCGGCAATCGCAACCGGCGTCAGGGCAACCCGGTCGATCACGTCACCCAGCGCGTAGATCGACGGAACGCTGGTCTGGAAATCGTCATTCACGATAACCGAACCGTTCGGGGCGAGGTTGACCCCGACCTGTTCCAGGCCGAGCCCGGCGGTGTTCGGGTGGCGGCCAGTCGCATACATGACCAGATCGGTTTCCTGGACCGACCCGTCCTCTAGCGTTACGCGGTATCCGTCAGAATCTTCCTCGATTGCCGTCACATTCGCGTTGAATCGCAGATCAATGCCCTTCTTGGTCATTTCTTCTGCCAGAAAACTGCGAACGTCCTCGTCGAATCCGCGCAGGAACAGCGGCCCGCGATAGAGCTGGGTCGTTTCGACTCCGAGGCCGTTGAAAATGCCGGCGAATTCCACTGCGATATAGCCGCCGCCGACGACAATCGCCCGTTTCGGCAACCGATCCAGATAAAACACCTCGTTCGATGAAACGATATGTTCCCGGCCGGGGATATCAGGAATCGTCGGCCAGCCGCCGGTGGCGATCAGAATACGTTCCGCCGTGACGCGCTTGCCGCCAACATCGACGGTATGGGCGTCCAGCACGGTCGCCCTGTCTTCAAACAGGGTGACGCCGGCATTGTCCAGCAGCATGCGGTAAACGCCGTTCAGCCTGGCGATTTCCGTGTTCTTGTTCTCGATCAGCGTGGACCAGTCGAATTCGGCCGACCGTACATCCCAGCCGAACCCCGCCGCGTCATGAAAGTCTTCTCTGAAGTGCGACGCATAAACGAACAGTTTCTTTGGCACACAGCCGACATTCACACAGGTCCCGCCGAG
Source organism: uncultured Flavobacteriaceae bacterium (assembly GCA_964352715.1). Taxonomy (GTDB): domain Bacteria; phylum Pseudomonadota; class Alphaproteobacteria; order UBA8366; family Aestuariispiraceae; genus JAVKBW01. Next base: position 36,405 of record CAYGSU010000036.1, on the reverse strand, counting down.
GTATCGGTCTTCGGCAATCGCGACCTTCGCACCGTAAGTGGCTGCCATTCGGCTTGCGCGCACGCCGCCGGAACCGGCGCCAATGGTAAACAAATCAAAATCATAGTCAGTCATTGTCGTCCCTCTTTTCCAAACTGCCAGGTTCCGCATAGGTCTGAGCCGCTTGTAACCCGACCGCCTGTATGGAAAAACCCTTTTAGTATCTGCCCTTCAGGTGGGCTGTTGGCGGCAGGTTTCAATAAAGCCACACTGAACCGTGATTGGACCGAATGAGCAACAACGAGGATAAAACGCCAAAGTTCAAGGCCTTGTTCCACTGCATAAACCATCGGGCCGGCGGCACCGTTACCTCGTGCGGGGCGCGCGGCGCGCCTAAGCTGGCCAGGGAATTGCAGGAAGAATGGGCAAAGCGCAACATGGCGCTGGACCTGAAGCCGGTCCATTGTCTCGGGCGCTGCCATCTCGGGCCGACCCTGAGGCTGGTGCCAGGCGGACAGTTTCTTGTCGGCGCATCGAAGCCCGGTGATGGAAAACGCATTGTGGACCTTATCGATCGTGATGATATCGAAACGCTCAACACAGAATATGCTGAAATGCAGGACCCGGACTGAAGCGGTTTCGCGCAGGCCGTTCCGATACGCCTGGCTGGCGGCGATGTTTCTGTTACTTACCGATGTATCGGCGCAGGCGCAGTCCAGCCAGAAACCCGGTTTCATACCGCTCGGCCGGATTCCGCAGATTATTCAGCCCGGCGGCGCATCGCCGGCCCGGTTCTTTTCGCGGACGACGCGGGTATTGTTCTACGTGAACGCAGACTCTCTTGATGAGAACATTTCCGCGGACCTGTCCACCGCCTGCACCCTCGGACGTTTCAACCAGAAAAAAGTCGGCCGTTACTATGTTCTGATCGAAACCGAAGACGGGAAGCGCATGCGCATGGGATTCGCCACCTCAGAAGGCTTCAACTTGCGCGATCCGGATGACCGCAAGGGCCGCGACTTTGCATTCCTGTTTGAATACGACGGAACATCCGAATGCCGGGTTCATGTCGTGCCGACCTTGTTCTGATCCGATGCGACAGAAAATCCGTCTGTATTCCGGCCTGATCCTGATGGCGTTTGTCACAACGCATCTGCTCAATCACATCGGCGGGGTCGTTTCCCTGCGGACGATGGATCTCTGGCGGCCCTATCTGACCGGCCCCTGGGGTGAATTTCCCGCCGGCCTTCTGCTCATCGCGGCGTTCGTTCTGCACATCGGCAATGCCGTATATTCGATCATCATTCGGGCAACGCTCAAGCTGCAGGCCTGGGAAGCCATGCAGCTCGGTTTCGGGCTGGCGATCCCGGTTCTTCTGGCAACCCACTTTACCAGCGCGTTCATCGGCCAGATGGCCTACGAATACGAACCCACCTATCAATGGGTGGTGACGTATTACTGGGTGGTGCAACCTCCCGCCGGCGCCGTGCAGGGACTGGGGATGGCCATCGCCTGGGTGCATGGATGTATCGGCATTCACTACTGGCTGCGGCTGAAGCCATGGTATCCGCGTTACCGGTTTGTCTTCACGACAGGGGCAATTTCGATTGTGAGCCTTGCCGCTGCCGGATACGTCGCCGCCGGGCTTGAAGCGCGTCTTCTGGCGCAGCAATCGGATTGGATAAGCAACAGTTTCGCAACCATGGAAATGGCGTCGGAAGCGGCATCCCGTGTCGGCGCATGGTCAGCGGTTTCCTACTGGGTTGCCGCCGGCGGCGTATTGCTGCCGTTTGCCGTGCGGCTGGTTCGTCTCTGGCTGATGAAGCTCGACAAGAAGCCCATGGCGACAATGCCGAGCGGCCTGTCCTGCAGGATCGATGCAGGGGCCACGCTGCTGGAGGCCCTGCGAATCAAGGGCATTCCCCATGCCTCTGTTTGCGGCGGAAGGGGACGCTGCACAACGTGCCGGGTCCGTATTCTGGAAGGATTGCCAGCGCTTGGCGTGCCGAACGACCTGGAAGCGACGGCGCTGAACCGGATATCAGCGCCTGAAGGCGTGCGCCTCGCCTGCCAGATCAAGCCGACGGATGATATCAGGTTTGCACCTCTGCTGCCGCCGGATGCCGATGCGCGCGACGGAAGACGGCCGGGTGGCCTCGACGGCAAGGAACAGCCGGTAACGGCCATGTTCGTTGACCTTCGCGGATCGACGAAACTGGGTGAGGACAAGCTGCCGTATGATGTCCTGTTCATCCTGAACCAGTTTTTTGCCGAATTGACGGAAGCGCTGAGAGAGACCGACGGTCACTATGCCCAGTTTGCAGGCGACGGGTTGCTGGCCTTGTACGGCATGGACCAGTCGAACCCGGTTGAAGGCATCAGGAACGCCATGCGCGGCGCGCTTGCCATTCATCGCCGGCTGGCCGACCTGAACGCAAAGCTGGCAAGCGAACTTTCCCGCCCGCTGGAAGTCGGTATCGGCATCAATCATGGTGACGCCATTGTGGGCCTGATGGGACCGCCGAATGCACAACTCTTGACGGCGATCGGCGATACGATCAATACAGCGGCGCGGCTGGAAACCCAGTCCAAACAGCATGACGGTGCGGTCATATGTGCAAAAGATACAATGGCCGCAGCAGGATTGAACCTTAATGCTGCCGCGCTACATTCAGCTGAGTTGCGTGGCAGACAGGGAATAGTAGAGTATTTCGCCATAACGGATATGAGTATCATCGCCAACCAATTGAAAGAGATGACGTCGTCAAATGTCAGACCCTGAAGATCGTTTGCTGGTTATCGGCAACAAAAACTATTCGTCATGGTCGCTAAGGGCCTGGCTGGCGCTGGCGCATACCGGGTTGCCGTTCGAGGAAATCCGGATCGGCCTGAATGAAGAGGACACGGACGAAAAGCTGGAAAAGTATTCGCCTTCCGCCAAGGTACCGGTGCTGATCGAAAACGGCACAACGATATGGGAATCGCTGTCGATCTGCGAACGCATTGCCGAGCATGTTCCCGCCCTGTGGCCCAGCGATCCGATCGCCCGGGCCCGCGCGCGTTCGGTTTCAACGGAAATGGTTTCGAGCTTCATGGCGCTTCGCCGGCAGATGCCGATGAACATCCGCGCGACCAACCGAACCGTGGAGATGACCCCCGACCTTGAACTCGATATCCGTCGGATACTGGACATCTGGCGCGATTGCAGAAGCACCTACACGTCGGCGAAACCGTGGCTGTTTGGCGATTTTTCCATCGCCGACGCAATGTTTGCCCCCGTCGCCGCCCGTTTCCGCACCTATGGCGTGCGCGGCAGCGACGTCGCGGAAGCCTATGTCAAAACGGTGTTTTCCGACAGCCACATGCAGCAGTGGGAAAAGGCAGCCTTCGCGGAAAAGGAAATCATCGATGTCGAGGAAGTCGGCATCGTCTGACCCGCGCGCTTATTCGACCGTAACGCTTTTCGCCAGGTTTCTCGGCTGATCGACATCCGTGCCTTTCAGAACGGCCGTGTGATAGGCCAGCAACTGTACCGGAATGGCATACAGGATCGGCGCGACGAACGGATCGACCGTCGGTAGCTGAATGGAAGCGAACGGTTTCGACTGCCTCTCCATGCGCTCAATTCCCGCTTTGTCGGAAAGAAAAATAACCTTGCCGCCGCGCGCGATCAGTTCCTGCACGTTGGACGCCGTTTTATCAAACAGCTTGTCGCTGGGGGCGATGATGACAATCGGTACGTCTTCCTCAATCAGCGCAAGCGGTCCGTGTTTCATTTCTCCCGCCGCGTAGCCTTCGGCATGGATATAGGAAATTTCCTTCAGCTTCAGCGCCCCTTCCATGGCCAGCGCATAGGATGTCCCCCGACCCATGTAGAAGACATCCCTTGCCTCGGCGACGGTCTGCGCGATCGCCGCAATGGCATCATCATGCCCCAGCACTTCGGCAGCCCGGCCCGGCACTTCCGCCAGGGCAGCGGAAAGCTCGGCCTCTCGCTTGTCCGTCAGATGGCCGCGCGCCTTTGCCGCGCCGATGGCGAGGCAGGCAAGCACCGTCAGCTGCGTCGTGAAAGCCTTGGTCGAGGCCACACCGATTTCCGGCCCCGCTTGCGTCAGCATCACCGCATCGGATTCCCGCGCGATGGTGCTTTCCGGCACGTTCACGATCGAAAGAATATGCTGCCCCTGCCTGCGGCAGTAGCGCAAGGCTTCGAGCGTATCCATGGTTTCGCCGGACTGACTGATGAACAGCGAAAGACCGTCTTTCGGCAGAGGCACCTCGCGATAGCGGAATTCTGACGCGACATCGACTTCCGTCGGCAGTCGGGCCAGATCTTCCAGCCAGTACTTCGCCACCAGCGCCGCATAAGAGGCCGTGCCGCAGGCCGATGCCGTAACTTTCGGCACTTTCGCGAAATCAATCTCCAGCGGCGGCAGGGTGATTGTCTGGCTCGCCGGGTTAAGGAATGTCGACAGGCTGTCGCCGATCACCGTCGGCTGCTCGTATATTTCCTTTTGCATGTAATGACGGTAGTTGCCCTTGCCGATCAGCGCGCCGGAGACCGCCGTTTCAACCACGGGCCGGGTGACGGCGCTGTTTGAACGGTCATAGATAGAGGCATCGTTGTGGGTGACAATCGCCCAGTCGCCTTCTTCAAGATAGCAGATCCGCCGAGTGAGCGGGGCCAGCGCCAGCGCGTCGGACCCGAAATACATCTCACCGTCTCCATAACCGATCGCCAGCGGGCTGCCACGCCGCGCGCCGATCATCATGTCGTCTCGGCCCTTGAAAATGATGACAAAAGCAAAAGCGCCTTCCAGCTTCAGGATCGTCTTGGCGACCGCCTCGCGAGGCGAAAGACCATCGGCCAGATACAGATTGATCAGATGGGCAACGACTTCCGTATCGGTATCGCTTTTGATCTCCTTGGCCTTGTCGCCCAGTTCCACGATCAGGTCCTGGAAGTTCTCGATAATGCCGTTGTGAACGATGGCCACCTGATCGGTCACATGCGGGTGTGCATTGTTTTCGGACGGCACACCATGCGTCGCCCAGCGTGTATGGCCGATGCCGGTATTGCCGGACAGTGGATTGGCCTCGACAACTTTCTGCAGGTTGATCAGTTTGCCTTCGGCGCGGCGACGCCCGATTCCGTCATCGTTCAGCGTCGCTATCCCCGCTGAATCATAGCCGCGATATTCGAGCCGCTTCAATCCATCCAGCAACCGCGGCGCTGCGTCCTGTTTGCCGACAATACCAATAATTCCACACATCAGGTTTTGTACCTCAATCGATCCATCATGATTTCTTCAATTCGGCTTTCTGCTTTGCCCGCCGCTCACGGAACCGCGCCGCTGCGCCGGGCTTTTCGATCTGGCTGCCGCGCGCGCTGGCGATTGCGTCGCTGGAAACATTTTCGGTAATCGTGCTGCCCGCGCCGACAATCGCACCGTCGCCGATAACCACCGGCGCGACCAAAGCCGTGTTCGACCCGATAAACGCGCCCGCACCGATTTCGGTTTTCGATTTCAGATAGCCATCATAGTTGCAGGTGATCGTGCCTGCACCGATATTCGCAGCCGCCCCGACAGAAGCATCGCCGATATAGCTCAGGTGATTGGCTTTCGCACCTTCCGCAAGGCTCGCATTCTTGATTTCTACGAAATTGCCGACACGCGCACCGGCCCCGATCACCGCGCCGGGCCGCAGCCGGGCAAACGGCCCGATCGTTGCGCCGCTATCGACGACCGCCCCTTCAAGATGTGAAAACGCCTTGATCGTCACCCTGTCCCCGATAACGACGCCGGGCCGAAAGACAACATGTGGTTCGATCTCAACATCGACGCCAATTCGGGTGTCATGGCTGAACCAGACGGTTTCCGGATCGTGCAGGGTAACGCCGCCGTCTAGCGCCGCCAATCTTGCATCCGTCTGGAACCGCTTTTCGGCGATGGCCAGATCGGCCTTGCTGTTGATGCCCATCAGTTCCGCTTCATCGGCCTCGATCACCGTGCATCTGCGCCCGGCGGCCCGTGCGATGGCGACAATATCCGTCAGATAGTATTCGCCCTTGGCGTTGTCGTTGCCGACCTTGTCCAGCATGTCGAACAGGATATCGCCGTCAATCGCCATCACGCCGGAATTGCACAGGTCGATTCGGCGCTGTTCCGACGTGGCGTCGCGGTGTTCGACAATTTCCGAAAGCGACCCGTCATCGTCCAGCACCAGCCGCCCGTAGCCAGCCGGGTCCGCCGCCCGGAAACCCAGAACGACAACGCTTGCGCCTGCCTCCCGTTCTTCGACCATGTCGGCCAGCGTTCCGGCCAGCAGAAACGGTGAATCGCCAAACACGACCAAAACCGTGCCGGTCGGTTTTTCACCAACCACACCGCGCGCAGCCTTTACCGCATCGGCGGTGCCCAGCCGTTCATGCTGAACAGCGACCGGGTGCGGGGCGGCCGCCGCACTGACATCGTCCATTTCCGGCCCGACGACCACGCAGCATTGCTCCATTCCCAGCGTGCCGACCGCGTTCAGCACATGGTTCAGCATCGGCAGTCCGCCAATCCGGTGCATGACCTTCGGCATGGAAGATTTCATCCGTGTCCCCATACCGGCGGCAAGGACGATGGCTGCGCATTGATGCTCTGTCATGGTTTTTGGTCGAGGAATCCGTGTGTATGCCGGTCCGGGGGTCCGTGGCATATGTGTTGACGTGGCAAAATCTTCATTGATCAAAAGAGTGCCATATCACCCTGTAGGGGCAAAGTCACAAATTGTGTCGGATTGAAATGATAGGCAGCGCCGGCCGAACAATCTGTCGTGTCAGGATTCCCGGTTCAACGACTGCTTGAAGCCATCGAGCACCTGAAGCGCCGCGCGGCGCTGTTCTTCGGTAAGCGTTTCAAGACCGTCGTTTATGGCAAGCTGTAGATCGAGTGTCATTTCATCACCGTGGCGTCCGGCCTTGACCAGGCTTTCGGCGAGGTCTGCCCCGATGATCTCTGTCAGTTTGGATTCTAGGTCGCGCAGGGTATCGGGCACGGTGGTATTCTCTTGGTACTCTCATCGGTGTCTGTCATTCAGATTGCACGGGTCGCCCGATGGACGGTTGCAACCCCGTCACAGCATGGCAACCTGAATCAACCGCCGGTGTCGAGCGAAATCTTCCGGTCTCCCTGTCGGACCTCTGTCAAATGACCGACGATGATGCCGAACGAGGTTTCAACCTGGACCCGAACAGGTAGCGGCGGCGTATTTTCAAGCACCGGGGCCAGCCAGACATCCCGGTTGCGGGCCGACTTGGCGACATCGCTGACTTCCTTTCGGTTACCACCCAGCATCTCAAACTCGATCCGGCATTTAAGGGCGGGCCCATGATAGATTGAGTAATCGGTTGCAGGAATGCTTTCCGTTCCCTTGTCGGTCGTGAACAGATCGTAGCGCCGTTTCCCGTCAAACACCGAATGTTCACCGTCGCAATTGCCACCGGATTCAACATAGGCCAGGACCTGCGCGATCAGGCTTAGCGGATCAACGGTACCGTCGGCAGCGTCGTCCGGCAGGGGAAAGAACTTGTCCCAGTCTGGCTCCGGGTCCCGCACCACCGAGGTTACGGTGCCAGAACGGTCATAGCTGACCATAACTTTCCGTTCCGAACCGTTATACAGGCCCCAGTTTTCATGCCGGTTGGGCACGGCATGGCGTGTTCCGTCAAGTATACCGGTCGATGAAACCCTGCCTTCCCAACTGAAGAACCAGTCGAGAAATCCGCCGGTACGGGCGCGGGCGCTGATGTCGTAGCTGTCGCCATCGCGGACATAACGGGCGTGGGCGTCGAGAACATGAAAGCCGCCGGCATAGACTGCATAAACCAGATCGGTGCGCGAAGGATCAGGCGCAGCCGCATCCGGGGACGTGTTCGGAACGGCGTTCTGTGTCGCCGTCGCTGGGGCGATCAGGCCGAAAAGACAAACCAGCATCAGACAGATTTGTTTCATGGAGACGGCTCCGGATGTTTCTTTTGTTTCTCTATCTATATGGTACGTCAATTACGTGGGGCGCATCGCACCCGGATCAAGCAGCGTGACAGTATTAGAAAGCCGTGGCAGAAGTGCGGCACAATGATGGCACCGGATAGACAGGAACATGGCGGCGATCCAGCATCTTTGATGGCGCGGTACCCTGATGCGCCAAAACCCCTGCTTGATCTCAGCACAGGCATCAATCCCCTGTCCTATCCGATGCAGAAATCCGACCTCGAGGCTGTTGGCGTGCTGCCGCAGCAACAGGCCGAACGGGATGCGCGAAAGGCGCTGGCCCGCTATCTCGGCATTCCGGCAGAAAACGGCATTCTGCTGACACCGGGTTCGCAGATCGCCTTGTCCCTGTTGCCGCACTGTCTCTCTACCGGCGATACCGGCATTATCGAACCGACCTATAATGAACACCGGCCGGCCTGGACGCGCGCCGGACACCGGACGGTCTCGCTGTCGCGGGCTGCCGATATTCCGCACAGCATGCGGCATGTCGTACTGGTCAACCCGAACAACCCGGACGGCACGATAACACAGAAGCCTCAGCTTCTCGCGCTCGCCGAAACATTGCGCGGGCATGGGGGCTGGCTGGTTGTCGATGAGGCGTTCTGCGATCTCGAACCGGACCTGAGCGTTGCAGCGGAAGCAGCGGCAGGAGACCTGATCGTGCTTCGGTCTTTCGGCAAGTTTTTCGGGCTTGGCGGCATTCGTTTCGGCGCTGTCATCGGCCCGCAACCGGTGATCGACACCCTTGGCACCATGATCGGCCCCTGGGCGGTCTCCACCCCTGCCCTCGCCGTAGCGACCCGGGCCTATCACGACAACGACTGGACCGAGGCTACACGGCGCAAACTGGCAAACGACCGCGCGCGGCTGGACGAGCTTTTCAAAGAAGCCGGGTTTTCGCTGGTTGGCGGAACCGATCTGTATCGCCTGTACGCCCATCCCGGCGCGGCGGATAGTGCCGAAAATCTGGCGAAACATGGTATCATGATACGAATGTTTCATCAGCATCCGACCTGGCTACGGTGCGGCATTCCACGCGACGAGACGGCGTGGCGTCGGCTGTCGAGCGCGCTCGAGACTTGACAGGAAACGGCCGAAAGCGTACCTCCGGGGCCGGTTTGCAGAGCGGTTTCGATCCGCCGCACCGGGCGCGTAGCTCAGCGGGAGAGCACTGCCTTCACACGGCAGGGGTCACAAGTTCAATCCTTGTCGCGCCCACCATTAACCCTTTGTTTTTCAATAAACATCCTGATATTTGGGGTTGGCACGCCCACAACCCGTCAACATTCCACGAATTATCAACTCCGGTTGACACAAGACAATGCGTGTACAACTTGTGTTGACATCGTATGCCCCCAGTTCGGCGATATTATTGCCAAGAATTTCTTTATTTTGACTGTGTTTTGATTGGGGGGAATCCAGTTATGAAAACTACTCTTTCGATAATTGCTGCAGGCTTTTTCGCCGTCGCACTTTGCGGGTCGGCCAGCGCGGCAACGACGACCGGAATCGCGAGCGGCCTGCTTTCGGCAAATCCCGACTCCTGGTTCTTCAACTTCACGCAGAAGAACAATCATCATATTGCGTCGGGTGCATCGGCAAACAATGATTTTGACGTGCTCGCAGGGAATGGCGGATTGAATTACAGCGATCCGGTTCGCCAGGGGACATCTTCCCTTCCGGCTCCGACCGGTGTTTCGTTGAACGTTTTGGGTTTCTCAGATTTCTCCTTTGATGCCCAGACTGGGACGATCAGCGGAACCGAAGAGAAAATTCGACACGATTTTAGCGGCAACACGCACAACGGTATTGGCGTGATGTCCGAAGGCAGTAACAGCCTCGAACAGGTAAACACCAACAATGACGAGTTCCTGCGCCTGAGCTTTTCGCAAGCCATCACCCTGTCCGGCCTCGATTTCTCCAATGGCGGTCACTCGACTTGCGGCAGCAACAAGAATTGTGGAACGTTTGAAATCTTCGCGCTGACCGGTGGCGTCTTTTCGCTTGCAGGTAGCGGTAACCTGGCGACCAACGATTTCGTAACCTTCGCTGGTATCGTCTCCGATACGTTTGTAATCCGGGCAGCCAGCAATGCCGGCGCGACTGGCGAACAGGGCTGGTACCTGAGCGCTGTTGCCGGCGATGTCGCGGCCGTACCGTTGCCGGCGTCGATCCTCTTCATGCTGGCCGGTCTTGCCGGGCTTGGCATGGTGCGGATGCGCCGCTCGGCCTGACCTTCTTAAAAATACTTCCCCAATTCAGTGAAACCCCTGCCGGTTACGGCGGGGGTTTTTCTTTGGCGATTGCCAAGCCCTGCTTACCTGCGGTACCGCTGACGGATAGGAAAACTGGTTCGTCGTGGCGGGAGTACGGATTTTGTTGTCAGGCACCGTAAAATCGATCGGCCCCCTGATGATCGGCGCAGTGTCGATTTTTCTGGGCAACACGATCCTGATCACGATGCTGCCGATCCGCGCGCAGATGGAACTGTTTTCCGAAAGCGCCATCGGTCTGATGGGCACCGTGCATTTCGCCGGCTTCGCGCTGGGCTGCATCATCGGGCCATGGATGGTCACAAGGGTCGGGCATATCCGCTGCTTTGCCGGGTTCGGCGCGCTGATGGCGACGACAATCCTGCTGTTTCCGCTGGTGGTCGATCCGGTCGGCTGGAGCGTGATGCGCGGCCTTGGCGGCATCTGTATCGCTGTTCTCTACCTGGTTATCGAAAGCTGGCTGAACGACAGCGCCGGTAATGAAATTCGCGGTGCGGTGCTGTCGGTTTACATCATCGCCACCAACGCCGTCACCGTCGGCGGCCAGATGATGGTCAACCTGTTCCCCATCGATGCCTACCAGCAGTTTTCGATGGCAGCCGCATTTATCATTCTCGCGATCGTGCCGATGACGCTGAACAAGTCTGTGCCGCCGAAGCCGGTTCCTGAAGCCCGGCTGAGAATCGGCCGGCTGTGGACCCTGTCACCGGCCGGCTTTGTCGCCTGCATCGCCATCGGTGCAATTGAAGGCGCGTTCTGGACGCTGGGGCCCGTCTATGCGCAGGGCCGCGGAATGCCGGTATCCGACATCACCCTGTTCATGGCCGCTTTCGTTGTCGGCGGTCTGATCTCGCAATGGCCCATCGGCCGGTTGTCGGACAAGATCGACCGGCGATGGGTCATCATCGCCTGCTGCCTTGGCACGACCGCAACCGCCCTGACACTGGCCTATGTGCAGATTTCAACCGGGTATGAAACGCTGGCGCTGGCCGTTCTGCACGGCGCCTTCATGTTGCCGCTATATCCATTGAGCGTCGCCCATACGAACGACCATGCGCCGAACGATGAACTGGTGGAAGTTTCGGGTGGTCTGCTGCTGCTGTATGCCATCGGAGCGATCAGCGGGCCCTGGGCTGTCGGCTGGGCGATGGAAATACAGGGCGACGGCAAGGCGCTGTTCCTGGTGATGGCCGGGGTATTGATCTCGCTGGTCGGCTTTATCCTGATCCGCGCCTTCCTGCGCAGCGCGCCGACGGACCGGTCGCTGCGGACCCTGTTCGTGCCGGTGCCAAAAACCACACAATCGGTCTATTCGCTGGAAACCGACGACTGAAGCCGGCCATGCGATCACCCGTTACCAGCTCACGAACCTGTCGAGTTCCGCTTTCAGCAGCCTCGACGTTTCCGGCTCGAACATCGAATGCCCGGCATCGGGTACGATATGCAGGGCGGCATCCGGCCATTGCTGGTGAAGCTGGCGCGCGCCTTCAACCGGACAATTGAAATCCACCTCGCCATGCACGATGGCGCCTGGAATGCCTTTGAGCTTCGATGCGTTCTGATACAGGAAATCGGTTTTCAGAAAGGCGTCGTGACGCCAGTAGTGCATCGAAATCCGCGCGCCGGCCAGAACAAGTTCTTCAGGTTCTTCCGGGCCCTCCAGCGCCGGGTCGACATGCCGGGCGTTCGACAACAGGCCGCTGTAGTCGTACCAGGCCGCCGCAGCCGCCAACGCCTGTTCCCGGTCATCCGACAGTATGGCATCAGCGAAAAAATCGAACAGGGCATCACGACGATCCGCCGGCGCAAAGGCCTGCATGGTGCGAAAGGCTTCGGGGAAAATATCCCGGCTGGTGTGAAAATCCCAGTGTTCGAAATCCGGGCGAAACAGCGTCACGCCTTCAACGACAACGCCGACGCATCGTTCGGTATGATGTTCGGCATAGGCAATGGCGAGCGCACTGCCCCATGACCAACCAAACACCAGCCAGCGTTCGATACCGAAAAGCCGGCGAATGGTTTCTATATCGCCGATGGAATGAAGCGGCGAATTGTCTTTAAGCGCACCCAGAGGCGTCGACCGCCATGCGCCGCGCTGGTCGAAAACAATGATGTGATACCGCGCAGGATCAAAAAACCGGATCGTATGCGGTGACCAGGATGCACCTGGCCCGCCATGCAGCACGATCACCGGCACGCCTTCCGGATTGCCATATCGTTCCACATGAAGGCGATGCATATCGTCGACCGGCACCCTGCAGGTTTCGAAGGGATCTGTTTTCGGGTACAGCGCGGTCGTATTCATGCCTTAATTCCTAACCATGTCGATTTCGCGGATGAGCCGGCGCACCGGACTTCCATTTGACGGACATCAATTGTGGCATTCCAACTATCTTTCTTAAACCCATTACAGCAATCACAGAAAGAATCCTGGCGCTCGCCCCGACAACCCCGACAACCGTGCCTGATATCTTCGATGTTCCGATCCGTGGGCGGTACGAGACCGGTGTCTCTCGAACCCGAATCCCCCGTTCCAGCGCCTTGATCTGCATTTCGATTGTCCACCCATATCCGCGGTCCGCCATCGCCAGTCTGCCATAGTCGGAAAAGCGCACAGCCCGGAATGGTCCAAGATCGGCGTAGCGATGCCCCCAAATCCAGCTTATTAGCAGACAGGCCAGTGCATTGCCGAGCCGCTGCTGCGGCGTCATCCCCGACGGGCCGCCCGCCGCCTGCCGCGCACCGATCACCAGATCGGCATCATCGTCGATGACCGGATCGACAAGCCGGTCCATCTGTTCGGGATGATCGCTTAAATCGGCATCGAGGAAGACCAGAATGTCGACCGGCTCCGGCACGGCGGCCACCGCGGCAAGACAGGCGCTGCCATACCCACGTCGCGGCTCATGCACCACGGTCGCGCCGTGCATACGAGCGACGTTCGCGGTTGCGTCGGTGGATCCATTGTCGGCAACCACGACATGGTCCAGCCAGTCCGGCAGTGCTGAGATCACACGGCCGATCGCCTGTTCCTCGTTCAGCGCCGGAATCACGACGGCGATGCGCTGGCCATGCCTCATCGGCGCACCCTGCCGAGCAAAAGGGTCGCGGCGATCAACACGACGGGCACACCGTGTTCCAGCCAGACAATCCCGTTCGTGAAAAGCTCTTCATGGCTTTCAAAATACGGGTGAAACCGTAACTGATACAAGGGCAGTGTCGCCGTCCAGGTCAGGATCGCCGTCATCGGCGCAAGCGTCAGAAACGGCAGCAGCCAGATGAAATACCAGGGATACGGGGCCGGCGCCAAAATGAACAGACTGGCGACGATTACAAGGCAGCGCCGCACGAGCGCGGCGTCATCCGGCGGGCCGACAGGCCAGAAGGCCAGCGCCACCAGCCCTGCCCCAACCGTCAGACGGGCCAACCGTTCGGGATCGAAGCGTAGTACATCGAAAGCGGTGAGCAGGCCATCAAACGCCGAAACCAGACTGCCGAAGACCACCTCGTTTTTGCGCCACTCGCTGCCGAAGGCAACCAGACCCGATGTCTCGGCCGGGCCGGAAAGCCAGAACGGCAGCAACAGCAATGCAAATCCCGCCGCGAACAGCAGCATCGCGCCAACATACCGGCCTGTCGCCGGTGCGGCATGACGAAACAGCAGCGGCGCCAGCAGCACCGGCCATAGCTTGATGCCCGCAGCAAGAACCAGAATCACTGATGCACCAAGCGGCCATTGTCGTATCGCGAGCAGAACCGCGCCCAGCAGAAACGGCACGAGCAGCCCGTCCATATGGGCGGCGTTGTAGATCATCTGAGCCGCCAGCGGGTTCAACCAGTAAACAAACACCCAGAGCGGCGACCGCCTAAAGCGGCGTAACAGAACAATCAGCAGGACAAGCGTTGCTATATCAGCCAGCAAGTACAGGCATCGCAGCCCTGTCAGGCCCCACGGGTCAGCCACATGAGCAAGCGAGAACAGAGCGATACCGACCGGCGGATAGATGGTTCTAAGATCAGCATAGCCGATCCGTTCGACCAGCCCCGCTGAGTCGCCCGCCAACTGCTGAAGGACCGCCGGTGCGGCACCGGAAAGGATCTCGGCAGGCGACCACCGATACGGGTTTTCGCCGTGTGCCAGAACCGCGCCATCCCACAGATAGCGGAGGTAGTCGTTTTCAAGAATCGGGTCGGAGCCGAACAGAACCAGTCTTGCAAACAGCCCGGCCAGCAAACCGGCAAGAAGAAAAATCTGCACACCCCCGGTGCTACCCTCCGCGTGTCTTATCGCCAATGGTAGGGTGAGATACAAAATGCCGGCACCGATGCCGATGGCCGCCGCGCCTGACGCCATTTCCAGCCCGAAGACCGTCCCCTTCCCCGGCCCTCCGGAAAGGTAGGCGTAAAGAACGGCTGCCACCGCGCAACCAACGGCCGGCACCACGAAAAGAAGGGATCGCCGGGCCGTCAACTGCCGGGCGATATGTTTTTGTTCTTTGCCGTTTTCGGCACGATCATCAGGGAATTCAGGCTCCAGTCATACCGGTCGCCGCTGATTTCGGTGATCGATGCCAGATCAGCGGCAAGATCGGCATCGGCATATTGGCGAAGATGCACGATAACGCCGGCATCCGACCCACCGAAATCCTCCTTGAACCATGAATAGATGCTGGAAACATAAAGCTTTCCGTTTTCAATCGATGCGCCGCGCGGGTGATTGACGTAGGCCCTCGCGGCCTCCTCAAGATAGGTTTCGGTATTTGCTTCTGTCAGCGCGCGTGGCAGCAGGTCAGGGCAACCGATGGATGCACAATTGACGGCATAGTGAATGCGCGGGTCCTTCCAGATCGGGCGCAGGATGCGGTGTTCGATATCATCCAGCGAAACCTCTTCGCCTTCGACCGTCACCAGTTTCTTGCCCCAAGGCCCGTCACTGAAAAAGCCCGGCGAGATATCGATATCGCGGATGGTTTCGACCGGGTAGGTCTGCACGATCAGCGCCATGGTTACCGCGTTGTACAGGTTGACCCAGTAGGCGAATTGCTCGTCCCGGTTCAGGGTGCTCACCTTTACGGATTCGAGATATTTGATATAGCCGATCAGGGTATTCAGATCGGTCTCGGCAACGTTGCTGTAGAAGACCCGCACCGACCCATCCGGGCCGTCAACGATGTATTTCTTCAGCAAACTGTCCCAGACAGAATGATCCACGGTTTCGGTCGATGCCTCATCATGCCCGGTCCAGCGGTCCCACAGATCGGCGTCAGGCGCGGCGAAAGCCGGAGCCGCCACAGTCATCAGCATTGCCAGCATTGCCAGCGCAATCAGAAGAGGACGCCTTGGCGACGAAACAGCAAAGACGGTGGCAGGGTTGGTCATAGGTGACCTCCGGTCTGGATTAACGGCGAACGGCAAGGTGCAGGATCATACCGGAAATCCTGCCCCCCATCGCTAAATTTACCGTGAGACCTGCGTTATCCGCGGACGGCAACCATGGTTCGACGGTCAAACGAAACCGACTTGATCAGGGCATAGACCGGCATGCCGACCGTCAGCTGCAGCTCGGCGAGCGCATCGCGTGTGATCCGCACCCTGAGCCGGGGGCCGCCGAGATCAATCAGCGTTTCAGCGAATGCGCTGTCCTGTTCCTCGACAATTTCGTCAATCGTGCCGGACAGAACATTGCGAATGCTGATGCCGACCGGGCGTTCGGTCGCCAGTGCAACATCACGGGCCCGGATGCGGATACGGATTTCCTGTCCGGCCGGCAGGTCGGTGCCTGGTATGGTCAGCGACTGCCCCTGCAGGTCGAGCTGCGTGGTCAGAAAGTCGGGATTGTTGGAAATCACCTTCGCCCGCAAAATGACGCCGGCCTCGAATCGGCCGGTTTCCGGCCGCAGATCAAGCCGCTGCAGCACGTCGTCAATGGTCCCTTCCGCTGCGATCCTTCCCTTCGACAGAACAATCATCCGGTCGGCCAGCCGCGACGCTTCACCAATATCGTGACTGACATACAGGACCGGCACATCAAGGGCTTCGTGCAGCGATTCCAGATAGGGAAGAATTTCCTCCTTCGCGCCGCGATCCAGCGCCGAAAGCGGTTCATCCATCAGCAACAGGCGCGGTTGCGACAACAACGCGCGCCCGATGGCGACCCGCTGTCTTTCACCACCGGAAAGGCCTGCCGGGTTGCGATCGAGCAAAGACCGTGCACCCAGAAAATCCACAACATCATCGAACGCGAGGCCACGCACGGACTCGCCGGATGTCCGGCCCTTGGCGGCATACAGCATGTTCTGGCGAACCGACAGATGCGGAAACAGGCTCGCTTCCTGAAAGACATAGCCAATGGCGCGGGTATGCGGTTTTCGGAAGACACCATTGTCGTCATCCTGCCAGACCGACCCGCCGACCGTCAGATGGCCCGCCATCCGCGACAATCCGGCGACACAACGAAGGATCGTCGTCTTGCCGCTGCCTGACGGTCCGAACAGCGCGGTGACCCCACGCATTGGCATATCGATCCGGACATCGAGCGAGAAATCGCCAAGCGACCCCCGAAACGATCCTGTCAGAGACTCCGCGTCGCCGGTCACTTGAAAACCCATCCGATGCGTTTTTCGAGAAGCATCATGGCGAGGATGACAGCAAAGGAGAAAGCCAGCAGGCCGCCTGCGAGAATATGCGCTTCGGTCCAGCGCAGGGTTTCAACCAGCTCGTAGATGGTGACGGAAAGCACTTTGGTTTCGCCGGGGATCGATCCGCCGATCATCAGCACGACACCGAATTCACCGATTGTATGGGCAAAGCCGAGAACCGCGCCGGTGACAAAACCGGGCCGGGCCATTGGCACCGCAACGGTCCAGAACGCCGTCCATGGCGAAGCGCGCAACGTCGCCGCTACTTCAAGCGGTCGGTCGCCGATAGAATGAAACGCATTGCGTACCGGCTGCACCACAAAGGGAAGGGAATAGACGATGGAGCCAATGACGAGACCCTCGAACCGGAACGCCATTGACTTCGCGCCGTAAAGACCGGCCACCGCGCCGCCCGGCCCATCCGGCCCCAGCGCGATCAGCAGATAGAAACCCAGCACCGTCGGCGGCAGCACCAGCGGCATCGCGACGATGGCGGCAACCACTTCCTTCCAGCGCCAGTCGGACCGCGCCAGCCACCACGCGATGGGCGTACCGATAACAAGCAGCGCGACAGTGGTCAGGGTTGCCAGTTCCAGCGTCAGCCAGACGGTTGTCCATAATTCCGACACGTCAATCGATCCCACGGTTACGACCCTGCCGGCACTTCATAGCCCCATGCCTCAATTAGCAAGACGCCTTCCGGCGAACGAAGATAGGACAGGAAGCCGGCAGCAGCGGGGTTCGCCCGACCCTGGTCCAGCAGCACCGCATCCTGCGCCAGCGAGGCGTGCCTGTCGGATGGCACGATCCACCGAGAGCCTTCGGCATGCCGCACGATCTGCGACAGAGCGACAAAACCCAGATCGACACTGCCGGTCGCAACGAACTGATAAGTCTGGCTAATATTCACACCTTGCACGATGCGGCCCTTCCAGGAATCGA
This sequence comes from uncultured Flavobacteriaceae bacterium, assembly GCA_964352715.1. Lineage (GTDB taxonomy): Bacteria > Pseudomonadota > Alphaproteobacteria > UBA8366 > Aestuariispiraceae > JAVKBW01. The sequence goes on along the minus strand of CAYGSU010000036.1, from coordinate 18,531 downwards.
ACAGGCCATAGGCTTTCAGCACATCTTCTGCCGCCTTGCCGTAGGGAGCGGTTTTCGGATTGGCCATCGCCAGTCGATCTATCGTGTCCGATTTAAGAATGTCGATCCCGTCAACCAGTCCCGGCATAGCGCTGTAAAGAACCAGGCGGCCTTTCGCATAGGTAAAGCGGCTCGCAGGATCGGCGAGGCCATCCTGCACGAGACGCGCCGGGCGTTCCTGATCGGCCGCCAAGAAAACATCAAAGGGGGCTCCCTGGGTGATCTGTGTATAGAGCAGGCCTGTGGAGCCGATGCTGACCCGGACATCATTGCCGGTTTCGGCTGAATACCTGTCGGCAATTTCCGCCAGCGCACCGGCGAAATTCGCCGCAACAGCCACCCTGACCTCACTGGCCGATGCGCCCATACTGACCATCGATGCCGCAAGGACAGCCAGCAAAAAAGCCGTAACGCGGCGCAGTGTTTCGGGAAAGCCCATGCGGCTGCCTTCTATAGAATGCCAACGAACTGTAGCTATTTCGCCACGAACCATAGATTAAACGGACCCGGCCCGGTAGTCAGTCCTCAAATCAGCAGAGACCAGCCGGAATCCGGCTTGGCAGAGAACGAAATCGGTTGTACGGCGTTGCGGAAAGGCAACCGTTCCCCCAACCGCTTGGAAAGTTACTACAGATGTCAGATTTCTCCCTGAATTCCATTCCGGCCATCCATTTCGGCGCTGGCCGGGTGAAGCGCCTTGCTGGTGATATCCGCAGCGTCACACCGGATGCGACATCAGCCGTTCTTGTCATCGACGGTGCGCTTCATCAGATGGGGTTGTCGGGTGATCTGGAAGCATCGCTGAGCAATGCGGGCATCAAGCTGCATGTATTCTCCGATATTGCAGGCGAACCGCATCAGTCACATGTCGAAGCCGCCACCGACTTCGTGCGCACGTCGAAAGCCGACATCGTAATCTGCATGGGCGGCGGATCGGCGATGGATATCGGTAAATCAGCGGCGACCATTGCCCCGACCGGCAAAGGACCGGCGGATTTCGCGATGGTGGCGGATTCGCTTCCCGGGCCCGGCGTGCCGAAAATCTGCATTCCGACCACGGCAGGCACCGGTTCGGAGCTGTCCTCGACCAACATCTTTCACGGCGAGAACGGCAAGAAGCACTGGATCTGGAGCACCAAAACCAAACCGTCCGCAGTGATCCTCGACCCGGAACTGACGGTCAGCCTGCCGCCTCACCTGACCGCGTGGACCGGCCTGGACGCTTTTGTGCACGCGCTGGAATCCTGTACCAACAACTGGCGTCATGCCGGCAACGACGTTTACGCACATCACGCGCTTAAAATGATTTCCGGCGCGCTTGAAACAGCCGTAAAGGAACCCGGCAATCTCGAGGCAAGAGGCCGGATGCTGCTGGGTTCCGCCTATGCCGGCATTTCCATCGACAACTGTAATGTCGCGATGGCGCACAATATTTCCCACGCACTGGCCGCCCTTGCGCCGATCCACCACGGCTTTGCAACGGCCATCGGACAGGAAGTGATTTTCGGCTGGCAGCTTGAGACGGATAATGGGCCGTTTGCCGCGGCCGCCGCTGCCTGTGGTCTTTCCGGTGATGGCCCGGCCTTCAATGCCTGGTTCAGCGACCTGATGGACCGCTGCGGTGTTGCAAGAAAACTTCCTGACAGTTTCAAGGCATTCGATGTGGCTGATCTTGAACGGGAAATGCTGACATCGGAAACGGCCTTTTCGCGCGATTCAACCGTCAGGCCGGTCAGCGATGCGGATATCGCCCGTTTCGCCGATGCTGTGATGGCGATGAACAGCTAGCCGAAGCAGGCCACACTCAGTTTTCCTAAAGACCGGTGTGAGATTTCATCGTTTGTGTACAGGGCAGAGATGCCGGCATGTTTCATGCTTAAACTTTCTGTGGGAAGAACAGACATGCCGGATACGGAATTGACGGAACACGCGGGTGGCTGCCTTTGCGGCGCTGTTCGCTATGAGACAACCGGCAAATTGCGCCCGGTCGTCGCCTGTCATTGCCGAATGTGCCAGAAAACCAGCGGCTTCCATGTCGCGGCGACATCGACCCGCGATTGCGACATGACAATCGACGACCCGGAAGGGAAACTGACATGGTTCGCGTCGTCCGACTTCGCGAAACGCGGCTTCTGTGCATGCTGCGGCAGCAACCTGTTTTACAAGCGACTGGATAGCGACCGCACGTCAATCTTTACCGGGACGCTGGACCAGCCGACCGGCCTGACAATGGTCGCGCAGATTTTCACCGAAGACGCCGGCGACTATTACACACCCGATCCCAATGTGCCCATTCTGTCACCGGAAGAATTCCAGCATCTGCGCACGACCGACTGGGAGGCGTGACCCGATCCCTACGCGACAGCCGCGAGAAGGCTGGCATTGCCGCCGGCCGCCGTCGTGTCGACACACAGAACCTTTTCATGGAACAGCATGCCGGGGCTGCAGGTTGGCGGCACGAGAGCGGTGATCGGTCCGCTTCGTTTCGCCAGTGCCTGTCGCAATGCCTGCATGTCTTCGCGGTCCGTGGTGGCAATGACGGCCGCAATATCCGGTACCACAGAAAGGTCGTCCGGGTCCTTCATGTCTGCGGCCGCGACAGGCGCACCGGCCTTTGCCAATGCCTTTAACAATACCGGATCGACATCAACGGCAATTGCCGCATTGCCTGCCGCCAGCGCCCTGACAACACCGAGCGCACTGCCGAGAGAAACGACGATGCCGCGCGGATGCAGGCTCAACCGATTGCTTTCGCCGGTCGGACCCGGCAGTTCGACATCGGCCTTCACCAGACCATCCATCACCCTGGCCGCCTCCATCAAAGCCGCCTCACCAGACAAAACCTTTTCCAGCACCGAAAGCCGGTTGACGTTCAGCTTCCAGGCTGTTGCCGCACGGGTAAGCGTCTTCAGGGCCGCGTCGATATCCTTGCCGGCCGGATGTGCCGAATGTTTTTCTTTGCCGCTAGACGGTGACAGGAAGCCGCCCAGATAGTATGGCCCTCCAGCTTTCGGCCCGGTGCCTGACAGGCCGGCGCCGCCGAAAGGTTGCGAACCGACAATCGCCCCGATCTGGTTCCGGTTCACATACAGGTTGCCGACATTCACCCTGTCGGTGACAAGCTGGACGCGGTTATCGACACGGGTGTGAAGACCAAAGGTCAATCCATAGCCGGTTGCATTGACCGCACTGATCACGTCATTCAGCTTTTCTGCCTCGAAAGTTGCAACATGCAGCACGGGACCGAAAATCTCCTCTTCCAGATCCTCAATACCATTCACCCGTAATACCGTCGGCGAAACATAGGTACCCTTTAGATGATCTGGCACAGGAAGCCTTTTCAGCAGGTTTCCTTTAGCCTCGAACCTGTCGCAGTGGCCGGTGATCTTGTCGCGGGCTTCTTCATCGATAACCGGGCCGATATCGGTCGACAAGTCCCAGGGCAGGCCGATCCGCAATTCATCCATCGCGCCGAACAGCATTTCAAGCGTGCGGTCGACTACATCTTCCTGAATATACAGCATGCGCAGCGCCGAGCAGCGCTGGCCGGCGCTCTGGAACGCTGATGCGAGGATATCCCGTACCGCCTGTTCCGGAAGCGCCGTTGAATCCACGATCATGGCATTCAGCCCGCCGGTCTCGGCGATCAGCGTCGTATCCGGCTTGCCTTTAGTGGCGACGGCATTGTGGATCATCATCGCCGTATCGGTCGACCCGGTGAAGCAGATGCCGTCCACCCTCTTGTCGCCGGTCAGCGCCGCACCAACTGTCGCGCCGTCACCGGGGATCAGGTTCAGGACCCCGCCGGGTACGCCAGCCTGGTGCATCAACTGAACCGCCAGCGTCGCCAGCAATGGCGTCTGTTCCGCCGGTTTGGCGATCACCGCGTTGCCGGCAGCCAGGGCCGCCGTGATCTGGCCAGTGAAGATCGCCAGCGGGAAGTTCCACGGCGAAACACAAACAAAGATGCCGCGGGCATCCTGGCCCGTTTCCTTTTCGTAGCGAACCGCTTCCAGCGCATAGAAACGGCAGAAGTCGACCGCCTCGCGGATTTCACCGACCGCATCCAGCCAGGTCTTGCCGGCCTCGCGCGCGGCAAGCGCCATCAGTTCCGGGGCGTTTTCCTCGTACAGTTCGGCAACCCGCAGCAGAACCGCTCCGCGATCAGCCGCCGGCAGCGCGTTCCAGTCTTTCCAGGCCTTGTCGGCTGCCGTAAAGGCGGCATCGACGGTTTGGGCGTCACCATTGTGAACTTCGCCCACTGTATCCGATGGGTCAGACGGGTTGATTGCCGCCACCGGTTTGCCGGAAAGCAGCGGCTTTCCATCGACGATCGGAAACGCCTCCCACACAACGGTTTCAAACGGATGTCGCGATTCATCGATTTCGCGGATTTCAACCGGGTCAGTGATATCCCAGCCCTTGGCGTTGCGACGCTGCTTGCCGAACAGGGCAGCCGGACGCGTAATCGCCGGATTGGTGATTGCAGAACCGAAGCTTTCGACATGCGTGATCGGGTCCGCCGCGATTTCCTCCGGCGAGACCTTCTCATTGACGATCTGGTTGACGAAGGAGCTGTTCGCCCCGTTTTCCAGCAGCCGCCGCACCAGATAAGCCAGCAGATCCTGATGCCGCCCGACCGGTGCATAAATCCGGCAGCGGCGTTTGTCGCGCTTCTTGACCGCCTGATGAAGCGCTTCGCCCATGCCATGCAGGCGCTGGAATTCGAAATTGTCAGCGTCGCCCGCCATATGCAGCACGGCTTCCACCGTGTGCGCGTTATGCGTCGCGAACTGCGGGTAGATGCGGTCACTCATCTGCAGCAGCTTGCGGGCGCATGATATATAGGAAACATCGGTGTTCGCCTTGCGGGTGAAAACCGGGAAACCGTCAAGGCCCAGAACCTGCGCGCGTTTGACTTCCGTGTCCCAGTACGCACCCTTCACCAGCCGCACCATGAAGCGCCGGTCGAGCCGTTCCGCCAGGTTGTAGATCCAGTCCAGCACGAAAGAGGCTCGTGGGCCAAACGCCTGGACGACAATACCGAACCCGTCCCAACCGGCCAGCGCCGATGACGAGACAATCTCCTCGATCACATCAAGCGACAGATCAAGCCTGTCTGCTTCTTCGGCATCGATGTTGAATCCCATATTAGCGCTTTTCGCCAGGATCGCGAGCGACAGGGCGCGGTCGACAAGCTCTGTCGTCGCCCGGTCTTTCTGCGACTGTTCATACCGCGGATGCAGCGCGGAGAGTTTTACGGAAATGCCGGGGTTTTCGCGGATATCGTCACTCTTGCAGCGCGCCGAAAGCCGTGTGATCGCCGTCGCATAGGACAGGTGATAGCGCCGTGCATCGGCCTCGGTACGGGCGGCTTCGCCCAGCATGTCGTAGGAATAGGTATACCCTTTCGCTTCCATGCCACGAGCCCGGTCAATCGCTTCGTCGATATCGCGGCCCAGCACGAACTGTCGCCCCATCTCCCGCATCGCTCGTCCGACGGCGGTACGGATGACCGGCTCGCCGAGGCGGCGCACGGCGGACTGCATGATATCGGCAAGGCTGTCCGGTTCATCATGCCGCAGCACGCGGCCGGTCAGCATCAGCGCCCAGGTCGATGCATTCACCAGCGACGAACTGGCATGGCCGAGATGCCGGCCCCAGTCGGCCGGCGAGATCTTGTCGCTGATCAACTCGTCGATGGTTTCCGCATCCGGCACCCGCAGCAGGGCCTCTGCAAGGCACATCAGGGCAATGCCCTCCTTCGTCGACAGGCCGTATTCCGCCAGAAAACTCTCCATCAGGCCAAGATCGCCAACGGCGCGGACTTCGCGAACGAGGCCAGCAGCGCGCTTGGAAATCGCCGTCCGATCCTCGACAGCAAGGTCTGCCTGTTCAATCAACCGGCGAATGGCTTTTGCCTCGTCAGCAAGATAGTTCTCGCGAATGGCGGCGCGAAGATCGTTTTCTTTCGACATTTGCAGTGTCCTCCCGGGACCGGTACTCAACGTTTCATTTTTCCCATCATACCATTTGCGTTTGCTGAATGTTTCCCGTTTATTTTATTTAAACGAGACTTCCGCCTGCATTTGATGGGATAATCGCGATAATGGCCCGAAAAAATAATACTGACGGGGATTTAGACCCAATTGACCGCCGAATACTTACAGTGCTGGCGCAGGATGGCCGTATCGCGTTCACCGACCTGGCACAGCTTGTCGGTTTATCCAAGAGCCCGTGTCAGACCAGGGTCAGGCGATTGCAGGCACAGGGATTTATCCGGGGGTTCAGGGCTGTGCTGGACCCGGAAAAACTGGATGCCAGTCATATCGCCTTCGTCGAAGTGAAGCTGAATGATACATCCGAAGCTGCCCTGACCGCCTTCAACAAGGCCGTAACGAAGGTGGTCGAGATCGAACAGTGCCACATGATCGCCGGGGCATTCGACTATCTGCTCAAGGTGCGCACCCGCGATATTCAGGCCTACCGGCAGGTTCTTGGCGAAACCATCAGCGCCCTGCCTCATGTCGCCAATACCTCAACCCATGTCTGCATGGAAGCCGTGAAGGACAAAGCGTTCTGATACAGAAGGCCCTGTTTGCCTATTCCTTGCCCAGTTCCACGCCACGATCGCGCGCCGCCAGAACTGCGTCTTCCACCAGCGACCGCAACCGACCGTCATCCATGAAAACCGAAAGCGCCGCCGCCGTTGTGCCGCCGGGACTGGTGACCTTGCGGCGCAGCTCAGCCGGTTCATCGTCGGATTCGGCAACCAGCCGTCCCGCGCCCATCGCCGTCTGCCGGGCTAGCCGCAGGGCGACATCGTGCGGCAAACCGGCTTTCGCGCCGGCATCGGCAAGGCATTCGACGAAGTGGAAGAAATAGGCCGGCCCGGACCCGGAGACCGCCGTCACCGCATCCATCAGCCCTTCGCCGTCCACCCATTCGACCGCACCGGATGACGCAAGCAACTGAGTTGTGAGATCAATTGCCGTTTCGGATACCGCATCATTGTGACAGCACACCATCATGCCCGCGCCGATGGCCGCCGGCGTGTTCGGCATGCAGCGGATAACCGGCGCTTTGCGGCCCAGCAGCGTCAGCAAGGTGACTATGGTCGTGCCGGCAGCAATCGAAACGAAGGTTGATCCCTTTTCAACATAGCCGCTATAGGCCGGCACCACCCCGGCCATGGCCTGCGGCTTAACCGCCAGAAAGATCAGCGCCGGGCTTTCAGCCACCAGATCTTCGGCCCCGGCCACGGCAGTAGCGCCAGCGTCGGCAGCGCGTCGCCGCAAGGTGTCATCCGGTTCGACAACATGAAAGCGCAGCGACGGGTCTGACGAAAGCCAGCCCTGCAGCATGGCAAACCCCATATTTCCGCAGCCTACGAGTACAATTTCAGTCACCCGTGATTTCCCTTCCGTGAATCGTCAGGGTCGAGCATAGCTTGCGTCAGGCGGCCTTCAACCGGAAAGATGGGTAGCACTCTAACCCTTGGGTGACGCCGCAGGGTTTCTCGGGTATTCTTTTAATCGGGACAAACCGGTTAGAAGCGGGCGCCAAATCAGGAGCAGCGATGAAGACAACCTCTGATAAATCGGTGTTCGCGGGCGTTTCCTGCCTCATCGCGCTGCTTGGTCTGCTGCTTACGGTTCAGCCCGCGGCAGCCGCAGACTATGTCGTGATGGAGCTGGACGGCGAGTCCGGCTACAAGGTCGGCGATATCATTGAAAGCGCCATGCCGGTTTCGCTGCCCGAGGCCACCGCCGTAACCCTGGTATCGTCAACCGGCGAAAAGGTTCGCGTCGAGGGACCTTTCGTCGGCACGATCGATGTCAGCAGCGGGCCGACGACAGAGAAATCGAAAAGCCTTGTTCGGTCACTGGCGCTGCTTTTCAGGACGCAGGCCGAATGGGCCAAGACCCGCAACCTGGTTCGGTCGTTAGGCGGCGAGCCGAATGCCGATCCGTGGATCTTCGATATCGAATGGACCGGTGCCTATTGCTATCGCAACCCCGGCGACGCTGCTCTGTGGCGCAAACAGGCGCCGCAGGACGGAACGCTGGAAATCTCGGTGCCGGGCGACCGGATCACCACAACATGGCCAAAGGGTGAAAACCGGCTCGACTGGCCGACGGACATGCCGGTGGCCGACGGCGAACGCTACGACTTGCGGCTCGGCAAATCGGATAGCAGGTCGATTGAGTTCAAGAAACTGCCGAGCGACCTGCCGACGCGCGCCCACATGGCAGGCTGGATGGGTGAAAATGCCTGCGACGATCAGGCTGTTCTGCTGATGCTGACCGCTGAAATCGACTGGATGCTCACCGGACTGGTCAAATCGGGGGAATTTTGAGGCAGCGGGTCGTCCGGGCGCTGTGGCGAAGCTTTCAGGTTTTTCTCGCCGTGCTTTTGCTGGCCGGTATCGGTGTATATTTCGGCCGTGATGAATTATTGAGGCAGGCGGCAAGCGAACTGGAATCCCTCGGGCTGCCGCCAATCGACCTCGAAATATCTGAAATATCCCTCGACCGCATCGGGTTCAGCGGCGTCAGCATCGGCGATACGGTGAAAGTGCGGGATCTGAAAGCCGCTTTCGCGTGGCGGGAAATCCTCGACGGAAAATTCGAGCGGATTACAATTGAAAACCCGGAAATCATTGTCAGGCAAGTCGACGACCGGCTCGATTTCGGCGATCTCAATCCGCTGATATTCACAGAAGCACCGGAAACGGAAAGCAACGACTTCAGTATTGCCGACATTCAGGCCGCACTGCCTTTTCATTATCTCTCGCTCAAGAATGCAACGATCTTCGTGCTGTCCGATCAGGGCACGACAGTTCTGCATTTCGATGCGGATATCTCCTCCCCCGGCAGCGATATTCGGGTTGAGAACGTTCGTCTTACGGCCGGACACGAAGATATCGCCCGGTTTTCCGCCGAGGCCGAGGCAACCCTGTCGGAAGACGGCGGGATACGCGCCGTCCTCACTGATCTGCATGGCGATTTCGATCTGGGCTTCGCCGCCGGCCAGGCCATCGGTGGCAAAGGCAGGATCGACGGCAATCTTCTGGCGCTTGATACGCTGAGTTCAGCGTTCAGCCTGCGCCTGCAAAGCGTTGCCGCCCCGTTCGGCCTGAGCGGCGAAGCATCGCTGAACGCAAAGACCGCAGGAACATCCGGCACATTCGCGATTCATGTTTCGGAAAAGGCCACTGGCGCCTCCAGCAGCCTGCAGGTTACAGCGGAACCGCAGGACGGTGATCATGTCATAGACGCCGTTCTGCATTTCAATGCGCCGGATATGACGGCGGCGGGCGCGCCGTTCCTGCCGGATCTGCCATTGACCGGAGACCTTGTGCTTGACGTTACAACGTCAACCACTTTGGGCCGGATCAACGAAGCCGGTCTGAAGCCAACGCCCTGGGAAAAGGCGCTGGTGGCGGCCCCGGTGGATATCGCCATACGAGGTGGCCGTCTGGGCATGCACGGCCTGCCGCTGGCTGTCGATACCTCTCTCTCCCTGCGTGTCGAAACAGACGGGAACCGGAAGGCTCTGCGGTTCCTGGAGCCGATCACCGTCATGGCGGAAGCCGGCCACACGGAAGAGCCAATCTATCAGACAGTTCTGCCGTTTCTCGATACACGGTATGACGGACCGTTGCTGGTCGATTTCGGCAAGGCCGGCGCAATCGGCGTCTGGCTGGCGGCGAACGCCGACGGATTGATCGAAATAGATACCGATCTGACGACCGCGTTTCAGGGTGGCGGCATCGCGCCGGTACAGTTGGACCTGAAAGGCACGGCTACAGCGTCGCCGGACGATGTTGAAGCCGCTCGGTTCGATCTTCGGGAATTCCGCGCAATCATTGGCGACTGGCAATCGTCACTCGGCCGGTTGCGGGATGCCGTTCTTGCCGTTTCCGGCGATGGTACGCCTGGCCTGTTCGGCGGCACCGCCACACTGGATGCGCGGATAACGGCTGAACATGCAGGCAATGATCTGTCATTCGACGCGAGCACCAGATCACGCATTGCCTTTCGTCGCGATGACACCGAGATCAGCGTCGCCGGTGCCGATTGCAGCGAGATTGTTCTTGGTTCCCTTCGCGTCGCCGGGCTGACCCTGCTGTCGAAGGACAAAAGCATCTGCCTTCAAACACCGGATCCAATCATCTTGCGGCAAACCGATCCGTCTACCGGTTTCCAGCCTGCATCCGGCACAGCAAGGATTGTCCTGCCATCGACCCTGCTGCGGCTGCGGCTACCTGACGGCCAGCGCATTGCACTAGGCGGCAAAGGCTCTGCGCTTGATGTTTCCATAACGACACCCGGCGCGGCGGGTTTGGCGGAAACAGTCAAACTGGGCCTGCAGCTTTCCAATCTCTACACAACCGAGCCGAAGCTTGCCGCCGGTGACCTGTTGCTTGCCTATGAAGGTGGCGCAGATCTTCAGAACGCAACCATAAAGCTGGGTGTAGCGCGGCTGGAAAGCCTCGATAAACCGGCCCTGTTCACGCCTGCTTCCCTGGAAAGCCGCACAATCGTGGACGGAGACAGCATTGGCCACGAAGGGTCAGCACGGCTGGTTTCAGGCGATGCCCGTATCGAATTCGAGGCATCGCACGACCGCAGCCTTAAATCCGGCACCGGGCTGATCCGCCCGATCCCGTTGCAGTTCGGGCCGGACAAGGTTGCCATCGACGAGGTCTCACCTGCCTTGGGCAAAGTGTTTAGAGCTTTTGCCGGCACCCTTCTGGGCGCGGCAAATATCCGCTGGGATACGAATGAGGTCTGCATCGATGGCGACGCCATTCTGCAACGGTTTGGCCTTTCGCCGGATCTGGCGCTGGGGAGCGACAGTATCATCGCCGATGGCGGGCAGCTGGCAGGCCGGGCGACGCTGTGTCAGGATCAGGACGGCTTGCAGACATCGAATGGCGAATTGCTGGTTGAAAACCTCAACATTCGGTTCGGCGCGCTGGAACTGCTGCGAATGAATACCTTGCTGGAACTTCCCGAAATCGTGCCCACCCTTCGCACCCAACCGGCCCAGCCCTTTTCCATCGCCGTTGCAAATATCGGCATGCCGCTGACGGCAGGCGCCGGCACGCTGACAATCAACGCCCCGGATTCGCTCGATATCGCCGATTTCGGCTTTGACTGGGCGGGCGGGCGCATAACTTCCGGTCCGATCGCCCTGCGGGGCGGCACTGTTGACGGCGGTCTGCGGTTTGACCTTAAAGGCATCGATCTCGCCAAGCTTGTCGATTTGCTGCAACTCGGTGAAGACATCGCGGCGGAAGGCACGGTCGGCGGCGGCCTGATCGTTTCCTTCGACGACGGCCAACCGGGGAATATAGACGGTATTCTGGCGTCCGAAGGAACCGGAATGCTTCGCTACAAAGGCGGAGATTTTGGCGCCGACGCGGCTTCTTCGCTGCTGGCGCAGGCTTTATCGAATTTCCAGTATGACAAGGTGGAAGTTTCCGTTTCCGGCACGGCGACAGAAGAGGCTAAGATCACGTTGCATCTTGTTGGCAAGAACCCTGACCTGCATGATGGGCATCCGCTTGACCTTGAAGTGTCGGTAAACGGCCGGTTGGCGGCATTGTTCAAGGACAGTATCGGTGCATACCAGGTGCCGACGCAGATAAAGGAAAGAATGCTTGGCTATGGTCAGTAACATCCAACTTGCGTTGCGCCGCCTGTATCTGGCCGCCATATGCATCAGTTTTCTGGCTTCTGCCGGCTGTTCCCCAACGGTCAAGATCGAAGCGCCGAGCGAGCCGATCTATCTGAAGATCGATGTGAACATCAAACAGGAAGTCCTGTTGAAAGTGCAGGACGATGTACAGGATATTTCCGTCACACCCGCCATTCCGCTCGCAAAGCGCGCCGGCTGGATCGGTGAACGGCTGGATGGATATCTCGGACTGGTGCAGGAGGAAACGCCTGCAGACATTCAGGATCTGGTTCTTTCCGCAAACGAAGACCGGCGCGCGCGCTACCAGCAGATCGCCGACCGCCACGATACGAAGATCGAGCTGGTTGAAGTTGTCGCCGGCAAGAAGTTCGTTGAGGAAAGTGCGCCCGGCGAATTCGTTCAGCAGACGGACGGCACCTGGGAACGAAAGTAGCCCTGGCCGACCGGATCAGTATTTCGGGTAGAAAACGATCTGCTGAACCACACCGGTATCCTTTTCGAAATACAGGATGGCGTTGTAGTCATCCGCCGGTGAAAACGTGACTTCCTCCTTCAGGATACCCAGCAAATACAGGAAAACGTCGATCAGGGCTCCGATAATGGCACGCGACCGCTTTTCTGTATCTTTCGATACCGGAGCGGCCTTCACGTAGCCGCCGTTTTCCTTCACCCGCGAAAGCCAGCGGTCAAGCTGTTCGGGAATGTCGGATAGCGTTACGCCTTCCGGCGTCAGCAACACAACTTCCTTGCCGTCTGCCTGCCGCAGCTTCTGCGACATGTCCCAGTCGAAGGTGAAGCTTTCTTCATAGACCAGCGGTTCGACATCCACGCTTGCCTGCTGTGTCTTCGCGATATCTTCGACAATGGCTTCGTCGGATACCGTAGCGGTTTCCGGTTCAGTCTGATCTGTTGTATCGGCTGTTTCAGATGCGCTGTTTTCCGCTGTCGCCGCGTTAGCTGTTGGCGAAGACTTGTCGGCGGCGGTCTGCTGACAGGCGGCAGCAAGCAGAAGCAGGATCATGGCGACGGCCGAACGCATCATCAGTCTTCTCCCGCCGTGGCCGCGATCAGTTATTGGTGCCGAGATTGATAATCTGGACGCGGCGATTGACCGCCGCATTCGGCGCGTCCGTGTCGAACAGCGCCTGTTCCCCGAAACCCTGCGAAACCAGTCTGTTGCCCGAGGTCGGGAAGCGGGCCGCGAGATAGTATTTCACCGCTTCTGCCCGCCGTTCCGACAGGCTCTGGTTATAGGAAGCTGAACCGGACGCATCCGTGTGACCGGCGATCAGGAACCGGTAAGACGATAATTCCTCGCTGCTGATCGCTTCGCCCAGCAGTTCCAGCTTGCGCCGCGCGTCATCCGTAAGGTTGAAGGAATTCAGTTCGAACTGGATTCGCAGATTGATGGACGGAACCACTGTCGCCACCTCGTCAGCCGCGTCGGCCGACGGTTCGGTTTCAATCGCAACGGCTTCGGTGCCGGTATCGGTTTCAGTGGCCTGTGTCGCCTCTGTATCGCCGCTGCTGTCTTCTTCCGGCAGCACCACTTTCGCGCCGCGCGTGATTACCAGCGAACGGCTTGTGCTGGATGCCTCCGGCGCATCGCCCTTGAACTGCAACTGGTTGATGATGCTGCGTGTAGTGCTCGGTTCATCCAGCGGATCTGACGTGTCCTGTGCCGAAACGGATCCGGCCGCCAGCGACAGCGCCAGACAGGATCCGAACAGGGCAATTCGTCGTGACAGTTTTTTCATGGTTCGACCTTGTCCTATGAAATCGCTATTCGACAGTCTTCAAGTATACTGCTTTTCCCGCCACATTCCCAACGATCCGCTTGCCGCTGCTTGTCAGGATGCCTTTCCGGAACCGGGTGAGATAGGATCTCTCCTCCTCGACAATATCGAAATCTTCCTCGAACAACGGTTGCCGGCTGGCAATGGCGACGATCATTTCGTTACCGAAAGGCGGCTGAACGTAGAACCGGGGCTTTTTTGGATCCAGCCCGAAGCGGACGACCGAATTCGCCTTTACCGGCATATCGCCACCGCCTTTCACAAAATGCACGGCATCGCCGCTGGCCGGCAAATAGGTGACATAGAGGTACGAGTCGAATTCAGGCGCCGTTACCTCGATCACCAGTTCATCTTCATTCTGGAAGGTCGATTGCGCTTCCAGCTTGTCAGACAGAATGCGCACATCCAGCCCCTGAGCAGCCGCGAGCGGGCTCGAAAAGGTCGACAGCGCCTCGCATTGCGGCCACGGACGGACGTCAATGTCCAGAGTAGCCTCTTTCCCGTCAGGGTGGCTGGATATCAACGTCTGCAGAGCATCAAGGTCTTCCTGCTTCGAGACATACCCCGAAAGGCCATCGAACTTTCCGTCCTTCAGACGGCGCGTAAGGCCAAAACATTCAAAATTGCCGATGGTGTCCCTGACCGCCGTTGAAAGGCCCACAACAGAGTCGGGTTCAGGCACCGGCTCCGGTTCGACAACAGCTTCGGGTTCGGCTTCCGGTTCGACGACAGGGTCCGGGTCCACGGCAGCCACGGTTTCGGGTTCAGCTTCCTCGGCGACGGGAACCTCGCTTTCCGGCACTTCGATCACAAAGGCGGAATCGATGTTACCCATCAGCGCTTCATAGCTGATCCAGCCGAATCCATCGGCAGCCCAGTCTGTGCCCCAGGAGTTGAAAAACTTGAACGCCTGGCGTTCCTCGTCATAACCGGCGAGCACCACCGCATGACCTTCGAACGGCTGGTTCTGGTCGACAATGACCGAATAGATATCGCCGCGCCCAAGTTCATTCAGTGCCGAGGTCATGGTCATGCCGACCACGACCGGGTCGCCGTAATACAGACGACCTTTCAATTGGTCGGCGCTTTTTGTCGGCACCCGCCGCCATTCGGAAATGCGGTATTCGGACGCGAGATCGAATAGCGGTGTTTCCGACGGTTGTTCACAGGCATCCGGCGCATACGGGAAGTTTTCGTAAGGAACGGTTCCGTTGGCCTTCAGGAACCGAAGACCGGAAGACACCGTTGCGCCGCTGCCGCAGTCGTCCGGCCTCGACAAAACGCTGTTGTACACGAAGGACGGGCTGAATTTCTGCGGCGGCAGTCCGGCAAGAATGCGCCGGCGGTTTTCGTAGAAACTCCGCAATCCGTAGCTGACGGCGAAACCGACGCAGGAGCCCTGATTGCCCTGATGGGCCGCCGGCGGAAAGTACCGTGAAAGATCGACCCGTTTTGGCAGAAAATTCCGGAAGGCCGGCACGGCCGGGAAAGACCGGTAGGTTTCAGGTTCCTCGCGAACCAGACCTGTCCCTTCTGCATGAGCGGCAAGCGGCATCATCGCGCCGGCAACGGCCAGCGATATTCCGACGATACCGTTACAAAGGCGTTGCCGACCGCCGGTTATCAGCGATTGTATGATCACTTATGCAGAAACCGGGCTCGCAGCACGCGTCCCGTATCCTCGTTATATTCAAGCTGCACATCGTAATCCTTGGCCGGTTCCAGCTTTTCCTTGTAGGCATAGGCTTCATGCGCCTTGGTGGCGACATCAATCAGAATGCCCACAATGCCGCGCGAGCGTTCTTCGCCCTGATCAACAGCCGGAAAGGCGCTGACCTGACCGCCGCTTTCCTTGACCTTCGAAAACCATGGATCAAGCCGTTCCGGCAACTCGTTCAGCGTCGTTCTTCCGGGAAATTCAACCACGACTTCTTCCGGCTTTGAAGCGAGGCTGGTCGAAAGATCGTCGTCAAAACCGGTCAGGTCGAGAAACACGAGATTGATCTTTTCACCGGTCGTGGCCGATGCGATCTGCGCCCCGGTGCCTGCGGCTTCCGGTTCGGTTGCGGCTGCGGTTTCGGTCGAAGCGGCGGGCGGATCGGCATTCTGCGATGCCGTCTGATTGCAGGCGGCGACAACAAACGCCGCCATGGCAATCACCAGAACGTTGCGTTTCATCGTCTTCCTTTCCAGTAGGCCCGATTTTGAACGACACACTATGACCATGTTACCAGTGCCGGCGCAACGTTCAAGGCTTACGGGCGCGAGGTCCGAAGCCCATCTTCGACGGCATTATGCGCAAAAAAACAGGTGCTTCTCCGGTTGTTTCGGACTATGCGCAGTCCGTCTCACTAACCTTTCTCGACGGTTCAGCTTTCTATCAATCAGCAATCACCCGTTCCGCTCGCCCGGCCCGCGATACTGCCGGTATTTCTGCTGTGTCGCGATATGATCGGCGACATGCTTGGCGTCATGCCAGACGCCCCAGATGAAAGAAGACCCCCGGCGCGACTGCCAGGGCAGACCGAGAAAATAGACCCCGGGTTCGAAAGAAACGCCGCGCTGATGCTTCGGCTTTCCCTTCTCATCGAACGTGTCGACCTTCAGCCAGCCGTAATCGACCGTAAAGCCGGTCGCCCAGATGATCGAGGTGACGCCGGCTTTTGCCAGATCAAGATCCAGAACCGGGTTTTTCACGCAGTCCGGGTCCGGCGCGATCACCCGGGCTTCGGGCTCTTCCGGCAGGTCCAGCCCGTTGCGGGCCACATAGGCATCGGCTTCATCGAGGATCGAAAGATAGTTCGCATCCCCCTGCGCAATATTGGCGGCGAGATCCGGCGCGAAATGCATGACGCCGTCCCGGTAGGATTTCGTCAGACCGACTAGGGTCATGCCCTGTTCGGCAAACCTCCGGAAATCGACCGTTTTGCCGCCATGCGCCCCGCTGACCGCAATCGTCACATGCTCCCTGCCCGGCTCCATGGCGGCGGCATCCCATTTGCCCAGAACCCCCAGCCACCAGCAGAAATCCCGATTGCGGTAGCTGCGCGGCGGACGATCATGCGACCCGACAGACAGAAAGACTTGCCGTCCAGACTGCATCAGTTCGTCAGCGATCTGAGAGCCTGACGATCCCGCCCCGACCACCAAAACCGCGCCGTCCGGCAACTGGCCGGGGTTGCGGTAGGAACTGGAATGCATCTGCAGGATACCGAATTCCTTCGGCACCAGTGGCGGATAGACCGGATGCTGAAAAGGTCCGGTTGCTGCTATCACATTGTTGGTTTCGATTGTCCCCTGCGATGTTTCGACGTGGAAGCCGGGCCGTCCGACATTCCGACGAACTTCCTTGACCTCGACACCGCAACGGATCGGCGCGTTTATCATTTCTGCATAGGCTTCGAAATAGTCTGCGACCTCTTCCTTTCCCGGAAAGCCATCGGGATCGATATCGGGGAACTCCATACCGGGAAACCTGTCGTGCCAGGCCGGCCCGTTTGCGACCAGCGAGTCCCACCGTTCCGACCGCCAGCGTTCCGCTATACGGTGTCGCTCCAGCACAAGGTGAGGCACCCCGCTTTTGCCAAGATGCTCGCTCATCGCAAGGCCCGCCTGACCGCCACCGACAACCAGCGCCTCGATTTTTTCAGATGTCATGGCCAGGGGTCCTTTTCGGCAATCGACTGTTTCAACGCATTACGATCGCACCGTATGAGGCTTGTCTGGTTAAGAAAAACATTTTTTATCGAAGCCTTGCTTGCGTAGATCCGAACCATTGAAGAACGGTACAGGCATCGTCATCAAATTTTTTCTGGACCACCCGAAAGCTGTTTTCTTCGTCTTTGGCTTTGCCCATAGTGTGGCCAACCAGTGACAATCATCGGCATTCATCGCGGGAGACCATCGAAATGAAAGCAGCCGTATGCCGCGCCTTCGGCGAACCGCTGACGATCGAAGATATCGAGATCGCCGATCCGCAGATGAATGAAATCAGGGTCAAGATTTCGGCTGTGGCGATCTGTCATTCCGACATCCATTATGCCGAGGGCGCGTGGGGCGGACCCCTTCCCGCCGTCTATGGTCATGAAGCAGCCGGCACGGTCGAAAGCGTTGGCCCCGGTGTCGAGGATCTGCAACAAGGCGACTTCGTGGTTATCACGCTGATCCGCGCCTGCGGCCATTGCTATCACTGCGCCCGGGGTAACCGGACAATCTGCGAACACGACTTTCCACGCGACAGCAACAGCCCACTGACCTTGCCGGACGGCACGCGCGTCGATCAGAGCATGCGGACCGGTGCTTTCGCTGAGTATGTGCTGGTCGACCGGTCGCAGGTGGCAAAGATTCCTTCCGACATCCCGCGTGAATCAGCCTCGCTTCTGGGATGCGGCGTTATCACCGGCCTCGGTGCTGTGACGAACACCGCAAAAATACCCGCCCGATGCACTGTGGCGGTTATAGGCACGGGCGGTGTTGGTCTGAATTCAATCCAGGGTGCGCATCTCAGTGGCGCGCGAACCATCATCGCGATGGATATCAACGAAACAAAACGCAAGGCGGCAATGGCATTCGGCGCGACCCATGCGATAGACCCTTCCGCCAACGACGCCAGGGAACAGGTACTGGCCGCGACCGACGGGCGCGGCGCGGACTATGTTTTCGTGACGGTCGGCGCAATCAGAGCCTATGACCAGTCGCTGTCGTTTCTCGCACCCGGCGGATCGGTTGTCTATGTCGGTATGCCTGCGGTCGGCGAAACGATCGACATCGAACCCCTCAACGTCGCGGCTTACGGCCAGTCGGTACGGGGCAGCCTGATGGGCTCAACCCATGTGCAGCAGGATATTCCGGCTTTGGCCACCCTGTACAAGCAGGGCCGCCTGAAGCTGGATGAGCTGGTATCGAACACTTACCCGCTGGAAAAAATCAACGAGGCCATCGCCGAAGTGAAAAAGGGCGAGGTTCTGCGCAACGTCATCGTCTTCGA